>JBMOOM010000020.1:0-19278 GCA_049323275.1 Pseudomonadota bacterium
AAGACCCGATATGGCCTTGAGCGCGGTGGTCTTGCCGGCGCCGTTGCTGCCGATGAGGCCGACGACCGACTTGTCGGCGACGGCGAAGGAGACGCCATGCAGCGCCTCGATCATGCCGTAAGCGACCTTGATGTTCTCGACCTTCAGCGTCATGCGTCAGCCCCTCCGGCCCAGATAGGCGTCGATGACGGTGCGATCGGCACGCACCTGATCGGGCCCCCCATCGGCGATGATCTCGCCATGATGCAGCACGATGACCCGCTTCGAGATGCCCATCACCGCCTTCATATCGTGCTCGATGAGGAGGATGGTCATGCCGGAGCTATTGAGCTCGACGATGAGGCGCGAGAGATCTGCCTTTTCGGTCGGGTTCATGCCGGCCATCGGCTCGTCGAGCAGCAGCAGCTTGGGCTCGAGCGCCAGAGCGCGGGCGATCTCGAGACGGCGCTGATCGCCGTAAGAGAGACTGCGGGCGGGCTGCGCCATCTTGTCGGCGAGGCCGACACGCTCGAGAACGTTGCGGGCGACCTCTTTCGATAGATCCTCCTCGGCATGCGCTTTCCTGGTGCGGAAGATGAGCCCGAAGAGCGAGGCGCGGAAGAAGCGATGACGGCCGATCAGCACATTCTCCAGGACGCTCATCTCGTCGAACAGACGGATATTCTGGAAGGTGCGGGCGATGCCCTTGCCGGCGATGCGGTCAGGCGAGAGGCCGGAGATCAATTCGCCGTCGAGATGGATGCTGCCCGAAGAAGGCGGAATGGCGCCGGCGATGATATTGAAGAAGGTCGTCTTGCCGGCGCCGTTGGGCCCGATGAGGCCCAAAGCCTCGCCGGGCCTGATCGCCACATCGAGATTGGCGAGCGCCACCAGGCCGCCGAAGCGGCGCCCGACGCCTTTGACGTCGAGCAGGACCTTGTTGTCGACGGGAAGAGCGGCGGCCTGATCCGGCATGATCGTCACTCTCCGGTTCATGACATCATCAGCGGCCGGCGCTTCTGGCCGAGGAGTCCCTGCGGCCGGAAGATCATCAGCACGACCAGCAGAATCCCCAGCGCCATGAAGCGCAGTTCGGGGTGCTGCTGGATGAAGGGCATGTCGCGCGCCACTTCGAGGAAGACGACCCAGATGGCGGCGCCGATGATCGGCCCGGCCAGCGTGCCCATGCCGCCCAGCACGATCAGCATGAGGATCAGGATGTTCTCGAACAAAGTGAAGCTGAGGGGACTGATATATTGCTGCGAATGGGCGAAGAACACGCCGGTGACGCCGCCGAAGAAGCCGCCGGCCGAATAGGCGTAGAGCTTGTAGCGCGATGTGTTGATGCCCATCGCCTCGGCCGCCGCCTCGTCCTCGCGGATCGCCACCCAGGCGCGGCCGAGATAGGAGCGCACCATCAGGGCGATGAGGAAGACGGCGAGCGCCAGCAGCACGAGCCCCAACAGATAGAGCTGCACCGGCGATCCAAGCTTGTAGCCGAAGAGGCTCGGCACCGGGATGCCGCGAATGCCCATCGGCCCGCGGGTGAGATCGACCCAGTTGGTGGCGACGAGGCGGATGATTTCGCCGAAGCCCAGGGTCATGATGGCCAGATAGTCGCCGCGCAGGCGCAAGGTCGGATAGCCGAGCATCATGCCGAAGAGCGCCGCGAGACCACCTCCAAGGAGCAGGTTCACATAAAAGAGCCACCAGACCGAGCTCACATCGACACCATAGCCCTTGGCCAGGACCTCGACGAAGATGATCGAGGTGAAATAGGAGCCGACGGCCCAGAAGGCGACGAAACCCAGATCGAGCAGGCCGGCGAAGCCGACGACGATATTGAGGCCGCTGGCGAGCAGCGCGTAGATGAGCACGAAGACGAAGACACGCGCCCAGTAGGGCGACGGGAAAATGAAGAAGACCGAAACCGCGACCGCCACAAGAACGCCCCAGGCGGCGTAGCGCGCGACATCGCGGCCGGCGAAGAAGACGCTCAACCGGGCGAGCGCCGCGTCGATGACCGAGGCCGAGCCTTTGAAGGCCATGGCGCCGCGATCGGCGAGGCGGTTGGGCAGGCGCGTGCCGAGCAGGCCCTGCGGGCGGAAGAGCAGCAGCAGGATGAGTATGGCGAAAGCGATGGCGTCGCGATAGGCCGAGCCGTTGGGCAGATAGGCGGCGCCGAAAGTCTCGGCGAAGCCCAGCACGATGCCGCCCAGCATGGCGCCGCGGATATTGCCGATGCCGCCCAGCACCGCCGCGACCATCGCCTTCAGGCCCGGCATGAAGCCCATATGCGGATGGGCGAAGAGATAGACCGCGCCATAGAAAATGCCGGCCAGAGCGGCGAGACCCGAGCCGATGATGAAGGCCATGGCGATGACGCGGTTGACGGGAATGCCCATGAGGGCGGCGGCCTCGACATCCTGGGCCGCGGCGCGCATGGCGCGACCCATGCGGGTTTTCTTCACATAGAAATGGAGAGCGGTCATGACCACCGCGGCGGTGACGATCACGGCGATCTCGATCATCGAGATATAGGCGCCGCCGATCTGGAGAGGCTTGGCGTCGAGCAGGAAGAAGGAGGGATAAGACAGCTCCTGCGCGCCCCACACGCTTTGCGCCAGATTCTGCAAGGCGACTGAAACCGCAATCGCGGTGATCAAGGGGGCGAGACGCGGCGCGAAGCGCAAAGGCCGATAGGCGCAGCGCTCGATCAGATATCCCATCGCCGCGACGATGAGGATGGCGAGCGGCGCGGCGAGAAGGAAAGGCAGGCCCGGCATGGGCACCATGACACCGAACAAGCTCACTTGCGGCAGCATGAAGCTCACCACGAGGAACGCGCCGAACATGAACAGCTCGCCGAAAGCGAAGTTGATCATCTCGAGAATGCCGTAGACCAGCGTATAGGCCACGGCGGCGAGGGCGTAGATCGCCCCCAGCATCAGGGCGTTGAAGAAGTACTGAAGCAGAATATCCATGAGCGCCCTCGCCTGGCCCGATTGGATCAGCGCATCGGAGCGGACGCTCCGATGCGCATCATGACGAAATCAGTTCAGCTGCTTGGGCGCGAGGACGAACTTTCCGTCCTTCACCTGGAGATAGACGACGGTGCCTTCGCGGTTGCCGTTCTCCTGGAAGGTGGTCGGGCCGGTGACGCCGGGAACGGCCTTGATCTCGGCGAAGGCGGCATTGAGACCGGCGCGATCGATCTTGCCGTTCTTGGCCGCGGCGAGCCTGGCCGCCTCGTTCAGCGTATAGCCGGCATCATAAGCGAGAGCCGCCCAGGCATTGGGCTCCTCGCCATATTTCTCCTTATAGGCCTTCACGAAGGCCTGCACTTCCGGCTTGGCGACGCTCGGATCGAACATGCCGTAGAGGATCGTACCGTCGATGCTGGCCCCGCCCAGCTCGATGAGCTTCGGGCTCAACAGGCCGTCGCTACCGAGGATCTGCACGTCGAGGCCGATCTGGCGCGCCTGCTGGGCGATCTTGGCCGCTTCGGTATAGAAGCCGCCGATCCACAGAAGATCGGGATTCTGCGCCTTGATCGAGGTGAGCTGCGTCTTGAAGTCCTTGGTGCCGAGCACATAGGCCTCGCGGCTCAGAATCTCGGCACCCGCCGCCTTGGCGGCGGCGACAAAGGCGTCGGTGCCGCCGATGCCGTAATCGTCCTGCTGGTTCAGCGCCGCGATGCGCTTGGCGCCGAGCGCCTTGGCGGCATAATTGCCGGCGAGCTCGCCCTGCACCGCATCAGTCAATACGTTGCGGCGGAAATAGGGGCTGACGCCGGCGAGATCGGGGCTCGTCACCGCCGAGGCCAGCACCGGGAGCTGGCAGTCGTTGATGATGGTCGCGGCGGCGAGCGCCACCGAGCTGAAGGAATAGCCCATGACGATGTCGACCGTGTCGTCGGAGCAGAAGCGCTGGGCGATGAGGACGCCGTCGCTCGGCAGGCCGCGGTCGTCGGCGGTGGTGAGGCTGAGCGTGACGCCGCCATTGTCGCTCTTGGCGTTGATCTCGCCGATGGCGAGCTCGAGGCCGCGCTGCATATTCTCGCCATAAGCGGCGAAGTCGCCGCTCAGAGCGGCGGTGAAACCGATCTTCACTTCTTCGGCGGCGTTCACCGGCAATGCCGCCATGGCGGTGAAGGCGGCGGCCGTCAGATACAGAAACGCTTTACGCATCGTACTTCTCCCTAAGCTCGTTATTCTTATGATTTGTCGCGATGAGTACGGAGCGGCCGGTATGACCGCTCCGTCGGCAGGCCGTTACGAGCGGACCTCGAGGTCCATCCAGGTCTCGTAGCAATGGTTGTTGGCGAGCGACATCACGCCGATGGTGGCGCGGCAGCCGATGCCGATTTCAGGACCGAAAACTTCAGCGAAGAGGTCGGTCAAGCCGCTGGAGATGAGATTGGGATCGGTGAAGCCCGGGGCGCAGACGACGAAGTTGAGCGTGCGGGCGAGCGCCGTGATCTTGTCGAGATCGCCGATCGCCTGCTTGATGCCGGCGAGGCAGTTGATGCCGGTCTGGCGCGCCGCCGCATAACCCTGCTCGACGGTGACTTCGGCGCCGACACGGCCCGGATGCATCACGGTGCCGTCCGGAAGGTCAGGCACATGGCCGGACAGGATGAGCAGGTTGCCGGAACGATGGAACGGCTTCATCTTTCCGTATTGCTGGCCGTAATATTTCTGAGCGGTGCCGATATTCGAATCCCAGGTGCCGAGGTCCGGCAGCTTGATTCCTAAGGATTCGAGCTTCTTTTCTATTTGCATTCATTCCTCCAACTAAACCGGGACCGTGCGTCCCCACTTGCCTCAAGGCCGTTCCAGTCGCCCCCTCGACTTTCCGTGCAGCAAAGATTGCGCCTGCACGACACGCATCAGGTCGTCGCGGGAGCGCTTGACATGGAGCTTGGTGGCGGTGACCGCCCGCTCCTTGTCGCGCGCAATGATCGCTTCGACGATTTCCTTATGCTCGGCGCGGGTCAGGTCCCATTTGTCGACCCACAGCACATCGACCCAGATCAACAGAGACAGGCGGCCATAAAGCTGGCGCAAGGTCTCGTAGAGAAAGCGATGGCCGGATTCGCGCGCCACGATCTCGTGGATCAACATGCCGACGCGCACTTCCTCGGCAAGCTCCTCGATGGCGAGCTCGGGCTTGGCGGCGAATTCGGCGAGGCGCGCCATGACGCCTTTCAATTCCTCGAGGCCCTGCTCGGAGATCTGGTCGACCGCCAGCCCGACCGCATAGGCGTCGAGCATCAGACGCAGGTCGAGCAATTCCTCGGCGGTCTTCAGATCGAGAATGGGGACGAAATAGCCGCGATGCGGCTGGCTCTCGACCAGGCCCTCGCGCTCCAGCTGGTTCAGCGCCTCGCGCAGCGGCGTGCGGCTGACACCGAGCTTCTCGCTCAGATCGCGTTCCCGCAACTGCTCGCCGGGGCTCACCTCGCCGCTGAGGATCATGCCCCTGAGCGCGTCATAGACATTCTGCTTCAGCGTGCCGGCGGGCTTTTCGGCTTTGGTATGCAGGATCATATGCCAAATCTGACCCTGATTTCCAAAACTGTCAAGCAGATTGAACACAAAACATGCTTGTAAAAAATACTTTCTGGTATACCATTTTGCTCAAGAGACGCTTTTCAGGAGAAAAAGAGTGACCATTCACGCGAATTCGACGCAGGCCCGCGACATCGCCCATGCGCTGCACCCCTATACGAATCTGAAAGTCCATGAGCGCATCGGACCGACGGTGATTTCGAGCGGCCGGGGCATCTATGTCCGCGACGATGAAGGGCGCGACTATATAGAAGCGGTCGCCGGCCTGTGGAGCGCCTCGCTCGGCTTCGGCGGCGAGGACAGTATGGTCGAGGCGATCACCGCGCAGTTGCGCAAGCTGCCCTTCTATCACCTCTTCGCGCACAAGGCGCATGAGCCGGGAACCGATCTCGCCGAGAAGCTGATCAAGATGCTGCCGCTGCCCAATGGCCGCGTGTTCTTCAACAATTCCGGATCGGAAGCCAACGACACGGCGATCAAGCTCGCCTGGTACTACAACAATGCGCTCGGCCGGCCGCGCAAGAAGAAGATCATCGCCCAGATGAAGGCCTATCACGGCGTGACCATCGCCGCGGCGAGCCTCACCGGCCTTACCCGCAACCATCTCGATTTCGACCTGCCGATGGCGAGCGTGCGCCATTGCGACTGCCCGCATCACTACCGCTTCGCCAAGGAGGGCGAGAGCGAGGAAGCCTTCGCCACACGCCTGGCCGAGCAGCTCGAAAACCTGATCCTGCGCGAAGGCGCCGACACGATCGCCGCCTTCATCGCCGAGCCGGTGCTGGGCGCCGGCGGCCTCATCGTTCCGCCCAAGAGCTATTTCGACAAGATCCAGCCCATCCTGAAGCGCCACGACATCCTGTTCATCGCCGACGAGGTGATCTGCGGCTTCGGACGCACCGGCAATATGTTCGGCATAGAAACCTTCAGCATCAAGCCGGACATGGTGACCATGGCCAAGGCGCTGTCGGCCTCCTATCTGCCGATCTCGGCCACCGCCATTTCCGAACCGATCTACGAAGCCCTGCGCGACAACAGCGCCAAGATCGGCAGCTTCGCCCATGGCTATACATATTCGGGCCATCCGGTCTGCGCCGCGGCGGCGCTCGAAGCGCTGCGCATCTATGAGACGCGCAATATCGTCGGCCATGTTCAGAAGGTCGCGAAGCCTTTCCTCGACAAGGCCCGCGCCCTTCTCGATCTTCCCTTTGTCGGCGAGGTGCGCGGCATCGGGCTTCTGGCCGGCATCGAGCTGGTGAGCGACAAGAAGACCAAGGCGCCCTTCGAGCCGGCGCGCGGCGTCGGCATGCTGTTCCAGACCGAGGCGCAGAAGCACGGGCTGATCGTGCGGGCGCTCGGCGACACGATCGCGCTGTCGCCGCCCTTGATCATCACCGGCGAAGAGATCGATGATATGTATCAGAGGCTCGGGCGTACGTTCGACGCCTTCATCCCGCAGCTCAGCGCAACCCTCTGAGAGAAGGAAGCCTCATGGACTGGACTTTCCCTTACGCCTCATCGCGCATGCCGGTGCTGGCGCGCAATTGCGTGGCGACGACGCAGCCGCTCGCCGCGCAGGCCGGCCTGGCGATGCTGTCGAAGGGCGGCACGGCGGTCGATGCGGCGCTCGCCACCGCGATCGCGCTCACCGTGGTCGAGCCGACGATGAACGGCATCGGCGGCGATGCTTTCGCCATCATCCATGACGGCAAGGCGCTGCACGGCCTCAACGCCTCGGGGCGGGCGCCGAAATCCTGGCATCGCAGCCGTTTCGACGGCCATGACAAGATGCCGGAAGTCGGCTGGGATTCGGTCACCGTGCCGGGCGGCGTCGCCGGATGGGTGGCGCTCAGCGAGCGGTTCGGAAAACTTCCCTTCGAAAGCCTGTTCGAACCGGCGATCCGCTATGCGACGGAAGGCTTCCTGGTGTCGCCGATCATCGCGCAGATCTGGCAGAACCAGGTCGAGCGCCTGCGCGACCAGCCGGGCTTCGCCGAAAGCTTCCTGCCGCATGGCCGCGCGCCCAGAGCCGGCGAGCTGTTCCGCTGCCCCGGCCAGGCCGAGACGCTGAAGCTCATCGCCAGCAGCAGAGGCGAGGCGTTCTATCGCGGCAGCCTGGCCGAGAAGATCGCGGCGGCGGCCAAGGCGCAGGGCGGCGCGCTCAGCCCCTCCGATCTCGCCGATCACACACCCGACTGGGTCGACCCGATCAGCATCGGCTTCGCCGGCTATGACATCCATGAGCTGCCGCCCAACGGCCAGGGCATCTCGGCCCTGATCGCGCTCGGTATTCTCGACCGGCTCGCCATCGGCGGGCTCGCGGCGGACAGTCCGGAATTCGTGCATCTGCAGATCGAGGCGACCAAGATCGGCATGGCCGAAGTGCGCGCCCATGTCGGCGATCCCGCGACCATGCGCGTGACGGCCGCCGAGCTCCTCGATCCGGCGCGGCTCGAGGCGCATGCGGCGAGCATCACCCGCGACCGCGTCAGCGCGCCCGAGCCCGCCAGGCAGACGACGCATGGCACGGTCTATCTCGCCGCCGCCGACCGGAACGGCATGGCCGTTTCCTATATCCAGTCCAATTATCGCGGCTTCGGCTCGGGCGTCGTCATCTCCGGCACCGGCATCTCGCTGCATAATCGCGGCTGCTGCTTCGTGCTCGACAAGGACCATCCCAATATCGTCGGTCCCGGCAAGCGGCCGCTCAACACCATCATTCCGGGCTTCGCCACCAGGAACGGCAAGACGGTCGCCGCTTTGGGTGTCATGGGCGGCTCGATGCAACCGCAAGGCCATGTCCAGGTCGCCTGCCGCATGCTGGCCAAGGAGCAGAATCCGCAAGCGGTGATCGACGCGCCGCGCTGGCGCTTCGAGGACGGCAAGCTGTCGCTGGAAGCGGCGTGGCCGGAAGCTGTCCGGACGGCACTGGAAGCCTTGGGGCATGCGACGACCGGCGGCACCTATCTCGACTTTGGCGCCGCGCAAATCATCTATAGACTTGGCGAGGAAGGCTGGGTGGCGGCGTCGGAAGGGCGCCGCGACGGCTGCGCTGTGGGGTTATGATATAATGACTGCATCTACTCTGACCGAACTTCTCAAAGCCGGCGCCGACACGGACATGGCGCTGGGTGCGCCGGGGCGGCCGGCCCTCACTTTCGCCGGCCTGCGCGATCTGACGCGGCGGACGATCGGACGCCTCAATGCGCTGGGCATCGGCCGCAATGACCGGGTCGCCATCGTGCTGCCGAACGGCCCGGAAATGGCAAGCGCCTTCGTGGCGATCGGCGCCGGCGCCACCACCGCACCGCTCAACCCCGCCTACCGCGCGGAAGAATTCGAGTTCTATCTCGGCGACCTCAATGCCAAGGCGCTGATCCTCGACGATGCCGGCAATGCGGCGGCCGAGGAAGCGGCGGCCAAGCTCAAGCTGCCGATCCTGCGCCTCAAAGTGGCGGAAGGGGCGGCGGCCGGCGACTTCACCATCGAGGGCGACAGAGTCGGCGAGGCGAAGCTCAAAGGCCCGGCGGAAGCCGACGATATCGCGCTGGTGCTGCACACATCCGGCACCACGTCGCGCCCGAAGATCGTGCCCTTGAGCCAGCGCAACGTCACGGCCTCGGCCGGCAATATCGCGCGGACCCTGGCGCTCACCTCCGAGGACAGCTGCCTCAACATCATGCCGCTGTTCCATATTCACGGGCTCATCGCCGCGGTGCTGTCCTCGCTCTCGGCGGGCGCGTCGATCACCTGCACGCCGGGCTTCAACGCGCTCAAATTCTTCGCCTGGCTCGATGAGGCGAAGCCTTCCTGGTACACGGCGGTGCCGACCATGCATCAGGCGATCCTCGGCCGCGCCGCGCGCAATGAGGACAGCATCAAGCGCGCCAGGCTGCGCTTCATCCGCTCGTCATCCTCGTCGCTGCCGCCGCAAGTGATGGCGGAAGCCGAGGCGACCTTCGGCTGTCCGGTCATCGAGGCTTATGGCATGACCGAAGCGGCGCATCAGATGGCGTCGAACCCGCTGCCGCCCAAGGCGCGGAAAGCCGGCAGCGTCGGCATCGCCGCGGGTCCGGACGTCGCGATCATGGGCAATGACGGAACGATCCTCAAGGCCGGCGAGACCGGCGAGATCGTCATCCGCGGCGCCAATGTCACGGCGGGCTATGAGAGCAATCCCAAGGCGAATGAAGAAGCCTTCGCCCATGGCTGGTTCCACACCGGCGACCAGGGCACGATGGACGAGGAAGGCTATGTGCGCATCACCGGCCGCCTCAAGGAGATCATCAATCGCGGCGGCGAGAAGATCTCGCCGCGCGAGGTCGACGAGGTGCTGATGGACCACCCGGCGGTGCAGCAGGTCGTCACCTTCGCCATGCCGCATGACAAGCTCGGCGAGGAAGTGGCGGCGGCGATCGTGCTGCGCGAAGGACATCAGGCGAGCGAGCGTGAGATCCGCGATTTCGCTACCGGCCGCCTCGCCGACTTCAAGGTGCCGCGCAAGCTCGTCTTCCTCGAAGAGATCCCGAAAGGCGCCACCGGCAAATTGCAGCGCATCGGCCTCGCCGCCAAGCTGGGCCTGGCCGGATGAAGATCTGCATCTTCGGCGCCGGCGCCATCGGCGGGCTGGTCGGCGCGAAACTGGCGCTCAAGGGCGAGACCGATGTGAGCCTCATCGCGCGCGGGCCGCATCTCGACGCGATGCGGCGCAACGGGCTCATCCTGCGCGAAGGCGAGGCCGAGACGGTGGTCAAGGTCACCGCCACCAGCGACGCCAAGGAGCTGGGGCCGCAGGATTACATCTTCCTGGCGCTCAAGGCGCATTCGATCCCCGGTATTCTCGACAGCCTCAAGCCGCTGATCGGTCCCGGCACCGCCATCGTCACCGGGCAGAATGGCGTGCCCTGGTGGTATTTCTACAAGCAGAGCGGACCCTACGAGAATCAACGCATCGAAGCGGTCGATCCGGGCGGGCGCATCTGGGACACGATCGGACCGGAGCGCGCCATAGGCTGCGTCGTGCATCCGGCCGCCGAGATCGAGGCGCCCGGCATCATCCGCCATGTCGAGGGCGACCGCCTGCCGCTCGGCGAGCCGTCGGGTGAAAAGACCGACCGCATCGCCAGGCTCGCCGAGGTCTTCGTCGCGGCGGGCCTGCGCGCACCCGTCCGGCCGCAGATCCGCAGCGAGATCTGGGTGAAGCTGTGGGGCAATCTCTCCTTCAACCCGATCTCGGCGCTGACGGGTGCTACGCTCGAGCAGATTTGCGGCGACCCTTCCGTGCGCGGCGTGGCGCGGGCGATGATGGTGGAAGCGCAAGCCATCGGCGAAGCGCTCGGCATCAAATTCGCCATCGATGTCGACAAGCGCATCGCCGGCGCCGCGGCGATCGGCGCGCACAAGACTTCGATGCTGCAGGATCTCGAGCTCGGGCGGCCGCTCGAAATCGACGCGCTGGTCACCGCGGTTCAGGAACTGGGCAGGCTCACCCAGAAACCGACACCGACCATCGATACGGTTCTCGCGCTGATCCGGCAGAGGGCAGCGCTGGCTCAACCCAATCGGTAAACGCGCATCGCCGTGCCGGCCAGGATCATCGCCTGGTCGGCCGGCGAATAACCCGCCAAGGCGGCGCGGTGCGCGGCGATCAGCTCGTCATAGCTCGCCCATAATTTCTCGATCGGAAAATTGGAGCCGAAGAGACAGCGCTCAGGACCGAAAAGTCCGATCGTTTCCCGCACGATCTCGGCGATCAGCACGCCGTCGATCTTGTGAACGAAGGTGCCCAGGCCCGACAATTTCGAGACGACATTCGGCTGCCGCGCCAGCTGCGCCATGCCGGCGCGCCAGGCAGCCCAGCCTTGCGGCGACAGATCCTCCAGCATGCCGGCATGCTGGAGGATGAAGGTGGTGCGCGGAAATTCGGCGGCGAGATCGGTGGCGTCGGCCATCTGGCTGGTGAAGACCTGGAGGTCGAAGCTCAAGCCGTAATCGGCGAGATATGCCATGTTGCGGCGGAAGACCGGTTCGCGCAGCAAATCCGGCCGCGCCGCGAAACGGTATTGCGGATTGTCGTGCCAATGAAGCTGCATGCGGATGCCGCGTAACAATGTGTAGGGTTTCAGCCGATCGAGCTGCGGACGGACATCGTCCACCAAAAGATCGGCATAACCAACAATGCCATGCGGCCAGCCGCTCGCCTCGGCTGTCTGCTGAACCCAGCGCACTTCCGCCTCGAAATCCTCTCTGGCCCAATTGGCCTGGACATAGACCGAGCGCGTCACATCCGATTTCGAGATATCGGCCAGATATTCGCTGATCGGATAGTCGCGCCGGATGAGCTCATAGGGTCCGAAGATGCGCGGCAGCATGGGGCCGGAGAGCCAGGGCAAATCCTTCTGCCGCCAGATGTGATGATGCGCATCGACGATGCCGTTCATAGTCTGGCTCCTATCTTCAAAGTATGATCGACAAGATTCGCCAGCGATCCACCGCTGCCGAGGCGGTCGAGATAGTCGAGAATGCCTTTCAGCGCCGCGGTCTCGGGACGGAAGCGCGGATCGGCGGCCAAGGGCGTCAGCCAGGCGAGATGGAAGGCGCGCCTCCCGATGCGCGCCACGGCTTCCCGCATCGGCCGTGGATCGCCGCGCTCGAGGCCGTCCGACAGGACCATCACCACGGCGCCCCGTAACAAGGCGGCATAACGGGGATTGGCGAGGAAGGACTGGAGCGACGGGCCAATTCGGGTGCCACCGTCCCAGTCGCCGACGAGCCTCGCTGCCTGCGCCAGCGCGATCTCCCGACGGCGCTGACGCAGCGCCCCGGTGATACGGGTGAGGCGTGTGCCGAAGGTGAAGGTCTCGACCTTCCCGGTGATCGTCGTGAGAGCATGCGCATAGATGAGATAATCGACGGTCTGCGCCTTCATCGAGCCCGATATGTCGATGAGGAGCACGATCGGCCGGAGCGTGGTTTTCCGGCGACTGCGCCTCAGGGCGACGATATCGCCATCATGCTCGACGATGCGGCGCAGGGAGCGGCGCAGATCGAGCCCCTCGCCTTCCTTGCCCGGTGTTTTACGGAAGCTGCGCCGGTGCGGCAAAGCGCGCGGCGCCTCCTGGTTCAGCCGCGCGATGGCGGCCTCGTCGGCACGGTCTTCGAACCGTCGGAGATTCAGCGTCTCCTTGGGCGTGGCCGCCTTACCCGACCGGCTGGTATCGCCAACTTCGGGCGGCTCCTCCTGTCCCGAGCCCTTGTCCCGGACCGGCGCATCGCGCTCCGGCAGGCTTCTGGCGGCGACGGCAGCGCCGCCCTCCTCATAGAAGAAGATCCGGAACAGCGCGTCGAACTCCAGCAGGCGATCGACCGGCGGCGCCAGGGTCGCGAGGGCGGCCTGGCGGATGCTGTCCATGCTGCGCGGGCCCAGCAGGCGCACGGCACCCAGAAACATCACCACCTGCTCATGCGACAGGGAGAAGTCATGCCGGCGCAGCAGCCGGGTGAAATCGACGAGAAGGGCGGCAGCGCGCGGCAGCTTCATGAGGCGCAGGCCTTGCGCAGAAGCTCGTCGAGCCCGTCGCGCGCCAGCGCCAGATCCTCTTCATCTTTCAGCGCGGCGCCGATGGCGCGACGGAAGGCTTCCGGCCAGCGGCCGCTGCCGCCTTCGAGCATCTGCGCCGCCCTGGCCCAGTCGACGGCTTCGGAAATTCCGGGGGCCTTGGCGAGCGGCAGACGGCGCAAGCCGTTCACCGCGCTGACGACGGCATGCGCCGTCGCCTCGGCGAGCTCCGGCGTGCGCAGCATGATGATGCGCGCCTCGCGCTCGGGCTCAGGATACGCGATCCAGCTGTAGACGCAGCGCCGGCGCAGAGCCTCGTGCAATTCACGCGTGCGGTTGGAGGTGAGGATCACCACCGGCGGCGAAGCCGCCCGCAAGGTGCCACGCTCCGGGATCGAGATCTGGAAATCGGACAGGAATTCGAGCAGGAAGGCCTCGAATTCGTGATCGGCGCGGTCGATCTCATCGATCAGCAGCAGCGTGCGTTCCGGCGCCTTCAGCGCGCGCAGCAATGGCCGCTCGACGAGATAATCGTCGGAATAGAGATCGGCCGCGGCGTCGCGGCGCAGCGCCAGAAGCTGGCGCGCATAGTTCCATTCATAAAGCGCATGGCCGGCGTCGATGCCCTCATAACATTGCAGCCGGATCAGCTCGAGGCCGAGCGCGGAAGAGAGCGCCTTGGCGGCTTCGGTCTTGCCGACGCCCGGCTGGCCTTCAAGCAGCAAGGGCTTGCCGAGTCCGAGCGCCAGGAAGCAGGCGGTGGCGAGCTCCGCTCCGGCGAGATAGCGCTCGCACTCGAGGCGCGCGGCGAGGTCTTCGGGCGATGCGACGCCGCGTTCAGACAAAGACTTTCTCGTCGACCAGGAGATGGAAGCGGCTGGCGCAATGCGACGCCGCATCACCGCCGGCGGCCTTGCCGGCATCGGTCGCCATGGCGGCGAGGCGCGCCTCGGCATCGTCGAACCACATCTCGCTCACCGCGTCATAAGGATTGTCGGGATTCTCCTCCTTGGGAACGTTCATGCGATAGCCGCGCAGGCCCGGCAGCTTCTGGGCGAGGAGCGGATGCTCCGACTGCGCCCAGCGCCGGAAATCGGCATGGCTCATATCGGCGCGGCGCTTCATCAGGGACATGACTTTCAGCATCGGGGTTTCCTCTCAAGATGGGATCGTTTCAGGCATTCAAGGCGCGGATGCCGCGCAGGACCTTCTCGGGCGTGATGGGGAGCGAATCGACCCGCACGCCGACCGCATCGAAGATCGCATTGGCGATGGCCGGGATGGGCGAATTGGCGGTCATCTCGCCGACGCCCTTGGCGCCGAAGGGACCGTCCGGCGCCGGGCGCTCGATGACGACATTGGTGAATTCGGGCAGGTCGCCCGGCCCCGGCATCAGATACTGATTGAAATCTACCGGTCCGTGCGAACGATCGGGATAATAGGGCTCGGTCGTTTCATACAGCGCATGCGAGATGCCCATCCAGGCGCCGCCGATGATCTGCTGCTCGACCATGCGCGGATTGAGGGCGCGGCCGACCTCATAGGCGCTTTTGAGCGACAGGACGGCGACCTCGCCGGTCTCGGTGTCGACCTCGACCTCGGCCACGGTGCAGGCATGGGCATAGCAGGTGGCGGGCGTCATCTTGCCGGTCTCGGGCTCGGGGTAGGAACGCGGCTGCAGGAAGATGCCGCGGCCCGAGATCGACTTGCCGTGCTTGAAATGCGCGGCGAGCGCGACATTGAGCACCGCGATCGCCTTTTGCGGGCTGCCTTTGACATGGATGTTGCCGGCGCCGTCGGTGACGAGATCCGCCGCATCGACCTCGAGCTCCTCGGCCGCCACTTCGAGCATGACGGCGCGCGCCTCCTTGGCCGCCATGATGATGGCGTTGCCGATGCGGTGGGTGCCGCGCGAGGCGAAGGTGCCCATGCAATGCGGCCCGGTATCGGTGTCGGCGGTGTCGATGATGACATTGTCGGTCGGAACGCCCAGCGTCTCGGCGCAGATCTGCGCCATGACGGTCTTGAGGCCTTGCCCCAGATCGACGCTCGACAAGGTCACGATGAAGCTGCCCGTGGTCGTCGCATGGATGAGCGCCTGGGAGGGATCGCCACCCAGATTCATGCCGGTCGGGTAGTTGACCGCCGCCATGCCGCGGCCGCGTTTCCTGGTCATGTCATATCTCCCGCTTCAGAGACGATGCGGCTCTGCTGCGCTCGCCGATCGGCCAATGGGCCAGGTCGGCGGCCGCCTGGACGCATTCGACGAGAGCCGCGCCCTCCACCTGCTTCTGATGCGCCTTCATGTCGCCGTCGCGATAGGCGTTGAGGATGCGGAACTCCATCGGGTCCATGCCGATCAGGCGGGCGAGCTTGTCCATCTGCACTTCGAGAGCGAAATCGCCGATGGTGACGCCGAAGCCACGCATGGCGCTCGACGGCGTGCGGTTGGTGTAGACGCAGTGGCAGTCGACCCGGACATTGGGGATCGTATAAGGCCCCGGCATATGGGCGGCGGCCTTGGTGGTGCCATAGGGCGAATGGCGCGAATAGGCGCCGGCGTCGACATAAAGCGTCACCTTGCGCGCGACGATGCGGCCGTCCTTCATCAGTCCGTCCTTGATATAGATGCGCTCGGCGGCGCGGGGCGAGGAGACCTGCATCTCCTCTTCGCGGCTATATTCATATTTGACCGGCCGCTTGGTCAGCATGGCGGCGAGGAATGCGATCGGCTCGGTGATCACGTCGACCTTGCCGCCGAAGCCGCCGCCGACCGTGCCGCCCACCAGGCGCAATTTATGGAAGGGGGAGTTGAGGATCAGCGCCGTATTGTCGAGGGTGAAATAAAGCGCCTGGGTATTGGAATAGCAGGTGTAGCGGTCGTTCTGGTCGGGCACGACGATGCAGCCGGTGGTCTCGGTCGGCGCATGCTCGATGGGCGAGGACTGATACATCTCCTCGAGGACAAAATCGGCCGCAGCGAAGGCACGCTCGACATCGCCATGACGCACGCGCCGGCAATGATGGCCTTCGTAAGTGAAGTAGTTGCGGCCATGATATTCATTGACGAGGGGCGCGCCGGGCTTCAGCGCCTCCTCGACATCGAAGACCGCCGGCAGCACCTCATAGGCGATCTTCACCTTGGCGGCGGCCGCGCGCGCGGCGGCTTCGCTTTCGGCGAGGACGGCGACGATCTGCTCGCCCTTGAAGCGCACTTTGTCGAAAGCGAGCACCGGCTCGTCATTGGGCTCGACCTGGATGAGGCAGAGGATGGTGTAGATGTTCTGCGGCACGTCCTTGGCAGTGAGGATGCGCACGACGCCCGGCACTTTCAGAGCCTTGCTCACATCGATCGATTTGATGCGGGCGTGATGATGCGGGCTCCGCACCATCTTGAGATGGAGGAGACCAGCAAAATGGCGGTCGGCGTAATATTGCGTTTTGCCAGTCACATGACCCAGCACATCGGAACGCTGACGAGCGACGCCGACCTCGGTCAGGTCCTCGGGGCGCGCGTCCTTGAAGTAGTCCTTGCGGTATTCCATGGCCATCTCCCTCATGCGCGCTTTCTGGCCGGCTTGCGCAGGCGGTCGGCGGCGGTCAGGATGGCGGCGATAATGGGTTCGTAGCCGGTACAGCGGCAGATATTGCCCGAGATCGCATCGACCACGTCGTCGCGCGACGGGTCGGGATTGCGGTCGAGCAGGCATTTCGCGGCGAGGATCATGCCCGGCGTGCAGAAGCCGCATTGGGCGGCGAAGCCTTCCATGAAGGCCTGCTGCAAGGGATGCAGCGCGCCATCCGCAGCAAGGCCCTCGAGCGTGGTGATCTCCTTTCCCTGGCAGCGTTCCGCCAGGGTGATGCAGGAGAGCCGCGGCTCGCCATCGACGATGACGGTGCAGGCGCCGCAGGTGCCCTGGTGGCAGCCGGCCTTGGTGCTGTAGAGGCCGAGCCGGTCGCGCAGGGCGGCGAGAAGAGTCGAGCCCGTTTCGACGAATTCGTTCTGGTCCTGCTGGTTGAGCGAGAACTCAATGGCGACCTTTGTCATGCTTCTCTTCCCTCACGCGGCAAGGAGACGGGCGAAATGGACGGGCGCGATCTCGCGGCGATACCAGGCGGTGGCATAGGCGTCGTCAGCGGGCGACGCTTCCGCCGCGATGAGCTTCGCCGCGGCCGCGATGACGTCATCGCCGAGCTTGCGGCCTTCGAGCGCGGCCTCGGCCTTATGTGCGCGGATGGGGCTTGCCGCCATGGCGCCGAGCGCCACGCGGGCGCCCATGATCTTTCCGCCCTTCCGCGGAAGAACCGCCGCAATGGTGACGACGGACGCACTCACCGGCTTGCGGCGCACCGCTTTCACATAGTGAAAAGTCCCGGTCGCGGGCGCGCTGAAGGAGACCGAGACGACGCAGCTCTTCCGCAGCTTGCGGCGCTGGATCAGAAAAGCCTCGATGGGAATCTTCCGCACCGCCTTGCCGTCATGAAGGCTGACCTCGGCGTCGAGCGCCAGCAGAGCGGCGGCCATGTCGCCATAAGGCGACGGGGCGAAGAGATTGCCGCCGATCGTCGCCATGGCCCGCACCGCGGGGCCGCCAATGGAATTGGCGACGGGGTGCAGGAATTTGAGCCGCCGGTCGCGGGCGATCGCCATCATGGTGACCATGGCGCCGAGGCTCACCTTGCCGCCTTTCACGGCGATCTTGTCGAGGCCCAGATTGTCGAGGGTGATGAGGGCGCCGGCATCCGCCCCGTAATTCAGATCGGCGACGATCAGTGTGCCGCCGGCGATGATGCGGCCGCCCTTGGCCTGCAATGCCGGAACGAGGCGCGCCTGCTTGGCCGCCGAAAGCGTGACGGACATTCCAACCTCCCATTTTCGAGCCGGTTGGCGCTTTCATCACGCGTCCGGCCTTTTGAAATGCGCATGAACTCTTCGGAAAACCGGATTCCACTTTTCCGGATCATGCGCTATTGTGCGCGAAGGCTAACTTAACGATTATCGATAATCAATCCCCAAATGAATCACACCGCCCCGGACCATTCCCCTTCCCTCGCTGACCGCATCCGCAAGACGCTCATCGAGCGCATCGCCACCGGCCACTACAAAAGCGGTGAAAGACTCGTCGAAATGCGGCTCGCCGAGGAATTCGGCACCAGCCAGATGCCGATCCGCGAGGCGCTGCGCGACCTCGAAATGGCGGGGCTGGTGACGGCCAAGCCGCGGCGCGGCTCTTTCGTGAAGCCCTTCGCCACCAGCGCGCAGCGCGAGATCTATCTGGTGCGCGGCGCCATCGAGGAAGCGGCGGCGCGGCTCGCCACCGTCAATCCGGCGCTCGACATTGCAGGCCTGCAAAATGAAGTCGATGGCATGCGCGCAGCGGCCGGCACGAAAGATATCGAGAAGATGATCCGCCACAGCGTCGCCTTCCATCGCATGATCGTGGCGGCGGCGGGCAACGAGCTGCTGCTGAAACTATGGGACTCGCTGCATCTCGAAATTCACACCCGTGTCACGCTGTCGGAACCCGGCATCGACTTCATGGCGGCGGCCGAGAGCCATCAGCCGATCGTCAGCGCGATCAAAGCGAAGAATATCGAGCTCGCCTGCCGCCTATCGCGCGAGCACCAGGCCTATTTCGAGCACCGGCTCAATGTGTGAGGCTTTAGAACGTTAGGCGGTCCGACTCGGCAAGTCGGTGCTCGATCAGCTTGTCTTCACTTCTAGCCGTCTAAGACCGTCTCGCGCTCTTATACCCACTAAGTGGTGCCATTTAGCGGGCGCGATACCACATGCCGGCTGGCGCATAGAAGCAAGAAGGACTCCACAATCTAACCTAACGTCCGTTATAATTTGCTCGCTCTGATTCTTCGATCCGGCACAGCCGCGCATAGGGCTATAGCTCGTGAAAGGAGGTGATGAGTGATGGCTAAAGGTCGATTGATCGGCCGCAATGCAGGTAACGGTCGTTTTACGTCTGTGAAAACAGCGCGAAATAAGCCGAAGACCCACGTTGTGGAAGTCATCAAGAAAGGTAAGTAACCTTTAGCAGGCTGTTGAAGAAGTCTTCCAAGGGCGTGCGATGAAGTTGGCCTCATCGCCGCCATGGAAGGAGATTCGACCTTTGAGGGAGCGGTCGGGCCGCAACTCGACCCACCCGTCGCCAGAGG
>JBMOOM010000021.1:0-161741 GCA_049323275.1 Pseudomonadota bacterium
GCAAAATCTGGAAGCATCGGCCCGAAAAGTTGCAGACTTTTCGGATCGGCCGATGCGCAAAATCTTGAAGCATCGGCCCGAAAAGTTGCAGACTTTTCGGATCGGCCGAACAAAGTGCGTGACTGAACAACTGCACATAAGAGGAGGAAACCAGACATGACTCAGATGATGATTGGACGGCGCCGCCTGTTGAGCCTGACCGCCGCGGGCGTTTCGGTCGCGGCCCTGGGGGGCTTGGGCTCCCGCAAGGCCCATGCGGCCGACACGGTGCGCTGGGTATCGCCGCGCGGCACCGTTGAGGTGCTCGACGACTATCCCTATTGGATCGGCAAGAAATTCGGCTATTTCGGCGACATCGAGACGACGCTCGAACCCGGACCGTCCGACGCGACGGCCTGCGTCAAGCTCGTCGACCAGAACCAGGCCGATATGGGCTATCCCTCGCCGGGCGTTTTCTCGCTCGGCCTCGCGCAGGGCATTCCGCTGGTTTCCGTCTTCCAGATGGGCGGTGCCGACGTGTTCGATTTCGCCTTCCGCAAAGGCGAGAAGCCGGCCGACATCAAGGGCCTCGAAGGCAAGACGATCGTGCTGGGCTCGGCCGGCTGGCAGTCGATCTGCGATCCCATGCTCAAGGCGGCGGGCGTCGACATCACCAAGGTGAAATATGTCGACGGCGGCTGGCCGGCCTGGGGCACCGTGCTGTCGCAGGGCAATGGCGATGCCGCTCTGTCCTGGGAAGGCTGGCGCGCCCAGTGGAAGGGCCAGGGCCTCGACTTCGACTATTTCCTCGGCCGTGACTTCTCCAAGCTGCCCGCCAACAGCTTCGTCATCCGCAAGGCGGATTTCGAGGATGCGGCGAAGAAGGATGTCTATGCCCGATATCTCAAAGGCTGGGCCGCCGGTCTCGAATTCGGCCGCATCAATCCGCGCGCCGCGACGCAGATCGTGATGGAGCAGTTCCCGGGTCTCTCCTCGCAGATGAATCCGGCGGTGGCGACCGAATCCATGATGCAGCTCGCCAATGTCTTCGGCGGCCGCTGGGAAGAGCGCAAGAAATGGGGCTACCACATTCCCGAAAGCTGGCAGCTCTTCTTCGACACCGCCAAGGGAATCGGCCAGATCACCGGCGACTTCAAGGTCGACGAAGTGGTGAAGAACGATCTCGTCGATGCCGCCAACGGCTTCGACGCCGCCAAGGTCAAGGCCGATGCCGACGGCTTCGCGCTCTCCGACGACTATAAGAAAGTGAATGTCGAAGAGATCCAGAAAGCCATCTGAGCGATCCGACAATACGGCGGCGGCTGAGCGATGCCGCCGCCGACCTCATCTGTCCATCCGGAGAGAGGCCCATGTTCGTCTTCGACCATGTCGGCATCACCACCACTGTGCCCCAGCCCGACGAGAATTGGGTGGAGCAGAGCCGCGTGTGGGTGACCAATCCGCGCAACCACCCCGAGCACATCGAGTTTTTGCGCTACGCCGAGGGCACGACCGTGCCCGATGCCGTCCGCAACAACCCGCACATTGCTTTCCGCGTCGACGACCTGGCGCCTCATATGGAGGGGCAGGAGATCCTGATCAGGCCTTTCGTCGTCGGCGATTTCCTCGAAGTCGTCTTCATCCGCAAGCACAACACCGTCTTCGAATACATGCATTATCTGAAGGAGGGCTGGTTCGGGAACTGAACCGGCCATATCTCTCATCATGAGTTATCGGGCCATCTATAGCTATGCCTGGGACCTCGCCGAAGCGGGCGTCGGCAGGGCTATGGATCAATTCCAGAAGCTCGGCCTCGATACGGTGACCTATGCCGGCAGCTATCACGCCGGAAAGTTCCTGAGACCGCATGGACGGACAGGCAAGGTCTATTTCCCGCAGGACGGCACGGTCTATTTCCATGCCGATCACTCCCGATACGGCGCGATCAAGCCGGTGGCGAATTACCTCCTCAAGGAGTGCGATACCTTACGCGAGCTGACGGATGCGAAGCGTCTGGCGGTCAATGTGTGGCTGGTCCTGCTGCACAATACGCTGCTCGGCAGCGCAAATCCGGACTCCGCCGTCACCAACGCCTTCGGCGACAAATACATCTATAACTTATGTCCCTCGGCGCCGGCAGCCCGCGCCTATGCGCTGGGCCTCTGCAAGGATGTGACCGAAAGCTACGATGTCTCGGGCATCTCGCTGGAGACGCCGGGCTTTCTTCCTTACGCGCATGGCTATCACCATGAATTCGCGCTCAACACGCCCAATCGCTGGCTCGACGGTTTGCTGGGCCTGTGTTTCTGCGACCATTGCGTAAAGGGGGCGGGCAAGGCCGGCATCGACGCGGCGCGCCTGAAGGCGGAGGTCGCGCGCGATGTCAGTGATTATCTTGGCAGCGATGTCGATCACCCCGCCGACATGGCGGAAGCCTTCTGGCACGCCGATATGCTTGACCACAATGGGCTTGGCGCCTTCCTGCGCTGGCGGATGAGCGTCGTCACATCGCTCATCGCCGAGATCCGCCAGGCTGTGCGCAAGGATGTCAATGTCGCGGTCATACCCTCGGTGGCGCGCCCGACCGGCGGCGCCTGGTATGAAGGCAGCGACCTGAAAGGCCAGGCCGAGGCGGCCGGCATCATCGAGGCCTGCTTCTATGAGGCGGGGGCGCAGCGGGTGAAGGCCGATCTCTTCGACATCAAGCGAAGATTGCGCGGCAAAGGCAGGCTGCGCGGCATTCTGCGGCCGGCCTATCCCGACTTTACCGGCGAAGCTGAATTTCTCGCCGCCATCGAAGCACTCGCTTCGCGCGGTGTTACCGAGCTTGCTTTCTACAATTGGGGCCATTTGCGTGAAGCCAATGTCGGCCGGATCGTCAAGGCCATGAAAATCCTGGATGGGCACGCATGAGCTTCAAGGGAAAAGTCGTCGCCGTCACCGGAGCGGCGGGCGGTATCGGCCAGGCGGTCTGCCGCTACTTCGCGAGCGAGGGGGCGGCGATCGCCGCCATCGACAAGAAGGACACTGTCACAGGCTTTGCCGATGAGCTGCGGCGCGAAGGCATCAAGACGGCATGGGTGGTGGCCGATATCGGCGATGCCGCTTCCGTGGCCAAAGCCTTCGCCCATCTCGTTGCCGAACTCGGCCCGGTCGATATCCTCATCAACAATGCCGGCTATTCCGATCATCCGACCCTGGCGCGGACCGATCCCAAGGGCTGGCAAGCCGACATGAACGGCAATCTCAACGGTGCTTTCAATTGCGCCCATGCCGTGCTGCCGGGCATGCAGGAAAAGCGCCAGGGCTCGATCATCGCGGTGGGGTCGGTGAATGGCTTGTCGGCTTTGGGCGATCCCGCTTACAGCGCCGCCAAAGCCGGCATGATCTCGCTCACCCGGTCGCTGGCGCTCGAATATGGCCGCTATGGCATCCGCTCCAATATCGTGCTGCCGGCGACGGTGCGCACGCCTTTGTGGGACGCGCGCGCCAAGAAGGATCCGAAGGTCCTGGCGACGCTGACGCGCTGGTATCCGTTGGGACGGATCGTCGAGCCCATCGATGTGGCGAAGGCCATCGGCTTTCTCGCTTCCGATGCCGCGGCGGCCATCACCGGCGTGGCGCTGCCGGTCGATTGCGGCCTGACCTCCGGCAATATCGTCATGACGCGTGAGCTGACACTTGAAGATTTCTGAGAGGTATCGAATGGACAGATTGCGCATCGGTGTCATCGGTCTCGGCTGGTTCGGCGAAATCCATTGCGACACCATTGTCGGTGTTCCCAATCTGGAGCTCGCGGCTCTGTGCACCCGCAAGCCCGACCGCCTGGCGGAACTCGCCAGCAAATACGGGGTCAAAAAGACCTGTCGCGACTATCGCGACATGCTGGCTGACCCCGAGATCGATGCCGTGTCGATCGTCACCATGTGGGACCAGCATACCGAGCCCGCCGTTGCGGCACTCGAGGCCGGCAAGCATGTCTTCCTCGAAAAGCCGATGGCTTCGACGGTCGCCGACTGCGCCAAGATCATCGCGGCGTCGAAGAAGTCCAAGGGCATTTTGCTCGTCGGCCATATCTGCCGCTTCAATCCGCGCTACCGCATGGCGAAACAGGCGATCGACGCGGGTAAAATCGGTAAGATCGTCGCCATGAGCTCGCGGCGCAATATCCCCGCCGCCTGGACGCCCGAGATCCTCAACAAGATCGGGCCGATCGTCGGCGATGCCATTCACGACACCGATCTCATGCTGTGGTTCACCGGCGACCGGATCGTCAGTGCCTATGCCCAGACGGTGGATGTGCGCGGCCTCAAATTCCCCGATATCGGACAGACCATGTATCGCTTCGCCGGCGGCGCCTCAGCGACGCTCGAAACCGTCTGGTGCATGCCGGAAAAGACGCCCTTCGACATCGACGAGCGTCTGTCGATCATCGGCACCGAGGGCATCATCCATGTCCAGGACACCTTCCCCAATCTCGGCATCGTGTCGAAGGACAAGCTGCACAGCCCCGACACGACCTATTGGCCGGAATTCGACGGCGTGCGTGGCGGGGCGCTGCGTGATGAGTTTGCCTATTTCGCCATTTGCGCCTTGAATGGAAAGACGCCGAGCATGGGGCGGCCCGAAGACGCGGCCGCGGCCCTCGAAGCGACGCTCGCGGCGGAGGAATCGGCGCGCACCGGCAATGTGATCAGGATCGGAGGAAACTAGACATGGCAAAGAAACGGGTTTTGGTGGTCGGCCTCGGCAATATGGGCATGAGCCACGCGCTGGCCTATGCACGCATTCCGGGCTTCGAGGTGGTGGGCGTGTGCGAAAGGCGCATCGCGAAGCGGGAACTGCCCGAGGCGCTGAAGGGCGCCAAGAAATTCTCCGACTACGACACGGCGCTCAAGGAGCTGAAGCCCGATGTCGTGTCGATCAACACACTGCCCGACACCCACGCCGATTTCGCCATCAAGGCGATGGAGGCGGGCGCCCATGTCTTCGTCGAGAAGCCGCTCGCCGATTCGGTCGCCAATGCCGAGAAGGTGGTCGAGACGGCGAAGCGCACCAAGCGCAAGCTGGTGATCGGCTATATCCTGCGTCACCATCCGTCCTGGATCAAATTCATCGAGATCGCCAAAAAGCTCGGCACGCCGCTGGTCTTCCGCATGAATCTCAACCAGCAGTCCAATGGCGAGACCTGGGAGTGGCACAAGCGCCTGATGGACAGCTTCCCGCCGATCGTCGACTGCGGCGTGCATTATGTCGATGTGATGTGCCAGATGACCAAGGCGAAGCCGGTGAAGGTGCATGCGATCGGAACCCGCCTCACCAATGAGGTGGCCAAGCAGAATTACGGCATGCTGCAGGTATCCTTCGATGACGGCTCGGTCGGCTGGTACGAAGCCGGCTGGGGCCCGATGATGAGCGAGACGGCCTTCTTCGTGAAGGACGTGATCGGGCCCAAGGGCTCGGTGTCGATCGTGATGGCCGAGACCGCCGGCGCCGTGAAGTCCGACGACATCAACGCCCACACCAAGACCAACCAGATCCTCTGGCATCATGCCGACATGTCGAAGCCCGACGAGCGCATCGACATGACCGACGAACCCGATCACGAGGGCCTGTGCGAGCGCGAGCAGCGTTATCTCCTGAAGGCGATCGAGGAGGATATCGATCTCACCGATCACATGAATGACGGCGTGAAGAGCCTCAAGATCGTCGTCGCCGCCGACCGCTCGATCCATGAGGGGCAGGTGGTGGCGCTCTGAAGCCTGCTCAGCCGCGCGCTTCGGCCAATACCGATTTGGGGCCGAACCAGCGCCGGCTCCACAGTTTTCCGGCTTTGTGGAGATGGAAGGCGCCGATGCCGGTGGCGAGTCCGATCAGGATCGCCACCGCTCCGCCGCCGGCTGTCTCGTAGCCGAGAGCTTCGGGCAGGAGCCGGTGAATGAGATAGATGTGGAAGCTCGCCGCCGAGACGGTCAGCATCGGCCATATCAGGCTGCGGGGGATTCTGATCTGCGGCGCGAACAGCAAGGTCACAAGGCCGGCGGCGCTCAGCCCGTATCTGATCCAGGAGCCGTGCCAGTTGCCGCCATGGATGGCGGCGATGCCGGTGGCCGCGACCGCGAGCATGGCGAGGAGCGCCTTTTTCTTCGGCGTGTCGGCGAAATAGGCGCACCAGCCGAGCGGCAGAAGGAACAACAGCCAGGTCGGATTGAAGCCGGTGCGATCGCCGAGGTCGAAGGCCAGCGGTGTCGCGACGCGCAAGCCAAGGCTCACCGCGAGCATGACGAGGCCCGCTTCGAAAGGCCGCCTCGCCGCCGCTGTCCTGATGGCTGGAATAGTGAAGACGAGCGCCACCATCAGCATGATCTGTACATAGGTTTCGACGAACCAGTAGAGAAAGGGCAGGAGGGTGCGGCTTTCCGGATGGCCGAAGCCGAGATTACCGACCAGGAAGACTGAGGCCCAAGGCACCTCCCTCCAGGCCAATGCAAAGCCGAGCAGGATCAGATAATAGGGCGCGAGCTTGCCGAGAACGGATCTGAGGAAGCCGAAACTGTCTCCGGCGAACAGGCTTGCCGCATGGAAGCGCCCGAGCCCATGGCCGGCCAGCATCAGGAGTATCGGCGCGCCGGCGGGCAGCGGCCACAAAGTGGCATGATGGACGACGACCATCAATATCGCCAGTCCGCGCAAGAGAATGGATGTCTCGATGCGTCGAGGGCCTGGCCGGGCGGCAGTCCGCGACAGCTCGGCGACTGTCTTCCGGTCCCAGTCGGCAGGCAGATGCCCGCTTCTTTCCTCGATCGCCAAGGCGGCCTGCACATAGAGCAGAGAGTCGCCGCCAAGCGACCGGAACGTATCTGAGGCGCTTACCGGCTTGGGATGGAAGAGGCGCTGAAAGATCTCGAGCACGGAGCGGCCGGCTGCGATCTTGTCGGCGGTCTCCGTCTGGCGCGCCATGGTCTTGAGAGTCGGATAGTCGATCTTGCCCGACTCGAATCGGGGCAGCTGCGCCAGGGGCCGGATATCGAAGCAGCTCACCGGCAACCGGGTGGCCTCGGCCAAAAGTACCGCCACCATGTCGCTGCGCTGAGGCGATATGTGGAACACCGAGAGGCGTGCATCATCTCCGGTCACGGCCGCTTCGATGCCCCGCTTGCGGCACAAGTCTTCGAGGGCGGCATGGTCGATGCGGATGCCGGCGATCTTGGAGAAGCGCGTGAGCCTTCCGGCGATACGGTAGAGGCCGGTTTCCGTGCGCATGGCGAGGTCGCCGGTGCGCAGCGAGCCGATCTCACTGCCGCGGCGCAGGTCTTGCCGCGCATGGGCATAGCCCATCATCACATTGGGGCCGCTATAGACGAGCTCGCCGACGCGGCCCGCGTCTTCGATGCGCTGCTTCTTCTCATCGACAAGGTGAAGCGCGCCGCCGGGAATCGCGATGCCGATGCAGTCGGGAGAGTCGGAGGCAAGCTCGGGCGGCAGATAGGCGATCCGGGCGGTGGCTTCCGTCTGCCCATACATGACGAAGAACCGGCCGCCGGTCTCTTTCATATGATCGGCATAGAGCCGGACCAGGTCGGGCGCGAGCCGTCCGCCGGCACAGGTCATAAAGCGCATTCCATGCGAGCCCTGGCGGAACCGGATTTGCTCGAGAAGCGCGTAGGAATAGGGCACGCCGGCGAAATTCGTGCAGCCGCTGCCCGTGACCTCGTCGAGCCAGCCCGGATCGACGATGCTCTTGCAGATGATGCGGACCGAGGCTCCCGCCGCCAGATGCGAATTGAGGACCGAAAGACCGTAGGAATAATGGATCGGCAGGCACAGCGCCGCGACATCGCTCTCGGCGAGAGCCAGATAAGTCCGGATCGAGCGCGCATTGGCGTCGATATTCCGCGCCGATAGCCTGACCCATTTGGCCCGTCCTTCGCTGCCCGACGTCGTCAGAAGCACCGACAGGTCGGGATGCAGCTCGGGCCGCGCGTGCTCTCTATGCTCGAGGCGCCAGCGGCCGTCGACTTGCCGGTAGACGACGTGCGGATCGAAGATACGGCAGAACTCCGCCAGCAATTCACCACGTCCGGGCGGCAGCAGCGCCACCGCATGTCCGTGCTTGAGTGCCGACAGATAAGCGACGATGGCGTGCTCGGAGCTGCGTCCCTCGAGCGCGATCAGCTTCTTCGCCTGACCGAGCTGGCGCGAAAATTCGGCGACACGGCGGGCAAGATCGCCATAGGTGAGCGAGCGTCCCGCCGCAAAAGTGAGCGCACGCGCATGATTATCGTGTCGAATGGCGGAAAGCCATTCGGGCCCGTCCCCTGCCTGCATTGCGTCTTCGAGATCTTTGTGAATTTCCGAGTTGTTACGTCGGCAATAGGCCCGATATTCCGGTGGAACAAGCGGGCTGCGCTGGAGCCGTGAAATATTCCGGCACCAATTGAAACCAATCTTGATCAGCCGGCCTTGCGCAGCACCGCTTTCAGCCGCGCAAGGCCTCTCGGCACCGCCGCCGTCTCGACCGTCGCATAGCCCAGAATGAGGCCCTGAAGTCCGGGGCCGTGATGATAGTGCTCCGACAGCGGCGTCACGCCGAAGGAAGCTTCGCGCGCCAGGTCCGCGATGCGTTTGTCCTTCAGGCCTTTGCGCAGCTTCCACACCGTCTGCAATCCGGCTTTGCCGTCGATCGGCGTCAGCCACTCGCCGAGCTCGTCCTGGACGAGCTCGACGAAGCTGGCGCGCCGCGCGCCATAGATGCGTTTCATGCGGCGCAGATGTTTGGCGAAATGGCCCAGCTCGATGAAGTCGGCCAATGCCGCCTGCAGGACCAGGGGCGCGGTCTTGGCGGTGAGGAAGAGGGCCTTGTTCATCCGCTCGTCGAGGGCGCGCGGCAGCACCATGAAGCCGATGCGCAGGGACGGGAACAGTGTCTTGGCGAAGGTGCCGACATAGATCGTGCGGTTGTTCCGGTCGGCGCCTTGCATGGCGGGCACCGGCTGATTGGTGAAACGGTATTCGCTGTCGAAATCGTCTTCGATGATCCACGCATTGGCGGCCTCGGCGAACTCGATCAGCTTGAGGCGCTGCTCCATGCGCATGGTGAGGCCGAGCGGGAATTGGCAGGATGGAGTGAGATAGATGAGCCGCGGCCGGCCCTTCATGATGTCCGGCACATGCCAGCCGGTTTCATCCACGGGGAGCGGCAGCAGCCTGGCGCCGGCGGCGAGGAAGGCGCCCTGGGCGCCGGTGTAGCCCGGCTCTTCGAGCAGGACCTCATCGCCAGGGTCGAGGAACAGCCGCGCGAGAAGATCGAGCGCGCCTTGCGCGCCGGTGGTGACGATGACCTGCTCGGGCGCGCAGCGCACCCCGCGCGCCGCCTCGAGATAATTCGCGATGGCCATGCGCAAGGGCGCGTAGCCGGTGAAGCTGTGATAGCCGAAGATGTCGTCGGCGCTGGGCCGCAGTCTCCGCGCCAGAAGCCGGCGCCAGGCCGCGAAGGGGAAATGCTTCACATCCGGCAATCCGGGCTGGAACAGGGTCTGCCGCGCCGGACTCTGGCGATGTGTCTGGTCGAGCAGCACCCGTCCGCGCGTCGACAGGCTTTCGGCCATGCTCGGAAACCGCGCCGCGGCCTTCGGCTGCTCGCCGAGCGGCAGGTCGGCGACTCGGGCGCGCGCGCCATGCCGCGTCTCGATATAGCCTTCCGCCTCGAGCTGTTCATAGACGGCGATGACCGTATTGCGCGCGATGCCGAGATCGGCCGCCAATGCCCGCGTCGAGGGCAGGCTCGCGCGCGGTTTCAAGATGCGCCTCAGGATGAGCGCATGCATCTGCCGGTAGAGCTGCTGATATTGCGGGCCGCCCTCCTTGCCCGCGAGCGAGATGAGGTCGAGCAGGACGGAAGGTCCTGCTGAAGTGGCTCCAGATTTTCGCATCAGGCTGGTTCTTCTTGTAAGACCACATCGACCATAGGCTCTTTCGCAACAGGACGAAAGGGAGTGACCGTCATGCAGCCGGCTGAAACGAAGCAAGCGCGCAACTCGCGCGATCTGGCGAGCCTCGCCTATCAGCACACTTTGTTCTCGCTGGTGCCGCAGAGCGAGGTCCAGAGCGACGGCCCCTGTATCTATGTCGAGGGCAAGGGCGTCCATGTCATCGACCAGGAAGGCCGGCGGTTGCTCGACATGATGAGCTCGACCTCGCGCGCCAACTCACTGGGCTACGGCAATGAGGAGATCGCCCGCGCCATGTATGAGCAGGCGCTGCGCATGCATTATTCGGGAACGACCCGTTTCCTGAGCGAGCCCACCGTCATGCTTGCCGCGAAGCTCGCCGAGCTGGCGCCGGGACGTCTGTCGAAGGTCTGCTTCGTCAGCGGCGGGTCGGAGGCGACCGAGACAGCCATCAAGCTCGCCCGGCAATATCAGCAGAACACGGCCAAGCCGCGCGCCTTCAAGATCATCTCGCGCTGGAACGCCTATCACGGTTCGACGCTGGGCGCGCTTTCCGTCACCGACTGGCTGAATGTGCGTGACATTCCAGATCCTCGCGCGGTGGGCCACAGCTTCGTCGCCAATCCCACGTGTTATCGCAATCCCTTCGGCATGAGCGAGGAGGCTTATGCCGATCATTGCGCCCGCCATCTCGAGCGCCAGATCCAGCTCGAAGGGCCGGAACTGGTGGCCGCCTTCATCGCCGAGCCGATCATGCAGGCGCATGGCGTGCAGATACCGCATCGCAATTACCTGCAGAAGGTGCGCGAGATCTGCACCCGCTACGGCGTTCTGCTGATCATCGATGAGGTCATCACCGGTTTCGGGCGCACCGGCAAGTGGTTCGCCTGCGAGCATTTCGGCATCGAGCCCGACATCATGACCATGGCCAAGGCGATGAGCGCCGGCTATGCGCCGATCGGCGCCGTCATGACGCGTGACGAGATCGCCGACGCCTTGCCGGTCTTCCGCCATGTCCACACTTTCGCCGGCCATGCGGTGGCCTGCGCCGCCGCCAATGCGGTCATCGCCATCAAGGAGCGCGAAGGTCTCATTCCGCGCGCGGCCGAGCTCGGCGCCGAATTCGGCGCCAATCTGGCGGAAGCCGTGAGCCATCATCCGATCGTCGGCGACGTGCGCGGCCTCGGCTTCTGGCATGCGGTGGACTTCACCCGCGACAAGAAGAGCAGGGAGGCTTTCACCGACGATACGGTGAAGGCGGTGGTGCGCCGCATGCGTGACCTCGGCGTCGTGGCCAGCGCCATCGGCTCGGCGCTCGAGATCGCCCCGCCGCTCGTCGCCGGCAAGGAGCATCTCGATCATACGGTGGCGGTCTGCGCCCAGGCTATCGCCGAGGTCGCGAAGGAGCGGAGGCTTGCATGAGCTCTACAACCAGTTGTTCCTGCGAAACCGGTAATAGAGAATACCGCAGAGGACGACGATGACCGCGACCACGGCGAAATAGCCGTATGGCAGCTTGAGTTCCGGCATGTTGTCGAAATTCATGCCATAGATGCCGGCGATGGCCGTCGGCACCGCCAGGATCGCGGCCCAGGCGGCGAGCTTGCGGGTGATGGCGCCCTGCTGGGCCTGGCCCATCATCAGGCTCGCTTCGAAGGCGAAGGCCAGCACCTCGCGCAGCGAATCGACGCTTTCGCGGATGCGCTCGACATGGTCGGTAACGTCGCGAAAATGCGGCCGCATCTCGGCATCGATCGGCAGCAGCTCCGCATGTTCGAGCCGCCGGCAGATATCGACCAGCGGCACGACGGCATTGCGCAGCTTCAGCAGATCGCGCCTGAGCGAATAGAGCCGGCGCACCTGCTCGGTGCTGATCGTCTCATGCAGGACCTTGTCCTCGAGCCCCTCGATCTCATGGCGCACCGTCTCCAGCACCGGCATGTAGTTGTCGACGATGAAATCGAGAATTTTGTAGAGAATGTAATCCTCGCCATGCGACAGCATCGTCGGGCAGGATTCGCAATGGGCCCGCACCGTCGAATAGGTGACCGACGCGCCGTGCCGCACCGACACGATATAGCCGCGCCCGACAAAGAGATGGGTCTCGCCGAAAGCGATCTTGCCGTCGACCATCTGCGCCGTGCGCGCCACGATGAAGAGGGCGTCGCCATATTCCTCGATCTTGGGATGCTGATGCGCCTTCTCGGCGTCCTCGATGGCGAGCGGATGCAGGCCGAGCTGCTCGCTCACCCGGGCGAGGAGATCGCCGCTCGGCTCGAACAAGCCGATCCACACGATATGGCCGGCCTTCTTGCGCCACTTGCCGGCATCGGCGATCTCGATGTCGCTGATGCGTTTGCCCTTGGCATAGACGCCGGCGGCGACGACGCCGGGTTCGCGCTTGAGCGGGGCTTTGGGGGGCGTGTGATCGTTCATGCCCAAGCTCTAGCGAAGGGTTTCACCTCCCGCAACGGGCAGCCATTTGCTTACCCTCGACAATCCGTATAGTGTCTTATCCCTATTCTATTTTGGCTTGGAATTTCATGACCATAGTGACGATCTTGCCCCCCGGTCCCCTTGCCAAGGGTGAATGAGGCGGAGGCGTTCGTCGATTCCTTTCACCTCGGCGCCTGACCGCGGGATGCTTGGCCATGCCTTGCCCGAGGCGGCCTGGGATCGAACGAGGAAATTGACGGCACGGGTCAGGGATGACGGCGGCAACTGGGAACGAGAATGATGAACGGGAACACGGAAACAGCGACGGTATTGAATTCGAGCGTTCCACCGGTATCCGACATCGAGGCCAGCGCCATTCTGGCGCGGTTCTTCGCCATCGACGGCGAGGTCGCCTTGCTCACCAGTGAGCGCGACAAGAATTTCCGCGTCCGCGCTTCGGACGGGAATGAATATGTGCTGAAGATCGCCAATGCCGTCGAGCCGCCGGAGGTCACCAGGTTCCAGACCGAGGCTTTGCTCCATATCGAGCGCATGGATCCCTCGCTTCCGGCGCCGCGCGTCATTCGCACGCGCGACGGCGGCAGTGAAGCGGTGCTCGATTACGGCGACGGCAGCAGGAGCACGGTGCGTGTCCTGACCTTCCTGCAGGGCGAGCCGCTGCACAAGGTCGAGCGCAGCGCGCCGCAGCGGCGCAATATCGCGCGCTGCCTGGCCCGTCTCGATCTGGCTTTGCGCGATGCCCGGCCGCCGGTCGGCGCGCATGAATTGCAATGGGACATCAAGAACGCGCTGAAGCTGCGGCCGCAGACCGGGGCGATCGCGGACGCGGCGCGCCGCCGTCGGGTCGAGGCGATCCTCGACGGCTTCGAGGCGCATGTGACGCCGGTGCTCGCCGGCCTGCGCCGCCAGGTCATTCACAATGACTTCAACCCGCACAACATCCTGGTGGCGCCCGACGACCACACCGCGGTCAGCGGCATCCTGGATTTCGGCGACATGGTCGAGACGCCGCTGGTGAACGATCTCGCCGTCGCCTGCGCCTATCAGGCCGGGCCCGGCGCCCATCCGCTCGCCACGATCGCCGAGTTCACCGCGGCCTATCACGAAATCAATCCGCTCACCGCGCAGGAAATCGACGTGCTGTTCGATCTCGTCAAGGCGCGCCTGGTGACGACGGCGGTGCTGACCAGCTGGCGCGCCGCCCGCTACCCGGAGAACAAGGATTATATCCTGCGCAACAATCCGCCCGCCTGGGCCGCCCTCGACCAGTTCGACGGCCTCACGCGGACCGCGGCGCGCGACTACCTGATCAAAGCTTGCGAGATGTGAGGACCGGAAGATGAAACGCGATATGACGATGGTGAATGCATTCGTGCCGGGCAATGCCGCTCTCTCGGCGCATGAGGCATCCCTCATCGAGCGCCGGCAGCGTGTCCTGGGGCCAGCCTATCGCCTGTTCTATCAGCGCCCGGTGGAGATCGTGCGCGGCGAAGGCGTGTGGCTCCATGAAGCTTCCGGCAACAGGCTGCTCGACACCTACAACAATGTCGCCTCGGTGGGCCATTGCCATCCGCATGTGGTCGCAGCGCTGGCGAAGCAGGCCGCCATCCTCAGCACCAATACGCGCTATCTGCATGAGACCGTGCTCGATTATGCCGAGAAGCTGCTCAAATATTTCCCGGCCGAGCTCCAGCATGTCATGTTCACCTGCACCGGCAGCGAGAGCAACGATCTCGCCATGCGGCTGGCCCGCGCCCGGACCGGCGGCACCGGCTTCATTGTAACGGAATGCGCCTATCACGGCACCACGCTGGCGGTCGCCGGCATGTCGCCGTCGCTCGGCCGGCATGTCAATCTCGGCGAGCATGTGCGCACCGTGCCGGCGCCCAACCGCTACCGTCTCGGCGAGGCCGATGTCGGCGCGGCTTTCCGCGCCGGCGTCGAGGCGGCGATCGAGGATTTCGAGCGGCACGGCATCAAGCCCGCCGCCCTCATCGTCGACAGCATCTTCTCGAGCGACGGCGTGCTGCCGGATCCCAAGGGCTTCCTCGCGGGCGCGGTCGAGGCCATCCATGCCGCCGGGGGCCTGTTCATCGCCGACGAGGTGCAGCCGGGTTTCGGCCGCACCGGCGCCCATATGTGGGGCTTCCAGCGCCACGGCGTGCTGCCCGACATGGTCTCGCTCGGCAAGCCGATGGGCAACGGCTATCCGGTGGCGGGCCTGGTGATGCGCCCCGACGTGGTCGAGGATTTCGGCCGCAAGGCGCGCTACTTCAATACGTTCGGCGGCAACACGGTCGCCTCCGCGGTGGCGCTCGCCGTCCTCGAGGTGATCGAGAACGAGGGCCTGCAGGAGAACGCCAGGGTCGTCGGCGATTATTTCAAGAAGAGCCTCGAGCAGCTGGGGCAGCGTTATCCGCTCATCGGCGATGTGCGGGGCGCCGGCCTCTTCCTCGGAGTCGAGATCGTCAGGGACCGGGCGACGCGCGAGCCTGAGCCCGATGTGACGACGAAGATCGTCAACGGTCTGCGCGAGAATAACGTGCTGATCAGCGCCACCGGACCCCTGGCCAATATCCTGAAGATCCGCCCACCGCTGACTTTTTCGAAAGAGAACGCCGATTTCTTCATCGACCGGATGGATCGCGTGCTCTCAGCGTAGCCGTTCGATACCGCTCGCGGCCGAGCGCACCGCTTCGAGATCGCGCGCAAAATATTCCTCGGTCTCGCTGCGCGACACCATCAGATGCTGGCGCATCAAGGCTGAGGCCCAGGCCTGGTCGCCGGCGAGCAAGGCGTCGAGAATGGCGACATGTTCCAGCATCGAAGCACGGATGCGCTCGATGCGGGAATAGCTGAAGAATTCGGCCAGCCGCCGCAACCGGTTCTGCCGCCGGATGATGTCGACGATGAGGTCGTTGCGGCTGCCGCGCGCCACGACCTCGTGGAATGTCGCGTCGAACTCGAAGATCTCGCGCCAGGATGATTCCTCCGACAGCGCCGAAAGCGCCGCCTCATGATCGGCCTTCAGCCTTTCGAGGGCGGGGCGGTCGATCACATAAAGCCGGTCGATGAGCAGCGCCGGTTCGAGGATGCCGCGCAGGTGATAGCTCTTCAGCATCTGGTCGCTGTTGAATTTGAGCATGGTCCAGCCTTTGCCGGGCAGGGGCTCGGCGAGGCCTTCGCGCATCAGGCGGCGCAGCACCTGCAGGATCTCGCCGCGCCCCGCTTTGTACTGGCGCATGAGGGCGCTTTCGGTGGCGGGGTCCGGCATTTCGCTCAGGATGATGTCGCGCAGCATGCGGCCATAGAGCCCGGCGGCCTCTTCGCCGGGAGTGATGCTGTCGATGGCGGCGGGCGGCATCTGCAGCACCGTATAGCCGCCGAGCTCATGCGGATGGAGCAGGCCTGCGGCCACCAGATGCTGGAGGGCGGCGCGGATGGGCGTGCGCGACACGCCGAGCTCGCGCGACAGCACCGCCTCGCGCACCCTGATCTTCTCGCCCTGATCCTGGTTGCGGATCCATTCACTGATCCGGCTCACGAGTTCGGTCTGCAGCTCGCTCTTGAGTTTTTTGGCGCTGTCCATTTGTGTACTTTACATAGTTCAAAAGACATAATAGCATATCTGTATCGCAAGGAAATGCCGTTAGAAGCATTTAAATGCAAACCAGGGAGTGACGCTGCGGGATGAGGCAGGTCTCCGAACAAGAAGTGCTGCGCGTCGATGGCGCGCGCAAGTCCTTTCGCACGCCGGAGAGCGGCGTGGTGACGCCGCTCGACGGCATCACATTGTCAATCCGCAACAACGAGTTCCTGACTCTTCTCGGGCCGTCGGGTTGCGGCAAGACCACCTTGCTCAAGACCATCGCCGGCTTCGAGGAGCTGGACGAGGGCGAGATCTTTCTCGAAGGCCGCGCCATGAGCGCGGTGCCGGCGCATCGTCGGCCCTTCAACACTGTGTTCCAGAATTACGCGCTGTTCCCGCATATGACGGTCGCCGGCAATGTCGGCTATGGCCTGCAGGTGGCGGGCGTGAAGCGCGCCGAAGAGACGGCGCGGGTCACCGAGGTGCTGCGCCTTGTCGGCCTCGCCGGACTCGAGCGGCGCAAGCCGGCGCAATTGTCGGGCGGCCAGCAGCAGCGCGTGGCCTTGGCGCGCGCCCTCATCAACCGGCCGCGGGTATTGCTCCTCGATGAATCGCTCTCGGCCCTCGACCGCAAATTGCGCCAGTCGATGCAGATCGAGCTCAAGAACCTGCAGAACACCGTCGGCATCACCTTCATCTTCGTCACGCATGACCAGGAAGAGGCGCTGACGATGTCCGACCGCATCGCGGTCATGGACAAGGGCCGCATCCTGCAACTCGGCACGCCGGCCGAGATCTATGACACGCCGAAGAGCCGTTTCGTCGCCGGCTTCATCGGCACCAGCAATATCTTTGCGGGCGCGCTGGCCAAGAACGGCGGTGCCGCACGGGTCGAGATCGACGGCGGCCCGGCCATCGCCGTCACGGCGGAAGGCTTCGCGGCCGGCGACAAGGTCGACGTCATGCTGCGGCCGGAGCATTTCGCGCTTCACCCGGGCCGGAACGGCGCCGGCGGCAGCCTCGAGGCGGTGATCGAGAACATCGTCTTCGTCGGTACCGACCTGCATCTTCATGGCCGTCTCGCCAATGGCCTGCCGGTTATCGCCCTGGAACGCCATGCCCGCGGCGCCGGCGCTCTGTCGCTGGCGCCCGGCCAGACCGTCACCTTGTTTTATCAGGCGACCGCTCCGCATCTCATGAGGAGCGAGGCGGCGTGATGGTGGAGCGCGGCACCATAAGCAGCCAGAGGCGGAAAACGCTTTTTGTCCTCCTGACGCCGATCACCCTTCTGCTCGGCGCGTTCTTTCTGATCCCGCTCGGCATCATGGTGGTCTACAGCTTCCTCGAGCCGGGCCTCTATGGCGGCGTGGTCTGGTCCTTCTATCCCTATAATTACGGCCGCATCTTCGGCTGGCCCCTCGGCGGCGGCGAGGAGTTCGAGCCGCTTTATATCCAGATCATCCTGAACTCGTTCTACTATGCCGTCATCACCGTGCTCGTCACGCTGGTGGTCTGCTACCCGGTGGCCTTCTGGGTGAGCCGCATGGGGCCGATGGCCAAGAACATCGTGCTCTTCGCCATCACCTTGCCCTTCTTCGCCAATCTCCTGGTGCGCATCTATGCCTGGCTGCTCCTGCTGCGGCCGACCGGCGCCGTCAACACGGCGCTGATGTCGCTCGAGATCATCGACCAGCCGCTCAACATGATCTTTACCGAATTCGCGGTGATCGTCGGCCTTGTCTATGTCCTGACACCTTTCATGTTCCTGCCCATCTATGCGAGCGTCGAGCGGCTCGACTGGTCGCTGGTGCAGGCCTCGCAGGATCTGGGCGCCACGCCGTTCCAGACTTTCCGGCGGGTGATCCTGCCTTTGACGGCGCCCGGTATCGCCGGCGGCTGCGTCATCGTCTTCATTCCGGCGCTCGGCAATTTCATCGTGCCGTCCTTCCTCGGCGGTTCCAAGGTGCAGATGACCGGCAATGTCATCGAGCGCCAGTTCCTGCAGGCGCGCAACTGGCCGTTCGGCTCGACGCTGGCGATGATCGTGATGGCGAGCGTCCTGCTTCTGGTCCTGGCCTACACATTGTGGATGCGCCGCGCCGCCAACAATGAACGCCTCGCGAGGGCCGGCCATGTCTAGGCGCCGTTTCTCATCGAGCTGGACGGCGCTCCATGTCTATGGCGCGGCTTTCCTCATCTTCCTCTATGCGCCCTTGGCGCTGATCACTGTCTATTCCTTCAATTCGAACGCCCTCAACATGGCGGTGTGGACCGGCTTCACCTTCGACTGGTACCGCACTTTGTTCGGCATGCAGCCGGCGGGCGCCGCCTTCGATGCCGCCTTCACGGAAAATCCCGACCGCATTTTCGGGGTCCTGCAGAACAGTCTGATCGTAGCTCTCTCGGCGAGCGCCATCTCGACCGTCATCGGAACCGCCACCGCGCTCGCCACCGCGCGTTATGACTTCATCGGCAAGCGCATCTACCAGGCTTTGCTGTTCATGCCGATGATCATGCCCGACATCGTGCTCGGCATCGCGTTGCTGATCTTCTTCGTCGGGGTCGGCTTCAAGCTGAGCCTCGCCACCATCATCATCGGCCACTGCACCTTCCTGTCGAGCTATGTCTATATCATCGTGGCGGCGCGCCTTGCCGGCATGGATAACACGCTCGAAGTCGCTTCCGCCGATCTGGGCGCCGGGCCGGTGACGACTTTCCGGCGGGTGACGCTGCCTTTGATCATGCCCGGCGTGATCGGCGGCTTCCTGCTCGCTTTCATCATCTCGCTCGATGACGTCGTCATCACCTATTTCATCGCCGGCGTCGACACCCAGACCTTGCCGCTTTTCATCCTCGCCATGATCCGGCGCGGGATAAGACCGCAGATCAATGCCCTGGCCGTGCTGCTGATCATGTTCTCCTTCGTGGTGGCGAGCGCCGGCCTCTATTTCAGATCGCGTAGAAACTAGAAAGAAAGTGGAGGAAGTGATGAACTGGCTGAAGAAGATCGCATTGACGGGCGTCGCCGCTGCGGCGCTGGCGGCGGGTCCGGCGCAGGCCGCGGGCGAGCTGCATCTCTATAACTGGGGCGACTACATAAACCCTGAGATCATCGACAAGTTCTCCAAGGAGTTCGACGTCAAGGTGTCGCTCGACACCTATTCGACCAATGAGGAGATGCTGGCCAAGATCCAGGCCGGCGCCACCGGCTATGATCTCGTCTGGCCGTCGGTCCACATGGCCGACATCATGGTCCAGCTCGGCCTCGTCGAGGAAAGCAAGATCAACCAGTCCAAGGGCTTCGAGAACATCGATCCGGGCGCGCTGCGCGCCAAGCAGGATCCGAAGGCCGATTTCTGCCTGCCCTATGCCTGGGGCCCGGTCGGCATCTTCTACAACAAGACGGTCGCCGGCCAGGACTTCAAGTCATGGAAGGATCTCTTCGACTATGCCGCGAAGAATCCCGGCCGCGTGACATTGCTCGACGATCTGCGCGAGACGCTCGGCATCGGCCTGATCATGAACGGCAAGTCGGTGAATACCCGCGATCCCGCCGACATCAAGCTCGCCGAGGAGTTCATCCTCAAGCAGAAGCCCAATATCGCGGCCTTCCGCTATGACGTGATTCCGCTGATCGAAGGCGGCGACATGGCGGCGTCGCATTATTATGTCGGCGGCGTCCTTTATGTGAACAAGCGGCCGAAGGACCTGGGCTTCGTGATCCCCGAGGAAGGGGCGACGATGTATCAGGAAAATGTGTGCATGCTGAAGACGGCGCCCAACAAGGACAATGCCAAATTGTTCATGGAATTCCTGCTGAGGCCCGAGGTCGCCGCGCAGAATTCCACCATGCTGACCAATGGCGTGGTCAACAAGGCGGCGCTCGAATTGCTGCCGCCCGAGCTCAAGAACAATCCCGCGATCAATCCGCCGCCCGAGGTGCGCGCGAAGCTGCAGATATTCGAGGATCTTGGCGCCGACCTGAAGCTCTATGACCGGGCCTGGTCGCGCATCAAGGCGAACTAGCTGTCGAAGGCGTGAGGGCGGGAGAGAAAGCACTCCCTATTCCTCACGCTGAGGTGCGCGCGCAGCGAGCCTCGAAGCGTCCATCAGGATAGAGCGAGCCTGCGGCGCCAACCCTTCGAGGCCCGGCCGCGCCGGGCATCTCAGGGTGAAGGTGAAATGAAGAGCGCCCCGCTCCGCCGGGGCGAACGGGAAATTATTGTCCAGCGCTAGAGGCCATAGAGCCGGGAGCAAGCAAATGAGCAAACCCAATTACCCGAGTGCCTTCCTGCATCCTTTCTCGCATATACCGACGCTTCAAGAGGAAGGGCCGGTCATCGTCGACAGGGGCGAGGGCGTCTATATCTATGACGACCGCGGCCGCAAATTTCTCGAAGGCAATTCGGGTCTGTGGAATGTCGTGCTCGGCTTCGACAACAAGAAGCTGATCGAGACGGCGCAGCGCGCTTACGCCAAGCTGCCGGCCTATCACGCCTTCTTCGGCCGTGTCGGCCAGTCGGCGCTCGATCTCTCCGAGCGTGTCGTCAAGCTGGCGCCGATGGAGGCGAACCGCGTCTTCTATGCTAATTCCGGTTCCGAGGCGAATGACACGGTGGTGAAGCTCCTGTGGTTCCTGGCGGAATCAGAGGGCAAGCCGCATCGCCGGCTGCTGCTCAGCCGCAAGAACGCCTATCACGGCATGACGGTGATCACCGCGAGCCTGACCGGCAAGGACTATGTGAAGTCCGCCTCCGGCCTGCCGGTGAAGGAAGTGCGCCATCTCACCTGTCCGCATCACTGGCGCGAAGCTCTGCCGAAGGAGAGCGAGGCGGAATTCTCGAGCCGCCTGGCGCTCGAGCTCGAGCAGACGATCCGCAATACCGGCCCGGATTACATCGCCGGCTTCTTCGCCGAGCCGGTGATGGGCGCCGGCGGCGTCATTCCGCCGCCCGAGGGCTACTTCCAGGCCATCCAGCCGGTTCTGAAGAAATACGGCATTCCGCTCATCGCCGATGAGGTGATCTGTGGATTCGGCCGCACCGGTGAGTTCTGGGGCTCGCAGAAATACGGCATGAAGCCCGACATCGTGGTGGCGTCCAAGGTCATCACTGCCGGCTTCTTCCCGATGGGCGCCATCATCCTGTCGCCGGAAATGACGGAGCGGGTGGACAAGGCCTCGGCCAAATATGAGGAGCTGCCGACGGGCTTCACCACCGGCGCGCATCCGGTCGGCTGCGCCATCGCGCTTGCCGCGCTGGATGAGATCGAAGGCGGCGCCTTCGCCAATGTCAAAGCCGTTTCACCCGCATTCCAGAAGCACCTGCGCGCCATGGCCGATCACCCGATGGTCGGCGAGGCGCGCGGCGTCGGCCTGATGGGCGCGCTCGAAATGGTGGCGGACAAGAAGACCAAGGCGCCTTTCGCCGGCAATCTCGATGTCAGCGAACGCGTGTCGCGCCAGGCCCTGAAGAACGGGCTGATCTGTCGCCCGCTCGGCGCCTCGATCGTGCTGGCGCCGCCTTTCATCATCACCGACGCGCAGATTTCGGAATTGTTCGGCATCCTGCGCAAGACGCTGGATGAGGTGCATCGCGATATCGCCAAGCAGGCGGCGTGAAGAAGAAACGGGGCGGCGCGAGCCGCCCCGCCCGATACAAGGAGGTAAGATGGCGCGCTACCAGATCACGGCGGACGATGTGCCCTTTGCCCGGGAATTTCTGGCCGATCCTTTCGGCTATCGCAGTCCCGGCCTGCAGCGGGTGCTTAATGTCATGCGCGGCCTTGGCCCTAAGGGTAAATATGTCATCCTGTGCAAAGAACCTTACCGGCGCTGGCAGTTGGCGCAGCTGCCTGAAAGGCGAGGTGAACCGATCACGCCGGTCGAGGGCGTCGACTATGGCGACCTCGCCACCGCCGAGCGCGATGTGTTCCTCAGGCGCTGGCGCGATCTCGGCGGACCTGATCTGCCTCTGGATCTTTTGACGAAGCGGCGCTGACCCATGCTTTCCCTCATTGCCTATACGAATACTCTGAGCGCCGCTCCCGGCGAGACGATCGCGGTCAAGGTCGGCTCCTATGGCGCGCGGACCTACCGAGCTGATCTGCGCCGCATCATTCAGGGCGACCGCCATCCCGATGCGCCGGGCTACAAGGACGAGGCGATAGCGCTCGATCTCGGCGGCGAGCGCCCCGCCCGCCGTCAGGCGATCCGCGCCGGCTCCTATGTCAGGATTGAGGACCGCGGCAATGTGCTCGCCGACCTCGAGAGCTTCACGCTGGCGGTGCCGCTCCTGCCGACGCGTCTCGGCGATGCCGAACGGACGATCTTCCATCTCGCCGGCATCGGCCTCGAATTGCTGATCGACCGGGAAGGCCGGGCTTGCGCCAGGCTCGGCGAGGCGCGGCTGACGCTCGCCTCGTCGATGAGCGTCAAGCAATGGACTCTTCTCATTCTCTCCTTCGACAGGAAGGTGCTGTCTCTCACGGCATTGACGCGCGAAAGCCGGATCATCGAAACAGGCAGGTCCCCGGCGACATTGCGCAGAATCGGACCCGTGTCGGTGTCGATCGCGGCACGCGCACCGGGGGAGAATCACTTTGACGGCAAGATCGATTCTCCTGTCCTGTTCAGCCATGTGCTGGCGCCACTGGAGGCCGCCGCGCGATTGGCTCTGCCGCAGACGCTGACCCGCTTGCCCGATCTCATCGCCTTCTGGGATTTCTCCCGTGCCATCGACGGCACTGAAGTGATCGACGCCTCTCCGCATCAACTCCATGGCCGGACGGCGCAATGCCCGGCGCGCGCCATGACCGGCTGGCGCTGGGCCGGCCAGTGCCAGGACTGGCGGCAGATCCCGGAGCTTTATTCGGCGATCCATTTCCATGCCGACGACATGACCGATGCCGAGTGGCAGACTGATTTCGAGGTGACGCTGCCCGACAGCCTGAAGAGCGGCCTCTATGCCATCCGCCTCGTGCCTGATGGCGATGAAGCTCAGGCCTATCATTGCGTCTTTGCGGTACGGCCGCCGCGCGCGACGCCGTCCGGCAATACGGTCTGTTTCCTGCTGCCGACGGCGAGTTATCTCGCTTACGCCAATCACCGGCTCGGCCTTGATGTGCCGGGCACCGAAGTCGGCATGGGCCGTCTCGTCGAGATCGACCGGCATCACGCCTTCCTGCAGGAGCATCCCGAGCTCGGCTTCTCTTTCTACGAGGTGCATGGCGACGGCAGCGGCGTCTTTCATTCGTCGCGCAACCGGCCGGTGGTCGACCTGCAGCCGGGTGTCAAAGGTTTTCTCGGCGGGCTCGGCTCCAATGTCTGGCAACTCGCCGCCGACACTCATATCAGCGGCTGGCTCGAACATCAGGGCGTCGCCTACGACGTGATCACCGACGAGGATCTGCATCGCGACGGGCTGTCGCTTTTGCGTCAGTACAATGTGGTGCTGACCGGCACCCATCCCGAATATCACTCGCTTCAGATGCTCGATGCGCTGCAGGGCTTCGTCGATCGTGGCGGCCGGCTGATGTATCTGGGCGGCAATGGCTTCTATTGGCGCATCTCCTTCAGCGACGCGCATCCGGGCGTCATCGAATGCCGCCGCTCTGAAGCGGGCATCCGGCCGTGGGAGCCGGGTCCCGGCCAGTTCCATCATGCGTTCACCGGTGAATATGGCGGCCTGTGGCGGCGCAATGGCCGGCCATCGACCGAGCTTGCCGGCCTCATCATGAGCTCGCAGGGTTTCGATCTCTCCGAGCCTTATGAATTGTCGGACGCCGCGTCCGATCCGCGCGCCGATTTCATCTTCGCCGGCATCGATCGCACGCCGGGCCGGAAATTCGGCGCCTTCGGCCTGTCGGGTGGCGGCGCCGCCGGCATGGAGATCGACCGTGCCGACTTCGCCCTGGGCACGCCTGAGGATGCGCTCATCCTCGGCAGCTCGAAGAAGCACACCGACATCTATCTGATGACGCCCGAGGACATGCTCGACCCCACCCCCGATATGTCGGGCACCCAGAACGACACGATCCGCGCCGATCTCGTCTATTTCGAGAAGGAGGGCGGCGGCGCGGTCTTTTCGGTGGGCTCGATCGCCTGGGCCGGCGCTATGGCCTGGAATGGTTACGACAACGAAGTCGCGCGCATGACCTGGAATGTGCTCAGCCGGTTCGACGGGAAGAGTTAGGGAGCCGTCGAGACCGCGAACATCGAATAGCTGAAGTCGATGGCCGATTCCAGTTTTCCGATCGCCGGCCGCATCAGATCGAGTACGGTTTCGATATGCTGTGCGCTCATGCGCGGCGAGATCGAGCTGACGCTGATCGAGGCGAAAGGCTGGCGCGATTTGTCACGGATCGCCATTGATAGCGTGGTCACGCCGATATCCGGGATGACGCGCATGACATGGCCGCGCGCGCGCGCGTCCTGCACCTGCTGAAGCACCTGCTCGACGGTCTTGCCGTGATGCGGATATTTCTCGGCATTGGCCTTGACGATGCGCGCTGCCTGCTCGTCCGACATTGCCGACAGCACGGCGAGACCGCCGGCGCCGACGCCGATCGGCCGGCGCAGGCCGACATCCGTCACCAGGGCCTTGACCGGAAAGGCGCCGGACATCCGGCTCTCGCAGATCATGTCGTCGCCGCTGATCTTGGAGAAGAAGGCGGTATCGCCGGTCTGGTCGGCGAGATCCTCGGTCGTCTTCTTGTAGAGGGACTGCAGATCGAAGCGGGGCGCCGCCGTGAGCCCGAGGTCGTAGATCAGAGGTCCCAGAAAATAACGCCGGTCATTCGACTGCTGGAAGGTGAGGCCTGCTTCGCTGAAAGCGCGCAGCATCCGGTGCACCGTCGGAACGGTGAGGCCGGTCGCCGCGGCAAGCTCGGTGAGACTGCTGCCGGCGCGGTTGCGTTCGGCGACCGCTTTCAGCACCGCCACCGCCCGATAGATACTTTGTGCGCCTTGCTCCATCCCGAACTTCCACAATATGGATTTAAGAATCTCTGCGCAGTCAGGTTGACCGCCGTATTCTTTTGATATACGCAGAAATTCGAAGAGATCAAAGAGTAATACTTCCACAATATGGAGTCAATAGTCGTGCTCACCAATGTTCCCTCGCGCGTATCCGCCGGCGCCCGTTTCCGCCAAGCCTTGGCTGAGGAATCGCCGCTCCAGATCATGGGCACGATCAACGCCTATACCGCGCTGATGGCCAAGAGCGTCGGCTATCGGGCGCTTTATCTCGCGGGTGCGGGCGTGGCGAACGCGTCCTTCGGCCTGCCGGATCTCGGCATCACCACCATCAATGACGTGCTGACCGACCTGCGCCGCGTATCTGACGCGGCCGACCTGCCGGTTCTCGTCGACGTCGATACCGGTTTCGGCGGCGCCTATTCCATCGCCCGGCTGGTGCGCGGCCTCATCAAGGACGGCGCCGGCGCCATGCATATGGAAGACCAGGTGGCGCTCAAGCGCTGCGGTCACCGCCCTGGCAAGGAGATCGTCAGCCAGAGCGAAATGCTCGACCGTATCAAGGCGGCGGTCGATGCGCGCTACGATGAGGACTTCGTGATCGTCGCCCGCACCGATGCGCTGGCCATCGAAGGCCTCAATGGCGCCATCGACCGCGCCTCGGCCTATGTGGAAGCCGGCGCCGACATGATCTTCGCCGAGGCCTTCACCGAGCTCGGCCAATATACGAGGCTCGCCAAGGCGCTCGATCGTCCGCATGCGGTGCTGGCCAACATCACCGAATTCTCCAAGACGCCCAATTTCACGACTGAAGAGTTGCGTGACGCCGGCGTGGCGGCAGCGCTTTATCCGCTGTCGGCGGCGCGCGCGATGAATGCCGCGGCGCTCAGGGTCTATCAGACCATCCGCGCCCAGGGCACGCAGAAGGACGTCCTCGGCGCCATGCAGACGCGCGAGGAGCTCTACGGCTATCTGAACTACCACGCTTACGAAAAGAAGATCGACGAGCTGTTCGCCGCCAAGAAAGGCGCCTGACGGGCGTAAAGGAAATGGGAGAGAGACACATGAAGCATTTGATCAAGAAGACGATGGGCGTTGCCGCATTGCTGGCCGGCATCGCGATGGGGGCGTCGGTCGCGCAAGCCGGCTATCCAGAGCAGCCGATCCGCCTGATCGTGCCGTTCTCGGCCGGCGGCGGCACCGACATCACCGCGCGCATCGTCGCCGAGGACATGTCGAAGACCTTGGGTCAGCCCGTCCTGGTCGACAACCGTCCGGGCGCCCAGGGCATCGTCGGCACCAAGGAAGCGGCGGGCGCCAAGCCCGACGGCTACACGATGGTGTTCGTGCTCCAGGCCACGCTGGCGCTCAATCCGAGCCTCTATACGGCGACCAACTACGACCCGGTCAAGGATTTCGAGCCGATCGGCCAGATCTCGGAATCGCCCTATGTCGTCGTGGTTCATCCCAATCTCGGCGTGAAGACCCTCGCCGAGCTCGTCGCCAAGGCCAAGGCGGCGCCGGGCAGCATCAATTTCGCCAGCGGTGCGGCGGCTTCCTTCCTCGCTTCCCGTCTGCTGCAGCAGGCGGTCGGCATCGAGCTCACCCATATTCCCTATAATGGCTCAGGGCCTGCGATCACCGATCTGCTCTCCGGCCGCGTCAGCCTGATGCTCAGCAGCCCGGTCTCCGTGTTGCCGCATATCAAAGCCGGCAAGCTCATTCCGCTCGCCGTCACCGGCGCGAAACGTTCGCCGTCGCTGCCCGACCTGCCGACCGTCGCCGAGCTCGGCTATCCCGATTTCGCGGTCTCCGGCTGGTATGGTTTTGCCGCGCCCGCCGGCACGCCGAAGGAATTCATCGACAAGCTCAACCAGGCTCTCGTCCAGGCGCTGGCCAAGCCTGAAGTTCAGGCCGGGCTCGAGAAGTCGGGCGTCGAGGGCAAGTCGAGCTCGCCCGACGAGCTCAAGGCGCTCATCGCCAGCGAGATCGCGCGCTGGACCGCGATGATCAAGGAAGCCGGCATTCAGCCTGAATGATCGGTCACGGCGAAGGGGCGCTCCGGCGACGGAGCGCGCCCGCGTCTGTTCAATTTTCCCCTGGAGTAGCAAAGTGCCTCATATCTGGATCGAGACTTCCGCCAATATCGCCGATGAGCCGGAGGTCAAGGCGCTCAAGGACTGCGTCTATCAGGCGGCTCTCGCCACCGGCATCTTCCCGCTCGGCGGCATTCGCCTGCGCTTTCAGGTGATCGACGACTACATTGTCGGTGACGGCCATCCCGACAACAGCTTCGTTCACGTCGTGCTGCGCATCGGCGTCGGCCGCGATGCGGAAACCAAGCGCAAATCGGCGGAAGCGGTCTTTGCCAGGATCTGCGATCTGCTGGCGCCGCTGCAGCAGCGCAAGCCGCTGGCTGTAGCCTTTGAGCTCCAGGAGATGCATCCTGAGCTGAACTTCAAGTTCAACAATCTGCACGAGCACATCAAGCGCCGGCAAGAGTCGAACTGACCGCATCCGGTTGGTTAAATCGGGAGGAATGAGATGAAGGCGACGAGGGACCTGATCGCGGGCCTGATGTTTTCCGGCATCGGGCTCGCGGCATTGATCATCGCCCGCAATTATCCTTTCGGGACGACCCTCAACATGGGCGCCGGATATTTTCCGGTGATCGTGTCGACACTGATCCTTCTCTTCGGCATCCTCCTCGTCATTCAGGAAATGATCAAGGGCAATGGTCCGGCGCTGGGCGACATCGCCTGGCGGCCGCTCGTCATCATCACCGGCGCCGTCATCGGCTTTGCGCTGCTGATCGACACCGCTGGCCTCATTCCCGCGGTCGCCTTTCTCGTGGCGGTGAGCTGGTTCGCCGATCCGGCGCGGAAGTGGCGTCATCTGCCGATCCAGATCTCCGTCGGCATCGTCGTGCCCATTCTCATCTTCCGCCTCGGCCTCAATATGCCGATCAATCTCTGGGCATTCTGATGATCGACGGACTGCTGCTCGGCTTCCAGGTCGCCTTTTCGCTCGACAATCTCCTCTATTGCCTGATCGGTGTGACGCTGGGCACCTTCATCGGCATGCTGCCGGGGGTCGGCCCCCTGGTCACCATCGCGATGCTGCTGCCGATGACCTATGGACTGCCGCCGGAAGGCTCGCTGATCATGCTGGCCGGCATCTATTACGGCGCCTCCTATGGCGGGTCGTCGACCGCCATCCTGGTCAATCTGCCGGGCGAATCCTCCTCCGTCGTCACCTGCCTCGACGGTTATCAGATGGCGAAGAAGGGCCGCGCCGGCGCCGCTCTGGCGATCGCCGCCGTCGGCTCATTCGTGGCCGGCTGCATCGGCACGCTGGCGATCGCCTTGTTCGCCCCCTGGCTCGGCAGGGCCGCGCTGGATTTCGGCGCGGCGGAATACACCGCCTTGATCGTCATGGCGTTGGTGGCGACCTCGGTGCTGGTGCAGGGCGCTTTCGTCAAGGGACTGCTCATGGCGCTGTTCGGCATCCTGATCGGCCTCGTCGGCATGGACGTCAATTCCGGCGCGCTGCGGTACACTTTCGGCCTTGCCCCGCTGATGGACGGCATCGAGTTCGTCGTCGTGGCGGTCGGGATGTTCGCCTTCACCGAGATCATCACGCAGCTCAAGTCCCATGGCGCGGAGCCGGTGGAGGCCACCCGGGTCGACAGCCTGATGCCGACGCGGGACGAGCTCAAGACCTCGGCTCTGCCGATCCTGCGCGGCACCGGCATCGGCATGTTCTTCGGCATCCTGCCTGGCATCGGGCCGACAATGAGCTCTTTCGCGTCCTATATGCTGGAGAAGCGGGTGGCGCGCGATCCGTCGCGTTTCGGCCAAGGCGCCATCGAAGGCGTCGCGGCGCCCGAGGCCGCCAACAACGCCGCGGCGCAGACCTCCTTCATCCCGACCCTGACGCTCGGGGTGCCCGGCAGCGCCACGATGGCGCTGATGCTCGGCGCCTTGATGATCCAGGGCATCACGCCCGGACCCAATGTCATCACCGAGCGCCCGACCTTGTTCTGGGGACTCGTCGCCAGCATGTGGATCGGCAATGTGCTGCTGGTGATCCTCAACCTGCCGCTCATCCGCCTGTGGACGGCGCTGCTCAAGGTTCCCTATTCCTGGCTGTTTTCGCTGATTCTGATCCTGTCCTGCTTCGGCATCTATTCATTGGCGAACAGCTATTACGATGTTCTGCTCGGCGCCTTCTTCGGCGTGATGGGTTATGTCTTTCTCAAGCTCGAATGTCCTCTGGCCCCCTTCATTCTGGGACTCGTCCTCGGGCCGATGCTCGAAGAGAATGTGCGCCGCGCCCTTCTGATCTCGCATGGCGATCCCGCCACCTTCATCGCCAGCCCGATCAGCATCGGCTTCCTCAGCGCGACGGTCCTGCTCGTGATCTGGATGCTCATCCCCGCGGTGCGGCGCCGCAAGGAGAAGATCGAGCTGGAAACGAACTGACGCCCGCAACTTTCTAAGAGGACCAGCCTATGCGACTTTTGAGTTTTCGAGCCGGCGGCAAGGATCGCTTTGGCGCTGCGATCGATACCGGCATTGTCGATCTCTCGGCGCGCCTGAAGCAGCAGAGCCTGCGCCAGCTCATCGCCGAGATGCCGCGCCCGGAGATCGGCGACCGGATCGCCGGCGCGAGTGCCGATTATTCCCTCGGCGAGATCGACTATCTCGTACCAGTGCCCGATGCCGACAAGATCATCTGCGTCGGCGTCAACTATGCAGACCGCAACGCCGAATATAAAGACGGCTCCGAGCTGCCGAAATTCCCGAGCCTGTTCCTGCGCAGCCGCGGCTCCTTTGTCGGCCATGGGCAGGCTTTGCTGCTGCCGCCCGAGTCGCCGCAATTCGATTACGAGGGCGAGATCGTCCTGGTGATCGGCAAGGGCGGACGCCGCATCGCGCCGGAAATGGCGCTCGACCACATTTTCGGCCTCACCATCTGCAATGAAGGCAGCGTGCGCGACTGGATGCGCCACGCCAAGTTCAATGTCACGCAAGGCAAGAACTTCCACGCCTCGGGCAGCATCGGGCCGTGGATCGAGGTTCTCGAGGATCGCGCCGCCCTCGAAGCGCTCGATATCCGTACCTGGGTCAATGACGAGCTGCGCCAGGAGGAGAGCATCGCCCGCATGATGTTCCCCTTCGCCTATCTGATCAATTATATCTCGACCTTCATGGAGCTGCTGCCGGGCGACATGATCGTGACCGGCACGCCGACCGGATCGGGCGCCCGTTTCGACCCGCCGCGTTATCTGGTCGACGGCGATGTCGTGCGTGTGTCGGTTGCCGGTGTCGGGACGCTCGAAAACCGCGTCCAGGCGGAGAAGCGATAGGAGTCGATCCTCATGATGACGTCCGAAGAGATCATGGCGGCCGCCGCGGCGCTCGATCAGGCCGAGCGCGACCGCCGCCAGATCGGCCTGCTCAGTCTTGCACATCCCGGCATCGATCTCGATGACGCCTATAGGATCCAGGCGACCTGGATGGAGCGCAAGCAGGCGCAGGGCCATCGTCCCATCGGCTGGAAGATCGGCCTGACGTCGCGGGCGATGCAGCAGGCGCTCAATATAGATACGCCGGATTCCGGCGTTCTCCTCGATTCCATGGCTTTCGACGACAGCGCCGTCATTGCGCCCGGCCGGTTCATCCAGCCGCGCGTCGAGGCCGAGATCGCCTTTGTGATGAAATCGTCCCTGCGCGGCCCCGGCGTGACGCTCTTCGATGTGCTTGATGCGACGAGCTTTATCTCGCCGGCGCTGGAAATCCTCGATACGCGCATCGTGCGCGCCGATCCCGCGACCCGGAAGATGAGAACGGTGTTCGACACCATTGCCGACAACGCCGCCAATGCCGGCATCGTGCTGGGCGGCCGGCCGATGCGGCCGCTCGATGCCGATCTGCGCTGGCTCGGCGCCATCGTCTCGCGCAATGGCGCGGTCGAGGAGACCGGCCTTGCCGCCGGCGTCCTCAACCATCCGGCGCGCGGCATCGCCTGGCTGGCCAATCGCCTCGCGGCCTATGGCGGGGAGATCGCCGCCGGGCAGGTGGTCCTGTCGGGATCCTTCATCCGGCCGGTGGAATGCCCGCCTGGCTCAACCATCGTCGCCGATTTCGGCGCCCTGGGCAGCGTCAGCTGCCATTTCGCGTGAGAGCATAGATGCCGGCACCACAGAACCACTTCAAAAGACGCCTGCAAGCAGGCGATCGTCAGATCGGCCTTTGGCTCGGTCTCGCCGATGCATATGCGGCCGAGCTCATCGCCGGCGCCGGTTTCGACTGGCTGGTGATCGATGGCGAGCATGCGCCCAATGACCTGCGTTCCACCCTGGCGCAATTGCAGGCGCTGTCGGCGCATCCCGTGAGCGCCGTCTGCCGGCCGCCGGTCGGGGCGAGCTGGATGATCAAGCAGCTTCTCGATATCGGCTGCCAGACGATCCTGGTGCCGATGGTCGAAACGGCGGAGCAGGCCACGGATCTCGTGCGGGCGGTAAGATATCCGCCGCGCGGCATGCGCGGCGTCGGCGCCGGTTTCGCCAGGGCGTCCCGCTTCAACGCCATTCCGGACTATCTCGTGACCGCCGATGAGCAGGCCTGTCTGCTGGTGCAACTCGAAACGCTCGCGGGGTTGGGCCAGCTCGAGGCGATCGCCGCGGTCGATGGCGTCGATGGCGTCTTTATCGGGCCCGCGGACCTTGCCGCCGATATGGGGCATCTGGGGCGCCCCGGCCATGGGGAGGTCCAGGCGCGGGTCGAAGACGCCCTAAGACGCATCGTCGCCACCGGCAAGGCGGCCGGCATCCTCACCTCGGATCAGCAGCTGGCGCGCCGCTATATCGAGCTCGGCGCCCGCTTCGTGGCGGTCGGCTCCGATATCGGTCTCATCGGCATGTCGGCGCGCCAGCTCGCCGCCGCCTATCGTTAGCACGATCGTTCAAGACTGCCTCGATCACCCGGACCTAGCGTGGCGGGGTGCTGTACGACCTTTCCCTTTCCGGCCTCGTCACCCTGCTGGTCTCGGCAGTGGCGCTGATGGCCAGTCCCGGGCCGACCACGGTGAGCATCACCGCCACGGCGGCCGCCTTCGGCTTGCGTCGTTCACTCGGTTATTGGGCCGGCATCAATATCGGTACGATCCTGGTGCTTCTGGTGGTCGCCCTCGGCGCCGCCGCTCTTCTCCATGAGGCGCCGCATCTGTCTTTCGCCGTCAGCCTCGCCGCCACTCTCTACATGATTTATCTCGCCTGGCGTATCGCCACGGCGCCGCCTCTTTCCGAGGTCGCGGCGGCGGCGAGGGCGCCGGGCTGGCTCGCGGGCCTCGGGCTGGCGGTTGCCAATCCCAAGGCCTATCTCGCGATTGGCGCCGTCTATGCCCAGTCGATGCTCCTGGCCGGACGACCGGTGATGGACGCGTTGCTCAAATGCGGGCTTCTCGCTTTGGCGATCGTTGCCATCCATACGCTCTGGGCCCTCGCCGGTGCATCCCTGACGCGGCTTCTCAGCCATCCGGCAGCGGCGCGGGTCATGAATATTGCCCTTGCCTGTCTCTTAATTCTGATCGTCCTCGTCGGCTTCCTTTAGGTCAGTCGTGCAACTGACATTGCGCCACCCCCCAAATGGGGGGTGCCGAAAGGCGCACGATTCACGCACCTTGAATGGCAGAGGGCAGGGGGCGGCCGAAAGGCCGGCAGGAGATTGCAATGGCGACACAAGTGCAGTTCGAGAGAGACTATGCGGCATTCGGCCGTGAGGCGCGGCCGTTCGAAATGGATGACGCGGTGGGCTTCGTCATCGCCGAATTTTCGCTTCATGACGGTTGTCCCTTTTACCCGATCGGTGCCGTGCTCGGCGCCAAGATATCGACCGTCTGGCTGGGCGAGGGGGCGCCGCCCGAGAACGATGAAAGCAACCACGCCATCATCTTCAAGATGCGTGAGGACTATTCCTTCTTCGAGGTCGTCCTGCGCGCCAAGGGCGGCGCGCGCTGGGGTGGCAGCCTCTATGGACAGGCGCTCGAAGTCACCGATGAGATCATTGGCGGCCAGCGCGTGCTCATCGTCACCGCCGACGACACCAAGGTGCGTTACGAGTTCAATTCGCGCCTGGGACAGTATGTCAGCTGCATCTGCTGCGATGACGTGATGCCCACGATGCGGATCGCGAGATCGCAGCTCCACTGACGGTTGACCTGAGCCCTCTCTGCATCTTCCCAACCGCTGCGGACCCGCCTGATCGGTGATATATGTCAGGCCGCCCGCAGCGGCCTTGCCAGCACGCGCTGCACGACCCGATGGCGACCCTGCGTTCCGCGCGGGTTGATTTGGCGCTTGCCATAAGTCATCATGATAACATACATAATAGTCATACACTGAATAATAACGAGGAAAAACCCATGGAGAAACTGCGATTGGTCCTTGCCGGACTATGTGCGCTGGTGCTGCTGGCGTTCAACCAGGCGCTCGCCGCCGAACCGCCTGAAAAAGCCAAGATCGACTGGCAGCAATTCAAAGGCCAATCGATCGAGCTCTTTCTCGTCAAGCATCCGTGGACCGAGGCGATCGAGCCCTACCTGCCGGAATTCGAGAAGCTCTCGGGCATCACGCTCAATCTCACCACGGTGGCCGAGGACGCCTATTGGGACAAGTCACAGCTCGGCCTCGCCTCCGCCAAGCCGCCTTTCGACGTCTTCTTCCTGTCGATGGGTCTCAATGGCTACACCGCCTACCAGAACAAGTGGCTGGCCAAGCTCAATGACGCCTTCGACAATCCCAAGCTGACCGACAAGGCCTGGTACCGGTATGAGGATTTCTCGCCGGCCGCGGCCTCGGCCTTCCATTTGCCGGACCCGTCGAGCGCCGACATGTATGGCGTCCCGATGTCGACCGAAGTCTACATGTTCTTCTATCGCAAGGACCTCTTCCAGGAGAACAATATCGACGCCGCCAGCCTCACCACCATGGATCAGTGGATGGAGGCGCTGCGCAAGCTCAAGCTGCCTGAAGGCACATACCCGGCTTCGCTGCGCGGTGGCGGTCTCGGCATCCTGGATGAGCTCAACGCCGTGGTCGCCAACAGCTGGGGCAATGCGCCTTATGCCAAGGACCGCTTCGTCTATTTCGACGACAAATGGACGCCGCGCTTCACCGACCCCAAGGTGAAGGATGGCTTCTCCGACTGGGCCGAGCTGATGAAGATGTCGGCGCCGGGCGTCACCTCCTTCGATTGGTACGAGGCCACCACGCAATTCGCGCAGGGCAAGGCCGCCACCTTCGGGCCCGATGCGAGCCTCTTCGCCTCGATCTTCCTCGACCCCAAGCAGTCGACGGTTGCCGACAAGGTCGGCTTCAAGGCACTGCCCGCCGGTTCGGCCGATGGCGCCCGCACCGCCATGTGGTCCTGGGGCCTGAGCATTCCCGAGCGCTCGGAGAAGAAGGACGCCGCCTGGCTGTTCGTCCAATGGGCGACGAGTCCCTATATCGCCGCGCGTGTCGGCGAGAAGACCATGGCCTCGGCGCGGCAGTCCACCTGGGCCGATCCCGACTATCAGAAGAAGTTGCCTGAGGGCTTCGGCGCCGCGGTGGGCGACTCCCTGAAAGTGGCGCAGCCTTCGATCATGTATCTCGCCGCCGCCGATCAGGTGGTGCAGGGCATGCTCGACGCGCTGCATGCGATCTATCAGGGCGCGCCGGTGGACGACGCCATGCAGGAGCTGCAGGACAAGGCGACCGAGGTCGTCACGCAGGCCGGGCTCTACAAGCCGTGAACATTATGGGCGCGGCGGATCGTGAATCCGCCCGCCCTTTCACTCTTTTTCCACGCCTCTCCTTTTTCATTCAGGCATGAAGCGCCGCATCCCCATTCTTTTCCTGCTGCCCGCGGCCGCAGTGTTGTTTCTGATCGCCGCCTATCCGGTGGGCTTCGGCCTGTGGGCGGGCCTGCATCAATGGAACTGGGCGCTGGGCCAGGCCGAGAGCTGGAGCTTCATCGGCCTCGACAATTACGCCCAGCTCTTCGCCAATAAGGCCTTCTGGAACTCGATCAGGGTCACCGTCACCTTCACGGCCATCGCCGTGACGCTGCAGCTCGTCCTCGGCCTCGGCATCGCCGTCCTGCTGCACAACAACATGCGGGCATCGTGGTTCTTTCGCTCGGCGGTGGTCTTCCCGCTGATGGTGTCGGACATCGTCGCCGCCGTGATCTTTTCGACGATCCTCGATCCCAATCTGGGGATCCTGAACTATGCCTTGGGTGTGATCGGGCTGCCGGGGCCGAACTGGATCGGCAATCCAAGCCTCGTCATCATCACTCTGTCCCTGGTCGACACCTGGTGGCAGACCGGCAATATCATCCTCATTTTGCTCGCCGGCATGACCAGCATTCCGCAGGACCGCATCGACATGGCCTCGATCGACGGCGCCAGCGGCTGGCGCATGTTCTTCCACATCACCTTGCCGGCTTTGAAGCCCTTCATCCTGGTGGCGCTCGTTTTCCGCACCATCGACGCCCTGCGCGTCTTCGCGCTCGCCTGGGCCATCACCAAGGGCGGACCCTTGCGCGCCACCGAAGTGTCGCAGCTCTATATCTTCAAGCAGGGTATCGGCGGCGCCTACAATATGGGCTATGCCTCCGCCGCCGCCACGGTCTTCGCGATCTTCGTCGGCCTCGTTTCCGGCATCTATCTGCTCGCCATGCGGAGGACGCCGGCATGAGGATCAAGCGGCGAACCTTGGGCCAGATCGCCTCCTTCACGACCCTGGCGCTGATCTCCGCGGTGTTCCTGGCGCCCGTCATCTGGATCGCGCTCACCGCGCTCAAGACTCAGCGCGACGCGCTGGCATTGCCGCCGGTCTGGTCCTTCACGCCGCAATGGCACAATTTCGTCGAGGCCTGGCAGTCCAACGACTTCGCCAAGTCCTTCCTCATCACCACATCGGTGTCGATCTTCTCGGTGGCGCTGACGCTGGCGCTGGCCATTCCCTTGGGCTTCGTTCTCGCGCGTTATCGCCGCGGCTGGCTCTCGGCCTTCGAGGTCGCCATCATGGTGGTGCGCATGCTGCCGGAAATCCTGTTCATGCTGCCGCTCTACGTGATCTATCAGAAGACGGCCTTGTTCGACACGCAGATCGGCATCATCCTCGCTTTCCAGATCTTCAACATTCCCTATTGCGCGTGGCTGATCCGGCAATTCATCTCGGAAGTGCCGCCCGAGCTCGACGAGGCGGCGCTGCTCGACGGCGCATCGCTCTGGCAGGTCCTGTGGTTCGTGATCGTGCCCACCATCAGGCCCGGCATCGTCGCGGCGGCGGTATTGTCCTTCATCGCGGTGTGGACCAACCTGCTGCTGCCTTTGGCGCTCACCTACAGCGAGACGCCGATGATCGCCACCACCATCGCCAATTTCAAGGGCTACGGCTCTTTCAACTGGCCGGTCATGGCGGCCGCCGCCATCATCTCGCTGCTGCCGCAATTCATCTTCTTCCTCTTCGCGCAGAAATATATCGTCAAGGGCCTCACGCTTGGGGCGGTCAAAGGCTGATTGGAGACAACATGCTTGAGCTTATGAAAATGGACGGACGCATCGCCGTGGTGACGGGAGCGGGCCAGGGCATGGGCAAGGAGATCGCCAAAGCTTTGGCTTCGCTCGGCGCCACGGTCGTCGTCGCCGAACTGTCGCCGAAGACGGGTGAGGCGACGGCGCGCGAGATCATCGCCAAAGGCGGCAAGGCCGAATTCCGCCAGATGGACGTACGCGACACCAAGTCGGTCATCGCCGCCGCCGATTATATCAAGGAGCGGTTCGGCCGCCTCGACATCGCGGTCAACAATGCCGGCATCGTCAAGAACGCTCCGACGCTCGAGACTTCGGATGCCGACTGGCTCGAGGTGATCGAGGTCAATCTCAACGGCGTGTTCCGCTGCTGCCGCGAGTTCGGCCGGCTGATGGTGGCGCAGAACAAGGGCGTCATCGTCAACATGTCGTCGAACAGCGCCGTCATCGTCGACCGTCCGCAGGTGCAGCCCGCCTATAACGCCTCGAAGGCCGGCGTGTCGCAGCTCACCAAGTCGCTCGCCGTCGAATGGGCGCCGCACAATATCCGGGTCAATGCGATTGCGCCGGGCTATATCGATACCGCGCTCACCGACGCCGGCAAGGGCCAGGCCGAATGGATCAAATTCTGGATGAGCATGACGCCGATGAACCGCTTCGGCAAGCCTGAGGAAGTGGCCCCTCTCGCGGCCTTTCTCGCTTCGGATGCCGCGAGCTACATCACCGGCGCCGTCTATCTCATCGATGGCGGCTACACGGTCTGGTAAGTCTGATGTTCAAGGTGGATCCGAGCCTGATCGATCTCGCCCGTGAATTCAAGGCGAAGCCCTATGGCCGTCACAGCGACGAGCTGCAGCGCATCCTCAATTTCTTCCGCTCCGATCCGGTGGCGCATAATTACTGCGTGGTCTGCACCCGGCCGCATAAGGAATGGGCCTTGGCGCGTTTCCGCGCCACGAGCCGCGAGCCGGTTGATCTGCTGGGCCCGGTCTACGCCTCGCTCGAAGCGGCGGAATGGGACGTCTTCAAACTGCGCTGGCTTCGTCATACGGGCCGGCCGTTGGAGATCGACTGATGTGTGGTGCTGTTCACTCCTTCCCTCACTCCCCCTTCTCCCGCTTGCGGGAGAAGGTGCCCGACAGGGCGGATGAGGGTGTTGGTTCAGCTCGCGACTGCTCTTCAAGAGAACGGGATGACGAAGCGTCGGCACTTTTACATGCTTGCGGTTTTGCAGAGGCTGAGAGAACACCCTCATCCGGCCTTCGGCCACCTTCTCCCGCAAGCGGGAGAAGGGGAAAACAAGAGAGAACCGCATCCCTTTCAGGATGCAGAGCATGATCGAAATCCTCGGCTATACCGATCGCCTGGCGGTGCGTCCTGGCGAGACCATTGAATTCAAGGTCAGCCGCGAGACGGGCGCGGGCCCTTATCGCGCCGATATCGTACGGCTGCGCTGCGGCGACGATCGGCCGGGCGGCCCGGGCTTCCAGGAGGAGCTTGTCGCCGACGCCGCGGTAAACGGAGACTATCGGGGCCGCAGGCAGGCAATCGATTGCGGTTCCTATGTCAGCATGCCGCCGGCGCCTGCCTTCGATGGGCTCGACGGCTTCCGGCTTTCCTGTCTCATCTGGCCGACCTTGCCCGGTGCCGGCGAGCAGACGGTGATGGGAAGATGGTCGGGCGATGCCGGGACGGGCACGGGTTTTGCCTTGACCATCGACGGCGCCGGCAAGGCCTGCCTGCGCCTGGGCGCCAACGGAAAGGCCTGGCGGCTGGTCTTTCCCGTTCCGGTGACCGCGCGGCGCTGGTACCGGCTGACCGCGAATTTCGATTCCCGGACCTCCGAAGCCCGGCTTCTCTGCGTGCCGCTGGATCCACGCTGGGGCGATCGCCCTGCCATTGCTTGTTCCGCCGGTTCACCCGGCATGGCAGCGGAAGCGGACACACCTTTCACCATCGCGGCGCATGTCGTGCGTGACGCAGGACGCGGCTGGCGCGGCGCCGGCCACTTCAACGGCAAGATCGAAGCACCGGAGTTGCGGGACGGCGATGATCGTCTCGTCGCGCGCTGGGATTTCGCGCAAGACATATCCGGCATCGCCGTCCGCGATACGGGACCGCACAGGCTCGACGGTGTGTGCATCAATCTGCCGACGCGGGCGATGACCGGCCACAACTGGTCGGGCGAGGTGATGAACTGGCGCCAGCGGCCGGACGAATATGCGGCGATCCATTTCCATGAGGACGATCTCTATGATTGCGCCTGGGATACCGATTTCGCCTGGACCATTCCGCAGACTTTGAAGAGCGGCATCTATGCCGCGCGCCTGCGCTCGGGCGCGGCGGAGGACTATGTGCCCTTCTTCGTGCTGCCGCCCAAAGGCGAGGCGAAGGCGCCGGTCGCTTTCCTCGCATCGAGCGCCACCTATCTCGCTTATGCCAACAGCCACGACCATTATGAGGACCCGGTCGCCGAGCGCTGCCACGGCCTGGCCGTGCTCGGCCCGGCCGATCTCTTCCTGATGCAGCGCCGCGATTTCGGCCTGTCGACCTATGATCATCACCGCGACGGCAGCGGCTCCTGCTGGAGCTCGCGCCTGCGCCCGATCCTCAATATCAGGCCGAAGCGGGCGCTGTGGTCGCTCAATGCCGATCTCCATATCACCGACTGGCTGGAGGCGACCGGCCAGGCCTATGACGTCATCGACGACGAGACCTTGCACAGGGAAGGCCTGCCGCTTCTCGAGAATTATTCCTGCGTCATCACCGGCACCCATCCCGAATATTACTCGACCGCGATGCTGAAGGCGGTCGCCTCCTATCTCGATGAGGGCGGACGATTGATGTATCTCGGCGGCAATGGCTTCTACTGGCGCGTCGCCTTCCATGCGGAGCTGCCGGGCGCCCTGGAGATGCGCCGCGGCGAGGCGGGCACCCGCATGTGGACGTCGGAGCCCGGCGAGACGGGCCTCGCCACCACCGGGGAGCCGAGCGGCATGTGGCGCCATTCGGGCCATGCGCCGCAGCGCCTCGTCGGCGTCGGCTTCATCTCCGAAGGTTTCGACAGCGGCTCCTTCTATCGCCGCCTGCCGGCGAGCCGTGATTCGCGCGCGCGTTTCATCTTCGCGGGCGTCGAGGAGGAGATCCTCGGCGATTTCGGCGTCTTCGGCGGCGCGGCGGCGCTCGAGCTCGACATCGTGAACCCGAAGGTCGGCACGCCGGCGCATGCGCTGCTGCTGGCGAGCTCAGAGGGCCACAGCAATGTCTATGTGGTGGCGCAGGCCGAGACGGGCGCCAATCATCCTGGCATGGACGGCATCGAATCGCCTCTGGTGCGCGCCGACATGGTGTTCTTCGAGACGCCCAAAAGCGGCGCCGTCTTTTCGACCGGATCGATCGGCTGGGCCGGAAGCCTGGCGCATAATGGCTACGACAACAATATTTCGCGCATCACCCGCAATGTGCTCGAGCGCTTCATCGCGCCCGAGCCATTCGCGATGCCTTGAAGGGAAACTGCTCATGGCCAGCGTCGATATCTCCGCCATCGCCAAGAGTTACGGGCCGGTGCGTGTACTCAAAGGCGTCGATATCGCCATTGCCGATGGCGAGTTCATCGTGCTGGTCGGTCCGTCGGGCTGCGGCAAGTCGACCTTGCTGCGCATGATCGCCGGACTCGAGGAAGTGAGCGAGGGCACCATCGCCATCGACGGCGCGGTGGTGAACGAGGTCGAGCCCAAGGATCGCGACATCGCCATGGTGTTCCAGTCCTATGCGCTTTATCCGCAGATGAAGGTCAAGGACAACATGTCCTTCAGCCTGCGCATGCGCGGTGTGGACAAGCCGCGGATCAAGCAGGAGGTCGACGCCGCGGCCGGCATATTGGCGCTCGAAAGCCTGCTCGAGCGTTTCCCGCGCCAGCTCTCGGGCGGCCAGCGCCAGCGCGTCGCCATGGGCCGCGCTATCGTGCGCAAGCCGAAAGTGTTCCTCTTCGATGAGCCGTTGTCCAATCTCGACGCCAAATTGCGCGTTCTCATGCGCACCGAGATCAAGGCGCTGCATCAAAGGCTCGGCACCACGGCGGTCTATGTCACGCATGACCAGCTCGAGGCGATGACCATGGCCGACCGGGTCGTGGTGATGCATGACGGGCGTATCGAGCAGATCGGCAAGCCGCTCGAGCTGTATGACCGGCCAGCCAATCTTTTCGTCGCCGGCTTCATCGGCTCGCCGACCATGAATTTCATCAAGGGCGTGGCACAGGGTGCTTCAGTCGAGGCCGAGGGTGCGAAGCTGCCGCTACCGGCAAGCCTCGCGGCCGAGGCAGGGCGCGCGGTCGTCTTCGGGATCCGGCCGGAGCATCTCGACATCGTGGCCGAGGGCCGGGCCATTCCGGCCAAGGTCGAGGTGATCGAGCCGACCGGCGCGTTCACCTACATCTATGCCCGCATCGGCGAAACGCCGGTCTGCGCCGCCTATACGGGCCGCGAGCTGCCGCGCCCCGGCCAGACGATCGGGCTTTCGCCGCAGCCCGATCGCATCCATCTCTTCGATGCCGGCAGCGAGGCGCGGATCGATCAGGCGAGATAGGCCGCGTCCTCGCGCACCTCGATGAGGGTCGGCTTTCTTTTCGTAAAGGCGCCGGCGATGGCGGCTTGCAGTTCCATGAGGCTGCCGGGCCGTTCGGCGTCGCAGCCGAAGGATTTCGCGAGCGCCAGAAAATCCGGATTGCGCGGCTTGACGCTGACCAGCGGCAGGCCGCGCGCCTGCATGAAATCCTTGATCTCGCCGAGGCCGTCATTGTTCCATAGCACGATGGCGAGCGGCAGCTCATGCTCGACGGCGGTGGCGAGCTCCTGCACGGTGAACAACAATCCGCCATCGCCCGCCAGCACGACGCCCGGACGTTCCGGTGTTGCGAGCTTTGCGCCGATCGCCGCCGGCAGCGCGTAGCCCATGGTGCCGTAGCCCATCGGGAAGAACCAGCTGCGCGGCTGTTGCGTCTGATAATGGACGCAGCCCGTATAGGCGATCTGCGTCATGTCGCCGACGACGAAGCCGTCTTGCGGAAGCGCCGCCCGCACCGCGTCGAGAACCTTGATATGTTTGGCTTCGAGCGGCGTGACGGCCGCGCGCATGCGCCGGCGCAGTGCCGCAATGTCTGCACGCGCCGGCGCCTTTTCGGCCGGCAATTGGGCGAGGAGCGCGCGCAGGCTCAGGGCGCTGTCGGCGAGGATGGCGAGATCGAGCGGCTGATCGCCGCTGAGGATCGCGGGATCGATATCGATGCGGACGAATTTGCCTTTCACGGTCAGCTTGCCATGGACCAGGGCGTCGCTGCCGCCCGTCTTTTCGGAATCGGCCGTCACATAAAGATCGGGCTCCGACAATTCGCTGCCCACCACGATGACGAGATCAGCCGTGGCGATGACCTGACGCGTCTCCGCCCGCTGCAAGGTGGTGCTGAGCGACAGTGTATGGTCGTCGGCGATGACACCCTTGGCGGCGATCGTGGTGACTACGGGCATGGCGAGGCGCTCGGCCAGCTCGACGATCTCGGGACCGGCATGCTGGGCGCCGCCACCGGCGATGAGAATCGGTTGCCGCGCCGCCTTGATCAGTTCCGCCAGTTCGCCGATCTGCTCAGGCGCGGGGCCCGGAGGCGACAGCCGTGGCGGCCTCACCGCGCGCAGAGCGGCGGGCTGGGGCAGGAGGTCAAGCGGAAAGGCGATATGATTGGGCCGCGGCCGCGTCGAGGTGAAGAGCGCGAAAGCCCGTTCGAGCAGGACCGGCACTTGATCGGGTGAATAGGCCGTGGCGCTGAACGCGGTGATTGGCGCGGTCGCGGCGCGCTGGTCGGTCATCTCATGCAGCATGCCGCGGCCCATGCCGAAATCACTCATCGCATTCACGCTCGACAGCGCGAGGACGGGAATCGAATCGCTATAGGCCTGGCCGAGCGGGGTGGCGATATTGGTGACGCCCGGTCCGCTGATCACCAGGCACACGCCGGGACGGCCGGAGGAGCGGGCATAACCATCGGCCATGAAGCCGGCGCCTTGCTCATGGCGCACACCGATATGGCGCAGGCCCGAGCGGTCCATGGCGCGGAAGAATTCCAGCGTGTGGACTCCGGGCAGGCCGAAGACCGCATCGACACCAAGATCCTTGAGAAGAAAGGGCAGGCTTTCGCCAACACTGCGGCTCATTCCATATTCCATTAAACGAAATTAATTTTCGATTTATAGAATTTCATGCTTGCGCTAGTCTTGTCAAGGCGCGATGCAAAACGAGGACACGATGCGAGCGAGCGAAGCGAACCTGAAAGCCTGCCTGGTCGAGCTCAAGGACTTTCTGGGCGAGCGCTGCTCGACCGGGCAGAGCCTGCGTGAGCTGCATGCGCGTGATGAGGGCTGGCATCCAGCGGGCCTGCCCGATGCGGTTTGCTTTCCACGCGAGACGTCGGAGGTCGCCGGTATCGTAGAGATCTGCCGGCGCCATGTGGTGCCGATCATCGCCTTCGGCACCGGCTCCGGCATGGAAGGGCAGATCAACGCCCTCGATGGTGGCGTCTCGGTGGACCTGGCGCAGCTCGACCGCATCATCGGGGTCAATGCCAGCGACATGGATTGCTGGGTTGAAGCGGGCGTGCGGCGCATAACCCTCAACAGCCATTTGCGTGATACCGGATTGTTCTTTCCCGTCGATCCCGGCGCCGATGCGAGCCTGGGCGGCATGGCGGCGACGCGCGCCTCCGGACCGAATGCGGTGCGCTATGGCACAATGCGCGAAAATGTCCTCGCCCTCGAAGCGGTTCTCGGCACCGGCGAAGTCATCCGCACCGGCGGGCGGGCGCGCAAATCCTCCGCCGGCTATGACCTGACGCGTCTCCTCGTCGGCTCGGAAGGCACGCTCGGCATCATCACCAGGCTGTGCTTGCGTCTGCAGCCCATTCCGGAAGCTTTGCGCACGGCGCGGATCCAGGCCCATGACGTGCAAAGTCTCCTCGATTTCGCGATCGCGCTGATGCAGTCCGGCATGAACATCGCCAAGCTCGAGCTCATGGACGAGGTGGCGGTGCGGGCGGTCAACCTCTACGCCAGGCTCGGGCTCCCCGAGCAGCCGGCTTTGCTGGTCGACTTTTCGGGCTCGGCCGCGGCGATCGACGCGGATATCGCCTTCGCCTTGAGCCTGGCCGAGGATTTCGATCTGCCCAAGCCGGTCTGGGCCGCATCAGCGGAAGACCGCAACCGTCTATGGAGGGCGCGCCACGAAGTGGCCCATGCCGAGCCGCTGCTCAGGCCCGGAAGCCGCATCCTCGTCACCGATGTCTGCGTGCCGGTATCCCGCATCGCCGACTGCATCGCCGCCACGCGTGCCGATCTGGCTTCGATCGATCTCATCGCCTCGATCGTCGGCCACATCGGCGACGGCAATTTCCATGTGAGTCTGCTGATCGATCCCGATGATGAGAGCGAGATCCGGCTGGCGGAAGCGGCACATGACCGGCTGGTCGAGCGGGCGCTCGCCATGGATGGCACCTGCACCGGCGAGCACGGGATCGGGCAGGGCAAGATAGCTCATCTCAGGCGCGAGATGGGCGCGAGCGTGGATCTGATGCAGGCGATCAAGCGGCAGTTCGACCCGGCCCTGATCCTCAATCCCGGAAAGATCTTCTGACTATGCCTTGTGCCGGCGTGCGGATGGCATTGTCTCAGATAGACGGCGCATAGCCGTGAGATGGGCCGCGTAGATGCGGCCCACCGCATGAGCGTGAGGTTCCTCAGCCGCGGCTCGCCCGGCTGTCGGCGATGACGCACAGCATCTCGAACAGCAGATTGGCGGCGTTGAGCGCCGTCTGTCCGGTCGGATCGAAAACCGGCGCCACTTCGCAGATATCGGCGCCGACGAGATGTTTGCCCTGCAGGCTGCGGATCATCACTTGTGCGTCGCGCACCGAATAGCCGCCGACCTCGGGTACGCCGGTGCCCATCGCATAGACGGCGTCGAGCCCGTCGATGTCGAAGGTGATGTAGGTGCGCCCCGTTCCGGTGACCCGGTCGATCTCGCGCAGCACCTGATCGCGGCCGATCTGCTCATATTCGTCCATGGTGATGAGGCGGAAGCCGGCATCGGCGCCCCATTGGATGTCGTTCTCGCTGAAGCGGCTGCCGCGCAGGCCGATCTGGATCACGCGCTTCGGGTCGACCAGGCCTTCCTCGACGGCGCGCCGGAAAGTGGTAGCGTGGTTGATCTTCGTCCCCAGCAGTTCATCGAGCGTGTCGGCATGCGAATCGAAATGCACCACGCCGACCGGATTGTCCTTGGCGATGACGCGCAGGATGGGCAGCGGCACGGTGTGATCGCCGCCGATGGCGATCGGTGTGGCGCCGGCCTTGTGGATGTCGCGGAAGAACGCTTCGATGAGGCCGATGCTGGCGGTCGGGTCGAGCGCATTGACGGTGGCGTCGCCGACATCGGCGACATTGCACAGCCGGAAGGGTGCGATGCCGCTGGTCGGATGGATCTGGCGGATGATGCGCGACGCCTCGCGCACGGCGGCGGGACCATGGCGCGCGCCGGAGCGGAAATTCACGCCCATGTCGAAGGGGACGCCGGCGATGGCGATGTCGATCTCCGGGCTGATCGCCATGCGGGGCGTGCGCAGGAAGGTGGCGACATCGGCGAAGCGCGGAGTCTTGGCGGAGTCGAAGGGTTGAAAGCGCGGGTCGTTCTTCACTGGTCTTTTCCAATATTCCGATTATTGAAATTATATTCCGAAATACAAAATGTCGGAGACGAAGCTCGCTGTCAATGCGGATCGCAAGAAATCAGGTGATCGGTTCGCCGCCGAGATTGGCGAGCTGCGGCCCGAGGCGGTCCGCCAGGTCGCCCAGCAGCGCGACGCTCTCGCGAATGGAAAGCGTGTCGAGAAACGCATCCCTCAGGCCCAGGAGGCCGAGGCTGAAGACGACGCCGGCATCGCCGGAACGCACCGGCACCGCCACCGCGAGCGTCGCCTCGTCGAGCTCGTCGTCGGACAGCGCATAGCCTTTGACGCGGGCCTCCTCGATGGCGCGCCGCACGTCGGCGGGCTTGGTCAGCGTGCCGGGCCGGTATTTCCGCATCGGCTGCGCGATGGCGCGGCTGATGACGTCATCCGGCTGATGCGCGAAGAGCACGCGCCCGACCGCCGAGGCGTTGACCGGGAAGTTCTGGCCGGGATGGACCGAGGTGCGCGCCGCGTCGCGCGGCATGAACGTGCAGCACAGGTCGACGCGTTCATCGCCGAACCGCGCCAGATAGGCGGTGAGATCGAACCGGTCGGCGAGCGCCTGCAATTCGGGCGCGCAGATGCCGCGCAGTCTTTCGGTGCCGATGCTCATCTGGAACATGCGCTGCAGGCGTGTGCCGAGGCGATAGCGCGCGCGCCGCCCTTCCGAAACGACGAAACCGACATCGACCAGGTTGCGCAGCAGCCTGAGCGCCGACGGCATCGGCAGGCCGACCCGCTCGGCGACCTCGCTGAGGGAGAGGCCGTCGGGCGGCGCCGCGGCGATGATTTCGAGAATGCGCGCCGCTCTTTGCAGGGGCGTGGAGGCCTGGCCTGTCATCGTCATGAGAATCCTTGAGCTTCGAGCATTTGCCATAAAAAACCGCGTGTCAAAAGAGTGGCCCTTGCTCCCGTCCGGAAGCGCCTGAAACGGCGATCTTTGGAAAAGCCGTTGACAGACCCGTGCTGTCTAGATCAAAATATCAAAAAACGGAAGATAATTCCGAAAAACGAAATTAAGCTGAATGGCAGGAGGAAGGACATGAAGACGATTTTCCATATTTTGCTCGGTTCGATCGGTTTTGCCGCTTGTGCGGCGGCGGCCCAGGCCGAGGGCATAGTCACGGTCGTATCCTGGGGTGGCCTCTACACTCAGGTGCAGACAACCTCATTCTACGAGCCCTTCAGCAAGGCGACCGGCATCATCGTCAAGTCGGAGGACTGGAACGGCAATCTCGGCCAGATCCGCGCCCAGGTCGACGCCAAGAACGTGACCTGGGATGTCGTGATCGGCGACTCGGCCTTCGCCAAGAAAGGCTGTGAGGAAGGTTTCCTCGAAAAGATCGACGCTTCGGTTACACAGGGCATGGAGAACGACTTCCTGCCCGGCAGCATCTCGGAATGCGGCGTCGCCAGCGTCGTCTGGGGTTATGTCATCGGCTACGACCAGCGCAAGATCGACGGCAAGCCGGGCTCGGTCGCCGATTTCTTCGATCTGCAGAAATATCCGGGTAAGCGGGCTTTGCCCAAGCGCCCTGAATCGACTCTCGAATTCGCCCTGATGGCCGACGGCGTTGCGGCCAAGGATGTCTATACGGTGCTGGCGACCCCGGAAGGCGTCGACCGCGCCTTCAAGAAGCTCGACACGATCAAGAACGAGGTCGTGTGGTGGGAGGCGGGCGCCCAACCGCCGCAGCTTCTCAATGACGGCGAGGTTACCATGGCGGTCTCCTTTGCCGCCCGGCTCGTCGGCCCGATCCTCGACGACAAGAAGCCCTTCGGCATCCTCTATGACGGCATGCTCTACGATCTCGACACCTGGATGATCCCCTTGGGCTCGCCGCACAAGAAGGAGGCGCAGGAATTCATCCGCTTCGCCAGCGCGCCCGAGCGCCTCGCCGAGCTGGCGACGCGTGCCGGTTATGCGCCGGTGCGGCCTTCCGCCATTGCTTTGGTCGGCAAGCATCCGACCGCCAATGTCGACATGAAGCAGTACATGATGACCAACCCGGAAAACATGGCCAATGCACAGCGCATCGATGCGCAGTTCTGGTCGGATAATCTCGACGATCTCAAGGAACGCTTCAACGCTTGGCTGGCGCAATAACCGGGGCCACTGCCGTGGCGGCCCCGTGTCGCCACGGCTTTTCTTCGATTGGATCATCGACAGCACATGACTTCGCTCGTTTCTCTCCGCGGCATCCAGAAAACCTATGACGGCAAGCAGCTCGTCGTGAAGAATCTCGACCTCGAGGTGAGCGAGGGCGAGTTCCTGACGCTGCTGGGGCCGTCGGGCTCGGGAAAAACGACGGTGCTGATGATGCTCGCCGGCTTCGAGACGCCGACCACCGGCGAAATCGTCGTCGCCGGCCAGCAGATGACGCGCCTGCCGCCGCAGAAGCGCGGCATCGGCATGGTGTTCCAGAACTACGCGCTCTTTCCCAATATGAGCGTCGCGGAAAATCTGGCTTTCCCGCTGGAAGTGCGCAAGCTCGCCGCGGCCGAGATCCGCGCGCGGGTGGAAAAGTCGCTCGCCATGGTGCGCCTCACGCCTTTCGCCGATCGCCGGCCGGGACAATTGTCGGGCGGCCAGCAGCAGCGTGTGGCGCTCGCCCGCGCCCTCATCTTCGAGCCGCGCCTCGTGCTGATGGACGAGCCCTTGGGCGCACTCGACAAGAACCTGCGCGAGCAGATGCAATATGAGATCAAGCAGATCCATGCCCGGCTCGGCGTGACGGTCGTTTATGTGACGCACGACCAGTCCGAGGCCCTGACCATGTCGGACCGCGTCGCCGTCTTCAACGACGGCATCATCCAGCAGATCTGCCCGCCCAAGGAGCTCTATGAACGCCCGGCCAATTCCTTCGTCGCGGGTTTCATCGGCGAGAACAACCGGCTGCCCGGCGTCGTTCGCAAGATCATCGACGATGATTGCCTCGTCGAGATCGCGCCGGGCGTCACGGTCAAAGCCCGCAAGGTCGGTGTCCAGGCGCCGGCCGACCAGACGACGCTTTCCATAAGGCCCGAGCGGGTGAGGCTTTCGCCCAAGTCGGGCGAGGTCGATACCGTCATCGCCGGTGAGGTCGAGACGGTGCTCTATCATGGCGACCACATTCGCGCGCATTTGCGTGGGCTGGGACCGTCGCCTTTCGTGATCAAGCTTCCCAACAACAATGGCGCCGCGGCGAAGCTCGTCGCCGGCGCGCATGTCTCGGTCGGCTGGGCGTCGCAGGACTGCCTGGCGCTCGACCTGATGGAGGCCTGACATGTCGGCGCCCATCTCCGCCGAAATGATGGCCGGTGCGAGCCCGGTCGCCATGCCGGCCGATATCGAGAGAGCGGCGCGGCGCGTCGAGCGCCGCCAGGGCCTGCGCGCCGCTCTGCTCGTGCTGCCATTGATCATCCTCATCGCTTTCGCCTTTCTCATTCCCGTCGGCCTGCTTCTGTTCAAGAGCGTCGACAACCCGGTCGTCGCCGATGGGCTGCCTGAAACGCTGGCGGCGCTCGCCACGTGGTCGCCGGCGGATGGCGCGCCGGCCGATGCCGTTTATGCGGGCCTGAAGAGGGATATCCTCAAAGCCAAGTCCGACGGTACGCTGGGCATCATCGGCGCCAGGCTCAACCAGGACACGCCCGGCGCGCGGAGCCTGCTGCAGGCGACCGGTCGCAAGCTCGAAGTCGCGACCGACACCGATCCGCGCCAGGCCTTCATCGCCATCGACAAACGCTGGGGTGCACCCGAGATCTTCGGCGCCATCCGCAATGCCGGCGACCGCTACACGTTCAATTATTACCTCAACGCTCTCGATCTCATCCGCGACACGGCCGGCGACATCGTCGCCAAGCCGGAAGGCCAGCGGCTCCATATCAACCTGTTCATCCGCACCGTCTGGGTGAGCGCGCTCACCGCCTTCGTCTGCTTCCTGCTCGCTTATCCCATCGCCTATCTGCTGGCGCATCTGCCGGCGCGCCGCGCCAATCTGCTGATGATCATCGTGCTGCTGCCGTTCTGGACCTCGATCCTGGTGCGCATCACCAGCTGGATCGCGCTTCTCCAGAAGCAGGGCGTCGTCAATGACGCGCTGGCGGCTCTGGGCGTGATCGGCGAGGCCGGCCGGCTGGCGCTCATCTACAATATGACGGGCACGATCATCGTCGGCACCCACATCCTTCTGCCCTTCTTCGTGCTGCCGCTCTACAGCGTGATGAAGACGGTCAATCCCAATCTGGTGCGCGCCGCGACATCTTTGGGCGCGAGCCCGTTCACCGCCTTCCGGCGCGTCTATTTCCCGCTCACCGTGCCCGGCATCTTCGCCGGCTCCAGTCTCGTCTTCATCCTGTGCACCGGCTATTTCATCACCCCGGCCCTGGTCGGCGGTCAGAACGGCCAGCTCATCAGCAACATCATCGCCTATCACATGCAGCAGTCGCTCAACTGGGGCCTCGCCGCCGCGCTCAGCACGCTGCTCCTGGTGATGATCGGCGTCGTCTATATTCTCTATACGCGCCTCGTGCGCGACCAGCGGTGAGCATCCATGTTCCTCCCCGTGAGTCCCACCGCTGGCCCGCTTGAAAGACTGTGGCATGTCGTCTTCTCCGGCCTCTGCCTCGCCATCTTCGCCTTTCTCATCCTGCCGCTGGTCATCGTGGTGCCGCTGTCCTTCAATGCGGAGGCCTATTTCACTTTCACCCGCGAGATGCTGTCGCTGTCGCCCGAGGCTTTCTCGCTGCGCTGGTACCGCGAGCTCTTCACCAATCCGCAATGGGCGGCCGCGTTCCGCAACAGCCTGTTCGTCGCCTTGGGCGCGACCCTCATCGCCACCACGCTGGGCACCGTCGCGGCGCTGGGGCTCGCCAAGCTGAAGCCGGCGCTCAGGGCCTCGGTGATGATCCTGCTGCTGTCGCCGATGATCATTCCGATCGTCATCGTCGCGGCGGCGCTCTATTTCTTCTTCACCGCCATCGGCCTCGCCCAGACTTTGACCGGCCTCATTCTGGCGCATGCGATGCTGGGCGCGCCTTTCGTGGTGACGACCGTGCTCGCCACTCTGTCCGGCTTCGACTGGAATCTGGTGCGCGCCGCGGCGAGCCTTGGCTCAGGTCCGGTCCACACTTTCCGGAAGGTGACACTGCCCGCCATCGCGCCGGGCGTCATCTCGGGTGGACTGTTCGCCTTCATCACCTCGCTCGACGAAGTCGTGGTGGTCATGTTCCTGGCCAGCGTCGATCAGCGCACCGTGCCGCGCCAGATGTGGAGCGGCATCCGCGAGCAGTTGAGCCCGACCATCCTCGCCGCGGCGACGCTCCTCATCGTCGCTTCCTTCCTGCTGCTGCTCTTCGCCGAGATGATCCGCCGGCGCAACGAGGCGGCGCGCGCTTTCACCGACAAGGACTAGAGATGAATATCGCAGTGAAACCCGACCTTGAAGCCAGGGTCGATCAGGCGCTCGACATGGACGGCATGATCGCCGCCTGCCAGGAGGTCATCCGCGTGCCGAGCCTCTCTTATGAAGAGCAGGCGGTCGGCCGGGTCTATGCCGGGCATTTGCGCAAACTCGGCTTCGACGAAGTCGAGATCGACGGCCATGGCAATGTGGTGGCGCGCCTGCACGGCGCCGGCAACGGCCCGTCCTTGATGATCAACGGGCATATCGACCACGTGCCGGCGGGCGAGATGGTCGACCCGCATTCCGGCGCGATCGTCGATGCGGCGCGTTGGGGCGAGGCGGGCAAGGCCATCTATGGCCGCGGCACCTGCGACATGAAGTGCAATGTCATGGCGAGCGCCTATGCGGTGGCGGCGATCAAGCGCGCCGGCGTCAGGCTCAACGGCGATATCGTCTTCGTCGCCGATGTCGCCGAGGAAGTGGATTCGCCGACCGGCGTCGTCTCCGTCATCGAGCGTGGCGTGCGCGCCGATTACGGCCTCAACACCGAATCGTCGCGCGGCCATGTCCATATCGGCCATCGCGGCAAGATCGATGTCGAGCTCGAAGTGCATGGCCGCACGTCGCATGCCTCCGAACCGGGCAACGGCCTCAATGCCGCTTTCCAGGCGGTGCCTCTGCTGAAGGCGCTCGAGGCCTATGCCGGGCGCCTCGGCACCGATGAGCTACTGGGTCCGGCCACCGTGACCGTCATTTCGGTGCGCACCACGCCCGACAACGGCACCGCCGTCGTCCCCGACCGCTGCATCGTCCGCGTCGACCGGCGTTATGTGCGGGGCGAGACGGCCGAGACCTGCGAAGCCGAACTGCGCGCGCTGATCGGCGAGCTGGCGCGGAGCGTTCCCGACTTCCGCTGTGACTTCCGGCTGATGACGCATTATCCGCTGATGTATGTGCCGCCCGACAATCCGGTCATCACGGCGGCACTCGCCGCGCGCCGGAGCGCCATCGGCAGGGAGGACGACCTCTCCGCCTGGCGTTTCGGCGTCAACGGCACCTTCATGTGCCGCGCCGGCATTCCGACCGTGGGTTTGGGACCCGGCAATGAGAAATGGGCGCATACGCCCGACGAGCACATCCTCATCGACGATCTGACCGAGACCTGCCGCATCTGGACGCGCTTCATCCTGCGCGTCTGCGGCGTGGCCTCGGCGCCAACATGAAAGGAGATATATAATGAGCAGACTTCTTCAGACCGGCCTCAATGCCGGCAAGGAACCTTTGGTCAAGGTGGTGGGCGGCGAAGGCATACGCTTCATCCTCGCCGACGGCCGCAAGGTCATCGACGGCAGCACGACCGGCGGGCCCCTGGGCCACGCCCATCCCGACATGGTCGAGGCCATTCACAAGGCGGCCGAGAATCCGGTCATCAATGAAGGCTGGTTCTGGGCCGAGCGCGAGAAGGCGGCGGAGGAGCTGATCGACATCGCCTTCGAAGGAGAGAAGAGCTGGGTCGGTGCGGTACGTTTTTTCCTGAGCGGCAGCGAGGCGAATGACCTTGCCCTCACCTTGTCGCAGGCGATGACCGGCCGCACCCCGCTCGCCACACGCGAGCGCGCCTATCACGGCATGGCCGGCCTGGCGCGCCAGATGACGGTGCAGCCCCATTGGCATGGCGGCCTCGCCATCCAGGGCGGCGGCTCGCGCCCGGTTCCCAATCCGGTGCCGGTGCGCGTCATTCCCGCACCCCTCAATGCGAAATATGGCGTCATCGACGACCGCCGTCCTCTGGTGGAGCGGCTCGCGGGCGTCGAGGCAACCCTGTCCGACACCGCGGCCACCCTCATCGATTACACCCAGGGCGGTATCTATTATGACGCCGCCTATCAGGATCTTGTCGCCGATGCGGCGCGCAAGGCGGGATCGCTGTGGATCGCCGATGAGGTGGTGACCGGCCTCGGCCGCAGCGGCCGCTGGTTCGCCTTCCAAGGCGGCAGGACGCGGCCCGATATGGTGACGCTCGGCAAATGCCTCGCCGGCGGTTCGTCGCCGGCCGGTGCCGTCGTGCTCTCCAAGGACCTCGTCGATGAGCTGAAGGACAAGAGCTGGCAGACCTACAGCACCTTCCGGGCGCATCCGATGGCGGTCGCCTGCATCCGCGCTTATCTGCGCGTCGTGTCCCGTGACGGGCTGCTCGCCCGCTCGCGCGACATGGCCGGGCGGCTGGAGAAGGGCCTGATGGCGGTCGCCCAGAAACATCCGAGCGTCAGCCGCTTGGACGGCTTCGGCCTGCACTGGACGGTCGAGCTGCACGGGCCGGACTGGCGCAACTGGTATGCCGACACCGCCGCGCCGCCGGTCGCCTCGCGCGTTGCGGCACGGGCTCTGGAGGCGGGCGCCGTGATCGGCACCAGCGGCGAGCAGACCTCGCTGTTCCTGTGCCCGCCGATGGTGAGTACGGATCGCGACATCGACGAGTTGCTGGCGGCGCTCGATCACGGTCTCGAGCTCGCCGATGAAGAATATGCCCGGGCGGCCGCTTGAGGAAAGGTGACGCATATGAGCAATGATCTCCGCAAGGCGGTGCAGACCTATCTCGACGGTCTCTATCAGGGCGACACGGATCTGTTCCGTGAGGTATTCCATCCCGAGGCGCGGCTCTTTTCGGCGACGGGCGGTCAACTGACCGCCCTCAGCCTCGCGCAATATCTCGACATCGTCAGCGGCCGACCGTCGCCTGCCTCACGCGGCGACACGCGCCGCGACGAGATCGTGAGCCTCGTCGAGGCGAGCCCGACGACGGCGCATGCGCGTCTCCGGAATGCCTATCACCCGAAACATTTCACCGACGATCTCACCTTCATCAAGATCGACGGCGCGTGGCGCATCATCGCCAAGGTCTGGCATTTCGATCTGGTGGCGTGACGGACGCGTGCGCAGCGAGCCTCGAAGGGTAAAGCGGTGCTCCATCCTGATGGATGCTTCGAGGCCCGGCTGCGCCGGGCACCTCAGCATGAGGGATGGGTAGAGAGCTAATCGATGATCGACAGCGGCACCGGGCCATTCGTCTTGACGTTCTCCATCGAGACGCAGGTCCGGAAGCTCTTCACATTGCCGCCTTCGAAGAAGAGGGCACGGGTGAGCTCGGTATATTCCTCCATGTCGCTGACATTCATGATCAGGATGAAGTCCATGTCGCCGGTGACGTAATAACACTGGCGGACCTGCGGGCAGGCGAGGAAGCGTTCCTTCATCCCGTCGAGGAGGTCGAGCCGCTCATTCTCGGTGGTGACCTCGACCACGATGGTGAGCGGTCGCCCGACCGCCGTCTCGTCGATCACCGAAATATCCTGCGCGATGACGCCGGCCTCGCGCAGCGCCTGCAGCCGGCGTGCCACGGCCGGCGGCGACAGGCCGATACGGTCGGCGATGACCCGCTGCGGCATCTGGTTGTCGAGCTGGACGGCACTCAGGATCTTGAGATCGAAATTATCGAGCGTCAGCGGTTGCGGTCGCCTGGCCATATGCAGCACTTTCTCGCATTTGGAAGTCTTGGCGAAATTTCTTTGCAGAGAATGGCGTAAAATCAAGCGCAATCCTCGGGAGCTTTGCAATATTCTCTCGCCACATGACCAATACGCTCCATCTGAACACTCTGCCGGCCTTCGGTTCGCCTTTGAGCGAGACCGACCGGCTGACCGTCGGCCGCGAAGCGCCGGACCTCGTGCGCCCCTATCTGGGACTCTGGGGACCGATCCGGGCGACACCGCTTGTCGCCTTGCCCGGCATCGCCAAGGAAACCGGCATCGGCCAGATTTTCCTCAAGAACGAGGCGCTGCGCCTCGGCCAGGGCAGCTTCAAGGCGCTCGGCGGCGCCTATGCGGTCATGGTCCTGTTCAAGCGTCTGCTCGAACGACATCTGGGCGAGGAGGTGCGGGTCGCCCAGCTTCTGTCGCCGACGGCGAAGGATTTCGCCCGCGGCGTCACGGTCTGCTGCGCCACCGACGGCAATCACGGCAAGTCGGTCGCGGCCGGTGCCCGCCTGCTCGGCTGCCGCTCGGTGATTTTCGTGCATCAAGGCGTGTCGGAGGCCCGCACAAAGGCCCTCGGCGCCGATGAGATCGTCCGCGTGCCGGGCTCGTATGACGACTCCGTCAACGAATCGGAGCGGGTCGCAAAGGAGAAGGGCTGGCATCTCGTCTCCGACACCTCCTGGCCCGGTTATGAGGAGACGCCCGCTTTCGTCGGGCAGGGCTACACGATCCTCGCCGATGAGGCGCTCGGGCAGATGCCGGCGGCGCCGACCCATGTCTTCCTGCAGGCCGGTGTCGGCGGCTTTGCCGGCAGCATCGCCGGCTATCTGGCCGATCGCCTGGGCGCCGCGAAACCGAAGGTCGTCATCGTCGAGCCCGATCGCGCCGCCTGCGTCATCGCCAGCGCCAGAGCGGGGAAGCTCGTCAGTGTCGCGCCGGGCGAGCCGACAGTGATGGCCATGCTCGAATGCTTCACGCCGTCGCTCATCGCCTGGCGCATCCTCGAAAAGACGGCCGACGCTTTCATGACGGTCACGGAAGACGACGCGAAGCAGGCCATGCGGACGCTCGCCTTCCCGAAAGCCGGTGATCCGCCGGTCGTCGCCGGCGAAAGCGGCGCCGCGGGTCTCGCCGGCCTTCTCGCCATCGCCCGCGACAAGGAAACCTGTGCCGCGCTCAGCTTGAACAAGGACAGCCGCGTCCTCGTCATCAACACCGAAACCGCCACCGATCCCGCGTCCTATGAGGCGATCGTCGGCCTCTCTCCCGAAAGGATAGTTCATTGAAGGTCCCGCAGCGCGGCTTCACCGCCGCTGAATTCGAGAAGCGAACAGCACGCGCGCAGAAGATCATGGACCGTCATGGCTTCGATGCGCTGCTTCTCACCGCGCCTCCCAATGTGCGTTATTTCACCGGTTTCGATTCGCAGTTCTGGGAAAGTCCCACCCGGCCCTGGTTCGTCATCGTGCCGCGCGAGGGAGCGCCGATCGCGGTGATCCCGGAGATCGGCGCGCCGGAAATGGCGCTGACCTGGATCAAGGACATTCGCACCTGGGCCGCGCCAAACCCGAAAGATGACGGCCTGTCGCTGCTCAAATCGACGATCGAGAGCCTGCCGCGCAAGCACGGCAAGGTCGGCGCCGAGATGGGCCGCGAGATGGCGCTGCGCATGCCGGTGGCAGAATTCCTGCAATTGCGCGGCAGCTTGGCGCTCAGCCTCGAAAACGGATCGCCCTGCATCTGGGAAATCCGCATGGTCAAGACCGCGGCCGAGATCGCTCATATCCACTATATCTGCCAGATCGCCAGCGATGCCTATGAGGCGCTGCCTTCGCAGATCTCGATCGGTGAAAGCGAGCGTGAGATCGTGCGCAAACTGCGCATCGACATAGCCCGCCGCGGCGCCGATTCGACGCCGTTCATGCCGGCCATATCGGGTCCGGGCGGCGTCGCCCAGATCGTCTGCGGCCCGCATGACCGTCCGATCGGGAAAGGCGACATCCTGTTCATCGACACCGGTTCGACCTTCGACGGCTATTTCTGCGACTTCGACCGCAACTACGCGGTGGGCCAGGTGTCGGACGAGGCGAAGCGCGTGCATGAGGCCTTGTGGCTCGCCACCGAGGCGGGCATCGCCGCCGCGGTGCCGGGCGCCAGGACCGACGATGTCTGGCGCGCCATGGCGGCGATCATCGAAGAGGCGGGCGCCATCGGCAACAATGTCGGCCGCCTGGGGCATGGCCTCGGCATGCAACTCACCGAGCCGCCGTCGCATCGTCTGGGCGACGGCACCCTGATCGTCGAGAACATGGTGCTCACCATCGAGCCCGGCATGGAATATGCGCCGGGCAAGATGATCGTGCATGAGGAGAATATCGCGGTGACCAAAGACGGGCCGCGGCTCCTGACCAAGCGGGCGCCGCGCGAGCTGCCGGTCATTCGCTGAACGAAGCGTATCGGGAATGTCGGCGTCCGAGCAATCGGGCGAAGGCGAAGTGCTGCCTGAAATCATAAGAGCAAGGGAGTGAAAGATGAAACTGATGAAGAGCCTTCTGTGCGCCGCGACAGTGCTGCTCGGTATTGCCGGCGCTCGCGCGGCCGAACTGGAAACGATCGAAAAGGGCACGTTGCTGATCGGCTCCGATCAGGTCTATCCGCCCTACGATTATGTCGAGAATGGCGAGACCAAGGGGCTCGATGCCGATGTGATGGCGCTGATCGCCCCGAAGCTCGGCCTGTCGGTGAAATTCATCGACACACGCTTCGCCAATCTGATCTCCGGCCTGCAGGCGCAGCGCTACGACATGATCGCCTCGGCGCTTTATGTGACGCCCGCCCGCGCCAAGGTCGTCGATTATATTCCCTATGCCAAGACCGGCGGCTCGCTGATGGTGCGCGGCGACGATACATTCACGCCCAGGAAGCCGGAAGAATTATGCGGCAAGCGGGTCGGCAATCTCAAAGGCGCCGCCTGGGTGCCGGAGCTGCAGAAAGTGTCGGATGCGAGCTGCGCAGCAGCGCCCATCCAGGTGCAGGAATATGCGACCTCGGCGGAGGCGGTGCAGGCCCTGTTCTCGCGCGGCGTCGATGTCGTCTTCGACGATGCCGGCGTCTCGCAGGCCGCCGTCACCACGGCGGGCGGCGACCGCCTGCGCATCACCTCCGATGAGATCCTCTTCCCGGTCGTCATGGGCATCGCGGTCAAGAAGGGCAACACCGCTCTGGCCGAGCGCATCGATGCCGAGCTGAAAGGGCTCATCGCCTCGGGCGACTATCAGAAGCTTCTCAAGAAATACAATCTCGCCATGCCGACCCCTGAGGAAGTCCAGAAATCTCTGACCGAGTGAGGCGCTGAGATCTCATGGAATTCGATTGGACATACCTGTTGCGGCTCTTCTGGAGCCGCGACTTCTGGAAGGCGACGCTGCTCGTCGTCGAGCTGAGCATCGCCGCCTGGGCGTCGAGCGTCGTCCTGGGCTTCCTCGTCGCCCTGGCGCGCCAGTCGCCTTATTGGCCGGTGAGCCGGCTCGCTTCGATCTATATCTGGTTTTTTCGCAGCCTGCCGCTGCTGGTGCTCCTGATCTTCGTCTACAACCTGCCGCAGGCTCTGCCCTCGACCGGCGCTCTCCTGTCCCTGCCTTTCGTCTCGGGCCTCATTGCTCTGGTGCTGAGCGAGACCGCCTATATCGCCGAGATCCATCGCGGCGCGCTGATGGCGGTGGGGCGCGGCCAATATGAAGCGGGCCGGGTGCTGGGCCTCGGCAAGATCGGCATCCAGCGCCTCATCGTCATTCCGCAAGCGCTGCGGATTGCCTTGCCGGCGCTCGGCAATGAATTCGTCTCGATCGTCAAGCTGACCTCGCTCGTGTCGGTGATCTCGCTGGCGGAAATCCTGCTCGTCGGCCAGCGTTATTACACGCAGAATTTCAAGGTCATGGAGACGATGCTGGCGGTCGCCTTCTATTATGTGCTGATCGTCACCGTCTTCGATAGCCTGCTCAAGCTGCTCGAAAAGCATCTCGATTTCTCGAGGAAGGAGGCGGCGCTCTCGACCGCGACGGCCGAGGGGCAACCGGCGGCGGCGCGCTTCGCCGCCTCGTCGCAGCAGCCGGCGATCAGCCTCGAGCGCGGTGAGAAGCGCTTCGGCGACAGCACCGTCTTCAGCGATCTCTCGCTCGCCGTGAAGCAGGGCGAGGTGGTGTCGATCATCGGGCCGTCGGGCTCCGGCAAGACGACGCTGATCCGCTCCTTGAACGGCCTCGAAAGCCTCGATCGCGGCGTCGTCCATCTGCATGGCGTCGCCATCCTGGCCGGCATTGAGGAGAGCCTGAAGCCGCCCCGGCTCGGCCCCGAGATGCTGGAGATCGGCATGGTGTTCCAGAGCTTCAATCTCTTCCCGCACAAGACGGTGCTGGAGAATGTCATGATGGCGCCCGCCTATCACAAGCGTGGCGGCAGAGCGGAGATCGAGGCGAAAGCCCGCCTGCTGCTCGACCAGGTCGGCATGCTCATGCATGAGAACAAATATCCGCATCAATTGTCGGGCGGCCAGCAGCAGCGCGTCGCCATCGCCCGGGCGCTCGCCATGGAGCCTCTGGTGCTGCTCTTCGACGAGCCGACCTCGGCGCTCGACCCCGAGACGGTCGGCGAGGTCCTGCGCATCATCGCCGATCTGGCGAAGTCCGGCCGCACCATGGTCATCGTCACCCATGAGATGAAATTCGCGCTCGATGTCTCAGACCGCGTCGTCTTCATGGAGAAGGGCCGCATCGCCTTCAACGGCTCGCCGGACGAATTGCGGGCGCAGGTGGCGCGCGGCGACCGGCTGGCCGATTTCGTGCGTTTATAGGAGGATGGCGCATGGCTCTCACCAATCTGACGATCGATCCGGACCGCCTTCTGAACCGCCTCAGGGATCTGGGCGCGATCGGCCGCGATGGTGACGGCCGGCTCGTCAGGCTGGCCGCCTCCGATGCCGACAGAATGGGCCGTGACCGGTTCGTCGCCTGGGCCGAGGCTTCGGGCCTCGTGGTCAAGGTGGACCGGATCGGCAATATCTTCGCGCTCTGGGCCGAGCCCGGCAACGCGCATGAAGCGCCGCTGATGCTCGGCTCCCATATCGACACGGTGATCGATGCCGGCATCTATGACGGCTGCTACGGCGTTCTGGCCGGGCTCGAGGTGGTGGTGACCCTGAAAGAGGCGGGCCTCACGCCGAAGCGGCCGCTCGTCGTCGCCGCCTTCACCAATGAGGAGGGCGTGCGTTTCTCGCCCGATATGCTGGGCTCGCTCGCCTTTGCCGGCGGCATCGAAGCCGACGAGGCCCTGGCCGCGCGCGGCACCGACGGCAAGGTTCTCGGCGAGGAGCTGGAGCGCATCGGCTACGCCGGAAGCGACGAGGTGGCCAGGCCCGCCGCCTATATCGAGCTTCACATCGAGCAGGGACCGGTTCTGGAGCGCGAAGGCATCGCCATCGGCGCGGTCGAGACTCTGCAAGGCATTTCCTGGCAGCGCATCACCCTCGACGGCGTCGCCAATCACGCCGGCACGACGCCGATGGCGATGCGCAGCGACGCCGGCGCCGCCGCCGCCGCGGTGATCACCTTCCTGCAGGCGCGCGCCAGGGCGTCGAAGACGGGAACGGTGGCGACGGTCGGCACCATCGCCTTCGAGCCCAATGCCATCAATGTCATTCCGGCGCGTGCCGTCTTCACCGTCGATCTGCGCGATCCCGATGAGGAGAGCCTCAAGGCGCATGAGCATGCGCTGGCCGATTACCTGCGCATGTTGGACGGTATCACGGTCGCGGTTGAACGCCTCGCCCGCTTCGAGCCCGTCGCCTTCGACCAGGGCCTGGTGCGCGAGATCGAGACGGCGGCCAAAGCGCGCGGCCATACGGTGCGCCGCATGACCTCGGGCGCCGGGCACGACGCGCAGATGATCGCCCGCATCGCCCCCGCGGCGATGATCTTCGTGCCGAGCCTCGGCGGCATCAGCCACAGTCCGAAGGAACACACACCCGACGCCGACCTCATCGCCGGCGCCAATGTGCTTCTCGATGTCGTGCGAAGCCTGTCATTGCGCTGAAAGCAACGGATTAACAGCGGCAGGTTTATAGCAAATAACAGCAGATAACAGCGGGACTACAGCAAGCAGGAAAATACAGCGGCCCGACCCCGGTATTTTCCATCCCACGTTCCCGTCCGCGACTGCAAGGGGGCTACGTCCGCCCCCGGCCGCGCGGCAGGACGCGTCCGATCGGCTCGTCATATTGCGGGATCGTCTCGACGCGCGGCGAATATTTGCCTTGGTCGATCAGCTTCTTCACATGGGCGGCGATCTCTTCCAGAGGCGCGAACCAGACATCGCCCTGGGCGACGAGCTTCTCCAGGAACTCGGCGAAGACATGCCAGCGTGCCAGGCGTCCGGTGGCGAAGGGATGGACGACCGGCATCCACAGGCCGCCATATTCATGGGCCGCCTCGAACTCCTGCTTGTAGATCTCGAAGCCCTGGCGCGGGGCGCGCACCGGCATCATGTAATGGAGGTCGAAGGACTGCACCCATTGCGGCCAGTCGTCGACGCCCCAATGCGCCGGCAATTCGATCAGGCTGCGCCCGTCGACCCGGCTCTTGATCACATAGGGGATGTCGTCGCCCATCAGGGACGCGTCATAGGCGAAGCCGCGCTCCAGGAGGAGATCGATGGAATTGGCCGAGAAATTGTAGAGCGGCGCGCGCCAGCCGCGCGGCTTCTTGCCGGTGGCGCGCTCGATCACCTCGATGCCGGCATCGAGCCAATGCGCCTCGTCGGCGCGCGTCTGCTCGAGCGGATTCTCATGGATATAGGAATGATGGCCGATCTCGTTGTCGCCTTTGAGAATGGCCTCGACGGCTTCAGGATATTGCTCGATGCACCAGGCCGGCACGAAGAAGGTCTGACGGATGCCGAGCTTCCTGTAGGTGTCGGTGATGCGCGGCACCGCGACGGTCGGCCCGTAGCGCAGCATCGAGATGGCTGAGACGCGATTGTGCCCGTCGGCCGGGTAATCGACATGGATCAGGCTGTCGGCATCCATGTCGAAGGTGAGGCAGGCGGCGCATTTGGCGCCATTGGGCCAGGGAATGGGATTCCGGATCATCGCTGTCGCACCTCTATGATTTGAAGCCTGGGCTGTTGGCCATGACGCAGAGAAGCTCGAACATCATCGTGGCGCCGGCGAGCGCCGTGGCGCCGGTCGGATCGAGCGGCGGCGAGACCTCGACCATGTCGGCGCCGATGATGTCGATGCCGTCGAGCATGCGCACCATGCTTTGCGCCTCGCGCGTGGTGATGCCGCCGATCTCCGGCGTGCCGGTGCCGGGGGCGAAGCAGGGGTCGAGCGCGTCGATGTCGAAGGTGACATAGGTCGGGCCGCTGCCGACCAGCTCGCGCGCTTCCTTCATCACCGATTTCGGCCCACGTTCGGCGAATTCCTCGATGAAGACGATGCGCACGCCGGCTTCGCGCGCGAAGTCGTAATTGGCCGCGTCCGAAATGGCGCCGCGAATGCCGATCTGGATGAAGCGCTTGGGATCGATCAGCCCTTCCTCGATGGCGCGCCGGAACGGCGTGCCATGGTTGTAGCGGCTGCCGAAGAAGCTGTCATAGGTGTCGGAATGGGCGTCGAACTGGATCAGGCCGACGGGGCCCTTGGCGGCGAGCGCGCGCAGGATCGGCAGGCTGATGAGATGATCGCCACCCGCCGTCAGAGGCCGGGCGCGGGCCTTGTGGATGTCCGCGTAGAATTTCGTGATGCTGTCGAGCGTCGCCATGAGGTCGAGCGGGTTGATCGGCGCATCGCCGCAATCGCCGACCTTGACCTTGTCGAAGGGCGACAGGCCGGTGACATGATGGACGCGGCGCACCAGGCTCGACTGGCTGCGGACCTCGCGCGGGCCATGCCGCGCGCCGGTACGGTTGGTGGTGCCGCCGTCGAAAGGAATGCCGACCAGGGCGATGTCGACCTCCTCGGGCCGCGCGATCGGCAGGCGCATGAAGGTCGGCAGGCCGGCGAAGCGCGGCACCACGCCTGAATCGAGCGGCTGGAAATCCGCATTGCTGAGTTTCTTGTTCATTTTCTGCCTCTCGTTACTACTTTAGAACATCGCCGCGCCGCCATTGGGGCTGATACATTGGCCGGTCATGAAGGTCGAGCCGGGCCCGGCGAGGAAGAGGGCCGCGGCGGCGATCTCTTCCGGCCGGCCGAGGCGGCCGAGCGGGTTGTCCGATTCCTTGGCCAGCGTCTCGGCCGAGGTCTGCTCGATGCCCAGCATCGGCGTGTCGGTGGGGCCGGGCGCGATCGTGTTGACCAGGATCTTGGGGGCGAATTCCCGCGCCCAGGACCGCGTCATCGACAGGACGCCGCCTTTCGAGGCGCAATAGAGCGAGCAGTTCTCGCGGCCGAGATAAGCGAGCTCGGAGGCGATATTGATCACCCGCCCGCCGCGCCCCTGCGCCACCATCAGCCGCAGCGCCTCGCGCCCGACCAGGAACACGCCCTTCAGATTGACGCCGATCTGGCGGTCGAAATCGGCGACGCTGGTTTCGAGCAGGGGCTTCTCGATCAATATGCCGGCGCAATTGACCAGGATGTCGATGCCGCCCGATCTGGCGACCGAGTCGAAGAGCTGGGCGACATCGTCCTCGTCCGCGACATTGACGCGCCGGCCCCGCGTGGTCCCGCCCGCCGCCTTCACGGCTTCGGCGATGGCCGCCTCGCTCGCATAATCGGCGATGGTGACATGGCAGCCTTCCCTGGCCAAGGCGATGGCCGTGGCGCGGCCGATGCCGCTGGCGCCGCCGGTGACGACCGCCCGTTTTCCGTCGAGAATACCCATTATGCCATTACCTCGCCGCGATCGACATTGACGGCCTGCCCGGTGATGTCGCGCGCCAGGTCCGAGGCCAGGAAGAGATAGAGATTGGCGACGTCGCCGGGATCGAGCAGGCCCGGCAGCGCCTGATTGCCCAGGATCTGGCCCAGCATCTCGTCCTCGCTGATGCCGGCGCGCGCGGAGACTTCGGTCAGCGAGCGCAAGGCGGCGCGGGTCTTCACCCAGCCGGGACATACCGCGTTCACCCGGATATTGCGTGGTCCCAATTCCTTGGCGAGGACGCGCATGAAGCCGAGATTGCCGTGTTTCGAGGTGACATAGGCGGCGAATTCGGGAGCGGCGCTCTTCGACCAGACCGAGCCGGTGATGATGATGTTCGCGCCCGACGGCATCTGCGTCAGCGCCTGGCGGGTGACATAATAGGTGCCGATGAGATTGATCTCGATGATGCGCCGGAAGAGCTCTTCGACCTCATCGCCTTCCTCATCCATGGGGGTGAGCCGCTCGAGCCCGGCATTGTTGACGAGGATGTCGAGCGGCCCGAGTCCGCCGACCGATTTGCGCACTTGCGCGCGGTCGGTGATGTCGCAGATTTCGGCCTTGACCGGCTTGCCGGTGGCGGCGGTCATCTGCCGCGCGGCTTCCTGGATATCGGCCGTGCTCGACAGGATCGTGACATCGGCGCCGGCGCGCACGAAACCTTCAGCCACGGCATAACCTATGCCGTGGCTGGCCCCGGTCACGAGCGCCTTTTTGCCGGTGAAGTCGAAAACCCCCATTTATTCTGCTGCCTCCATGGTTTGTTCTTCATTGCGGATCAGCGCCAGCACGTCGCGGCGGATCTTGCGGAAATCGGGATGGTCGAGAATGTCGAGGCCGCGCTTCTCCGGCAGCGTGGCGCTGACTGGAATATCGGCGAGGATGCGGGCGGGGCGCTTCGAGAAGACGACGATGCGGTCGGCGAGCAGCACCGCTTCGTCGACGTCATGGGTGACGAAGATGACGGTCTTGCGCTCGGCCCGGCGCAGATCCATGAGCTGGAGCTGCAGGCGCTCGCGGCTCAGGGCGTCGAGCGCGCCGAAGGGCTCGTCCATCAACAGGACCAGCGGATTGGCGGCGAGCGTGCGGGCGATGGCGACACGCTGGCGCATGCCGCCCGATATGCGGTTGATCGTGTAGTCGGCGAACGGCGTCAGCCCGACGAGATCGAGATAATGCCGGGCGATCCTCTCCTTCTCGGCCGCCGGGATATCTTTGCGGTATTTGAGCCCGAAGCGGATGTTGCCGAGCACGGTGAGCCAGGGAAAGGACGAGTAGGACTGGAACACCATGCCCTTGTCGCGGCTGGGTCCCTCGACCAGCGTCCCGTCGAGAAAAATTTCACCGGAAGTCGGCGTTTCGAGCCCGCCCACCATGCGCATGACTGTGGTCTTGCCGCAGCCCGACGGCCCGACAAAGACGACGAACTCGCCTTCCTTGATGTCGAGCGACAGCGGCCGCACCACCGGAATGGCGCCGCCATCGGGCGTGGTGAACTGCTTGGCGACGTCGCTGATGCGGATGAAGCTCATGCGCGGCCTCGTCTTTCACCCTCGCCCTGCGAAGCGGGGAGAGGGTAGGGGCCCGTCGCGAAGCGACGGGAAGGGTGAGGGGCTCGGGGACAATCACGACGAGGCCCCTCACCCTCCCATTGCTGCGCAATCGGCCCCTCCCTCTCCCCACTGAAGCGGGGCGAGGGCAAGGGCGCCGTGACGGGGGCGTACAAGATTCTCATTGCAGATACCGGAACCAGCGCCGGTGCAGGTAGCGGATCACCTGATCGGAGACGAGACCGATGATGCCGATGGTGAGGATGCCGGCGAAGACTTCCGGCGACTTGCCGTAGCGCCGCGCCGTCCACAATTCGTAGCCGATGCCGGAGCTCGAGGCGACGATCTCGGCGACGATGAGATAGGTCCAGCACCAGCCGAGCGTGATGCGCAGGCTGTCGACCATATTGGGCAGCATGGCGCGCAGCAGCACATCCTTCATCAGGGAGGAATCGGAGGCGCCGAGCGTGCGTCCGGTCTCGATGAATTCCTTGGGCACCCGCCTTGCATCATCGGCGACGAGCAGGATGAGCTGGAAGAAGGTGCCGATCCACAGAAGCGTGACCTTCGAGCCCTCGCCGATGCCGAGCCAGATCAAGGTCAGCGGCACCAAAGCCGGCACCGGCAGGTAGCGCACGAAATCGATGATCGGCTCGAGCAGGGCGGTGATGGCGCGATAGCCGCTCATCAGGATGCCGAGCGGGATGGCGATGACGGCGGAGGCGAGGAACGCCGCCCAGACGCGCGCCACGCTGATGCCGATATCGCCGATATAGCCGTCGGCGAAGAGCCGGCCCCAGGCGGCCACCACCGCGAAGGGCGACGGCAGGATCTGCGGCTGGACGAGGCCGGTCTCGGCGACCAGCGCCCAGGCGCCCAGCACCGTCAGGAAGGCGCCGATGCTGAGCCATAATTCAAGCCCCGGCTGCGGCGGGCCGCGGAAGGTGACGACATCGCGCCACGCCGCCCGGCGCGCCGGCGGAGCAGTGTGCTCCGCCGCCGGCTTACTGGCTTCCTCGCTCGCCACGGTCACATCGCTCATTTGATCTGGTTGACGATCGTCCGGTCGACATGGTCTTCCGGCAGGAGCTTCACGTCGGAAGAGCCGAATTCGAGATTGAGATCCATCGTCTCCTTGAAGATCTCATAGACGCGGCCTTCCTTGTCGACCGAGCCGATGAAGTCCTTCGATTCGGCGAGCGGCGTGTAGCGGAAATTCGGCAGCGTCGCCTTGAAGTCGTCGGGCGTGATCGAGAAGTGCTTGGCGATGATCGGGATCGCCGCTTCCTGGTTGGCGTTGAAGTAATCGACGGCGCGATAGACGGCGCGCAGGAACTTCACATATTTGTCGGGATTCGCTTTCAGCTCGCCCGTATGCGCCATGACGATGTCGAGGATCAGGTCCTTCTGGTCCTTGGACGAGGTCAGGATATGGGCGCCGCGCTCCTTATGCGCCGCGACGACCTGGCTCAGCACCGGCTCATAAGTGCCGATCGCCGCCACCTTGACGTCGCTGAACACGCCGATCGCATCGGCCGCGGCGATGTCGGTCAGCGTCGTGTCCTTGATCGAGAGATTGCATTCCTTCTTGAGCGCCATCTGCATGATGAGGCGCGCCGGCAGGTTCGGCTCGACCGCGATGGTCTTGCCCTTGAGATCGCAGACCGACTTGATCGACTGGTCGGCCGCCCAGCCGTCGCCGCCGGTCGACAGGTCGATCGTGCCGATGATGATGCCCTGCGTCTCCTTGCGCCGGCCGAGGCCCTGATATTCGCCGACGGTGCGCAGGTAGCAGTCGATATCGCCGCGCTCCATCGCCGCCACGGCGTTCGGCATGTCGTCATCGAGGATTTCCTCCACCTCGATGCCCTCTTCCTTGAAATAGCCGAGCTCATTGGCGAGGTGGACCGGACCGAAGCCGACCCAGACCGGATACATGCAGGTCACCTTTTGCGGATTGCCGACAGCGGCTTCCGCCGGCGCTCCGGCGAAGCTCGCAGCCGCCAAGGCGGTCCCGAGACATAAAGCGAGTGTTCTGAAAGACTTCAGCATGGTCGTTCTCCCTATCCGCGCGGTCTCTGCGGGCTGCCGCGCTCGTTGCTGGCAACTCGATCTTATGGGCTTCCGAAACCATCGGAAAAGAGGCAAGATCAGATCATTACATTCGGAAAACAGAAGTATCTCATGCGCCAGCTTCTCGACATCGACCTGCGGCTCATCCGCATCTTCCGGGTCATCGCCGAGGCCAAGGGCCTGGCCGGCGCCCAGCTCGTCCTCAATCTCAGCCAGTCGCGCATCTCGACCAGCCTCGCCGAGCTCGAGACACGGCTCGGCGCCAGGCTGTGCCGGCGCGGCCGCTCGGGCTTCGCGCTGACCGAGGCGGGGCGGGCCGTCTATGACGCCTCGCATGATCTCTTCGCGGCGGTCGACCGCTTCTGCAACGAGGCCGGCACGGTGTCGCTCAATTTGCGGCGGGTGGTGAAGCTCGGCGCCGTCGACGCGCTCGCCACCAATGCCGAAATGGCGTTGGCTCGCGCGGTGGGGCATTTCCGCCAGTCGGCCCCCTCGGTGCAGATCGATTTCATCATCGCCGGGCCGGAGGAGCTGGAGGCGCAGCTCATCGCCGGGGCGCGCGACATCATCATCGTGCCCAGCATCACCAAACGCGCCGATCTGGCTTACCTGCCGGTCTGCGCCGAGAAGCAGTCGCTCTATTGCGCCAAGGGTCATCCGCTCTTCGCAGAAGAAGAGAAGACGGTGGAGCGCGATCTGGCCCGCCATGCCATCGTGGCGCGCGGCTATCTGCACAGCCAGGACCTGAAGCGGCTCGGCTATCGCCAGGCCGATGCGACGGTGGAGATGATGGAGGCGCAGCTCATTCTCATCCTGAGCGGCGGCTTCATCGGCTATCTGCCCGCCCATTATGCGCAGCTCTGGGTCGAGAAAGGCGAGCTGCGCCGCCTGTGCGACGACAAGTTCGGCTATGAGTCGACCTTCTATGCGGTGAGCCAGCGGAGCGCCACCGAGAAGCCGCTGCTGCGCCGTTTCCTGGCGAGCTTCACGGAAATCAGGGCGGGCTCCGGAAGCGGGTCCTCCTCCGGCAAGGTCATTTACGCTGGTGGATCGGCCTAGCTCCGGCGGGAAGGCCGGTGCTGTAATAGGGCATGGCGACCTCGCGGACCGGGCTTTCCTCGCGATGCTGCCGCATGACATGGCGGGCGATCTCTTCCATCGGGGCGACCCACACGCCGGGGCGCGCCATGATGTCGGCGATGAAATCGGCGAGACGCTCCGCCCGCGCCAGACGCCCGGTGAGCCAGGGATGCCAGACCCCGACAAAGAAGCCGCCATGCCGGTAAGCGCTTTCGAACTCGGCCCGATAGACGGCAAAGGCCTCGTCTGGCGAGCGTATCGGCATCATGTAATCGAGCTCGATATTATGCGCGAATTGCGGCCAGTCATCGAGCGCCCAGTGCGACGGCAGCTCGACGATGTTGCCGGATCGTGTCTTCATCAGATAGGGAATGTCGTCGGCCATCAGCGAGGCGTCATAGAGGAAGCCGCGCTCCGCCAGCAGGTCCGCCGTCCGGCCCGAGAAATCATAGACCGGTGCGCGAAAGCCGGCGGGCTTGCGTCCGGTCATGCGCCGGATGGTTTCGATGCCGCGATCGAGCCACAGAGCCTCGTCCTCGGGGTTGAGGCGGTTGGGGCTCTCATGCAGGTAGCCGTGATGCGCGATCTCGTGGCCATCGGCGAGAATGAGATCCACCAGGCGCGGATAGGCTTCCATGCACCAGGCGGGGAAGAAGAAGGTCTGCCTGATGCCGAAGGCCTTGTAGATGCGCAGGATGCGCGGCACCGCGACTTCATCGTAGCGCAGCCACGATGTGGTGGCCGCCATGTCCGGCACGCGCTCTCCATAGTTCAGATGCAGGAAGCTGTCGCTGTCGATATCGAAGGTGAACGAGACGGCGCAGCGCGCCCCGTCCGGCCACCTGATCGGATTTTCGATCAGCCTGATGTCGGGCCGGTTCATCGGATGATATGTCCTCCATCGATCACCAGCTCGGCGCCGGTGACGTAACGCGCCGCCTCCGAGGCCAGATAGGCGATGCCTTCCGCGATATCGTCGGCCGCGCCGATGCCGAGCGGACAGAGCTTCTGCCATTCCGACTCGACGGAGGCCGTCGACGACAAGCCTCTTTCGCGCGTCACCTCGGCGATCTCACGCTCGACCATCGGGGTGCGGATCACGCCGGGATGCACGGAATTCACCCGGATGCCATAGCCCTTGTCGGCGCAATAGAGCGCCGCGGCCTTGGTGAAATGGCGGACGGCCGCTTTCGACGCGCAGTAATGCGCGTTGAGGCCGTCAGCCACCATGGCGAAGGTCGAGGAGACATTGACGATGCCGCCGCCGCCCCAGCCTTTCATGACGGCGATCGCCATCTGGGTTCCGATGAAGGCGCTTTCGGTGTTGACCGCGAACATCCTTCGCCATTCTGTGAGCGTGATGTCCTCGAGCGCGCGGGTGATCTGGATGCCGGCATTGTTGACCAGGATGTCGAGCCGGCCGAACCGCTCCGTCGTCGCGGCGATGACGGCATGCCACTGATCTTCCTGGCTGACATCGTGCTCGATGAACATCGCCCGCCCGCCATGCTCGTCCGCCAGCCTCGCCGCCAGGCGGTTGCCGTCGGCGCGGTTCACGTCGCTCAGCACGACATGGGCGCCGTCGCGCGCGAAGAGAGCCGCCGTCGCCGCGCCGATGCCGGCGGCGGCGCCGGTCACGATCGCTGTCTTCCCCTCGAACCGTCCGCGCATGCGCCTATCCTATGAAATGGCCGCGATCGACATTGATCGCCTGTCCGGTGATGTCGCGGGCCGCATCGCTGGCCAGGAACAGATAGAAGCCCGCGACATCCTCGATGCTCATCATGCCGGGCAGCGGCTGGTGGCGGAGATAATCGTCGACCAGCGCCTCGGCCGCGCGTCCCTGCTGCGCCGCGATCTGCCGAACGGTCCACATCGCGCCCTCGGTGTCGACCCAGCCCGGGCAGATGCAGTTGACGGTGATTTCCTTCGGTCCCAGCTCCAAAGCGAGCGAACGGGCGAGCCCGATGACCGCGTGTTTGGAAGCGGCATAGCCGGCATATTCGGCGGCGCCGGTCTTGCCCCAGATCGACGAGGTCATGATGATCCGGCTGCCGCGCGGCATGCTGGCGGCGGCCGCGCGGGTGACCAGCCATGTTCCGACGATATTGATCTCCGTGACGCGCCGGAATTCCTTGAGCGCGGCGGCAGACAGATCGGCTACCGGTGTACGCGGCTGATAGCCGGCATTGTTGACCAGGACATCGAGCGGACCGATGCCGGCGAAGGCGGCAGCGACCTGATCTTCATCGGCAATGTCGCAGCGTATCGGACGGACGTCCGCACCGCTCTCGGATGCCAGGCGTTCCGCGGCGGCGAAGATTTCGGCATTCTCCGCCAGGATGATGGTGTCGGCGCCGGCGGCATGAAACTGGCGGGCGACGGCGAAGCCGATGCCCTGACTCGCGCCGGTGACGAGAACCCGCTTGCCGGTAAAGTCGAAATGGCAGGTCATGGGCCGGCTCAGCCGCGATATTTCGTCAGGCCGAGCGCCAGCGCGCTGGCGCCGATGGTGGCCGCCAGGATGAGCGTGCCCAGGGCGTTGATGCTGGGATCGAGGCCCTTGCGCAGCATGCCCCAGATCAATGTCGGCAGCGTCATGCCGTTTCCGATCGTGAAGAAGGTGATGACGAAATCGTCGAGCGAGACGGCCATGGCGAGGAGCGCCGCGCCGATGATGGCCGGGCTGACAAGCGGCAGCAGGATGGTCCGGAAGGCGTGCCAGGGCGTCGCGCCGAGATCGCGGGCGCTGTCGATGATGGCGAAGTTGAAGGAGGACAATTGCGCATAGACGACGAGAATGACGAAGGGCTGGGTGAAGATGACATGGCTCGGTATGACGGTATGGAGCCCGAGCTGGAATTTCATGCTCGAGAAGGATGTCGCGAGAGCGAGGGCGAGGACCAACGGCGGCATCATCACCGGCAGCGACAGCAGCATGATGGCGCCTTCGGCGGCGCCGGGGCGCCAGCGGGCAAAGGCAAGGGCGGCGAGGACGCCGGTGACGGTCGAGATCAGGCCGACGCTCGCCGTCACGATGAGGCTGTTGCGCAGAGCGGTGAGGAAATTCGGATTGGCGAAGAGGTCCGCATACCATTGCGTCGTGAACCCGCCGAGCGGCAGGGTGGCGAGCTCGTTCGTGCCGAAAGAGAAGACGATGACGAGCAGCAAAGGCGACAGCATGAAGATGACGGCGGCGGCGCCGAACAGCCGCCAGAAGATCGCGGCGCCCAGGGACGGCGTCATATCGCGATCCGCGGCTTGAGGAGCCGGCCCAGCGCGCGATAGGCGATGAGGATGATCGCGCCGCAGACCGCCATGGTGGAGAAGGAGAGCGCCGAGCCCAATGGCGCATTGAGGCGGTTGATGAACTGCGACTCGATGAAGTTGCCGACCATGAAGGTGCTGGTGCCGCCGACGAGGCGCGGCGTGACATAGTCGCCGGCGGTCAGGAGAAAGGCGAGGGCGAAGGCGGCGAACAGGCCGGCCTGGCATTGCGGCAGTACGATATCGATAAAGACCCGGCGCGGCGTGGCGCCGAGGTCGCGCGCCGCCGCGAGCGGCGCATCGCCGATCTCGCGCATCGCCGCGAAGATCGGCAGGACGGTGAAGGGAAGCAGAAAATGCACGAGCGTGATGACGACGGACAGCGGATTGTAGAGAAGCCAGGTGGCGGGCTCGTCGACGATGCCGAATTGCACCAGGGCGGCATTGAGAATGCCTTGCGAGCCGAGAATGGTCTTCCAGGCATAGATCTTGACGAGATAGCCGCCGAACAGCGTCATGAGCACGATGAACAGCAGCGCCGGCCCGTATCTGCCGGCCCTGAAACGCGCCAGATAGGCGATCATGAAGCCGAGGACGGTGGTGAGGACCGAGATCGCCAGCGAGAGGGCGACGGTGAACAGCATCGCCGGCAGGTATTCGCGGAACACCTCGGCATAATTGACGAGGCTCAGGTCGGGCGAGAGCCGGTAGGATTTGAGCCGCCAGAAGCTGACGACCAGAAAATAGCCGAGCGGAATCACGAACAGCAGCGCGAAGGCCACGGCGGCGGGAGCGATCTGCCAGAGCTGGCGGCGTCCGCTGGTCACGCCGCGGCCTCGAGGATCTGCTGCGCGGCGAGCGGCCACTGGAGGGCGACCTCGACGGGCGGCCGCAGTTCCGGTGCGGCTTGCGGCAGGTGGGCGCTGAGCCTGACGCCATTGGCGGTAACCACGGTCAGCCGCACATAATCGCCCATGAAGACGCGCTCGGTCACGCGCCCGTGGATGCTGACGGTCTGCTTGTCCTTCTGCCGGCCGGCGACACCGATGTCGGCCGGCCGGATCATGAGCCTCACGGCGCCGTCCGGCCCGGCGGAGGGACATTCGCCGCCGCAATCGAGATGGAGGCGACCGGCGCGCCGTTCTCCGCTCAGGATATTGGCGTCGCCGATGAAGCCGGCGGCGAAGCTCGAGGTCGGCGCGCGATAGAGCTCTTCCGGGGTGCCGCTCTGCTCGATGCGTCCGTCGCGCATCAGGATGATGCGCGAGGCGAGCGCCATGGCCTCCGCCTGGTCATGGGTCACGAAGATGAAGGTTCCGCCGAGCGTGGCATGCAGCTGGCGCAGCTCGTCCTGCATCGCCTTGCGCAGCTTGAGGTCGAGCGCCGCCAGCGATTCGTCGAGAAGCAGCACGGCGGGCTCCATCACCAGCGCGCGCGCCAGAGCGACGCGCTGCTGCTGGCCGCCCGACAGCGTCGCCGGCATGCGGTCGACCATGCCGTCGAGATGGACCAGCTTCGCCATGCGCGCGGTGCGGTCGGCGATTTCATCCCGGGACTTGCCGGCGATGTGAAGGCCGTAAGCGATATTCTGCTTGACGGTCATATGGGGAAAAAGCCCGTAGCCCTGGAAGACCATGTTGGTCCGCCGCCTTTCGGGCGGCAGGTCGGTGGCGTCCACACCGTCGATGAAGATGCGTCCGGCGCTGGGGCTTAGGAAGCCGCCGATCATACGCAGCAGCGTGGTCTTGCCGCAGCCCGAGGGGCCGAGCAGCGCCAGGAACTCGCCCTTCTTCACCTCGAGATCGAGGGGGTGAAGGGCGGTCATGTTCCCGAAGGCCTTGCTCACCCCCTTGAGCCTGAGCGACGAGGCAAGGTCGAATCCGGCGGGCCGTTCATGCCTGCTCATCGCCACCTCGTCTCGCTGCCCCGTCATGCATGTCAGCTCTTCAGGACCTTTTCCCAGGCCGCCTGGTATTCGTCCCAGGTCGCGAGCTCGCCCTGCGCCTCGATCGGATACATGGGAACCACCATCGTCTTGCGGCGGAAATAGTCCTCGATCTGGTCATAGTGGTAGAGGGTGCGATTGGCCGCATCCGCCTTCTCCATCGCCTCGCTGGTCACCACCGGCATGGCATTGGCCTGCGCGCCGGCGAGCTGGCCTTCGAGCGACAGGGCGTGATTTATGAATTCATGGGCGAGATCGGCATGGGCCGAGCCCTTGCCGATCGAATAGCCTTCGATGAAGCCCATGCTGCCTTCCTTGGGATAGGCGATCTTCAGATTGACCTTGTCGCCGACCCAGGACGGGATCGGCTCCCAGCCCTGGGCGATGACGACCTCGCCGCCGGCGAGCAGGTTCATCAAGTCGCCATAGCTCGGCGCGATCGTCCGCAGGTGATTGCGCTTCAGGGTGACCAGAGCCTCGATGGTCTTCTCGAGCTCCGGCTTCGTCATCCGGTTGGGGTTCTCGACGCCCGAGACCCGGCTCCAGGCGAAGATATTGCCCGGATAGTCGGCGGTGATCGCCACCTTGCCCTTGTATTCGTCCTTCAGCATGTCCGTCCATGACGACGGCTCGGGAATCTTGTCGGCATTGTAGATCATGCAGATCGACCCGTAGGTCATCGGCACCGAATACCATTGATCGCCGTCCGACATATTGGCCTTGGTGAATTCGAGCACCGTCGGATGGATCTTGGAGAAATTCGGGATCCTGGACAGATCGAGCGGTTCGAGCAGCCCTTCCGCCGCGAGGAAGTCGTCATGGATGAAATAGGGCGTGCACAGGTCGACCTGCGAGGCATCGAGCCTGAGCTTGGTGATGACTTCATCGGCGGAGGATATGTAGGTCTTCTGCAGCTCGGCCGCTTTCGCCTTGGCGAAATCCGCGGCCTCCAGAAACGTGTCGTAGCCCTGCCAGCCGACGAAGTTCAGATTGGTGGCGGCAAAGGCGTTTCTCGACGCTGGGCCTAGAAATGCCGCGGCGCCGAGGCCGGCGAGGCCTCGCAGCGCGTCGCGCCGGTTCAGTCCAAACGTGGTCTGTCTGCGGACAAGGCCGCAGCCTTCTGCCTTCCTCATTTCCTTTCCCCTTCCGATCATGCGGCTTCTTGGCCGCTTGGTTTTTGTGACGTATGGGCGGTCCGATCCTCAATCGGGCTCGCGATAGAGCTCATGGCAGGAGCAATGGACGCCGCCGCCACCGAGCGCGAACATGTCATAGTCGACGGCGGTGACGGTGAAGCCGGCTTCCTTGAGCTGGCGATTCACATTGACATTGTGGCTCATCGACAGGACGCGGCGATTGCCGAGGCTGACGAGATTTCCGCCGAGCTGCACGCAGTCGGCATAAGCGACCTTGATGACTTCGATCTTGTGGCGGTTCTTGATATAGTCGAGCGCATAGGACGGCAGCGCGTCCTCGCAGACGAGCGCCAAGCCTTTTTCGAGCATCACCACGACCGCGTCCACATGGACGAATTGTGGCGGGATCGGCGCGACCAGCACTTCCCAGCCCTTTTCCTTGAGCCAGCCCTGCACCTGCTCGGCGCCTTCCTTGGTCGAGCGGTCGCCCGACCAGCCGAGCAGCGCCACGCCCGGCTTGAGAATGCAGAAATCACCGCCTTCGAAATGGCCGGCGGTCACCCATTTCCAGATGGGAATGCCGGCGCGATGATAGAATTCGCTCGCGATCGCGTAGTCGCGCCGCCGCGGCGGCGTCTGGATCGAGGTGATGACGGCGCCCCAGGGCGTCATGAAGCTCGAATCGCGCGTGAACACCGATGAGGGCAGGCCTTCATCGGCATCGGCGAAATGAACTCTCACTCCGTTCTTCTCATAAACGTCGACCATCTCGCGATGCTGGCGCATCGCCTTCTGCTGGTCGAAGTGATGCCCCATCTTGTCCATATTGGCGAAAGTGACGGCCGAGATCGAATTGAGCGGCACCCAGCGGAAGTGGTCGGGGCGGCCGAGGAGGACATCGGTCAGGACGCCGGTCTGGGCATTGACACCCCATTTCACAGTGGACGGCTTCTCCGCATTCACCGCGCCTTTCGCGTGGATGTTCATCCCATCATCTCCCGACTTCGTGTTATTAGCCAAACTCGCGTCTGAAACGCCGATCTTCGCCGGCAACGCTACGATGGATTTCCCTGATCATGAATTGAGAAGTTTTCCCCCGCAGTGTGAGTCTGATTCACAGTAGGCGGCATTTGGCGGATTGATTGATTAAACAATCAAAATTATTGACTCCCGGCCCGGAGGCCCTTTATCCTTGGCCTGGAAGCGGAAAAGGGGAGGCCTCATGTCCGACACACGTGGCGCGCAATGGAATGCCGGCGAGACCGAGGCGGATGCCAAGTCGCATCTCCTTTCGCCGTCCGAGGAAATGGCGAAGCTCGGCCAGGGCATGCGGCCCCTGATCGCCTATGGCGAGGGCATCCATGTCGTCGATGCGCAGGGAAGGCGCATCATCGACGGCCCGGCCGGCATGTGGTGCACCCAGATCGGCTATGGCCGCAAGGAGATCGCCGATGCGGTCGCGGCGCAGTCGCTCAAGCTTTCCTATAATTCGCCCTGGTACACGACCAATTCGCCCTCGGCCGAGCTCGCCAGGCGCATCGCCGAGGCGACGCCCGGCGATCTCAACCGCGTTTTCTTCACCACCGGCGGCTCGACCGCCGTCGATTCGGCGCTGCGCTTCACCGAATTCTACAACAACGTTCTGGGACGCCCCGAGAAGAAGCACATCATCGTGCGCCGCGAGGGCTATCACGGCTCGACCAGCCTCACCGCTTCATGCTCGGGACGCTCCTTCAACTGGCAGAACTTCGATATCGCCTCGCCGCGCATCACTTTCATTTCGAGCCCCAATATCCGTCTGGCGCCCGGACTCAGCGAAGCGCAGTTCCTCGACAGGCTCGTGGCCGAGTTCGAGGACACGGTGGCGAAGATCGGCCCCGACAAGGTCGCGGCCTTCCTGGCCGAGCCGCTGCTCGCCTCGGGCGGCGTCATCATCCCGCCCAAGGGGTATCACGCCCGCATCAAGGCGGTCTGCGAGAAGCACGACATCATCTATATCTCGGACGAGGTGGTGACCGCTTTCGGCCGCTGCGGCGAATGGTTCGCTTCCGAGAAGGTCTTCGGCGTGGTGCCCGATATCATCACCTTCGCCAAGGGCGTCACTTCGGGCTATGTGCCCTTGGGCGGTTTCGCCGTGTCGGAACGACTGATCGCCAAGGTCTCGGGCGAGAATGCCAAGGGCAGCTATTACAGCAATGGTTACACTTACTCCTCGCATCCGGTGAGCTGCGCCGCGGCCCTCGCCAATATGGATGTCATCGAGAAGGACGGCATTCTGGAGCATGTGCGCGACGTGGCGGGTCATTTCGCCGATGGCCTGCGCAGCCTCCAAGGCCTGCCGCATGTCGCCGACATCCGGGTCGCCGGTCTCGTCGGCTGCGTCGAATGCCTGGTCGATCCGTCCGCGCCGGAGGTGACCGATCGCGATAAGAAGCTCGGCGGCCGTATCGACAGTCATTGCTTCGATCTGGGCCTCCTGGTCCGCCCGCTCGGCAATATCTGTGTCCTGTCGCCGCCGCTGATCATCACCAAGGCGGAGATCGACCAGATGATCGGCATCCTGCGGCAAGGCATCCTGAAGGCGGCCGCCGACTTCAAGGAGCCGGTCGCCGCTTGACGAGAGCAAATCCCGCCAAAGTTGAAGACTTTGGCGATAAGGATTTGCTCAGATATATGTTCCGCGCGAATCCTTTTCGGCGGAGTGATTCCCCTCCGCCGGGATGCGGGCCGCTGGTCCGCATATCGGGGGCCGGTTCAATGAGGTAACACGGACGTGGCCGTCAAAGCCCGCATCGCCTCGCGAGAGGATCAGGTTCAGGAACGCCGTCGCTCGCTGCTCGACGCGGCGGCCAAGGTGATCGCGCGCAAGGGCCTCACCGGCATCACCATGAATGACATCGCGCAGGAAGCCGGCTGCTCCTATGGCGTCGCCTCCTTCCATTTCAAATCGAAGGAAGGCCTCATCCTCGCGGCGCTCGACCATCTGGTCGGCGAATATGACACGGCCCTCAACCGCCCGGGCACCGAGGAGGAGGCGCCGGCCGACCGGCTGAAGGCGATGGTGCTGCTTGACTTCGATCCCAAGATCTCCAATGCCGAGCATGTCGCGGTATGGAGCGCCTTCTGGGCGGAATCGGTGCGCAATCCCGAATATCGCCGCCGCCTGGTCGAGCTCAAGGCGCGCTACCATGCCTTCGTGAAGGCGGAAGTGACGGCGCTGGCCAAAGAGCGCAAGCTCAAGGTGGATGCCGCGGTGATCGCCAGCACCCTGAATGCCATCGTCGATGGTTTCTGGATCGCCAACCAGGTCCATGCCTCGGGCCTGCTCGGCCAGAAGCAGGCAAGGCATGCCTGCTTCCTCTATCTTAGATCGATCTTTCCGGAAGACTTTTAGGTTAGAGCAGTATGACTCTAGAATGACTTTATAGAACTGCGAGTGTTCAGTTCTGTTGTCTGTCTGGGTCCAAATACGCAAAATCGTATGTGCCGCGAATTCTTTGTCCGGATGCGCTCAACTGTTGTTACGGTTTTCCCCAGAATTTTTGGAGGTGTACTGATGAATATGGTGGTTTTCTGCCGTTAGGGCATTGAGTGCCGGTTGTTGCAAAGCTATATGTCGGAACATTGAGAGAACCAAGGAGTGCCCGATGGTCGAGTACGCTTATACAACTGTGACTGGCAAGATTAAGCCGCTACTCGAAAAGATCAGGACTGTTGGAATTCCGCCAAAGGTCACAATTCAGTGGCTCATGCAGATAGGGCTCAAGTCAACCAACGACCGCTCCCTTATCCCCATTCTAAAGTACATCGGATTAATCGATAGTAGCGGTACTCCTACTCCGCGATGGTCTGAGTATCGTGGGGCAAACCACAAGCAAGTCTTAGGAAACGCAATACGCCAAGGATATGCCGACTTATTCGCTCTCTATCCTGACGCCAACGCAAGGTCTGTTGCCGATATTACACATGTCTTCAGTACAAGCTCTTCCGGAGGGCAGCAAGTCATTGCGAAAACAGTCCAAACCTTTAGGGCTTTGGTTGAGGAAGCGTCGTTTGAAGGTGGCTGGGAGGCAGCATCTACGCTCGAAGCTGGTCCGCTGCACACTCCAGCAGTGACGGAGCCAAGCCTTCAAAGAAGCAATTCAAATCCACCAGGGGCATCACTGCATATTGATATCCAGATTCACATATCGCCTGAGTCGAACGCCGAGCAGATTGACCAAATATTCGCGAGTATGGCCAAACATCTTTACGGGGCAAAAACCGGATGACGGATCCGATCCGTAATGCAATAGCTGCGGCGAAGGGCATCCAAGCAGACGTGGATAATCTCCTGGGGCCACCGGAGGAAGGACTGAAGGCCGCCAAGAGACACGTCTTGACTACGCTTGTGAAAGGGACGCGCGGATATATCGAGAAAATTGCTAATCAAGCGACGGGATCATATCAAAATGGCTGGTATGATTGTGCTGCGGTAATGATCCGGCGGTTGCTCGAAACACTAATTATTGAGGCGTTCGAGAAACATCAGATCGACCATAAAATAAAGAATTCCTCGGGTGACTTCTTCTATTTGCGTGATCTGATCGAATTGACTCTAAAGGAAACTGCCTGGAATTTGGGGCGTAATGCCAGGCACGCTCTGCCGACGTTGAAGGATCTTGGTGACAAATCTGCGCATAGTCGCCGATACAATGCGGTGCGTGGCGATATAGATCCCCACCTAACTAATATTCGTACTGTAGTAGAGGAGCTTCTCTATATCTCGGGACTAAGAAAATGAAGCGCTCTCTGGGTTCTAATGCGCGTCGCCTGGCAATTTCAATTTCTGCGCATGCTTGCTCGTGCGACTAGAATCACTCCGAAATTACCCGACCTCTTCAGGTGTATTTATTCACGGCGCTCGTCCAATAGGCGCCGGCTTGGCCACCCACCATGCAAGCCCGGCGGCGACGAAGCTCACCGCGATGCTGGCGAGGATCGGCAGCCGGTAGCTGTGGTTGATGTCGAAGGCGAAGCCCGCCGCGCTCGGCCCGATCAGCGTGCCGAAGGCGACGCTGGTGTAGAGCACGCCGAGAATGCCGCCGATATGGCGGCCGCCGAAATAATCGGTGGCGACCGAGGGGATGATCGCCACCCAGCCGCCATAGAAGACGCCGAACAGGAAGGCGAACAGCGCCAGCGTCCAGAAGCCTCCCGCCAGCGCCCAGATGATGAGCGAGAGCGCGATGCCGGCATGCATGGCGACGAGCGAGGCATGCCGGCCCATCCGGTCGGCGAGGCCGCCGAGGAAGAAGCGGCCCGCGGTGCTGCCGACGCCGATCATGCCGAGCAGCAGCACCGCCGTGGTCTGCTCGATGCCGAGATCGAGCGCATAGGGCACGAGATGGACGAAAGGCACGAAGACGCCGAAGGCGCAGGCGAGGCTTGCGGCATAGAGGCCGATGAATTGCCGGCTCCGCACCGCTTCGCCGACCGTGCTGCCCGAGCGGGCGGCGCCGCCATTTGCCGTATCGAGCGGATCGCCGTCCGGCCCGACGCCGCGCTCGCGCGGATCGTTCACCAGGAGCCATGACATGACGATGCCGAGCAGCCCCGCGAGAAGGCCGAGCACGATATAGGCCTGGCGCCAGCCGATGAGATCGATGAGCCAGGCCGCGAGTGGCGGCATCACCAGCGTGCCGAGGCCGATGCCGCTCACCGCGAGGCCCGAGGCGAAGCCGCGTCGGCGCACGAACCAGCGCTGCACCGCGCCGACCGCCGGCACATAGGCGCAGCCGACGCCGATGCCGACGCCGAGCCCATAGGCGACATAGACCTCGGTGATGGTGCGGGCGAGGCCGGCGAAGACCAGGCCCGCGCCGACCAGCAGCATGCCGAGCACCGCCATGAGCCGCGCGCCGAAGCGGTCGGCGAGCGGCCCGCTGACGATGCCGAGCGCGAAATAGAGAAAGCCCGCCAGCGCGAAGACGAGCGAGACCTCGCCGCGCGAGGCGCCGAATTCCCGCTCGAGCGGCTTGAGGAAGGCGCTGAACGTATAGGCGCTGCCGAAGCCGAGGAGCGTCACGGCGAAGGCCGAGGCGACGATCGCCCAGCCATAGAAGAAGCGTGTGGGAACGGAGGTCGAGGTCATGTCAGGCGAACGGATGCTGCTGATGCCAGGAGGTGGCCGACTGGAAGGCGGCGCCGGCGCGCACCAGCGACGCTTCCTCCAGATGTGGAGCGATGAGCTGAAAGCCCAAGGGCAGGCCGAGCGCGGTGAAGCCGCCGGGAAGCGTGATCGTCGGATGGCCCGTCATGTCGAAGGGGCAGGTATAACGCTGCAATTTTACAATGAGCTCCGGTTGCGCGCCGAGGCTGCTTATATCGGCGAGCGGCAAGGCGGCGAAAGGCTGAACGGGCGTGAGCAGCAGGTCCATGGTTCCGAAAAGAGCGTTCACGCGGCCACGGAATTCCATGCGCCGGAGCAGGATCTTCTGATAGTCCGTAGCAGACAGCGCGCGCCCCGTCTCGATCACGCCGCTGAGGATCGCGCCATACTGATCCTTGTGGCGCACATAGGTCGCTTCATGCGCCACGGCGGCCTCGATGGCGCAATTGGGCGTCCAGTCGGCGATCGCTTGCGTGACGTCGGGCAGGCGGGCGGGAACGAGTTCGGCGCCGAGCGCGGCGAAGACCTCGATGGCATGGGCGAGCATGGCGACCGTATCATCGCTGACATCGCGCGTGTTCCAGTCCTCGTCGAAGCCGATGCGCAAGCGCCGCACGCCTTCGTCGGCGGATTTCAGATAGTCGGGCACCGGGTCCTGCAGGGCGGTCGGATCGCGATCGTCGCCGCCGGCGATCACACCGAGAAGCGCGCCGGCATCCTTGGCGCTGCGCGCCATCGTGCCGACGTGATCGAGCGAGGGGGCGAGCTCGGCGACGCCATGGCGGCTGACGCGCCCCCAGCTGGGTTTGAGCCCGGTGACGCCATTGGCGGCGGCGGGCCAGCGGATCGAGCCGCCGGTATCCGACGCGATGGCGCCATGACAGAGGCCGGCCGCGGTGGCGACGCCCGAGCCCGAGGAGGAAATGCCGGTCCAGTAATCGGCATTCCATGGATTGCGAGGGGGCGTGATTGCCGCGTGATGATCGGAATAGGCGCCTTCGCTGAGCTCGGTCTTGCCGATCAGCACGGCGCCCGCCTGCTTGAGGCGGCGGACCAGCGTCGCATCCGCCGCCGCGATCCGCCGCAAGGCGGGAGCCATGCCGGCGCCGGTCGGCGTGCCCGCGACGGCGCACAAATCCTTCACCGCGACCGGAACGCCATGCAGGGGCCCGCGATGGATGCCGCGCGCGATCTCGGCATCGGCGGCCCGGGCCTGGCCGAGCGCCATATCCGCCGTCACCAGCGCAAAGGCATGAAGCCGGGGCTCCAGTCGGGCGATGCGGTCGAGTTGGACCTGCGTCACCTCCCGCGAAGAGACTTCCCGTCTGGCCAATCTTTCGCCAAGGCCGGTGAGAGTTTCATAATGCACTTCATTTCCTTCAGAATATTTGAATGACCATGATTTCATGATATCCATACAATCAAAAGGAACTGCTCAATTCAAACCATGATTTCTCTCTCATTTGAATTAGAAAAACTAAATGAATAAATTGCCGCCTCTCAATGCGCTGAAGGCTTTCGAGGCGGCCGCCCGGCATCTCTCCGTCAAGGCGGCGGCCGAGGAATTGTCGGTCACGCCCGGCGCGGTCAGCCAGATGCTGAAGACGCTCGAGCTGCATCTCGGCCGCAAGCTCTTCGACCGTATCAATCGCGGCATCGTGCTCACCGAGGCGGGACGCAATTATTTGCCGCCGGTGCGCAACGCCTTCCGGCAGATCGCCGAGGCTTCACGGCGCGTCGCGGCCGAGGCGGAGTCGAACGTCCTGACGGTGAGCGTCACGCCGTTCTTTGCGTCCGCCTGGCTGGTGCCGCGGCTCAATTCCTTCCAGGCGGCGCATCCCGGGATCGATCTGAGGATCGTCACCAGCACCAGGCTGGCCGATTTCACCCGCGATGGCATCGATGTCGCCATCCGTCATGGCCTCGGCCGCTATCCCGGCTTGAGGGCCGAGCATGTTCTCGCCGTCGCGATGATTCCGGTGGCGTCGCCGGCGCTCGTCGCCCGCCGCGGCATGCCGGCGAGGGTCGCCGATCTTCTCGACTGGCCCCTGGTGCAGGATGCCGACCGCAAGGGCTGGGCCTTGTGGTTCGAGGCGCAGGGCCTCGCCGAGGCGGCGCCGACACGCGGGCCTTCCTTCGACGATTCAGGCCTGCTGCTCGGCGCCATCATCGCCGGCCAGGGCGCGGGCCTGCTGCCCGATGCGATGGTCGAAACGGATGTGAAGGAAGGCCGGCTCACGCGCCTCGCCGAGCCGAAGGAGATCGAGGTCTTCGCCTATTATCTCGTCTATCCCGAGCTGGCGCAGGGCCGTGCGAAGATCCAGGCTTTCCGTGATTGGATTCTGAGCATCTCAAAAGCCCCCTGAGACAGCGGCGTCGACCCGGCGGATCGTGATCATTGATCGCGCGGGCTCCAGGCGGGCTTGCCGAGGCCATTTTTGCGATTTTGCCTGTATCTACCCAGTATGTCCGAAGCTAGCCGCCGAAACGCGATTCCGGAATGCCCTTGATGCCGAGGCCGGTGATGGCGAAGAGGCTGCCGCGCAGCACGCCGTCGCCGGGGAAGCGCGGCAAAGGCGGCTTGGCCATCGACGTCACATAGAGGATGTCGAGATCGGGACCGCCGAACATCACGCTCGTCACCTTCTTCACCGGCATGTCGATGACGCGCTCGACCTTGCCGTCGGGCGTGTAGCGGACGAGCTTGCCGTCATAGACCTGCGCATTCCACAGGCAGCCCTCGGCATCGACGGTCGACCCGTCGGCGGCGCCGCCGGTCGAGGTGTCGAGCTTCACGAAGGTGCGCCGGTTGGCGACGGCGCCGGTCTTCTTGTCATAGTCATAGGCCCAGATCTCGCCAGACCAGGAATCGGCGAAGTAGAAGATGCGGTCGTCCGGGCTCCAGCACGGGCCGTTCGACACGATGATCCCGGTATCGACCTTGGTGAGTTTGAAATCCGGATCGAGGCGATAGAGCGCGCCATTGGGGCCTGATTCCTGGCTGTCCATCGTGCCGGCGAAGAACCGGCCGGCGCGGTCGACCTTGCCGTCATTGATCCAGTTGGCCGGCCGGTCCGGCTCGATCTCGGCGATCAGCGAGCAGTCTCCCGTTCCGAAATCGAGCGCGTAAAAACCTTTCGCCAGGGAGCAGATGGCGCCCTTGCCGTCCTTGCGGATGGCGATCGAGCCGACGCGCGAGGGCACGTCCCAGGCGCGGATCTCGGTGCCTTGCGCGGTCGCCCGGAACACCCGCATGCCCGGCGCGTCGATCCAATAGAGCCGCTGCTGCTCGACATCCCACAGAGGTCCTTCGCCGAGCGTCGTCTTCACATCGACCAGAACGTCGATCTTCATGTCGTCTTCTCCTCTGTCATCCCTTGAAACGTGGTTCCGGCAGGCCGCGCACCCCGAGGCCGTGAATGGCGAAGACGCATCCCGCCTCGCGCTCGCGATGATATTGATTGTTGAAGGGCCGCGCCATCGAGGTGACGAAGGCGATGTCGAGATCGGGGCCGCCGAAGATCAGGCTGGTCGTCGACTGCACCGGCAGGCCGACGATGCGGTCGACGACGCCATGGGGATCGAAGCGGATCAGCCGGCCGGAATAGACCTCGGTGCTCCATACGTAGCCTTCCGCATCGACGGTGGCCCCGTCGGGCAGGCCGCGCAGGTCTTCGAAGCTGGTGAAGACGCGGCGCGAGCGGACCTTGCCGGACTCCGTGTCGTAGTCATAGGCATAGATCAGCTTCTTGCCTGTATCGGCGAAATAGAGCGTCCTGCCGTCCGGGCTGAAGCAGGGTCCGTTGGAGCAGATGATGCCGTGGTCGAGCTCATGCACTGTCAGATCGGGATCGAGGCGGAACAATTTGCCCACCCCGTTGCGCTCCTCGAAATCCATCGAGCCGGCGATGAAGCGGCCCTGGCGGTCGACCTTGCCGTCGTTCATGCGCGGCGTCAGCTCGCCCGGTTGGGTCTCGGCGATGAGCGTCACCTGGCCGGTGGCGAAATCGAGCGCATGGAAGCCGCTGCGCAGCGACACGATGGCGCCGCCCTTCTCGCGCAGAGCGAGCGAGCCGACGGGCTCGGGCAACGGCCAATGGCGGCGGTTCCCGCCCTTCACGTCGGCCGAATAGACGGCGGGGCCGTAGGAGTCGATCCAATAGAGCCGCTGCTCGGCGACATCCCAGAGCGGGCCTTCGCCGAGCGCGTCGCGTTCCGCGCTGAAGATCTCGATGCGCAGCATGCCGCCTCTCCTCAGAAGGATACCTTGTCGCCGCCCTTGAGCTCGAGAATGTCGCGTGCTTCATCGGGCGTCGCCACCTGCATGCCGAGGCCTTCGATGATCTTGCGCGCCAGCGCCACCTGCTCGGCATTCGACTTGGCGAGCCTGCCCTTGCCGGCCCACAGGCTGTCCTCGAGGCCGACGCGGATATTGCCGCCGAGCGCCGCCGCCTGAGCGGCGATGCGCAATTGCGCGGCGCCGGCGCCCAGCACCGACCAGCGGTAACTGTCGCCGAACAGGCGGTCGGCGGTGCGCTTCATATGGGCGACGTCTTCGGGATGGCTGCCGATGCCGCCGAGCAGGCCGAAGACCGACTGCACGAAGAGCGGCGGCTTGACGAGGTCGCGATCGAGGAAATGCGCCAGATTGTAGAGATGCGCGATGTCGTAGCATTCGAACTCGAAGCGCGTGCCATTGCCGTAGCAGGTTTCGAGAATGTATTCGATGTCCTTGAAACTGTTGCGGAAGACGAGGTCGCGCGTCGCCTCGAGATGCGGCTTCTCCCAGTCGAATTTGAAGGTCTTGTATTTGTCGACCAGATGATACAGGCCGAAATTGATCGAGCCCATATTGAGGGACGCGACTTCCGGCTTGAATTGCGCGGCGGGCCTCACCCGCTCCTCCACTTTCATATAGGGGCTGCCGCCGGTGGTGATGTTGATGGCGGCCCTGGTCGCCTGCTTGATGCGCGGCAGAAAGCGGGCGAAGGCTTCCGGCGTCTGATCGGGCTTGCCGTTTTCAGGGTCGCGTGCATGGAGATGCAGGATGGCCGCGCCGGCTTCCGCGGCGGCGATGGCTTCCCTGGCGATCTCGTCCGGCGTGATCGGCAGATGAGGCGACATGGTCGGCGTATGGATGGCGCCGGTCACCGCGCAGGTGATGATGACTTTGCCCTTATGATCCTTCGTCAATTTCCGATCTCCTTCGCGGCGCGCTTCTTATGCGCGGCCAATGCCATCAGTCTCTTGTCGCGCCAGACCTGCCGGTCCTGCAGCTTCTCCTTGGCGACGCGCTTGCGGCGTTCCGGCTCGATCACATTCATCACCTCGCCGGCCCAGTCGACGCGGCGCTGCATCTGCGGGAAGAGATTTTCGTAGATACCCTGATAGCGTTCGGCATAATCGCGGACACCGCCCGGCGCATTGAGGTCGATGGTCTCGAACGGACCCATGAAGGACCAGCGCAGCGCCAGGCCGTCGCGGATGCCGATATCGACATCCTCGACGCTGGCATAGCCGTCGGCGACCAGGCGGAAGGCCTCTTCGAGGAGCGCGCCCTGCATGCGGTTCATGATGAAGCCGTCGAGCTCCTTCTTCATGACCAGCGGCGCATGGCCGGCCGACAGCAGGAACTGGCGCGTGCGCTCGACCGTCTCGGGTGATGTCCAGGGGGCGGGCACCACTTCGGCGGCGGGGATCAGATAGGGCGGGTTGATCGGATGCACGACGATGCAGCGCGACCGGCCGTTGAGGCCTTCGGTGAAGCGTGACGGCAGGATCGCCGAGGTCGAGCTCGCCAGCACCGCATCGGGCCGCGCCGCCGCATCCAGCGCCTCGAACACCTTGATCTTGGTGGCGAGCACTTCCGGCGTGTTCTCCTGCACATGCTGGGCATTGGCCACCGCTTCCGTGAGTGTGGCGGCGGGTGTGATGCGGGCGAGCACCGTCGTGGGCGTGGCGCCATTGAGGAGATCGTTCTGCGCCAGATCCTCGAGCACGCCGGCGATGTAGTCGAGCGCCTTCGCGGCGGCGCCGTCGGCCTGGTCCCAGAGCCGCACCGTGGAGCCTGAGCGCGCGAAGCTGATCGCCCAGGCGCGCCCGATGAAGCCCGAGCCGATGACGGCCGTCGCCGGCCGGTCAGAGGGTTTCGACATTTCCATCCACTCCCAGTGATTGTCCTGAAATATTGATGCCGGCATCGGAAAGCAGGAAGGCCACCATGCTGGCGACGTCGTAAGGGCTCACCATGCGGCGGAGCGATACCTTTTGGAGATAATCCTTCTCCATCTCGGCATGGCTGATGCCGATCTGCCTGGCGCGGTCGCCGATCACCTTGTCGATGCGGGGGCCTTCGACGATGCCGGGCAATATGGCGTTGACCCGGATGCGATGCGGCCCCAGCTCCTTGGCGAGGCTCTGGGTGAAGCCGACCACGGCGAATTTGGCCGAGGAGTAGGGCGTGCGGAACGCATAGCCATGACGGCCGGCGGCCGAGGACATGTTGACGATCGAACCGCCGCCCGAGGCTTTGAGCATCGGCACCGCGAGGCGGGCGCACAGGAATTGTCCGGTCAGGCACACATCGATGCAGCGCCGCCAGTCGGCGACCGAAATTTCGTCGACACCGCCGGTCGGCCCGGCGATGCCGGCATTGTTGATGAGCGCATCCAGCCCGCCCCATTCCTTGGCGAGGAGCGCGAACAGGCGCTCGACATCCTCGTCCTTGGCGACATCGGCCTTGCTGGCGAGCGCGTCGGGCAGGGCTTTTCTGGCCTCGGCGATGGCGTCGTCGGCGATATCGCAGAAGGCGATGCGGGCGCCGAGCGCCGCCAGGGTGCTGGCGATGGCGAAACCGATGCCGGAGGCGCCGGCGGTGATGAGGACACGCTGGCCCTTGAGGCCGGAGAGGAAATCCGCCGGTGAGGCCGGGGCCTTGTTGCTCATGATGGTCTCCTTAACTTCGTCTGTCGCGCAGCGCGATCACGGCGCCGAGGACCACGAGCCCGAACAATATGGCGCGCGTCGCATAGGGCAGTGTCGTGCCGGCGAGGAAGGTCTGCAAGGCGGTGAGCAGCAGGACGCCGCCCAGCATGCCGAGATAATGGCCGCGGCCGCCGGTGATGAGGGCGCCGCCCACCACCACGACGGCGATCGAGGGCAGCAGATAGTCGTCGCCCATGCCGAGGCTCGCCTGGCCGGAAAAGCCGGTGAGCAGCACGCCGACGAGGCCGGCGCAGAGCGAGGACAGGACATAGACGAGCACCAGGTGGCGCCCGACGGCGATGCCCGAGAGCTGCGCCGCGCGCACGCCATTGCCGATGCCATAGACGCGCCGGCCGAAAGCGGTGCGTCCCAAAAGCGCCACGGCGAAGATGACGAAGGCGGCCATGAACAGGACGACGGGTGTAAAGATCCAGATTTTCCCCGTCATGAACCAGCGCAGCATCGGCGAGGAGAAGCCGTCCGGCGTGCCGTTGGAATAGAGTAGGGCGGCGCCTTGCAGGAGCCCGTTGGTGGCGAGCGTCATCACGATGGGCGACAGGCCGAGAAAGACGATGCCGAGCCCGTTGATAAGGCCGATGAGGCAGGCGAGCAGCAGCACGGCGGGCAGCGCATAGAGGAGCGCCGTATCGGAGCCTTTCACCATCCCGGCGAGAATGATGCCACAGAGGCCGATGGTCCATGGCACCGAAAGATCGAGCCCGCCGGTGAGGATGACCGTGCCTTGGCCCAGAGCGAGGATCGCCAGGAAGGACGACAGAACGATCAGCGAGTTCCAGTAGCCCGGATTGAGGATCGCATTGCCGAGCCAGAATTGCGTGACCAGCACCACCAGCACGAAGCAGATATAAGCGGGCAGCGCATAACGCAGCGTCTCGGCGTTGCGGACGAGGAAGGAGGGTAGGGCGCCGGCCGTGAAGGCCTTGCCCGACGGAGTGAGCGCCAGCCTTCGATCCTGTTGCGGCAATTGCGAGACGAGCGTGCCGGCGCGGCGCGCCTGGAGCCGTGTCTTCAGGGCGCGCAATTGCTGCGCCAGCGTCGAGCTTTCCGAGATCGAGCCGGCCAGCACCGCGAGGAGCAGGATGGTCGCTTCGGCGATGGTCGAATAATAGGCCGAGATATTGAGGACGAGCAGGATATTGACGACGATCATCAGCACATAGGCCCCGATCGCGCTGCCCAAGGGACCACCGCGTCCGCCGCCGAGCCGGGTGCCGCCGACCACGACGGCGGCGAACATCGACAAGAGCAGCGGATTGCCGACGAGCGGATCGCCGCTGCCGGTCTGGGCGCTGATGAAGACGCCGGCGAGGCCATAGCAGCCCCCGGCGATCACATAGACGAGGAAACGGGTGAGCACGGTCGCCACACCGACCGCCGCCGCCGCCTCCATGTCGCTGCCGACCGCATAGATCGCGGTGCCGAGCCGGGTGTTCTTGAGCCATGCCCACAGCAGCAGCACGACGCCGATCACCGCGACCGGCATCGGCAGATAGCCCGCGATCGCATCGCCCAGATAGAAGGTGCCGAGCGAGGGCGAGACGAAGCCGCCGGGCTTGTCCATGATGAGCAGCGTCACGCCCTGGATGATGAACATGGTGGAAAGCGTCACCACGATCGGCTGCAGCCGCAGCACCGCGATGAAGAAGCCGTTGACGGCGCCGGTCGCCATGCCGATGCCGATGCCGACCGCCGTCCACAGCACGATGCTCGCTTCCATCTGGGCGGGGTCCATCGACTGAGCGAGCACCACATTGACGAGCGAGATGACCGCACCCGCCGAAAGATCGAAGCCGCCCGACAAGATGACGATGGTCTGCCCGATGGCGGCGAGCGCCGAGGTGGCGCCGCCGCTCGCCAGGAACGAGATGTCGAAATAGCTCAAGGGTCCGGCGCTGATCAGGTCGACCACCGCGAGCAGGATGAGGAACACCACCGCCGCGACGGCGACGCCGCGATGCTGGGCGAGGAAGCGGCGGGCGGGTGCGGAAGCGACGGCGGTCGAACTCATGCCGCCGCTCCCAGTGTCGAATGAGCAGGGTTGGAAGAGGTGGGGCCTCTCCTATTTTCCCCCTCTCCCGTCCGCAGGATGGGAGAGGGTGCCCGATAGGGCGGGTGAGGGCTCTTTTGATCGCACTGATAGTTTGAGAAAAGAGCCCTCATCCGGCCTTCGGCCACCTTCTCCCATTGCTTCGCAACGGGCGAAGGGGAAACCTGGGAACTTTCACATAAGTTCATGCCGCCGCTCCCGCCGCCGCTTGCTCCTCATGGCCGAGCGCCGGGCGCATGATGGCGCCTTCGCTGAGGCGGTGGCCGTCGATCTCGGCGACGATCCGGCCGCCATAGAGCACCAGCACCCGGTCGCAGAGATGGACCAGCTCCGGCACTTCGGTCGAATGGAACAGGATGGCGCCGCCTTTGTTGGTGAAGTCGCGCATCATCACATAGAGCTCGTGCTTGGTGCCGACATCGATGCCGCGCGTCGGATCGAAGAGGAGCAGGATGCGGCTCTGGGCGACGAGCCATTTCGAGATGGCGATCTTCTGCTGATTGCCGCCGGAGAAGGCGCCGGCCCGGGTCCACAGAGCGCGCTCATCGACCTCGACGGTCGCGAAGGCCTGGCGCACCGCATCGGCTTCGGCCTGCTTGTCGATGAGGCCGAAACGCTGGAAGCGCTCGATCACCGGGACCGAGGCATTGGTGCGGCCCGAGAGCTTCAGGAACAGCCCTTCGGTCTTGCGGTCTTCCGGCACGAAGCCGATGGCGATATTGGGCCGCATCGCATCGACGGGCGAGGTGATGCTCGCCGGGCGTCCATCGACCTCGATGCCGCCGGCCTTGATCTCGGCCATGCCGAAGCAGGCGAGGAAGAGGTCGAGCTGGCCCATGCCCTGTAAGCCGGCGATGCCGAGGATCTCGCCCTGGCGCAGATCGAAGCTTGCTTGCTCGAGCCTGTCGCCGGCCTTGAGATTGCGCGTCGAGAGAACCGGCGCGCCGAAGACGGATGGATCGCTCGGCCGTTCGGGAAAGGTCTGGGCGATCGAGCGGCCGACGATCTTCTCGATGACGTCATTGTCGGAGAAGGAGGCGACCGCGCCGGTCATGATGTGCTGGCCGTTGCGCAGGATGGTGAGATGATCGCAGAAGGCGCGCACCTCGCGCATGCGGTGCGAGATGAAGACGATGGTCTTGCCGCGCGCTTTCAGCTTGGCGATCAGCTCGCCGAGCCAGGTGACGTCGGCGCCCGACAAGGTCGAGGTCGGCTCGTCGAGCAGCAATATGCCGGGATCGCGATAGGTGGCGCGGGCGATCTCGATCTTCTGCTGAAGGGCGAGATCGAGCTCGCCCGTCTCGGCGTCGAGATCGATGTCGAAGCCGATCCTGTCGAGATGCGCGCGGATTTTGGCGCGCGCCGCCTTGCGCCGGATCAGACCCGACAGGCCGGCCGGCGCATAGGGCAGCATCATATTGTCGAGCACCGGGAGGTCGGGCACCAGCGTCATTTCCTGGAATGCCGTCTGGATGCCGTGGCGATGAGAGGCGCGGGGCGAGGAGAGCTGAGCCGCTTGGCCGGCGATTTCGATATGGCCGCTATCAGGCTGCACGAGTCCCGACAACAGTTTGACCAGCGTCGACTTGCCGGCGCCGTTCTCGCCCAGAAGCGCATGCACGCTGCCGGCCTTGATGTCGAAGGACACGTCGTTGACGGCGACCGTCGGGCCGAAGGCCTTGCGCAGGCCCTTGACGCTGACCGCGAGTTTTTCGCTGTTCATCGGCTCGATCATGAAGCGGAAAAGGTCCGCGCGGCAAACCGACGCCGCCGCGCGGGGAAAATCAGTTTTCCGGCTGGCCGACCAGCGCGGCGTTCAGGCCGATCTCGGGCGTCTCGGCCGAGAAGATCGAGGCGAACCAGCCCGGATTGGACACGAGCGACGGCAGGAAGACGTTGCAGCCGTCCTTCATTTCCTGCCAGGTGCCTTCCTTGCAGAGCTTCACCGTATCGTTGGTGACGACCGGGAGCGGCAGGACGGTCTTTTTCGGCACGTCCTTGCCTTCGAGCGCCTGCACCGCGAGCTTGAGGGCGAGACCGCCGGAATAGGGGGGCGAGGCATAGGAGATGCGCGGCGCGCCGAGCGGCGCATAGGGACTCGCCGCACCTTCGACCTCGGTGCCGGCCGGCAGCATCTGGATGCGCCCGCCATTCGAGCCCTCACCGGCGCAGGGCAGCAGCTGCTCCGCCGTCTTGCCGGCCTCGAGCTGCATGGCGTTCGCGGTGTAGCAGCCCGCCTGCATCCACAGGCCGCTGATCTGGTCCCAGTTCCGGGTCGCGGTGATCTTCGAGAGTTCGGTGCGCGCCACGGCCTGGCTCCACATGCCGACCGCCTCGCCGACGATCTTGATGTCGGGATGCTTGGCGAAGACTTCCTTGGCCGCCTTGGTGCGCAGATTGTCGACCGAGGTGCCGGGCACGCCGGTGACGAGGACGATGTCGCCCTTGCCATTGAGCTTCTTGACCAGCCATTCGGCGGTCACGCGGCCGGCCTCTTCCTGGTCGATCGAGATATTGTAGGCGCAGGGCTCGGTGATTTCCGCGTCATAGGCGAAGACCTTCACGCCCTTGTCGCAGGCATTCTTGACCACCTGATTTAGGGCGGTCGGCGAGATCGGGAAGATCACGATCGCTTGGGCGCCGGCCTGGACCATGGCGTTGATCTGCTGGATCTGGCGCTGCGCATTGGGACCGGCCACCTGCACCTGCAGGTCTACCTTGTCGGCGAGGCTCTTATGCGCCGCCATCGCCTTGACCATATTGGCGGCTTCCGCCTGCCAGTCATTGCCGATGAAGCTCATGCTGAGGAAGATCTTGAACTTCTCGGCGGCCTGCGCTCCGCTCGCGGTCATGCCGCTGATGAGGCTGGCGGCGAGGGCCGTGCCGAGGGCAAGTGTCTTGAGACGGGCAGAAATCTTCATATCGTTAACCTCCCATGGTTGATGTCGTGTGCCGGTTTGTTGTCTTGTTCCGGGCGAGAGGGCGGATAATTTCCTTGTTTTGATCAAAGATCAATGATTAATTTTAGGGTGAAAGTCCCAGGCTCTTGCGGCGCGGCCGATTCAGCTTGAAAGAGCAGGTGAAAATCACCGGGGCGGCGGGGACTTCAGAGACGAAAATGACAGGCGTGCCGAAAACCAAGACCAGCCTGAAAGTGGTGCCGCTCAGCCGCGAGACCTTGCAGGATCGCGTCTATCGCCGGGTCTGCGACCTCATTCTCGACGGTGAGATCGCCCCCGGCCAGCTGGTGACGATCCAGTCGCTGGCCGACGCCTGCGAGGTGAGCCACATGCCGGTGCGCGAGGCGCTGAAGCGGCTCACCGCCGCCAATGCGCTGACCGTCGTCTCCGGCCGCTCGATCGGCATTCCGCCGTTGAATCGCGCCAGCCTCATGGATCTGCGCAATGTGCGCGTCGAGGTCGAGGCGATCGCCGCCATCTGGGCCTGCCGCAACATCACCGATGCAGAACTCGAAGAGCTGGGCGAGGTCTATGATCGCCTGACGGCGGCCAATGCGACGGGCGACGCGCGCGCCTTCCTGCGCGCCAATCACAATTTCCACTTCACCCTCTATCGCGCCGCGCGCTCGGAAACGCTCCTCACCATCATCGAGAAGCTCTGGCTGCAGATCAGCCCCTATTTCAACCTGCTGCGCGGCTCGGGAAATTACATCGTCTCCAACACGCATCACCAGGCGATGGTCGATGCGCTGAAGGCCCGCGACGAAAAACGCGTCGCCGATGCGGTGCGCGCCGATATCGACGACGCCTATGAGGTGCTGCTCGACCTGGTGGCGCCCTAAGCGGCGAAATCCAAGCCGATATCGAGCGCAGGCGCGCTGTGGGTCAGCCAGCCGACGGAGATCAGGTCGACGCCGCTTGCCGCGATCGCGGCGACCGTCTCGCGCCTGACGTTGCCCGAGGCTTCGGCGAGGCAGCGGCCATCGATCATCCTTACCGCTTCAGCGAGCGTGGCGGGCGGCATGTTGTCGAGCAGCACCACATCCACCTCGAGCGTGAGGACGTCTTCCAATTGCGCCAGCGTGTCGACCTCGATCTCGATCTTGGTCAGGTGCCCCGCATGCCGCCGCGCCTTCTCGATCGCCGGCTTGACGCCGCCGGCAATCGCGATGTGATTGTCCTTGATCAGCACCGCGTCGTCGAGGCCGAAACGGTGATTGCCGCCGCCGCCCAGGCGCACCGCCTGTTTCTCGAGCGCCCGGAGACCGGGCGTCGTCTTGCGGGTGCAGACGATACGCGCTTTGTGGCCCTTGATCGCCTCGCTCAATTCGGCCGTGGCGGTGGCGATGCCGCTCATGCGGCACATGAAGTTGAGCGCCGTGCGTTCGCCGGTGAGCAGCGCCCGGGCCTTGCCCGACAGGGTGGCGATCGTCCCGCCGGCCGCGACCTTGGCGCCATCCGGACATTCGATCCTAATCGCCATGTCGGGATCGAGCAGGCGGAACGTATGGATTGCGACATCGAGCCCGGCAACCATGCCGGCCTTGCGCGCGACGAATGCGGCGCCGGCTTGCCGGTCTTCCGGCACGATGGCGTCGGTGGTGACGTCGCCGGCAAGGCCCAGATCCTCGCGCAAGGTGGCGCGGACGAGATCGTCATAAAGAAGCGGCATCATGACTGCACCTGGCGCAGGGATGGAGAAGGGTCGAGCACTTCGCCGCAAGTGAGCATCGATCGCGCGGCGACAGTGGATTTCTGCGGGAAGTCGGTCCGATAATGCGCGCCGCGGCTTTCTTCGCGCGCGAGCGCGGCATGGGCGATCATCAGGCCGATGAGGGCCGGATCGGCGCCCTTGCCTTCGGCGAGGGGACGCAAGGCGGTGATGGCGGCGCGCAGTCCGGCCTCGTCGCGCGTCACGCCCAGATGCCGCGACAGAACCGGACGCACCAGCGATGGATCCGATGGCGGAGGCAGCTCCTGCAGGCGCGGTTTGCGCAGACGCTTCGCCATGATGCCCGACAGATCTTCGCCGGCGCGCAGGCCGGTGACCACGGCTTCGGTGAGTGAGTTGCTGGCGAGGCGGTTGGCGCCGTGGAGGCCGGTGCTGGCGACTTCGCCCGCCGCCCACAGGCCTGCGACCGAGCTGCGACCCGAACGGTCTACCGCGACGCCGCCCATATGATAGTGCACGGCCGGCCGCACCGGCAGGGGATCGGTTGCGGGATCGATGCCATTGGCGCGGCAGGCGGCGGTGATCACCGGGAAATGCCGGGCGAAGTCTGCGCCGAGGCACGCGCGGGCATCGAGGAAGACGCGTCTGCCCTGCTGGAGATGATTCCAGATGGCGCGCGCCACGACATCGCGGGGTTCGAGCTCGCCGCCGAGCCTTTCGCCGGTCTCATCGACCAGGATCGCGCCTTCGCCGCGCACCGCCTCGCTGATGAGCGGCATGGGCCGCTGGGCGCTGTCGAGCGCGGTCGGGTGGTACTGGATGAATTCGAGATCGGCCAGCACCGCCCCGGCGCGCGCCGCGAGCGCCAGGCCCTGGCCGAAGCTGCCGAGAGGATTGGTGCTGTCGAGGAACAGGCCGCCAATGCCGCCGGTCGCCAGGACCACGCGGTCGGTGACGATATGGACGGCGCCGGCGTCACCCCGCGCCAGAATGCCGGTGATGGCGCCATCCTCGGTGAGGAGGCGGCGCGCTTCGAGTCTCTCGAGCAGCGTGATCGACGGCGTGCACCTGACCGCTTGCGCGAGCGCCCGCATGACCTCGCGGCCCGCGCCGTCGCCCTGCGCATGCACGATGCGCCGGCGGCCATGGGCCGCTTCGAGGCCGAGGCCCGGATCGAAGCGGGCGCCGTGACGGACCAATGTCTCGATCGCCTCGGGCGCCGCCGCGAGAATGTCGCGCACCACATGCGGATCGCACAGGCCGTCGCCGGCGGCGAGCGTGTCGCCGACGTGAAGATCGACGCTGTCGTCGGGGCCCAGGCTCGCCGCGAGGCCGCCTTGCGCCCACACGCTCGAGGCCTCCGAGCCGATCGGCGCTTTCGACAGCAGCAGGACCGGCTGCGGCGCGAGCTGCAGCGCCGTCATCAGCCCGGCGACGCCGCCGCCGATGATGACCGGGCGGCCCGACAGATGAAAGATCTCGGCGCTCATATTGCGAGCATCCTTTCGACGGCGAGACGCGCCTTGCGGGCGACGGCGGGATCGATCGTCACCACATGCCGGTTGTGCTCCAGCGCCTGGCGGATGTTCTTGAGCGTGATCCGCTTCATATGCGGACAGAGATTGCAGGGCCGGACGAATTCGACCTCGGGATGGCTGACGGCGATATTGTCGCTCATCGAGCATTCGGTGAGGAGCGCCACGCGCGCCGGCCTGCTTCTGCCGACATAATCCGACAGCACCGCGGTCGAGCCGGAGAAGTCGGCTTCCTTCACCACCTCGGGCGGGCACTCGGGATGCGCCAGCACGACGACCCCCGGATGCGCCTGGCGCACGTCGCGCACATCGGCGGCGGTGAAGCGCTCATGCACCTCGCAGCGCCCCTTCCAGGTGATGATCTCGACATCGGTCTCGGCCGCGATATTGCGGGCGAGATATTCGTCCGGGATCATGATCACCCGTTTCACGCCGAGCGATTCGACGACCTTGCGGGCGTTGCCGGAGGTGCAGCAGATATCCGATTCCGCTTTGACGGCGGCCGAGGTGTTCACATAGGTGACGACCGGCACGCCGGGATGGCGGGCGCGCAGGAGCCGGACATCTTCCGCCGTGATCGATTCGGCGAGCGAGCAGCCGGCTTCCAAGTCGGGGATGAGCACCGTTTTCTCCGGATTGAGCAGCTTCGCCGTCTCGGCCATGAAATGCACCCCGGCCAGGACGATCACCTCCGCCTCGGTCGTCATCGCGAGGCGCGCCAGAGCCAGGCTGTCGCCAACGAGATCGGCGACGCAGTGATAGATTTCCGGCGTCTGGTAATTATGGGCGAGGATCACGGCCTTGCGTTGCCGCTTGAGGGTGAGGATCGCATCGATGTCGTCGGCGAAGACCGGCCACTCGACGGCCGGGATGAAGTGGCGGACACGGTCGTGGAGATGGGCGGTACGGGCGAGGGCGGATGGCATATTATAATACTCATTTTGAGCATTTATAGCTTATACTTATCCTGAGCATAAGAAATGTCAAGGCCTGAGAAGGGGTAATTTGGTCCCGGCGGCGGCCCTCTCCGCCAGCACCGCCTGGCGGAAGCGGAAGAGCTTGGCCGGCCGGCCGCCGGTCTCGAAGCTCGTCTGGCCGGTTTCCTCGACCAGCTCCTGCTGCTCGATGAGGCGGCGGAAATTCTGCTTATGGAGCAGCCGCCCGGCCAGCGCCTCGACGCTGCGCTGCAGCTGCAGGAGCGAGAAGGCCGGCGGCATCAGCTCGAAGACGACCGGGCGGTATTTGATCTTGGCACGCAGCCGGGCGATGCCGGTGGCGAGGATGCGGCGATGATCGGCAAGCATGGCGCGGCCCGGCAGCGCCGGCTTCTGCCCACGCTCCGCTTCGGTCACGAGGCCCGCTTCGTAAAGAAGCTCATAGCGCTGCAGCACCAGTTCCTCGTTCCAGGCGAATTCATCGAGACCGAAGGTGATGGCGGCGCGCTGCCAGCGCTCCGCTTGCGCGCTCTTGCCCGCGGCCTCTCCGGCCCATTGCCTGAGGCGGGGCGCCACCACCGCCTCGAAGAGCTCGGGCGTCCCCTTTCGGTGATCTTCCCAAGGGAAATAATCGTACCAGTCGCGCCATTCGGAATCGCGGGCGTCGGCGCGGCTCTCCTCGCGGGTGAGGCCCAGATAGCTGATCGAGATGGCGCGTTTGCCCTCATGGCCGCGGTCACGGTCGGCGAAGGTATAAAGCTGCTCCATATAGCCGACCGGATGGCCGGTCTGCTGCTCGACCCATGCCCTGAGGCCCGATTGCAGCGAGCGATGGCCCGATTCGAAGGGACCAGAAGGAAGCGCCCGCGCCTCGCGGATGGTCATGATATGCGGCGCCTCGCCGATCACCGCGACCAGAACGGCGATGAGCTCCACGGCCAGGCCATGTCCGGTCTGCAGGTCTTTCGTTTCCATCGTCATAAAGGGACTCACTATATCATGACGTCGGGAAACGAAACAAAAGAGCGAACCGGAATATTCCGGCTCGCTCCGTTATGGATTGCTAGATGCCGATCCAGATCCAGACCGGCCGTCTCCGGCACCTGCGCCGCCAGCGGCCGCGATGCCAATAGCTGCGGCAGACCTGGCGCCACCTGCGCCGACGATATCTATGCCGCCGCCATCTGCGCCGCCGATAGTGGTCCCAGCGGTGCGATGCGAGCTCGACGCCCTCATCGAGGCCGGCTTCCGGATTGGCTTTGAGTTCTTCGAGATTGGGCAGAACGCTCGAGTCCGGCTTCTGGCCCAGGGATGGAATACCTGCATGCGCCTCGGTTTGTGGTAGAACTGCAGCAACGGCCGCAGCGCCGGCCAGACCGAAGACGCCCTTGAGCAGCAGTCTTCTATCCATGCTTCACCCCTTTCAGTTTGAAAGCATTACCTGTGTGCGAGCAAAGCGTTCACGACACTCGTGGCAACGTTAAGGCAAGAGGAAAGTTCCTGAACGACATCTGTGCGGCGCAACTGCAAATAACGATTGGTAATTTTTGCGATCCCTTCGCGCATGAGCGTCGCCTTCCGGCGACGTCACGACGTCATGGTGGCGGATCATGACAAGGGACGGCGCAGTGTCTGGGCGAGCACGACGCCGGCCAGCGTCAGGCCCCCGCCGATGAGGTGATAGGATCTGACCGGCTCGCCGAGCAGCAGGATGGCCGCGCCCGCGGTCATCACTGGCAGGAGATTGATGAAGGCGGCGCAGCGGCTGGGCCCCAGCCGGTCGATGCCGCGCAGCCAGAGAAAGGGCAGTACGACCGAGGCCATGCCGCCGGCATAGAGGATCAGCGGCAGGGTCGCTTCATTGACCGCCCGCGCCGGAGCCGGCGTGGCGAGAAAAGCCGGAAACATGACGGCGAGCGCGCACAGCGCCTGCTGATAGGTCGACAGCCAGCTCGACACCGGGATCTGCCAGCGCTTCACCAGGACGCAATAGAGCGCATAGACGATCGCCGCGGCGAGCATCAGCGCATCGCCGATGCGCAGGCCGTTCTCGACAAGCTGGAGCGGAGCGCCGCCGCTGACCAGATAGACGAGGCCGATGAGGGAAAGGGCGCCGCCGGCGAGCATGCCGATGGTTGGCCTTTCACCCAGCACCGCCGCGCTCAACGCCACGGTGAGAAGCGGCGTAAGCGACGTGAAGATCGCCATGTTGGTCGCGGTCGTCGTTTCGGCGGCGACATAGGAGAGGCTCTGGAACAGGCACATCGCCAGGAAGCCGAGGATGAAGAACTGCCCGAGATGCGGCCAGCTGGCCTTCCGCTCGCGCCACAGCGGGAATGCGAGGAACAAGCTCATCGCGCCGACCGCGAGAAGCAGCCGGTAGAAGGTGATCGCCTGCGGGCCGATGATATGGGCCGAGAGGCGGGACACGATGACATTGCCGGCCCAGATGGCGATGGCGGTGAAGGGATAGAGAAGAGCGAGCTGTTTCCTGAACATGAGCATACCGGGAATTGGTGGACGGCCCGCGCATCTAGTCGATTGCGCTCTGGTCTGTATCTCGCTAAAAAGACCCTAGCTAGCGAATTTGAGACATGAACCATCGGCGCACCCGCCATCTCGATTTTCATGCGACCGACCGGCCGATGGCGGCGATGGAGATCGACTATCCGGATGGCAGCACGACCGGCCGCCATGCCCATCCGCGCGCGCAGCTACTTTATGCGATCGAAGGCGTCATGATCGTCAGCTCGGCGGCGGGAATCTGGGTCGTGCCGCCCAATCGGGCGGTATGGCTGGCGCGCCATCTCGAGCATGATGTGTTCATGCGCGGAGATGTGAAGATCAGGACCGTCTTCGTGTCGGAAGATGCCGCCCCCAATCTGCCGCAGACGAGTTGTGTCATTGCCGTGTCGCCGCTGCTGCGCGAATTGCTGACTGCCGCGGTCAAGGTGCCGCTCGATTATGCGCAGGGCTCGCGCGATGAGCACCTATTGCTGCTTCTGCTCGACGAATTGCGCCAATGGGAGACGCTGCCGTTGCATCTGCCCATGCCGGGAGAGCCGCGTCTGCGCCGTATCTGCGAGCTGCTGACCGCCAGTCCCGACGACCGGTCGACGGCGGAGGCCTGGGGGCTGAGTCTGGGCGTGACGGCGAAGACCATTCATCGGCTCTTTCAGCGCGAAACGGGACTGTCCTTCGCGCAATGGCGCCAGCAGGCGCGCCTGCTCAAGGCCCTGGAGCGGCTGGCGCTGGGCGAGCGCATCATCGATGTGGCATTCGATTGCGGCTATGCCAGCCAGAGCGCGTTTACGGCCATGTTCCGCCGGCATTTCGGCATTCCGCCGAGCGCCTTCTACAAATGAGCTTTCCAGCAGGCGTTGACGCCGCCCGCCGCCCCCCTATAACGCTTGTTTCCCGGCAGGCCGGCATCGCCCGGCCACCCCCCTGTCCGAAGGCCGGCCCTGCGTCGAAGGAGGTCTGCCTGAGGGTTGCAGATGACCGTAGGTCCCATTAAAATTCGGCATCCAATAGGAATGCACATGAAACCTTGTATCTACATTCACACGAACGAGAAGCAGATCATCGGCGCGCTCGTTTCCAAATATTCCTTCGAGCGCTTCGCCTCCGACAAGAACGCGTTCGACGTCAAGCTCATCCACACCAAGGACTATCCGTTCCTCGACGCGCATGAGGGCCGCAAATATCTGCGCGGCGGCCTCACCCGCGAATGGGTGAATGACGACCTCCAGTCCTTCACCGTGCTGCGCTTCATGCCGCCCGAGCTGATGGGCTATCAGGGCCGCTCGGTCGTCGTCGACCCGGATGTGTTCGCCGTCTCGGACGTCATGCCGCTGCTCACCCGCGACATGCAGGGCGCGGCGATCATGGCGCGGAAGCGCGGCGCTGCGACCGCGAAGAACTTCGCCTCCAGCGTCATGCTGCTCGACAACGCCAGGCTCAAGCATTGGCAGGTCGAGAAGAGCTTCGAGGAGATGTTCGCCTTCAAGCGCGATTACGCCGACTGGATCAATCTCAAGCTCGAGCCGCAGGACTCGATCGGTGTCCTCGAGCCCGTGTGGAACGATTTCGACACGCTGACGCGCGAGACGCGGATGATCCACAACACGCATCGGCGCACCCAGCCGTGGAAGACCGGCCTCAAGGTCGACTTCCGGCCGGCCGAGCGGGCGGGCTCCTTCAACCTGTCGAATCTCTTCCACCGCACCCGCCGCACGCTGTTCGGCGAATATGGTCTGCTCGGCAGCTATCATAAGCATCCTGACAACAATCAGGAGCGCCTCTTCTTCGCGCTGCTCAAGGAATGCGTCGACAAGGGCATCGTGACCCAGGCCATGCTGGATGAGCAGATGAAGCTCAACCATGTGCGCCATGACGCGCGCGACGTCCTGGCGCGCACCCGCACGCTCGCCGAGCAGCCGCTCTTCGCAGCCTGACCCATTGCGGTGGGCGCGCGGACGGTCTGGATCCTGACGCATAGCCGGTTGGGCGACCTCCAGCAGATGGAAAAGCTGGCGGCCGCTCTCGGCTGGCCCTTCCTCGTCAAGCGTCTCGTCTTCCGCTCGCCCAACGTCCCTTTCCTGGCGGGCCTGCTGCTCGAGCGGGGTGCTTCCGATTCTCTCGACGCGCCCTGGCCCGATCTCATTCTGTGCGGCGAGGCGCGCACCAGCGTCATAGCCCTCGACCTCAAGCGGCGATCGGGCGGGCGCATCAAAATCGTCTGCCTCGGCCGGCCGGCCGGCGATGCGGCGCAATTCGATCTCGTCCTGACCACCGCGCAATATCGCCTGCCGAAAGCCGTGAATGTCGTCGAGCTGGCCCTGCCGCTGGTGGCGGAGGCGCCCGCTCTCGCCAATGACGGCATGCTCGATGTGGCGCGGCCGGTGACCACGGTCCTGGTGGGCGGCACGGCGGTCCCGGAGCGTCTCGATGACGCCGCGGCGTCCTCCCTGGCGCGCGATGTCCTGGCGCGTCAGCATGGGACCGGCGGCACATTGCTTGTCGTCACCAGCCCGCGCACCGGCGCTGAGGCCGGCGCGGCGCTGGCCCAGGCCATTCCGCCGCCGCATGTCGTGCATCTGTGGCGCAAAGGCGAGGACAATCCGTATCGCCGGTTTCTGGCGATTGCCGATGAGGTCGTGGTGACGAGCGACAGCGTCTCTATGGTGGCCGATGCGCTGGCGGCGGGCAAGCCTGTGTCGGTCTATCGCCTGCCGCGCCGGGCGACCGCCAAGGATGCCGCCGTCGAGTGGCTGTTTGCGCGCGTCTATGGCGAAACTCCTTGTCCCTTCTGGCTGAAGCCCGCCAAGTGGCTGTTCGATGTGGGCCTCATCGAAGTGCGCGCCGATCGCCCACGTCTGTTCGACCGGCTCATTCGCGAAGGCCGTGTCGGCTGGTTCGGCGCGGCGCGTGTGGGAACGCGGTTCGCCGCGTCCGACGAGCTCGACGCGATCCTGCCGCGCATCAAGGCGTTGTTCTGATGGCGCGCTACGACGTAGCGATCATTGGCGGCGGCTCGGCCGGGGCTTTGCTGGCCGCGCGGCTCAGCGAAGACCCAGCGCGCCATGTGGTGCTGATCGAGGCCGGCGGCGAAGCGACCGATCCCGATATCTGGACACCCGCTGCCTGGCCCGCCTTGCAGGGCCGCTCCTATGACTGGGATTATCGCACCGAGCCGCAGGCGGGGACCGCCGGCCGCGTCCATCGCTGGGCGCGCGGGCGGGTTCTCGGCGGCTCGAGCTGCCTCCATGCCATGGGCCATATGCGCGGGCATCCGGCGGATTTCGCCGCCTGGCGGGAGGCGACGAGTGACGCACGCTGGAGCTGGGAGGGGCTGCTTCCGGCTTTCATGGCGATCGAGGATCACAGCCTCGGCGGTGACGGCATGCATGGCAGAGGCGGGCCGCTGCCGGTGTATCTGCCGGTGGACGAGGTGAGCCCGCTCGCACGTGCCTTCATCGAGGCGGGCGCCGCGCTGGGATTGCCGCGTCTTCACGGCCACAATGGCGGCGAGATGGTCGGCGTGACGCCGAACGCGCTCACCATCCGCGATGGGCGGCGGGTGACGGCGGCGGATGCCTGGCTGACGCCCGCGGTGCGCCGGCGGCCAAATCTGACGATCCTCACCGGTCGTCTCGTCCGCCGCCTGAAGCTTCAGGGCAACCGGGTCGCGGCGCTGGAAATGCACGGTCCCGAAGTCACAGCCGACACTATCATCCTCAGTGCCGGCTCACTGGAAAGCCCGGCCCTTCTGATGCGCTCAGGGATCGGGCCGGAAGATGTTCTGGCCGATGCCGGCGTCGCTTGCGTGATCGCGGCACCCGATGTCGGCCGCGATCTGCAGGATCATCTGCTCGGCGCCGGCAATCTCTATGCCGCGCGGCGCGCCGTGCCGCCGTCCAGGCTGCAGCATTCCGAATCCATGACCTATATGCATGCGGGCGATTTCGCCGGTGGCGGCCGGCCCGAGATCGTCGTCGGCTGCGGCATCGCGCCGATCGTTTCGGAGCGTTTCACCCTGCCGCCCATCGGATCGGCCTATTCGCTGCTCTTCGGCGTGACCCATCCGACGAGCCGCGGCAGCCTGCGCATCACGGGATCGGAGCCCGGCGACCGCCTGCGCATCGATCCCGCCTATCTCCAGACCGGGCACGACCGCCGTCTGTTCCGGCAGGCGCTCGCCGCGGCGCGCGAGATCGGTCATCGGCCCGAGCTCGCCGGCTGGCGCGACAGCGAGATCCTGCCCGGCCCGCTGCGGACGCAAGCCGAAATCGACCGTTTCATCGCCGAAGCCGCCATCACCCATCATCATCCGTGCGGCACCTGCCGCATGGGACATGACGCGCGTTCCGTGGTGGATGCGGATCTGATGCTGCGCGGACTCGACAATCTTCACATCGTCGATGGATCGGTGCTGCCCAGCCTAACCGCCGGGCCCATTCACGCCGCTATTCTGGCGATTGCCGAGACATTCGCCCGCCAGATGATCGCAGCGCCCATTTCTCCGCCAGCGGCTTGCTCAGGATGACGAGCTCACCTTCGAAGCGTTCGAGCGTATCGAGAATGAAATCGATCTCGCTGGTGCGCTCATGGACGACGACATAGTCATTGGGCGTCTGCGTGTCGCCCGGATAGGCGCCGGCCGGGTCCTCGAAAAGGTCGATGCCTGAGATCACCAGGCGCTTCGGCTTGAGCGCCACGGCGACCGCCAGCATCGTCGCGCCATTGGTCGGGCGCACGCCGTCCCAGTCGAGCTGGCCGAGGATCTGCAGCCGTTCCAGCGTCACGAAGCGCATATGCCGGCACAGCGGATTGAAGATCTGGTGCGTGACCAGCAACGCCTCGGCGCGGCGCGTCTGGAAGGCGAAGATCGGCCGGCTGCGCAAGGTGAAGAGGGTGCGCTTCTGCCCGGTGAAGACGATCTGCGGATCGGCATAGAGGCCGCGCTTGACCCAGCGGTGATTGACCCGGAACAGGCAGTCATAGCTCAGTTGCGCCAAAGCGGGGTCTTCCGACGACGGGCCGTTGCCGAGGCAGAGGATCGTCTGGGGACGGTTGAGCGTGGCGGTGAGCTCGCCGAGCGTCTCGATGCGTTCGGCGCGCAACTTGAGGATGCGCCTGCCGGCGGGCTTGTCGAGCCAGCCCGTGACCAGAGCCTGCAACGGGTTGCGGGCGGGCGGGCGGCGCGCCATCAGGAAGTTGAGGCGCTTCATCGCCGGCGACTGCGCCTCGAGGGAGGCGGCATCGCTCATCGGCGCCAGCGCGATGCGGTCGGGCGCAACGCCTCTCGTCCGCAAGGCTTCTTCTACAGGCGCCGATTGCGCCAGCCACATGTCGACGGAAGTGAGGAGCGTAGCGTCCGGCGCCTCGGCATCGGACGTCTCCGCCGCGACGAAGGCGACGCCGATGCCCATGAGATAGGCCTCGCGCACCAGCCGCTTCGGCAAGGCGTCGATCCGGCCGGCGCCGATGAGAAGCCGGGCGCGCGAGGTAAGAAGGAAAATCACGCTGCTCGGGCGGTTGTTCCACGGCGCGTCGATCACCGCCGCATCGCCGAAGCGGGTGATGAGCTCCCGCTTCACATCGGGGTTGCCGGGAATGTAGAGCACCGAAATCCGCTCGCGGCGCAGCGACGCGAGCAGGGGTTCGATCGTCGCGAGCGCCGGCCGATCGGCGACCGAGACCAGGATGGAGCGGTTGGACGGGATGGGAACCCAGCCGCCGCGCTGGAGCGCCGATCGCGGCTTAAGACGGATGGCCATCATGTCCTTCGGGAACGGTCCTGAACTGCCGAGTTTCCGCCAGCATATGCGCGAAGCGGGCCTCGAATGCAGCAAAAATCTCCGGCGCATCGTCGAGCGCCACCAGGAGCTCGTTGTTGAGATAGCGCGAGGTGAGGGTGAGATTCATGCTGCCGAACAGGACGCGCCTAATGCCCGCCGCCTCGAGCAGGATGAACTTGCAATGCATCGGCAGTCCTTGCGGATGGGCATAGCGGATGAAGTCGAGTCCTTGCGCCCTGGCGAGGGCTTCGATGCGCCTCGGCACGCGCCTCAGCGTATCATGGGCGATCACCGTCACGGAGGCGCCGTCCTTGACCTGGCGGCCGAGCAGGCGGGCGATCGATCTGTCGCGAAAATGCGACGCGGCGATGCGGATGCGGTCATATTTTCGTTCGCTGACCAGCCGGTCGACGACATCCCAATCCCAGCGCGGATAATGGAAAAGGCTGAGCGGGCCGCCGGTGAAATCCGATCTGGCCGAACGGTCGAAATAGGTGGCGAGGCCTTGCCGGCCGGCATGGAGCGCCAGCATATGTTTCTTCAGGCTCGCCACCGCCTCAGGGTCATCGACGGCGACGAGGCAATTATGGCCGCGATCCTGGTCGCCGATCCGGCGCACCACCTCGGGGTCTTCCGGGGTGTTGCCGGAGGGATTGAACGAGCCGACCAGCACGACCGGCTGGGGATGGCTGAAATAATAGATCTTCTCATGCAGATGCGCCGGCAGCAGGTGCTTGATGGGCTTAAAGCCGTCGCCGAGGCCGTCCGGCGCAGTCAGGCGCGCTTGCACCGCCTGGTTGGCGGAGGTGAGTTTCGGCGCGGCCTCGAGGCACAGCTTGACCGTGACGCCTCTTTGCCGGGCGCGGATGAGCGCCTCCGCCAGGGCGAGGTCGCGGAAATAGTAGGTCGTCCACAGGATCTCGCCGCCCTGCGGCACGGCGTCCACAAAGCGGGCCAGCAGATCACGTAGGAAGCCGGGCGGCCGATCCGGCCCGCCAAAGAAAACTTGCGTCATGCACCCTGTTGTCCGGGCCGTCTCGAGGCCGTTGCCGCGCCTATATAATTGACGGCTTCCAGAGGAGCAAACCGTGGAGAAGACGCTCGAAAACGCATGGGGCGGTGTTACGTAGAGTTTGATCTAAGTAAATATTATTACTTTTGGATATTTCAAAGGTAGGTCACCCGTTAGGCTTCGATCAACAACGAAGAAGCAGATGCAGTCGGGAGGAAAACATGACTCATGCATCAATCGGGCCGGTGGCGTCACGTCGTTCATTTATGACCAAAGCGGGAGCCGGTGCAGGCTCGTTGGCCATGCTCTCCGGTCTCAATCAATCGGCGCGCGCACAGGATTCATCGCCGGTGATTATCGGCGGGCCTCTGCCTCTCACCGGCGCCATCGCCGCCGACGGCGTCGAATTCAAGCGCGGGCTTGAAATGGCCGCCGAGGAGATTAATGCGCTGGGCGGCATATTGGGCCGCCCGATTGGGCTCGCTTTCGAGGATACAGAATCCAAGGGCGATGATGTCATCATCAGCGCCGGTCAGCGCCTCATCGACAAGCACAATGCCAATGTCCTGATCTCGGGGTACAATCTGGGCTCGCAGACGGCCTTGCAGGGTGTCGCCTCGGGCGCGTCGCTCATCTATCTTCATGCCGATACGGCGCGCGCCCATACCGATCTCGTCAGCAAGGAGCCGGATAAATACTGGAGCTGCTTCATGTATTGTCCCTCCGAGCTCTATTACGGTTTCGCCTATCTCGACTTCATCAAGCATCTCGAGACCTCGGGTCAGCTCAAGCTTCCGAACCGGAGGCTGGCGCTGATCACCGGGCCGATCACCTATTCGATCAACATCGCCAAATCCATCGAGGGCAAGGCGGCCGAATATGGCTATGAGATCTCGCTCTACGAGACCGTGCAGGCGCCGACCTCCGAATGGGGCCCGACATTGGCCAAGCTGCGCGAAAATCCGCCGGGCCTGATCGTCGTGACGCACTTCTTCCCGCAGGATCAGGCTCAGTTCATGATCCAGTTCCTGACCAATCCGACCGACAGCCTGGTCTATCTGCAGTATGGCGCCTCGCTGGCGGCGTTCCGCGATATCGCCGGCGATGCCTCGGAGGGCGTCCTCTATGCGACCAATATCGGTATCCTCCAGGACGAAATCGGTCTCGCCTTCACCAAGAACTATCTCGCCCGCAACGATCAGAAGGCTTCGCCCAATGGCGGCGGCCAGACCTATTCGGCGCTGCATCTTTATGCAATCGCGGCCGCGCTGGCCGGCGGCCCGGGCGTCCCTTACGAAGAAGAGCAGAACCGCAAGATCGCCCAGCGCCTCAAGGCAATGATCTTCCGCAGTCCGATGGGCGTCATCCGTTTCGACCAGGAGACCCAGGCAGCGCTGTCCTATCCGGTGCAGACCAAGGACCCGTCGCTCGGCATGGCCCATATCTTCAGCCAGATCAAGAACAAGGCGGAAAACGGGCACATCATTTCGCCCTCACCCTATGACATCGCGAAATTCGAGAAGCCGGCCTGGATGAAGTGAGGGAGCGGTGTCCATGTCCGTCCCGCCTCTTCTCCAATGCCGTAACGTGGCCAAGTTCTATGGCGCCCTGGCCGCCGTCGACGGCGTCGACCTCCTGATCAGACCCGGCGAGACCGTCGGCATCGGTGGCCCAAATGGCGCGGGCAAGACGACCTTTTTCGATCTGATCTCGGGGCTGACCAGAGTGAGCTCCGGGGAGGTTCTCTACCAGGGTGAGAACATCACCGGCAGGGCGCCGTACCGGCTTTTCCATGACGGCATGGCGCGCACCTTTCAGGTGACCAGCGGCTTCGGCGGCCTCACCGTGCTGCAGAACATGCTGGCTGCCGTCATCTACGGCAGCAGAGGGACCAGGGCCGGGCTTCTGATCGGGCGCCAGGACCGGGAGCGGGCGATGGCGTCCCTAGATGCGTTTGGATTGGCGGACATCGCCGACCGGCTTGTCTCCGATATCGCGGTCCTGGCGCGTAAGAAACTCATGGTCGCCACCGCGGTCGTACATGCGCCGAAGATGCTGCTGCTCGATGAGCCGGTCGGCGGTCTCCTGCCGAGGGAGGTGGATGAGTTCATCGAGCTGACGGAAGGGCTGCGCGGCCGCGGCATTTCGATCGTCTTCATCGAACATGTCATGCGCTTCCTCACCGCCGTCGCCGACCGCGCACTGATCATGCATCAGGGCAAGCTCATCTATGACGGCGCGCCGCGGGGCCTCGCCAAGGACCCGTTGGTGCGCTCGGTTTATCTCGGAAGCGAAGCCGACAATATGGACATGCCGATATGAGCGCGCTCCTGACCGTCAGGGATCTGACGAGCGGGTATCGCCAGATCCGCGTCCTGCACGAGGTGAGCTTCACGGTCGAAGAGGGTGGCATCACCGCGGTCATCGGGCCGAACGGCCACGGCAAATCGACCTTGCTGCGCGCGCTTTCCGGATTGCTGCCGCCATGGTCGGGCGAGATCATCTTCGCGGGCTCGCCCGTTGCGTCGAGCGCGCCCGGTCGCGCCCGCGCCGGGCTGGTGCTCGTCCCTCAGGGCGACCAGCTTTTCGCCGGCATGACGGTCGAGGAAAATCTGATGATGGGCGGTTATGTGCGCAAGGACATGATGGAAGTGCGCGAGACGCTCGCAGAGGTTTTCGAGTTGTTCCCACGCCTCAAGGAGCGCCGCGCCCAACGGGCCAGCAGCCTGTCGGGCGGCGAACGCCGCATGGTCGGCATCGGCCGGGGCCTGATGGCCAAGGCCAGGCTGATCATGATCGATGAGCCGTCGCTGGGTCTGGCGCCATTGATCATCGATCAGATCTATCAGGCACTGGCCGAGCTTGCCGCGCGCGGCCTTTCGATCCTGGTGGTCGAGGAGAATCCGGGCCGCGTCGCGAGGGTGGCGACGGCCTTCCATCTGATGGACGGCGGTCGCTTCGCCTGGAGCGGTTCCGCGGCCGACCTCACCCGTTCGGGCCACATTCTGAAAACCTATCTCGGCGGACACTGACATGCAGGCCGTTCTCCAGATCCTCGTCACCGGACTGACGCTGGGCGCGATGTATGCTCTCGCCTCGGTCGGTCTCGCTCTGACCTATGGCACAATGCGCATGTTCAACATGGCGCATGGGGTCTTCATGACCATCGGCGCCTATGCGACCTATATGGCCGCCATGCTATGGGGCCTGCCTCTGCCTCTGGCCTTCTTGTTCGGCCTCGCCGCCGGCGGCCTCATCGGCGCCGTCGTGCATCTCTTCGTCGTCCGCTTCATGCTCGACACCGAAGGCTTCGAGGTCAATATCATCGTGGCCACGGCGGGCGTCGCCATCCTGCTGCAGGATCTGCTCCTCAAATATTACGGCGCCTATCCGTTTCGCCAGCCGGCGCAGGTCGAGGGCGTGTTCCGCATCGGCGATATCGCCGTCACCTATCAATCGGTCGGTATCCTGCTCATGGCGGCGATCCTCATCGGCGGCATCGCCTGGCTCCTGACACATACCCGCTTCGGGCTCGCCATCCGCGCCACCGCCATGAACCGCGAGGCGGCGCTGCTCATGGGCGTCGAGGCCGGTCGCACCTATCTGCAGGTCCTTGTCATCGCCGGCATCCTCGCCGCGGCCGCGGGCATCCTCATCTCGTCGCTGGCGACGCTGTCGCCCGACATGGGCGCAAATCCGCTGCTGCGCGCCTTCGTCATCTGCGTGGTGGCGGGGCTCGGCAGCGTGACCGGCGCCGGCATCGCCGCCGTCGCTTTGGGGCTGATCGAGGCTGCGATCCAGTACTATATCGGAGTCCGTTATGGCTTTCCCATCATGCTGCTGCTCGTCATCATCGTCCTGATCTGGAAGCCGGCCGGCCTCTTCGGGCAGCAGGAGGTCGTACGCTCATGACACCGTCGACCGAAATGAACCGGCATCTGGTGGGCGCGGTGCTGCTTCTCGCCGCTCTGTCGCTTCTGCCGTTTCTCGTCACCGAGCGTTATGCCCTGGGTGAGCTCATCACCTTCCTCATCTGGGCGTCGGTGGCGGTGCAATGGAATGTGCTCACCGGCCATGCCGGCGTCTTCTCGCTGGGACAGATGCTGTTCTTCGCGATCGGCTCCTATTGCGTCGCAATGCTCGCCGTCTATTTCGGCCTGTCGCCCTGGATTTCCATGCCGGTGGCGGGCCTTGCCGCCGCGATCGCGGCCTTGCTGATCGGGCTTGCCTGCCTGCGTCTCGCCGCCGCCTACGTGGCGCTCCTGACCTTCGCCATTGCCTACATGGCCTATACGCTGATCATCACCGATTCCGCCTGCTACATTACGACCGGCGGCACATGCACGCCCTTCTTCGGCGGCACCAACGGCTTCTCGCAATTCATCGATCTCGGCTTCCGTAAGCTGCTGAAGGCAAATTGGATCATCGGCAATTATTTCACGGTGCTGGCCGTCTTCGCGCTGTCCTTCATCGCCTCCATCATCGTTATCCATGGCCGGCTCGGCCTTGCTTTCCGCGCCACCAGCGACAGCGCCGTCTATGCCGCCGCGCGCGGCATCAACCGGACCAGGTTCCAGATCATCGCCTTTGTCGTCACGGCCTTCTTCACCGGACTGGCCGGGGCTTCCTATGCCGCGCATTTCCGCTTCGCCGGTCCCAGCCTGTTCGAACTCTCGACGCTCATGTTCGTCCTGTCGATGGTGATCGTCGGCGGACTCAAATCGACCTGGGGGCCGATCCTCGGCGCCGGTCTGATGATGATCCTGGTCGAGGCCGGCAAGAGCATGGGCGATATACGCAACACCTTAATTGGACTCCTGCTGGTGATCTTCGTGCTGCTGCTGCCGAAGGGAGTAGCCGGAGCCTGGGGCATGCTTCTCGATCGCTTCCGCCCGCCAAAGCCTCTCGATGCTCCGGCGAGGCTCGAGCCGGCCATTCCGTCGCATCTCCAGATGCCGCGGGCGCGTCCGCTCGCCGCGCCGGAGGGTTTTGCGCCGGCGACCCCTTCCTACTCCGCCCGCTTCAGTCCGGAGGTGACCGCCCTGCCGATGGCCTTCTTCGGGGTGCAGTTCGGCGAGGCCTCGTCGGCGAGCGCCAAGGCGATCGCGCTTCAGCAGGAAGGCTTCGCTCGGCCTTTCGGGCCTGCATTCTGGGACAGGGCCGAGTATGTCGACGAGCGAGGACGCACCAACAGCGTGCTCGTCGGTTACTGGGACGATCGCGACACCTACGACCGGTGGCGCACCGCTTTGCCGGAAGACTGGTGGCGCGCCGGCGCGCCGGTCGACGGTGCGCTGGGCTTTTTCCGCGAATGCTACACGCCCTCCATCGCCGACACTGAAACGACGTTCTCGCATCCGCATCCGGAAGGTTACGCGAAGATCGCGCCGGCGATGAGCGGAATGACCGATACGCATGGCTATTGGGGAAGCGCCCGCGACCGGATCCCGCGCGCCCAGACCGACGATCTCGCTCCGCAGGGGAAACCGAGGGCGGCATTCGCGGGCGGTAACGACACGCTGCATCGTCACATCGTCGTGACACCGCACGACAATCTGTGCCTGCTCCGCTCCGGCCAGGACTGGACCGACACGGATGCGGATGAGCGGCGCTTCTATCTGGAGATGGTGCGGCCAAAGTTAGATGAGGGCATGGCCTTCATCCGTGACGGCGGCGAGAAGGTCGGCTGTTTCTTCAATCGCTATATGAGGCTCATTTCCGCTTCAGGCCCGCTAGATAAGACCTATAGCCTGAGCGCCTGGCGCAGCCTCGGCGAGCTCGAGGCCTGGGTGAAGACCGACAGCCATCTGGCGATTTTCGCGGCGGGCACCCGGCACTACCGTAGCTTCAAGGATGCGAAATTGCGCCTCTATCACGAGATGAGCGTGATCCGGGCCAAGGACCAGTCTTTCGAATATTTCAACTGCCACGACCGGACCGGCATGCTCAACGCGCTGAACCGGGCCTGATCCGCATGCCGCTATTTCCGACCCTTGTCGCGGCAGCCGCGGCCTTGCGGGCGAAGCGTGTTTCCGCGCCGGAGCTGCTGCGCGATGTCCTCGACCGCATCGACCGGGATGATCGTTTCATCCACGCTTACAGCGATCTGATCCCCGCGACCGCCGAAGCAGAAGCGAAGGCCGCGAGCCTGCGCCACGCGCGCGGAGAGTTTCTGGGACCGCTCGACGGCGTTCCGATCGCCGTCAAGGACCTGATCGACACGACGCCGGCCATATGCAGGGCGGGCCTGCCGCATCTGGCGGATTATCATCCACGCGAGGACGCCGATGTCGTGGCTGTGCTGCGCCGCGCCGGCGCCGTCATCGTCGGGGTGCTCGAGACCGATGCCGGCGCTTTCGGAACGCGCACGCCGCAGGTGATCAATCCGATTGCGCCGGATCGCATTGCCGGCGGATCGAGCGGCGGCGCCGGGGCTGCGGTCTGCGCCGGTCTTGCTTATGGCGCGATCGGCACTGATACGGGCGGCAGCATCCGCATTCCGGCGTCCTGCTGCTCGGTGGCGGGATTCAAGCCGAGCTGGGGAAGAGTCAGCGTCAAAGGAGTACGGCCATTGGCGCGCTCCTGTGATCATGTCGGGCCCTTGGCGCGCTCCGCGGCCGACCTGCAGGCGATCCAATCCCTGCTCGACCCGCGGGAACAGGAGCCGGTATCGGCCGGGCCATTGCGCATCGGTTTCTCTCCCGAGTATTTCGTCGATGCCGCCCCTCTCGTGACCGAAGCCATGGCGCGGGTCACTTCAGCGCTGACGGTGGCGGGCCATGGACTGCGCGAGACGCGAGTGCCGCTGCCGGACGACATCATGCATGCGCATATGGTCACTGTTTCGCGCGAGGCCGCCGCCTATCACACGCAGCGTTTCCCGGATCTCTGGCGGGCGCATCCCGACATCGCCCGTGACGGAATCGAGCTCGGCCGCAGCTTCAGCGATGAGGATTATGCGCTGGCGCAGGTCAGGCGGAGGCGGATCGCCGATGTCGTCGATGGCCTGTTCGAAACCCTTGATGTGCTGATCCTGCCGTCCCTGCCCGCCGATGCGCCGGAGCGTGCCGCCCAGACCGTATCCTTGCGCGGATGCGAGCTGCCGGTCCTCGAAGCCACGATCCGCTATACGGCGCTGTTCAACCATACCGGTCATCCGGTGGTTTCGCTGCCGGCCTTCCCGCTGCCGGACGGCCGTGCGCTCAGCGTTCAGATCGTTGGAGCCCGCCATTGCGACCAGAGATTGCTCGCCATGGCGCGGCAGTTGGAGGATATATTCGCGGTAAGCGTCGACTATGACGGTCTGGCGCGAGCCGCCCGGATGAGTGTCCGGCGCCTGCGCCGCCGCTATGCGCGAGGAGACCTGAATGCCGCATGATCATGACGACCACGATCACGACCACGATCCGCTGGAGCAAGGGCCGAGCCTCAGGGTGCGGGCGCTCGAAGAGTTGATGATCGCCAAGGGGCTGGTCGATCCGGAGGCGCTCGACCGCATCGTCGAATATTATGAACGTGAAACGGGTCCGCGCAACGGCGCCAGGGTGGTGGCGCGGGCCTGGCTCGAACCGGATTTCCGCGACTGGCTGCTCCGTGACGGCACTGCCGCCATCCATTCCATGGGCTTCACCGGCTATCAAGGCGAGCATATGCGCGTCGTTGCGAACACGCCCGAAATGCACAATGTCATCGTCTGCACTTTGTGCTCATGCTATCCCTGGCCGGTGCTCGGCCTGCCGCCGGCCTGGTACAAGGGCGCTGCCTATCGCTCCCGCGTCGTGCGCGAACCGCGCGCGGTGCTCAAGGAATTCGGCGTCGAGATCGGCACGGATGTCGAGATCAAGGTCTGGGACAGCACCGCCGAGATCCGTTACATGGTCCTGCCGATGCGCCCGACGGGCACGGAAACATTCACCCTCGATCAGCTGGCTGGGCTCGTCACCCGCGACGGCATGATCGGAACCGCGCAGCTTTAGAGCGCTTCCCGCCAAAGTTGCTCGACTTTGGCGATAAGGAAGCGCTCCAGATTATATGCTTTCTAGCCCTTTTCCCGTTTTGATCGAATCGGAACGATTCGATCAAAACGGGAGGGCTCTAGGTCGGGAGGGACGTTACATGGACGGGATACATGATCTGGGCGGCATGCATGGCTTCGGCCCGATCTCCGTCGACACGGGGGATTATGTCTTCAAGGCGCAGTGGCAGCGCCGGGCTTTCGCGCTGGCGGAGGTGCTGGCGGGACCAGTGCCTTACAGCGCCGACCAGCATCGCCAGGAGATCGAGCGGATGCCTGCCGGCGACTATCTCAAGCTGGATTACTTCGAGAAATGGATCGTCGCGGCCGAGGCGCTGCTGTTGCAGGCCGGACTCGTGAACGAGGAGGAGCTGCGCAGCGGCCGCAAGCTCTTTGACATCGATGCCACCCGGCACGGCAAGGTCGGCGCGGATGAGCTCATCTCCGCCGTGCGGGCAGGCGCGCAGCTGAGCTACCCCGGCGACAAGCGGAAGCCGCTTTTCGCCGTGGGACAGGCGGTGCGCGTCACGAAGGATTCGCCCGCGGGGCATACGCGTGCGCCACGTTACCTGCGCGCAAGGACGGGACAGGTCGTCGCCGACAACGGCGTTTTTCAGTTCGCCGATGCGGTCGCGGCGGGCAGGGGGCCGGAACCGCAGCATTGCTATACCGTCGCCTTCACCGCAGGTGAGCTGTGGGGACGCCACGCCGAGGCGGCGGATGTGATCCACGCCGATCTATGGGAGAGCTATCTTGAACCAGCCTGATGACCATCGCCTGGTGATCGCGGCCCTCGAACGCGGCAGGCTGTCCGGGGACCGCAACACGCCGTTGTTCCATGCGCCATGGCAGGCGCGGGTCTTCGCGCTCATCGTCGAGGCGGTCAAAGCCGGCCACTTTCCGTGGACCGATTTCCAGGGCCGTCTCGTCGCGGCTCTCGCGCGCGATGAGGAGATGGGGGCATGCGGCGATGACGAGCACATCGAGGGGCATTACTTCGATGCGTGGCTGGAGGCGGCGGAGGAAACCCTCCTGGCGCTGGGCCTTATCGGCGCTGGCGAGATCGATCGCCAGATCGAGGTCGTTCGCGCCGAGGTGGACAAAATCCGCAACGCCCAGCAGCCCTTGGCCTTCATCCACAAAATAAACCTCACGTCTTGGCCATGGCCAGGAGCTGGTCGTAGAACTTGACCTCGGCCGGGGTGCGCGCGGCGGATTTCCGGCGGATCACCTCATAGGTCGATTCATAGGCGTAGAGCTCAGGTCTGATCGTGCGCATCAGCTTTTTCGCCGTCCATTGCTCGGCATAGTGAACGGGAAGAAAGGCCAGATACTGTCCCGACAGAATGAGATGGGCGAGGCCTTCGATACTGTGGGCCCGCGCGGTGAAATTGAGATTGCGCTCGTTTTCGGGAAGCTGATCGGCCGAGACATAGCCGCGCTGGGCATGGTCGCAAGCCTCGATGTCGGCGAGGTCGACCTCGGGCGCCTGTCTGTAGAGCGGGTGTTTCCTGCCGCAATAGAGCTCCATGCGCGAGGTGAAGATCGGCGCATAGCTCAGCTGAGACAGCCGGCGCGGGAAAAATCCGATCGCCATATGCGCCTGGGCGCCGAGCACCATTTCCTCGAGCTTGTTCGGCGGCGCGACATGGACGGTGAAGTCGACAGAATGATTGAGCTTGCCGAAACGCTCGATGACGTCGCCGAGCTGGAAGCTGCGGTGGAAGACGGCATTGTCGATGATGCCGATCTGCAATTCGCCGACCAGCTTGTCGTGGCCCAGCGCCACGCTGCGGAAGTCCTCGATGTGGTTGAAAAGCGCGTTGGTCGCGTCATACACGCGCTGGCCGTCTTCGGTGAGCGCGAAGCCGCCGCGGCCGCGCTGGCAGAGCGACATGCCGAGGCGCGTCTCGAGATTCTTGATGTGGATGCTGATCGTCGCCTGACTGACATTGAGCTCGGTCTGCGCGAGGGCGAAGCCGCCGCTGCGCGCCACCGTCATGAAGACATGCAGGAGCTTGAGATCGACATTGCTGATCGAAGGAATGGTCATCGCCAAAACTTAGAGAATGATCAAAGCGAATATTATCGCTTTTGGATAGGCCAATATAGCGGATTCTGCGAGGAGTGAGGCGGTTCAGGTGGGGCAGTGCGCATGGCCGCCGGCAGGGCGAACAGGATCGAGATCGATATCGCGCGGCTTTGGCGCGACCTCGAGGCGTCGGCGCGGATCGGACCGGGGCGCGCCGGTGGCCTCAGCCGCCTCGCTTTGAGCAATGAGGACAAGCTCATGCGCGATGCCTTCGTGACATGGTGCAGGGCCGCGGGCTGCCGCACGCGGGTCGATGCTTTCGGCAATATTTTCGCGCGCCGGGCCGGCCTGGATGAGAGCTTGCCGGCCATCCTGATCGGCAGTCATCTCGATACGCAGACCGCCGGCGGGCGTTACGACGGCATATTGGGCGTGTTGGCCGGGCTCGAGGTCATCCGGACATTGAACGATCACGAGGTGTCGACTCGGCGGGCCATCGAGGTCGTGAGCTGGACCAATGAGGAAGGTGTCCGCTTTCAGCCACCCATGATGGGATCTGGCGCTTTTGCGGGCCTGCATGATGCCGGATGGATTCATGACCAGCACGACAGCGGTGGGAAGACATTCGCCGCCGAGCTGGAACGCATTGGCTATCTCGGCGAGGATTCTGTGCGCCCCGAAGACTATGACTCGTACTTCGAGCTTCATATCGAGCAGGATGACGTGCTCGACGCCGAAGGGCTTCATGCGGGGATTGTCACCGGCGGTTTCAAGTCTTTCGGCCTGGAGCTCCGCGTCACCGGGGAGAATGCTCATTCAGGGCCGACCCAGATGCGCCGGCGCCGGAACGCTCTACTCGGCGCCTCATTGCTGATCGCCCGGCTCAACGAGATCGGCTGGCAGCATGAGCCGGAGGGGCGCACGACTTGCTCCCGCCTGACTGTCGAGCCGAACCGATACGGAATCATTCCGCATTTCGCCGAGCTGATTGCGGATATGAGGCATCCGGATGCGGCAAAAGCGCAGGAGATGTATGTCGAGTTCCGCGATTTCCTGCCGCTCGCAGCGCGCGAAGCGAATGTCGAGATCGCGGTCGGCAAAGAATGGAGCTTCGGCGGTGTCGGATTTGATCCGAGACTGATCAATCTGGTGCGCAGCGTGGCGGCGGAACTCGGCGTCTCGCATCGGCATCTGCTGAGCGCGGCGGGGCACGACGCCTATCACATCTCCACTGTTATGCCGACGGTGATGATCTTCACGCCATGCCGGGAGGGCATCAGTCACAACGAGAAAGAGCATATCGAGCCGTTTTATACCGCACCGGGCGTGAATGTGCTGCTCAATGCGGTCCTGCGCCGCGCCAATGCCTAGAGCCCGCGCGCGGGAACCAAGATGTGCGATACCGCGTTGTTCCCGCATCGTTAGGAGCAAGGAATAGCGCGATGCTCAAAGGTGGCTTGTTGTGGCTGATCGGCATACCGCTGCCGATCATCATCGTTTTGTACTTCATGGGCTATCTGCATTGAGCGTCACGCCGGCGTGAGCCCGAGCCTTTCATCGCGCCTTCTGAGCCAGGCGATGACGGGCAGCGCGAGCAGAACCATCCAGGCCTTGCCGATCACCTGGCCTTCCAGGAAGGCGAGGCTCCCGAAAGCGAGATAGAGGAAGACCAAGCTGTCGATGACGAGGCCGATGGCGCTGCTGGCGGCGACCGCCAGCACCAGGCCTTTCTTCTGCAGTGGCGTATAGACGAGAAGATCGGCGGTTTCCGACAGAAGGAAAGCCGCCGCCGAGGCGACGACGAGATGGGGCGGGGCGAAGAAGGCCGACAGGAGAGCGCCGGCCACGATGCCGGCCGCCGCCACCTTGACGCCGAGGCGGCGCTGGATGAGGTCGCGCAGCACCAGTGCGAGGCCGACCATCAGCACGCCGGACGGCGCCAGCACGCCGGGCGCCACCGGAACGAGGCAGGGCCCTTGCGGATCGCAGACGGTGCCGACATGCAGGATGAACCAATTGGCCGCCGGAATGCAGAGCGCGAAGGCGACGAGGAAGACGATGCCTTCGCGCCGCCGCAGTGTGTGAAGATCGTCCGTCATGGGATATGTCCTAGCCCCGGCCGCGATAGGGAGCGACGCCCTGGTCGGGGAGCCACAGGCCCTTGGGCGGCTCGCCGGTCTGCCAGAAGACATCGATGGGAATGCCGCCGCGCGGATACCAGTAGCCGCCGATGCGCAGCCAGATCGGCTTGGCGGCATCGCAAAACCGTTTCGCCACATAGACGGTGCAATGCTCATGGAAGGCGCCGTGATTGCGGAAGCTGTGCAGGAAGAGCTTCAGCGACTTCGATTCGACGAGCAGCTTGTCGGGCGCATAGTCGATGACCAGATGGCCGAAATCGGGCTGGCCTGTAACCGGGCACATCGAGGTGAATTCCGGGCAGGTGAAGCGGGTGAGGTAGAGCGTGCCTTCCTGCGGATTGGGCACGACATCGAGCTGCGCCTCCTCCGGCGTGGCGGGAATGGCGGCGCTGCGGCCGAGCTGTGGGGCTGAGGTGGCGTTGGTCGTCATCGGTTATTCTCCGCCGGGCGAACAGGGTAACATCAATCGGGGCGTGCGGTGCCGTGTCGATTAACCGCCATTGCGTCGCCTGCCAAGGGCAGATGAATTATAAGCCGAAGTCGGAGCCGTGAAGACCCGCCTCCTTCGGAACTCTAATCCGCGGTTTGAGAAAATCTTCTGCGGCAGCTGGTCGGACGAGGGCGACGGGTGAGATTTTCTTGCGCGATGCGTAAGAAAAAATGGGTCGGCAGCACTTTCCGCAGCCGCTAGTGCTCCCCACATACCTCAACCTTCGCTGGTCTCAGGACCAATCTCAGGAGTTGCTGCCGTGTCTCTTCATTTTTCCCGCCGCGCGCTGCTGGCGGCCGTTTTGGCCATTTCGTCCCTGACTCTCGTCGATCGCGCCATGGCCGATCAGTCCATCCGGGTCGGCATCATGAGCGCCGAGGATGAGGATGTCTGGGCCGTCGTCTCGCAGGAAGCGGCAAAAACGGGACTGACCATCGAGCTCGTCGTCTTCAACGACTATACCCAGCCCAACGAGGCCCTGGAGAACAACGAGCTCGATGCCAACGCCTTCCAGCACAAGCCCTATCTCGACAACCAGATCACCACGCGCGGCTATCACATCGTCCCCGTCGGCTACACCGCCGTGTGGCCGATAGGCCTCTATTCGAAGAAGCACAAATCCGTGGCCGAGCTGCCCGACAAAGCGGTGGTCGGCGTGCCGAACGATCCGAGCAATGAGGGCCGGGCGCTCCGCCTTCTGGAGGCGCAAGGCCTCATCAAGCTGAGGCCGGAAGCGGGGATCCTGGCGACGCCGGTCGATATCACCGACAATCCGAAGCAGCTCCAGATCCAGGAGCTCGATGCCGGCATCGTCGGCCGTTCGATCGACGATCTCGATGCCGCCGTGGTCAACACCGACTGGGCCATCAAGTCCAATCTGACAGCCGAAGATCGCGTCGCAACCGAGGCGGTCGACGACAATCCCTATCGCAATTTCATCGCCGTCAAGCAGGGCCGCGAGAGCGAAGCCTGGGTGAAGACCCTCGTTTCCGCCTATCAGAACGACACGGTGAAGGAGACATTGGCCAAGGTCTATAAGGGGACTGCTTTGCCGGCCTGGTGAAGCCGCGCTCACTCCATTTTGCTGTCGATCATGCGCCCGTATGGGCGCATGATTGTTTTCCGGATACCGATATCATGAACAATCCCACCATGCTGCGCTTGTCCGGCGTGACCAAGAAATTCGGCGCCTATGCGGCGATCGAGGATATTTCGCTGGACGTGCGGCGCGGCGAGATCCTGGGAGTCATCGGCCGCAGCGGCGCCGGCAAGTCGACGCTGATCCGCTGCATCAACGGGCTGGAGAAGCCGGACAGGGGCTCGGTCGAAGTGCTCGACGGCGACAATGTCCTGCGCGACATCGTGCCGCTCGACGAAAGCGAGCTGCAGAAGGTCCGCCGGCGCATCGGCATGATCTTCCAGCATTTCAATCTGCTCTCCGCCAAGACGGTCGCCGACAATGTCGCCTTGCCGCTGAAGATCGCCGGCAGGAGCCACCCCGATCGGAAACGGCGCGTGGACGAGCTTCTACGCCTGGTCGGGCTCGACGCCAAGGCCGGCGCCTATCCGGCGCAATTGTCCGGCGGGCAGAAGCAGCGTGTCGGCATTGCCCGGGCTCTTGCCGCATCGCCGGCGCTGCTGCTCTCCGACGAAGCGACCTCGGCGCTCGATCCCGAAACGACCACCGCGATCCTGAGCCTGCTCAAGGATATCAACCGCCGGCTCGGCCTCACCATCCTGCTCATCACCCATGAGATGAGCGTGATCCGCGCCGTCACCGACCGGGTGATCGTCCTCGATCACGGCCGCATCGTCGAAGAGGGGCCGACCGAGCGTGTCTTTGCGGCGCCCGCCGCCGACCTCACCAGACGGCTTCTCGCCGCGGCGCAGCTTGGCCTGGAGAATGACTGAGATGTTCGATCTTCCCTATCAGGCGCTGCTCGTCTCGCTCGGCCAGACCCTCACCATGACCTTCGTCGCGGGCATCATCAGCTTCGTGCTGGGCCTGCCGCTGGGCCTTGTGCTTGTCGGCACCGCGCCCGGCGGCATCTGGGAGAACCGGTGGGTCAACAAGGTGCTGGGCGCGGTGGTCAACGCGGTCCGCTCGCTCCCCTTCATCATCCTGCTCGTCGCCTTGATTCCTTTGACGCGGCTGATTGTCGGAACCTCGATCGGGACTACGGCCGCCATTGTGCCGCTCGCAATCTCCGCCATTCCCTATTTCGGCCGCGTCGCCGAGGTGGCGCTGCGCGAGGTCGATCGCGGCCTCGTCGACGCGGTGAAGGCGATGGGCGGCAGCCGCTGGACCATCGTACGCGAGGTCCTGGTGCCGGAGGCCCTGCCGAGCCTCGTTTCCGGCTTCACCGTGACCCTGGTCCTGCTGATCGGCGCCTCCGCCATGGCGGGCGCCGTCGGCGCGGGCGGCCTCGGCGACCTGGCCATCCGCTACGGCTACCAGCGTTTCCAGACCGAGGTGATGATCGCGGTCATCATCGTGCTGATCGTGCTTGTCTCGCTGGTGCAGGCGATCGGCGATCGGATTGCGCGCCTGTTCGATCACCGGTGATCGGCGGTTCGTTGAAATTTCAGATACTCCTTAATCATTGGGCAATGACGTGCTGGCAGCCTGAGGCGATTTATCATCAAGGGGGTTGCGATGCTTGCGCGATTGATCGGGTCCATGCTGGCGGCCATGTGGCTCGTCACCTCGGCCGCTCTGGCATCGGACGATGCGCTGCTGCGCTTCTCGGTGCGCGGCAAGCCGGTCGCCCAGCTGAGCATGGCGGAGTTGAAGCGGAAGGCGCCGGTCACCGAGATCACCGTCTGGGAGCCGCATGAAGACAAGAATGTAACCTACGAAGGCTTCGAGATCGCCAGGCTCTTCGCCGCCGTCTATGGCGACACATGGCGGGAGATCGACGAGGTGCTGTTCACATGCGTCGACGGCTACCAGCCCGTTTTGCCGATGGACCGTTTTTCGCGCTTTGCCGGCTATCTCGTCTACAGGCGGCAGGACCAGGCGGCGTTCAACGTCCAGAATCGCTTCCAGAACGAAAAGGACGTGCCGCTCGGACCCTTCTATCTGGTCTGGGACAATCTCAAATCGCAAGGGCTGCGCGCCGAGGGCGCCAATGGCTGGCCCTATCAGGTGGTCGGCATCGATCTCGTGAATTTCGTGGACCGCTTCCCGCGCCTCAGCCCGCCGGCGGACGCGTCGGCTCAGGCGAAGAAGGGCTTCGTCGTCTTCCGCGAGAACTGCATGGCCTGTCATTCGGTGAATGGCGAAGGCGGCGACAAGGCGCCCGAGCTCAATTACCCGGTGAGCGTCACCGAATATGTCCCGGATCCATGGCTGCGCAAATGGATCATGGATCCGCGCTCGATCCGCTATAACGCCACCATGCCGGCCTTTGAGTCTCATCCGCAGCCGGACGTCCTGATCGACGATGTGCTCGCTTATCTGAAGACGATGGCCGGGCACAAGCGGAAGCCGGAATGGCCTTGAGCCGCGGCGAGCCCATCAGTTCGAATGAGAGAGGCGTATGGTTTCTTCGTCGTCGCGCTGTCGGCCGCCGACGGCCCCGGCTACCGCCGCGATGAAGGCGCCGATCGCCATCGAGAGCGCGCCGAGAATGGCGGCCGTGGCGCTTGCCTTGCGGGCTTCATCCGCCGCCTGTTGCGCCTTGTTCTTCAATTCATCGGCCCGCGTGAGTAAGGTCGCGACCCTCGCCTCCGCATCGGGTTGGGACAAGCCGGTGCGCGCGGCTACGAGAGTGGCGAGATAGGTGCGGTCTTCCTGGCTGATGTCGCCCTGAACCGCTCCCATCGCCAGGATGCGGGTAGCCTGGGCCGCGGCCGCCTGATCCGCTTCCGGCCCGGCGGAGGAAAGCCGGGCCGGATCGGCGGGCCTCAGCAAGCTATCGACCAGATACCCTGTTGCGCCGCCTTGACTCTCGCCTGCGGCGGACTGGCCCGTGCCGCTGGCTGCCCCGCCGGCGACGCTGGCGGCAACATGGGTCCCGGCGCCGAACAGGACCGTTGAATGGAGACCGATGGCGCCGAGGACGATGAGCGTCGCCACCGCCCACGCCATGAAGCCATGCGCGGTATCACGGAAGAACACTTCGTCCGTATGCACATTGACCCATTTGGTCCGGAGCCGCCCGGCGAGATAGCCGCCTATTGCCGAGGAAAGCCACTGCACGATGACGATCCAGACCGCCGTGGAGGCGGCGATGGTTGTCAGGCTCGCCGATTCCTGCGTCCACGGCGAGATCAGGGTCAACCCCAATCCGGAGCCCAGAAGCATGAGCACGGCCGTCGTCACGACAGCGGCGAATGCGCCCGCGAAGATGGGGCCCCAGACGACCGCCGGCTTCGAGATATCTTCTCCGGCTGTGTGGGTGACGCTGACATCGGCCATGTCGCTCTCCTAACGAAAGAAAAGAAAGAGGATGAGAATGATGGGAATGGGAACTCCCAAAAGCCAGAGCAAGATGCCACGTCCCATGATGTCCTCCATGCTGATGGAATTGAGCCTAAGGCGTTCGATAACCCGTAGGACCGCCGACTGGTTCCTAAGCGGCCGTCGCGAAAACGCAGCGATATCCGGGGAATAGGAACATCGGAGCCGGCACAGAATTGGTGCGCTGTCTCCTGATGAGACCCGGTGGTGAAGAAGTCGAGGGTCCAAAACATGGCGGTGCACCAGCCTTCCGCAGACATCTTGCGGCCCCCCGGCAGGGCAAACGGCAAGGAACGGCCGGAATGAGAGGGATCCGATATGCCGGCGCGCTTCCTTTCAGGCTCAAGGATTCGCGCCCTGAATTTCTGCTGATCACGACCCGGCGCACCCAACGCTGGATCGTGCCGAAGGGGCATTGGAACAGGCGGCAGCGGGCCTATGAGGCGGCCCGTCAGGAAGCATATGAAGAAGCCGGACTTGAGGGGGTGATCGCGACCCAGCCGATCGGCATATACGAGCATCCGTCCCACAAGCGGCCGCAGGTAACGCCGATCCTCATTTTTCCGATGCATGTGACTTACCGGCACGGAATCTGGCCGGAATGGAATCAGAGGCAGTCCCGGTGGCTTCCTTCGCCATCCGCCGAGCGCCTCGTCCAGGGCAATTTGCGCGACATCATCCGCAAGTTCTGCGCCCGGTGGTAAGGCTGCTTCGCCCGCAGGCGTCAATTTTCGCCAGCTATGCGGACCCGTTGCTCTTCATTCTCGATGACCGGCAATTCGTCCCGGCGTGCCGCTTCGGCGATCTCGGAGAATTTCGCACGCAACGCCGCGAGTTCGTTTTCCGTGAGACATTCGAGGTCGATCATGGAGTTATTGGCGCCCTTCTGCGCCCGGATGATCTCGTCGAGCTTGATCTGGACCGCGAGTCCGTCGCGGTTCTGACTGTTCTGAATGATGAACACCATGAGGAAGGTGACGATGGTCGTGCCCGTGTTCACGAAGAGCTGCCAGCCGTCGGAATAGCCGAGCCATGGGCCGGTCGCCGCCCAGACGAGAAGCCCCGCAACAGCGGCGCCGAAGGCAATGGGGCTGCCGGCGGCCTGCGCCACCTTTCCCGCGAATGCCCCGAATATGTCCTGCCACTTCGTGCCGCTATTGCTCATAAGCGCCTCCACATTGAAGTGGGAGGACAAGTTTCCAATGCCGATTAAGTTCCGGAAGGAACCCGGGGGAGGCCATTTCCGTTGATCGGGGCATGACTACGGAAGTGACCGCGGCGGCGCAGGCGAACTGCTCTGGAGATGATCCCGAGGCTGTGAATTTTCTGGTCGGCCAAGGCGTAACGCGCGAGGCGGCGATCGAGCTTCTGCGGGAAGCCGGCCCGCCGGGCAGTCATGAGAGTGTGCCGGAATGGGCGGACAGGATTCTTGGAAGGGACGAGCGCAGACGCATTCTGGCCGAACATCACGAAACGGGCATTCCTCCTCTGGAACCGCCTGCCCGATGAGACGACAGCAATGGAGATGGCAGATGGCTTTCGATAGTCTTGAAGCTCTGTTCGAAGATACGCTTCGCGACATGTATTATGCCGAGAAGAAGTTGGCGAAGACCCTTCCCCGGATGGCCAAGAAGGCGACCATGCCGGACCTGATCGAGGCCTTTATATCGCATGCCGCGGAAACCGAAAATCACGCCGCGCGTATCGAACACATCTTCAAAATGCGCGACAAGGCGGCACGGGGCAGGAAATGCGAAGCCTTGGAAGGGCTTTCCGCCGAGAGTGAGCATGTAATGAAAAAGGCCGAAGAAGTTAGCGTCCTCAATGCCGGCCTGACGGCCGCCGCCCGTGCGATGGAGCATTATGAGATCGCCCGCTACCGGACCCTTATCGCCTGGGCGAAGGAGCTGGGCATGACCGAGGCGATGGAAATGTTGGCGGCAACGCTCAGCGAGGAAATCGCCGCGGACGGCAAACTTGGTGAAATCGCGCGCGAGCTCAACCCGGTGGCCGAGCGGGCGGACGCGGCCTGAGCCGTCCGATGGACCACATCAGAGGGCTGCGTTTTGGACCGCTTGATGCCGGAGGGGTCCATGTCTGTGTCGATATGCAGAGGCTCTTCGCGGCCGACACGCCCTGGGCATCGGGCGCCGTCGCGAAGGCGCTCCCCGCAGCGCGCGAGATAACGGCGGCAAAGCCGGGACTGACGATCTTCACCTGTTTTCTGTGCCCGAGCGACCCTCGGGGCGCCACCGGCCAATGGCGACGTCTATATGCAAATTGCCCGGAGATGACCCGCCTGGACCCGCGGCTGTATTCCATCGTTCCCGAATTGCTGGAGGTGAGCCGAGATCCGGCGATAACCCAGCGGCACGTCTTCTCCGTATTCGCGGCTGCACAATTTCAGAAAGAGCTCGTCGAACGCTCGGCAAATACGCTCGTCTTCACGGGAATCGAGACCGACGTCTGTGTTCTGGCATCGGTTCTTTCTGCCGTGGACGGCGGCTATCGCGTGGTCGTGGTCGAGGAGGGTGTGGCGAGCTCTAACGAGACCGGCCATCGCGCCGCTTTGGAAGGAATACTTCCCCGCTTCGATCAACAGATTGAGCTCGTGGGCGTCGACGAGCTGCTGGGCGCGTGGCCCTGAACCCGGCCCGGAGGCCGCTCGCCGGCCGATAGTTAAGCCCGGCTCATCGGGCTTTCTTATAGAGCTTCTCCGCGACCTCGAACATCTCCTCTGGCGCATAATCGGGTGTGAAAGCTGATGGAACGCCGACGAGCTGATGTATCTTGCCGCCATCCGGCATGCCGTCGACGACCTCCAGCCTTCCCGGCGGGTCGTCGGGCAGGGCAACTTCGTCGTTCGACCAGATTCCGGAAATGCTTCTGTAATCGTCCGGGCTCCAAGTGTAGAGCCTGCGATGCGAGCCTTCATCCAGATATTTCTGGCATTCAGGAATGTTGCCGAGCGGGATGTTGGGAGTGGGCAGCATCTTCTCGATTTCGACGCCGGTGAGCTTCTTGAGCGCGAGGGCGTAGGAATGCGCATGCACCGAACCGCGCACCAGAAGGTAGCCGCAGACTTCCCGTCCGGTTGGGTCGTTCAGCGTCTCATAGACGCGAAGCTTGTGCAGCCTGGCGCCGCATTCCAGATGGAAGTTGTGCAGCAGATCAAAGATGACATTGCCGGTCGTGGTCACGAAATCATTGTTCCAGGAGGCGCCATTGCCGTTGATCGGCGTCGCGCCGCCGCCATTCGAGAGAAAACTCGCGGCAAGGCGGATTTCGCGCATCGCCTCGAAGGGCGACTGCGAAATGTCGCCGCCTGATTTCGCGTCCGCATCGGGCCTGTCGGGACCGTTGTTCAGCATCGCGACGCCATTGCTCACCAGCTCGACATGGGCCAGTTCTTCCGCCGTGATGGAGGCGACGAGGCTGTAGAACGGGCGCAGTTTTTCCTTGCTCCGGAAGTTGAAGCTCTGAAACATGTAGTTTCCGAGTGTGGACATTTCGCCATATTTGCCGCCCAGCAGCTCCTGCAGGGCTGCCGCCGCGTTCGGATCCTGTTTCTTGGGTGGCGGCAGATCAGTGATGAGGCGATCGACCCGCATGAACATCGGCTATGTGCTCCCTATGATTGATTTCCGCTGTTGCGGCAGGAGGCCCGTCAGGATTGCACCAAGGATCAGAAGGAAAACCTTGCCCCGACGGGCCCGCTTTCCAGCATGAGGCAAATGGACGACCGCCTCGAATGTTCCTAACCTCAGCTGGAATGATCTGCGACGGTCTTGCTTAACATGGGTTAAGGCCGCCTGTTCGTTCCGATGACAAAATCGCCGCGCTCGGCAGTGCACTGCCGGCAACCGCTGGAAAGGCCAGGGCTCGCCGGACCCCCCACAAATCCGCCGGCGAGCCCATCTGCTTTGTGCCTTCGCGTTTTCAGGAACACAGTCGAGCATTCGCGCGTTCGCCGGGGCATGAGCGGACTCTGTACTGAATGGCTGCGGGCAGCTGTCGAGGCGCCGGAATGAACGGTGCACCGGCCGCAGGCGTGGTGCGGATAGGCACTTCGGGTTGGCATTACAAGGACTGGTGGGGACCGTTCTTTCCTGAAACTGTCAGGAAGAAGGACGCTCTCTCCTATTATGCCACACGTTTCGCGACGACCGAGCTCAATGCGCCGTTCTATCGTCTTCCCACGCTCGGCAGCGTGGACGCCTGGTACGAGCAGACGCCGGACGATTTTCGCTTCGCCTGGAAAGCCTCCAGATACATCACCCACTGGAAGCGTCTCACCGGCGATCTCGCTCCTTCGCTGTCCTTGCAGAGGTCGCGCCTGGCGCGCCTGCGTCACAAGCTCGGTCCTATCCTCTATCAGCTGCCTCCCAATCTTTCGATCGATCGCGATCGCCTGGCCGCATTTTTGAAGCTGCTCGGCTCCCGGCAGCGCTGCAGCATCGAGTTCCGCCATCCGAGCTGGTACGTGACGGATATTTTCGCTCTGCTGCGCATGCATGATGTTTCACTTTGCCTGTCCGATCATGTGGCCGCTCCCGCGCCGCGCAGGACCACCGCCAGCTGGGTCTATATCCGTAATCATGGACCAAGCGGTCACTATCACGGCAGCTATTCGGACGAGGCCTTGCAGGACTGGGCGCGCGCGATAAGGCGATGGAAGAAAGAGGGCCACGATGTCTGGTGCTTCTTTGACAACGACGTCAAAGCAGCGGCGCCGGCGGACGCGGAGAGGCTCGTCCGGCTGGTTTCCGGTGCCAGGAGACGTAAGTAAAATCAGCCTGACCGCTTCGGTGGAGCGAGGTCGCGCTCCCAGCCGAATACGGAACGCCCGCCGAAATCGGAGGAGCTGTCTCGCTCCCTGGCCACGTACTGCTCGAAAGAAGGCCCTGTTGCCGTGCGCTCCAATCGTCTCGCCTGGCGATCGAGCCTCTCCAGTGCCTGCAGTGCTTCGCTGCGGCCGAGCTTTGCTTTCTGCACCGCGCCTTTCAACAGCCGCAAGGTCTCGTCATAGACGGCGATCGGCACGGGATACGGGTGGCGGTCCTTGCCGCCGTGAGCGAGCGAGAAGCGGGCCGGATCGGTGAACCTGCACGGCGTGCCATGAACGACCTCCGCAACCATGGCCAAGGCCTCGACGGTGCGCGCGCCGACGCCGGGGACCAGGAGCAGATCCGTGAAATCCTCCGGGCCGCGCTCGGCCGCGGCGGCGAGGGTACCATGCAGGCGGCGTATGAAGACGTCGGTGGAGCGGACGTCGTGATGCTCCGGCATCACCAGATGCGGCAGCGCCAGCTGAGCGTCGGAACCTTTCGTCAGGCTGCGCCACTCCCGCACGATGCCGTCCGGACCCAGCGCGCCGAGAAGATCCAATTGTCCGGTCCGTGAGCCGGCGGCGCGCCGGTCGATGAGATTGACGATCTCGCCCTGAGCCGGCCCCTCGATGGCGCTGTGCGGCTCGTCGACGAAACTCCGCACCGTGGCGGAATGCCAGTGATAGCGCCGCGCCTGTCGTTTTTCCCCATTCATGCCTTGCTGGACTACGGTCCAGTCGCCGTCATCGGCAATGATGAAACCATGCAGATAGAGATCGAAGCCGTCCTGGACGGCGGCGCTGTCGACCTTGGCGACGAGCCGGCTCGTCCGGGCCAAAGCAGCGCCGTCCAGTCCGGTCCGGTTTCCGATGTCGATCAGTTCCTGCGGCGTGCGGCGTGAATGGCTGCCGCGCCCGCCGCAGACATGCAGGCCCAGTTCCTTTTCCAATGGCCCCAAGCCGCGCTTCAGCGCCCCAATGACGCTGGTGGTGATGCCGGAGGAGTGCCAGTCCATCCCCATGACCGCGCCGAAGGACTGGAACCAGAAAGGATGCGACAGACGCCGGAGAAGCTCGCCGCGGCCATAGTGGTGCACGATTGCCTCGCAGATGACGGCGCCGAGCGCCGCCATGCGCTGGGCGAGCCAGGGCGGAACCCGGCCGCTGTGAAGGGGAAGAACGGCGCTGCCGCTGCGGACGACCATGACGCCAAAATAGGCGTGGCGTCAGCGGTCGGCAAGCGCGGCTGGGAGACGGGCCGCCCGCATGCCGGAACGAAAGCAGGGGCGGCCCGTCCGTACTCCGCTAGCCATGGTCAAGCGAGACAAGAACTCAAGGTGCTGCGGAAGGATTGGTTCCTGTCTCTTTTGTCCTGAAGGGGAATCAGCCCATCATCGTCTTCAACGGCTCGCGCGCCAGATTGGCCTCGATGCGCGCGCGGCCCGGCGTGTCCGGCAGGGCCTTGCGCATGTTCCTGCGGTATTCCTCCGGCATGCGCGGCGGCATCATCGGCTCATAGGCATCGACGATGGCCTCGATGATCACGGGGCCTGCAACGGCGAATGCGGCGTCCAGCACTTCGTCGACCTGTTCCGGCCGGGTGACACTATAGCCCGCCCCGCCCATCGCCCGCGCCGCCATGGCGAAGTCGATCGGCTGCAGCTCGCAGGCGAATTGCGGATTGCCCAGGAACATCATCTGCTCCCAGGCTATCTGGTTCAGCATGTTGTTGCGGATGACGAGAAGCCGGACCGGGATATTGTAGCGGACGGCGGTGGAAAATTCACCGAGCTGCATCGCGAGGCCGCCATCCCCAACCACCGCGAATATGGGGCGGTCCGGGAAGGCGATGCCGGCGGCAATCGCATAGGGAAGCCCGCAGGCCATGGAAGCGAGCGTGCCCGAGACCGAGAACTGCTGGCCTTCCTTGATGTCGATATGGCGCGCGACGAGCTCGGTGTTCTGGCCGGAGTCGGCGGCGAGGATGGCGTTGTTGGGCAGCGCCTTGCCGAAGGCACGGACCACATATTGGGGCTTGAGCGGCATGGCGTCGCTCGCCTCCGCTTCCGCCATCATGACGTCCCAATCGCGCATGCGGCGCTGTGCTTCGGCGAGAAAGCTCTTGTCCGATTTAGGGACCAGCAGCTCCGCGAGACGGCGCAAGGTGTCGGCGGCGTCGCCGACGAGGCCGGCATCGACCGGATGACGCAGCCCGATGCGTTGCGCATCATGATCGATCTGCACGCTGCGGCAGCGTTCGGGACGGGGATAATATTCGATATAGGGAAAGGTCGAGCCGACGATGAGCAGGGCGTCGCATTTCTCCATGATCTCCTGCGAGGGGAGGGTGCCGAGAATGCCGATGCCGCCGGTCGTATGCGGATGGTCGTCGGGCAGCACCGCCTTGCCGAGAAGCGCTTTGGCGACGGGTGCGCCCAGGATGTCGGCGACCTGGCCGAGTTCGATGCGCGCGCCAAGCGCCCCCTGGCCGGCCAGGATCGCCACCTTCTCGGCCCGATTGAGGATTTCCGCCGCTTTCGTGAGCTGAATGGGATCGCAGCTCGTCGTGCCAGCGAACCATTGTTCGGGCGTATGGTGGGGCCGGTTCCGACGCGAACGTTCGCTCTCGGCGAGCGTCTGTTCCTGCACATCGCTGGCGATCGAGAGATGCGCGACGCCGCGGCCCGCAAGGGCCGACCGGCAAGCGAGGCCCGCCACGCTTTCCATATGCGCCGCGCCGTTCACCTGGACATTGAAGAGGGCGACGTCGCTGAACACCTTGGTCAGGTCGACGTCCTGCTGCGTAAAGGTCTCGATAAGATCGTGGAACTGCATGCCGGTGATCGCCAGAACCGGAGCGTGATCGAGCTTCGCATCATATAGGCCGGTCAACAGATGTGTGCCTCCGGGCCCCGACGTCGCCAGGCACACGCCGAGCTTTCCCGTCCATTTGGCATAGGCCGATGCCATGAAGGCGGCCGATTCCTCGTGACGGACCTGAATGAACCTGATCATGTCCTGGCGCCGGCGCAGCGCTTCCATGACCCCGTTGATTCCGTCTCCCGGCAGGCCGAAGATGACCTTTACGTCCCATTCGATCAGGGTATCGATAAGGATTTCGGCGGTGTTCCGCATGTCGATCTTCCTCTCCTGGAACGGCCGTCCGATGGAGAAAGGCTCCGCCGGCCCATAAGTTCCCGTGTGGATGTTTAGGAACCGGCCGGCCGGGCGCGTTTTGATGTCGAGGTTGACGCTCTACGAAAGGTCTCCATCATGAAACGTCACGATTTCCTTCGCCTCGGCCTGCTTCTGCCGATCGTTCCCCTGCTGGACGCCAGATGTGCGCCTCCCGCCGCCGCGGCGGCGGTCACGGGAGCGATGTTCGTCGACAAGGCCGGCAACGCCGGAATGTTCGAGATCGAATCGAGCAAGCTCGTCCTGGCGGCGTCCCCGAGCCCGCCCGTCAAGTCTTTCGCCGAGAAGATGATCACCGATCACACGATCGCGGCCGAGGAACTGAAATCCGTCGCGTCAGGCAAATACAAGCTGCCCTCCGGCCTCGATGCGAAACACCAGGCGATGCTCGATGAACTCAAGGCCGCCGGTGAGCGCGGGGAAAGGACCTATGTCGAGATGCAGGTAAAGGCGCATGAGGAGGCGGTGGCGCTGTTCGGCGGCTACGGAAAGCAGGGCGACGACGTCGCTCTTCAGGCCTTCGCCATCAAGACGCTTCCCACGCTCGAGATGCATTCGGACATGATCAAGAAGATCAGCGCCGGCATGAGCTGAGCCTCTGTCAGTTTCGGCGGCGCCCCGAGCCCGGTTCGGCCATTCTGCGATGCTGTTCGGCAAGAATGGCCGAGGGCGTGACATTGGCGATCGCCGATTGCAGCTTGTTGTGCCAGCCGCTGACCACATCGCCGTCGCCGCGAAGCATCGCTTCGTAACCTGTCCTGGCCACGTCGGCCGGATCGTCCTTCTCGCTCTGCCCGATCCGGGTGTCGAGCAGGTCGGCCCGCTCGAAGAAATCGGTCTCGGTTGCGCCTGGCATCAGGCAGGTGACCGTCACGCCGTTGCCGGCGAGCTCGGCCCTGAGGGCGAAGGAGAAGGAGTCCAGGAACGCCTTGCTGGCATTGTAGACGGCCTGATAGGTGCCCGGCATGAAGCCGGCGATGGAGCCGGTGATGAGAATACGCCCGCTCCCGCGGACGCGCATGTCTCCGCCGACCCGGTGAATGAGGCGCAACGTGCCGGTGATATTGGTGTTGACGACATGCATGATGTCGTCGAAATCCTGGTCGAGGAAACCTTTGCCGAGGCCGCGTCCGGCATTGGCGAGAAGAGCATCGACCGGGCGCCTGCCGATTTCGGCGCACAGGCTGTCGACGCCTTCGATCGTCGCGAGGTCGAGCTTGCGCGCCGTGACGCCCGCACCGAAGCGGCGCAACTCTTCGGCGGCCTGGTTGATCTCTTCTTCATCGGCGGCGATCAGGAGGTCGTAGCCGTCGCCGGCGCAGAGCTTTGCCAGTTCGCGGCCGATGCCGGAACTGGCGCCCGTCACGATGGCGAATTTTTTAGCGATAGGCATGTCGCTCTCCTGTGCTGACAAGTCTCACGGCCGCAGGACGACTTTGATGCAGCCATCCTCTTTGTCGCGGAACTTCCGATAGAGATCCGGCGCTTCCGCGAGCGAAGCGCGATGGGTGATGACGAAGGACGGATCGAATTCGCCGCGCTCGATCTTGTCGAGCAGGTGGTGCATGTAGTGCTGCACCGGCGTCTGCGCCATGCGAAAGGTCAGGCCGCGATTGATCGCCGAACCCATGGGAATCTTGTCGAGAAAGCCGCCATAGACACCGACGATCGAAACCGTTCCGAAATTGCGGCAGCAATGGATGGCTTGGCGGAGCACATGCGGCCGGTCCGTGCCCATGAAGGTGGCGACCTTGACCCTGTCGACCACCGAATAGAAGCTGGATTGGGTTTCGGGCTCGGTGCCTACGGCATCGATGCAGGCATCGGCGCCGCGTCCCTTGGTGATCTCCTGAATGCGCTCGAAGACGTCCTCCGCCATGAAGTCGATGGTAAGGGCGCCACTTTGCCGGGCCAGGCGCAAGCGTTCCGGCACGGTGTCGATCGCGATGATGCGCTCCGCGCCGAGCATCAGGGCGCTGCGGATCGCCATCTGCCCGACCGGGCCGCAACCCCAGATCGCGATCGTCTCGCCAGGCTTGATATTGCAGAAATCCGCGGCCATGTAGCCGGTCGGAAAGATGTCGGAGAGGAACAGAACCTGCTCGTCGGAAAGGCCGGAGGGAATCTTGAGGGCGCCCGTGTCGGCGAAGGGAACGCGCATATATTCGGCCTGTCCGCCGGCATATCCCCCGAGCATGTGCGAATAACCGAACAGGCCGGCCGGCGAATGCCCCCAGAGGTCGGCCGCCATCTGGTGGTTGGGATTGGATCTTTCGCAGGCCGAGAAGAAGCCGCGCTGGCAGAAGAAACATTCACCGCACGCGATGGTGAAGGGAATGACGACCTTGTCGCCGGTTTTGAGCGTTTTGACCGCGGAGCCGACCTCGACGACTTCGCCCATGGTTTCATGCCCCATGACGTCGCCGGCCTCCATCGAGGGAATGAGGCCGCCATAGATATGAAGGTCCGACCCGCAGATGGCGCAGGCGGTCACCTTGATGATCGCGTCGCGCGGATGCCGGATGGTCGGATCGGGCACCGTTTCACAGCGCATGTCGGCCTTGCCATGCCAGGTGATCGCTTTCATGCGGTTTTCCTCGTGAGGGCGGGAAGGAGACGCCGGCACGGCCGGCGTCTCAAGATTCAGCGTTCGCCGCCTTTGCGGCCGGCTTCGCGGGCTTTTTCCGGATTGTCGCGGAAGTTGTTGCCGCGCCTGTCATCGCCTTGCTGCTGCTGCCTGCCGCTTTCCTTGGACCCGCCTTGCTGCTGCTTGTGCTCCTGTTGCCGGCGGTCGCTGTCTTTTCGTTCGTTCGCCATGACGCACTCCTTTTCGCGCCGTCCCGTAGCCAAACGGGCATGCTTCACGGGCGTTCCTAAATTGGGGGGCGTCATTCCCGCCGGCGTCGGCGCGGGTTCCGAGGCGGAGGCGACGGCGTCGGGTCGCTGCGCGCATGTCCGGGCTCGCGGTGCCCATAGCCGCCATAGGCGTAGTCAGATTCGCCCTGCTCAGGTTCCACCGGCAGCACATGCGTCTCGTCGAAAGGCGGGGTTCCGTTACCCGGCCCTCCGCCGGCTTCATCGGGCACATGTTCCCAAGCCGCCGGTTTGCCGGGATGACCATACCAGTCCCGGCCTTCCCCCTGAGTTGTAAAATCCTGTTCCTCCGACTCGCCTGGTTTGGCAGGCTTCTGGCGTTTGGATCGAATTCGGATCATGTCGCACCGTCGATGGCGTTGGAACTGACCGCAAAACCAGCTTGGACGATGGGAGTTCCTGATGTCCTCACATGAAGCCGACCCGCAGTCGGAGGAACCAACGGAAATGGATCGGGTTATTCCCGTGTAGTCCAACTTCTTCATCGAGACAGCCGTGAAGATCGCCCAAGTCGCTCCCTTATTCGAAAGCGTACCTCCCAGACTCTATGGCGGCACCGAGCGTATCGTATCCTACCTGACCGAAGAGCTCGTCGGCAGGGGGCATTCGGTGACGCTTTTCGCCTCGGGAGACTCCCGTACCCGCGCCGCGCTTGCTCCGGGATGTGAAACCGCGCTTCGCCTCAGCGAAACGACATACGATCCCGTCTTGCAGCATCTGCTCATGCTGGAACAGGTGCGTGAGCGGGCCGAGGAGTTCGACGTCATCCATTTCCATATCGATCTGCTGCAATTTCCTGCCCTGCGCAGTCTGCGCCGGCCCGCCGTCACGACATTGCATAGCCGTCTCGATCTTCCGGGCCTGTTTCGCTTCTACCAGGCTTTCAACGAGGCTCATCTGGTTGCGATCTCACGGGCGCAAAGGCGCAGCCTGCCCTCGGAGGCGCATGCTTCGATGATCTACCATGCGTTGCCGAGCGAGCTTCTCCATCTCTCCGCCGGCCGTGGCGGGTATCTCGCGTTTCTCGGACGCATCTCGCCGGAAAAGGGACCGGTTGACGCCATCCTGATCGCACTGGCTGCCGGCATGCCGCTCAAGATCGCGGCAAAGATCGACCGCGCCGATCGCGCCTATTGGAACGACGTGGTCAAACCGCTCGTCGATCGCAGTCCCGGAATTGCTTATGTGGGTGAGATCGCAGAGCACGAGAAGGTGGAGTTCCTCGGCAATGCGGCCGCTCTCCTGTTTCCCATCGACTGGCCGGAACCTTTCGGCCTCGTGATGATCGAAGCGATGGCCTGTGGCACGCCGATCATCGCCTATCCGATGGGATCTGTCCCAGAAATCGTCGAAGAAGGCCGGTCCGGATTCATCGTCGGCAGTCGCGAGGCGGCCGCCGCCGCCGTGCAGAAGCTTTCGGATATCGACCGCCGCGCCGTGCGGCAATGCTTCGACCGCCGCTTCACGATCGGACGCATGACTTCGGATTATCTGAAGCTCTATGATAGGCTGCTCAGATCTGACTGTGTGAACGGACATGTCTATGGGCCGCCGCTCGCTGTGGCCGACCACTATCGGGATATGCACTCCGCTCACCCGGTCTAACCACTGGAGGCCGCGATGCTGCAGGATCGCAAAGACCCACCGGCGGCAACCGATGAACAGTTCCAGATCAGCGCATTCTTCTCGCTCCAGGAACGGCGTCCGCGCATTCTCAAACGCGACGACACTTTCGCCGTCATCGATCCCAATGGCGATCTGCTTTCCGGATTCGGCAGTTCTGACGGGATCTACTACCGCGATACGCGCTATCTGTCCCACTATGAGGTGCTGATCGGCGGAGTGCGTCCGATTCTTCTGTCCTCATCGTTGACGGACGACAGCTCCATGCTGATCTCGGACCTTGCCAATCCCGATGTATTCGCCGGACAGAAGCTCGTGCTCCATCATGATTCCATCCATGTCCGGCGGTCGAAATTCCTCGAGGATGGCGTTTGTCATGAGCGCGTCGTCATTCGCAATTTCGACGACGCGGTGGTTGCGTTGCCGGTCGAATTCCGCTTCCAGTCGGACTTCGCCGACATATTCGAGGTGCGTGGTCTCGAGCGCCCGCGCCGCGGCGCCCTTCTCGAACCCGTGCTTGCCGACGGCAGTGTGGTGCTCTCCTATAATGGGCTCGACGGCAGGCGCCTTGCCGCCACTGTGATATTCGATCCTGTGCCTGAGACGCTCGAAGGCAATCGCGCCGTCTTCACCTTGCCCTGTTCGCCGCATGAGCATCGCATCATCTTCGTGACCATTTCCTGCATCGGCAGGCCGCCGCCCCTGCCGCGCGAGAATTATCTGCGCTCGCTCGTGGCCGTCCGGCGGCGCAATCGCGCCGAAAGGCCTCGTTCGGCGGAAATTGAGAGCTCCAACGACATCTTCAACGAGGCGGTCAGGCGGGCCCAATCGGATATCGAGATGCTCACCACGCGAACGCCGCACGGGCCTTATGTATATGCCGGCATTCCATGGTTCAGCACCGTTTTTGGCCGCGACGCCCTTGTCACGGCCCTGCTCACCTTGTGGAGCAAACCGCAATTGGCGCGCGGCGTGCTGTCCTACCTGGCGGCGCATCAGGCCGCCGAGGAAGATCCGGTTAACGACGCGGAGCCCGGCAAGATCCTGCATGAGATCAGAAACGGCGAGATGGCGCTGCTCGGCGAGGTGCCGTTCCGCCATTATTATGGAAGCATCGATGCCACCCTGCTGTTCGTGATGCTCGCCGGCGCCTATTGCGAAGCCACGCTCGATATGGAGTTCGCCCGCTGGATCTGGCCGCATGTCGAACGGGCCTTGGAGTGGGCCGCCGCCTATGGTGACGTTGACGGCGACGGCTTCATTGAATATCGCCGCAAAAGCGAAAAAGGGCTCGTCAATCAAGGGTGGAAGGACAGCTACGATTCGATCTTTCATCATGACGGCAGCATCGCCGAACCATCGATCGCGCTCTGCGAAGTGCAGGCCTATTATTATGGCGCGCTCCTCGCCGCGGCGGGATTGGCCGAGCGCCTCGCTTGTGCGGAAGCGGCCGCAATGTTCAGGCAGAGAGCCGAGAGACTCAGGCGGGATTTCAACAACGCCTTTTGGTGCGAGGAGATCGGCAGCTTCGCGCTCGCCCTCGACGGCGGCAAGCGGCAGTGCAGCGTACGCTCTTCGAATGCCGGGCATGCGCTGTTGACCGGGCTGGCGGATTTCGACCTTGCGCGCCGGGCGGCGAAGACACTCATGGATGCGGGCTCGATGTCCGGCTGGGGCATTCGGACGATCGCGACCTCCGAGGCGCGCTACAATCCGATGTCTTATCACAACGGGTCGGTGTGGCCGCATGACAATGCGCTCATCGCTCGGGGATTCGCCCGCTATGGCTACAAATCGCACGTCATGCGAATTCTGGAAGGCTTGTTCAGCGCCGCCGGTTACATCGACCTCCGCCGCCTCCCGGAGCTGTTCTGCGGCTTTCCGCGCCGGCCGGGCCGCGGCCCGACCTTCTATCCCGTGGCCTGTTCGCCGCAAGCCTGGGCGGCCGCCTCGCTTCTCAGCCTTATTCAGTCCGCGCTCGGGCTGGAAAGCGATCCACAAACGCGCGAGATCCGGCTCGAGCGCCCGGCGCTGCCGCGTTTCCTCGATGAGATCACCTTGCGTGGCGTGCAGGCGGGCGAGGGGACGCTCGATCTGACCCTGCGCCGCGCCGGACAGGAGGTCGCGGCCAATGTGGTCCACCGCACCGGCGGCGCCCGGTTGGTCCTCAAGAGCTGAGACATGGCGGGGACATTGGATCTCTTTCCACCGGATGAGGGAGCGCCCAGCGGATTTGATTATGCCGAGGCTTTCATTTCACCGGACGAGGAAAGGGGACTGGTCGATCATATCCGGAGCCTTCCCTTGCAGCCGTTCCAGTTCGGGGCCTATGAAGGCAAGCGGCGCGTCATATCCTTCGGATCTCGCTACGACTTTGCCCGCCGCGCCGTCGAGGACGCCGCGCCGCCGCCCCAATGGATGCTGCCGGTCATCGCGCGGGTTCAGGAGTTCGGCGGTCCCGGCACCGCCCCGATCCGCCAGGTGCTCTGTACCGAATATGACCGCGGCGTCGGCATAGGGTGGCACCGCGACAAACCTCACTATGGCGAAGTTTTCGGCCTGTCGCTCGTCTCCGAATGCCGCTTCCGCTTTCGCCGCGCCGAGGGCAAGGGATGGCGGCGCTTCAATGTCGATGTCCGGCCGCGTTCGCTTTACAGGATGAGGGGCGAAGCGCGCCATGGTTGGGAGCACAGCATTCCCCCGGTCGAGAATGTTCGCTACTCGGTGACCTTCCGGACTCTGGCTTTCGAGAGCTGACGCTCGACCGGCCTGGGCGCTTCCTGCTAGGCTCTGCGAGCAGTCGAAAGCGCCACCGCCAGAACCGAAATTCCGACGGTGGGCTCACATGCGGGTCAGTCCACCCTGGCCACGATGCGGCGGTTTCCGTCGACGATATAGACGCGGTCGTTCAAGTAGACATAGCGATGGCTCTTGAGAGCCGGAGTCGCGACGACGACATCTTCGGGAACATCGTAGACCTCGACGTCCTCGGGTACGGCGACGCCGATCTGCACATCGCCGTCCCATTTGCGGGATTTGTATTTTTTCACCTTCACGTCATCATGAATCTTGACGCCGATCTCCGGAGCGATGACGAGGTCATCGGCAAGGGCCAACGGTGCGGCGAAAGCGAGCGATGAAGCCACGAAAAGCGAAGTCAGGATACGCATGGATGATTCCTTTCATGCAGGCCCCCGTTACCGCCCGAGCCGGGCGAATGTCTGCAAACGTAACCTCGCGGACATCGTTCCTAATTCCGCAATCGGGATCAGCCGGACAGGGGGCCGATTTTCGGTGGCAAGTAGATCTCGCTGGCCTTCAGTCCGAATTGCGTGGGCGATAGAGGGGGCAGGATTTGCGCGAGAATGTCCTCCGGCGGCTGACCTTGCGCGGCAAGCTCGAGAATGCGCCGCGCCACCCAGTCCATATTGATCGCCGTGTCGTCACCGGTGCGCTCCAGGATCGTTTTCGCCTGTTTGAGGACCTTGCCAAGTGCGGCAAGCGTCTTAGGTTCGAAATATGCCTTTGGCATCGTCTCGATTCGTTCCTGATACTCAAGTCGCCGATCCCTTCAGCCAACTTCGGCACATTGTCCGCCGGGTGGATGGCCCGTCACCAGATAGCGGGGCGAAGACGGTGACGGGCCTCTGGGCTGAACGGATGATCAAATCGCGAGACAGCGTCGGGTTCCTATTTGATCAGGCCCGATAGCCCGCGGCCCGCCAGGCCGTATGGAGACGCATGGTATGGATTCCTGGCGGGCCGTCCGTGGCGGACGTTCAGCCAATGCCGCGAATTGTCCATGGTTCCTGCGGCGGAACGGCCTCGCCAAGGAACCCGCAGCTTGGCGACACGTTTGTTTTGCGGCTTCCGGCGAAGGTGAAACATGCTTGATCTCGACGACGCCCGTCGGCGCATGGTTGAAACTCATATAGCCCGCCGCGGCATACGCGACCGGCACGTGCTGCAGGCGATGCGCTCGGTTCCACGCGAGGATTTCGTTCCCTCCGCGCTGGAGGAGTTTGCCTATGAGGACGCGCCACTGCCCATCGCCGAGGGCCAGACGATTTCGCAGCCGTTCATGGTCGCCTATATGATCGAAGCCGCAGATATCGAGCCGCTTGACCGCGTGCTCGAGGTCGGCACCGGGTCCGGTTACGCCGCCGCGGTGCTCAGCCTGCTGGCCGCAAAGGTCTTCTCGATCGAACGCCATGAGCGCCTGGCGGATGAGGCTGCGCGGCGCTTGAGCGACGGCGGCTACGGCAATGTCGAGATACGGACAGGGGACGGCACCCGGGGATGGCCGGAAGAGGCGCCCTTTGATGCGATCATCGTGGCGGCCGGCGGCCCTGCGGTGCCCGAGGCTCTGAAGCAGCAATTGGCGATAGGGGGGCGGCTCGTCATCCCGGTTGGCGAAATCCCGCGCACGCAAAGGCTGATCCGCATCACGCGAACCGGCGATGACGAATTCATTTCCGACGATCTCGGCGGCGTCATGTTCGTGCCCCTGATCGGCGAGGAAGGCTGGCCGGAAGAGCAGGACACGCGTCGGCACAAGCCTTCCCTGCCGCAGCGGATCGCGCAGGCTGCCGAAGTCCTGCCGGATCCGGCGGCACCCGGATTCGGCGCGATGTTCGACCGGCTGGGGGCGCAGCGTGTGGTCCTTCTTGGCGAAGCGACGCATGGCACGGCCGAATTTTATCGCGCTCGCGCCGCCATTACCCGCCGGCTCATCGAGAAGTTCGGCTTCAACGCCGTCGCCATCGAAGCCGACTGGCCGGATGTGGCCGTTCTTGATCGAGCGGTCAGGGGGCGGCCTCTGCCGGCCGGGCATGAGCAGCCCTTCCGCCGCTTTCCGACATGGATGTGGCGCAATGATGAGTTTCTCGACTTCCTGAATTGGCTGAAGAGCTGGAATCGCGCGCGTCCCGATCCACAGTCGCGGGTCGGCCTTTATGGCCTCGATATCTACAATATGGCGGCCTCGATCGACGCGGTGCTGCGCTATCTCGACAAGGTAGATCCGGCCTCCGCCACCGTGGCGCGTGAGCGCTATGGCTGCCTCACGCCCTGGCAGAACGATCCCGCGACATATGGGCGGGCCGCATTGTCGCAAGGCTTCCGCGATTGCGAGGAGGCGGTGGTCGCCCAGTGCCGCGACCTGCTGAACAGACGACTCAATCTCACGCTGCAGGACAGGGACGAGCTCTTCGATGCGGCCCAGAGCGCCCGTCTCGTCGCGGCGGCTGAGAAGTATTATCGCATCATGTATTACGGCGGGGCGCAGAGCTGGAATCTGCGCGACCGCCATATGTTCGCAACGCTGGAGCATCTGCTGGATGTTAAGGGACCGGCGGCGAAGGTTGTCCTCTGGGCGCATAATTCTCATATCGGTGATGCGCGTCACACCGAAATGGGTCAGCTTCGCGATGAGCTGAATATCGGCCAGCTGTGCCGTGAGCGCTTCGGAAGCGAAGTGACGCTGGTCGGCTTCGGGACTCATACCGGCAGAGTCGCCTGCGCGAGCGAATGGGGCGGGCCGCTGGAGATAAAGGATATTCGCGACTCGCATGAGGACAGTTTCGAGCGCCTTTGTCATGATGCGGGAAAGGACCGCTTCCTGCTCGCCATGGCGGCCGACCGTTCCCTGGAGGCCGATCTGGCGCGATCGCGGCCGGAGCGATTCATCGGAGTCATCTATCGGCCTGAAAGCGAATTCGCCAGCCATTATGCGCAGGCCTCGCTGTCGCGGCAATTCGATCATTATGTCTGGTTCGATCGGACGATGGCGGTGACGCCGCTTGCGCCCGCGGAGACCGGAAAGGGTCCTCCCGAGGAATTCCCCTTCGGCCTGTGACTATTTCGGAAAATCCGGCGGAATCGGTGCTCTGTCGGTGGCGGCGGGCGTGCCCTTCGGCTGAACTTCAGGCCAGAGGGCCTGAATGCTTTTGGGGAGGGCCTGGCGGACCTTCCTGACTTGGCCTTGTTCGAGATGATCCGCCATGGTCGCGAAGACCACACGGACCGCCTGTTCGACATTGACCGGGCGGATGTCGCCTAGTGAGCGCGCCACCATGTCCAGGAATTCTTCGGCCGAGTGAAGCTTCATACGCTTCTCGGCCGGTGACCATTGGTCATAGTAGATGCCGCGGACCAGAATTGGCAGCTGGGCCCCGAGATGGGCGGCGAGATTTATCGTCAGGCGGTCACGCAGGACCCGCAGCGTGGCGCCGAGGACATGCCAGGCCACCCGGCGGTCGGGGCCGAGTTCTTCCATGATTTGATCGAGCCAGATATGGGTCGTCTGTAGTGTCCGGTCGAATACGTCCAATCCCGTTGTGCTCATGGGGAACCTCGCTCTGCTCTTCCTTGGAATGCTCTCGGGTTGAACCAACCGCCGGCGGGCATGTTCCTGAATAACGTCGGCCTGCGACCAGTTTCTCTCTGTGAAAATGGCTCCTTTTCAAGCCTCAGCCGTTGTCGTTGGGGAGGTGTTGCATGGGCACAGAACCGCAATCCAACATGCCGGTCTATATATTCCTCGGGGCCATGGTGATGGCCTGCGTCGCCGTGCTGGTCAGCCTGGCGAGCGCGATAAGCTGAAGTCCTAAGCCCTGAACTGCTCGTCGGGAGGGCCGTCTTGGTCGAGGACGGCGACGCGGTGCCGGAACACCAGTTCCCCGCCGAGCCAACCGGTCACCGCCAGCAGCAGGACGATGCAGAACGATAAAATGAGCTGAAGACTGCTGATGCTGGCTGATGTCTCATAATATCGTATATAGAAATTGGTTAAAGCCAGAAGCAGCACCACGGCGTTGCCAGCGAGGTGCAGCCAAGCCTCGCCGAGTTGCCGGATTTCCCGGCACCCGAGGAAATCGATCAATCCCGCCACGGCGGCTATGACGCCGGCGGTGAGACCCGCGCCGATCAGCCACAGGCTTGCGCGCGGCCAGAGGGCATCGGCGCTCCAGAAAAAGGCAAGATCGCTGAGAAACGCGCCGATGAGAAAGCCGATGGGCAGCGTGACCAGTATCGAGTGAAGCGGGTGGCCTGCGATTGCGGCGGTGCTGTGCGGATTCCGGTTCATCAGTGTTTCGCCGCGGCCCGCGGTTTTTCCTCAAGCTGAAGATATTTGCCGGTGATGGTCTCGATATGATCACCAAGCCACTGTGCCATGGCCTCCTCCTCGCGCAGGATTTGTCCGCAGATTGTTGCCGTTTGCGCGTCACCCACTTTCTGGGCGGCTTTCACCAGAATTTTGTAGGAGGCAATTTCCATCGCCTCGAAAGCGCTGATCGCAAGGGCTCCCTTGACGACTTCGTCGCCGACGAAGATGCCGCTCAGAGCTTGGCCCAGTCCCATGGCCTTGGCCCCTGCCACCTTGAGCGTGGAAGTGCTTCCCTTTCGCCGTTCAATGCAGCCGCGCACCTTTTCCGATTGGCGCCGGGTTTCGGTGACATGAGCCTCGACCCGTTTCTTGAGGTCGGGATAATTCTCCAGGCGGCCGGCGAATCCCGAAAGCATCGTCTCGGCCTGCTCTTCCGCGGCATGAGCGTCGCGCAGCCATTCCATCAGTCGTTCTTCGGCGGTCGCCATCGGCGCGTCTCCACTCGTGTTTCCCTAACCCGGCGCGGCAGCGCAGGCGCGCCGCCTGCCTGTGCGGGAAGCAGGGAGCAAACACGCGGCGGGCAACCATGGTTCCAAAACGCGCTTTGTCACTTCGGCGTCGCCTTCACACTGTCGAGCACGGCCCTGCACGCCTCCAGGTGAGCGAAAATGGTAGGCAATGTCCGGCCCGCAAAGTCCTTGAGGTCGATATTCTGGCCGCTGCCGATCTCGTGGCCGAGGAGGAGGGCCGTCTTCTGGTGATCGGCGAGCTGCAGGGTCAGATACCGCACATCGAAGTCGCGGCCGGACAATTTCCCGAGTTCTTCAAGGCGGTCCCGATGTTCGGGGTCGAGCCGCCTGGTCAGCCGGATATCGGCGCGTTTGGCCACGGCGGTGAGTTTTTCACCGGCTTTGCCGTGATCGTCAATCATCCGCTGGGCGAATTCCCGCACCGGATCGCTGCGCGAGCGCTCAAGCGCCAGCTTGCCCAATTCCACTTCCGCGTTGCCGCCCCGGGCCGCCGCCAGTGCAAAGACGCGATCGGTGGCATTGGCCTCCGAACGCTCCATCGTCGCCGGATTGCCCTCCTGCGCCGTCGCCGGATCGGGCAGCAGCAGCATCAGGGCCACCAGTGTGGCGGAGGCGTTAAAGAGTGAGCAAATAGGCGACCAGATCATCCTTTTCATCCTTGCTGAGCTCGAGGGACAGGACCAGATTGAAAAATTCGACGGTATCGGCCAGCGTCATCAGACGGCCGTCATGCAGGTAAGGTGGGGAATCCTTGATGCCGCGCAGCGTGAAGGTTTTGATCGGCCCGTCGGGTATCATCACCATGCCGCCCTCTGTTTCACCCGCGGAATAGAATCGTTCGAGCTTCAGGTCATGCATATTGTTGTCCATGAAGGCCGTCTGGGGCACATGGCATTCGGCGCAGCGGCCTTTGCCGAGGAAGACCCTCTCGCCGGCGAGCTCTTTCTCGTTCGCTTTGGCGGGATCCAGCCGCCCGAAGGCGTCGAGCTTCGGCGCCGGCGGAAAATCGATCATGTTCTGCATCTGGGCCATCAGCGCGACCTGGTTCGGCCGGTCCGGCAGATGCACCCCCTTGCGTGTTGCGCTCACATGATCACCGTTGAAATAGGCGGTGCGCTGCTCGAACTCGGTGAAATCCTCGACCGATCGGAGCGAACGCTTGGAGCCATGAATCTGTTGGTTGAACAGCCCGCGCAGGCTGGTCGTGTCGAGACGGAAACGGTTGGCCTGCGGTCTGACATCTGGGGTCAGATGGAAGGCGGCGTTGGTGTGAAAATTGATGTGACAGTCGAGACAGGCGACGCCCAAGCTCTGGTCGGCGCTCTTGCGGTCTTCCGTCTGGTTGAACTCCTCCTGGGGAAACGGCGTCAGGAGGAGGCGCAGCCCCTCGAGCTGAACCGGCGTGAGAAAGCCAACCAATTTGGCATAGTAGTTCTTGATGGTGAGCGCCTCGCCGCCGCTCACATCGCCGAGCTCGGGATGCGTGGTCAGAAAGATCGCCGGCGGGAATTCCGGCGTCAGATGGTCGGGCAGGTCGAACACCACGTCGAACCGTTCGAGATCGCGCTTTTCCTGCCGGGAGATCTCCTCGATCTGCACCTGCGGAAAGACCTGGCCTCCCGCCGCTTGCTTGACATGCGGCAGGGGCTTGAAACCTTGCGGCAGCTTGCCCTGTCTCCTGATCTCCGCCGGTGACATCTTCGCCAGCTCGCCCCAGCTGACCCCTTCAGGAAGGCGGACGCGAACCCCGTCTTGAACCGGCTTGCGTCCGCCCGACATCATCCGGCCCGGCATCGGGGCGTCGCTCAGGTCATACCGTGCTTCCAGGCGTTGGCGTTGCTCGCGCACAACCTCGGGTTTCGCCGCCTCGTCCTGTGCCTTGACGTCGGAGAAGGGGAGCGTCGGCAAGGGCCGGTAAGTTGTGTCCGGCGGCAGGGAATCCGAGAGGACCGAAAGGCTTGTGAATGTGCCGACGCCGGCCAGAAACGAAACGGCCCAGACAGCCTTCATGGCGAATCCTCCATTGGTGGCGATGGAGGCGCAATTGTTGGAAGCGGGGTTAGTTCCTATTGCGGCCGCGGCAACGTCCGAAATAAATGTGTACCATGGGAAAACGAAGGACAGCCTTGGCTGGTCAGCCGGACGGACTCTCTGCCAGCTCCCGTTTGAGCCGGTCCCGGTCGGAGATATGCATCTGCTGGATGGCTTCGAAATTCGCCAGCAGGCTTCTCGCCGTGGCGGTATCGTGCCCGAGATTTTCAAGATTGATGATGATGTCGACCTGACGCGCAATATGCTTGCGTCCCTCGGCGACATGTCGCTCCGCCTGCGCCAGATGGTCGATCAACATCGCCCTGTCCATGGCTGATTTTAGCACAATTGCCCGACCCTGCGGCGATTATTCTGCAAGTGGGTGAAAATAATCGGCGAAGGCGCTTTGGAACTTCCAGCCTTGCCGAGGTTTGTCCCGGGGTTAGCAGGAAATATGCAATGGCAAATCGCGACATCGTGGCCATAGGCACATCGGCCGGCGGGTTCGATGCATTGCGTTTCATGGTCTCGCAGCTTCCGGCCACACTTCCCGCGACGGTTCTCGTCGCCATGCATCTCTCGCCGAAATTTCCTACGAATCTGGACAGTATCCTCAATCAGTTCGGGGCATTGCCGGCGCGCTTCGCCCTGGATGGAGAAAAGGCCGAGCCGGCTCATATCTATCTGGCGCCGCCGGACCACCATCTGCTCTATGATGGGGAGCGTCTGGCGCTCGGCACCGGCAGCCGGGAGAACTATGCGAGACCGTCGATCGATCCCCTGTTCCGGTCTCTGGCCGAATGTTGCGCCCATCGCTCCATCGGCGTCCTGATGACGGGCACGCTCAGTGACGGGAGCTCAGGCCTCCATGTCCTTGGGGCATTGGGCGGCGTGACTGTTGTCCAGGATCCCGACGACGCCGCCTTTTCCGAAATGCCGGCGAGCGCGTTGCGCAAGGGCGAGGTGGACCATGTCGCGGCGCTGGCGGCGTTGCCGTCCCTGCTGGCGGAACTGGTGCGCCAGCCGGCGGGGGTGCGGCGCAAGGCGCCTGAGCATATCAAGCACGAGGTCGAAATGGCGAAATCAGGCAGATCCAGCATCGGCGTCCTGGACCGTATCGCACGCCGGTCGGCTCTGACATGCCCCGAATGCTCTGGCGTCCTGTGGGAAATCACCGAGGGGGGCGACCTGCGCTATCGCTGCCATATCGGACATGCATTTACGGCAGAGCTGGTGAATATCGCGCTTGAGGATTCACTGTCGCGTGCGCTGGCAATGGCCCTGCGCTCCTTCGAGGAGCGCATTGAGATCGCGCGTAACCTGGAGCGTCAAGCGGCGCACCGCGCACAAGCATCGAGCGCCCGGATGTGGCAGGCGCGCATCGCCGAGCTGGCGCGACAGGCCGAGGTTGTCCGCGATGCCATGAATCGCATAGGCCGTCTGGCTCGAGAGATGGCGCCTCCCGACTGAGCGGTCGAGCCGCTCAATCCATGGGTGGATCGCCCTTTCTTTTCGTCCGCTTTCTGCGTGTCATCTGGGCGGCGGCTTTGCCTTCGCAGATTTCCGCATGCTGCTGATAGAGTTCGGCCACGATGCCGGTTTCGCGTCGGGCGAATTCTCGCGCGCGCTGCGCCAGTATCACAAAACGATCGGGCCGGCGTTTAAGTCGTTCCATGCAAATATCTCTATTAGGCCACCCAGCCACCGTGGCGAAGGTCAGACGGGACGGATAGAGGCTTGCGCCGGCGCCGCAACTTGCTTGGGGCCGGCCGCTGACGGCGCCGGCATATTGTTCCGGGCGGCTTCCATCAGCCGCGCCGCGATGAGGTTGCGTTGTACTGCCGTCACATAGCCTTGCTCCCGCGTCAGTTCCTCGCATTCGAGATCAAGCTCGCGGTAAAGCAGGGCAAGTTGTGCTGGGTCGAAATAGGCTGATGCCATGATTGGAACCTCCCGGATCGCTTTGCGATCTTGTCAATGATCGAGTTCGTGCCAGCGTTTCGAGATATAGACGTCGCGATCGACGCGCCGGATCCACTCCTTCGGAATCGCGCTGCCGGAATGGGCCATGTAGATCTGGTTCATCGTGCACCGGTCGACATGGCCGGCGCATCTGCCGTCCGCCGTGATGATCTGCATTGCAGCCTGAACGCGCGCGAATGGATCGTTCTGAAGAGAAGCTTCGGCCATTTGTTCGCCTCCACTGGGCCTGGGATTGTATGTGCGTGGAAGGGAGGATAGAGCCGCTGAGCGGCGCAACCTTAACATAGGCGAATCATCGGGAGTGCTTTGCTAACTATTTATGTCCGGTCAACCGCCGAATCTGACATGTTAGAGTAGCCTGTGCAAAAGGCGGCAACCGTGGGGCAGGGACCGTGTTGACGGGGAACCTATGCCGGAGCGTTTTCTGGCATTATCATGATGGAGCGAGCGTTAATGGGTGAGAAGCTGTGGCCGAGGATATGACGTCCGATAACCCATCCGCGATCTCCGGCGTGGTCCTCATCGCGGCCGCGGAAAGCCGGATCGACACCTTGATGGGGCTTTTTGCAGCCATGCCCCGTGCCATGGGGGCGAGTTTTGTCGTCATTGTCCCCGGGCACAACGGCTCTGCCGAAAGGCTGGCCGAACTGATCGGGCAGAACTCGGCGTTGCCGGTGAAGCCTGCGAAAACGAAGGATATTCTGCAGGCCGATACCGTTCATGTTCTGCCGGCCGACCGGGTGGGGATTCTCAAGAAATCTCGTTTCGTGCTGGAGTCGAAGCAGGGTGCTCCGAAGGCCCTCGTCGACAGTTTCCTGCTGTCCCTCGCCAATGATCAGGGCGAGAAGGCCATCGGCATCATCCTTTCCGGCCTTAACGGCGACGGCACGCTCGGCCTGACCGCGCTCAAGGAGGCCGGCGGCCTCGCCATCGCCGAGCTCACCGACGGCGTCGCGCAAAATCCGGCCGATCCGACCGGTATCGTTGACTATCTCCTGCCGCGTGATCGCATCATTCAGCGCCTGGCCAGTCATCTCTTCCACCGTGGCGCAAGTCCGGTCTCTCCCGACAAGTTCGAGGTCGGGCCTGAAGAGCTGCGCCGCATCGCCACGATCCTGCGCAACAAGACCGGCCATGACTTTCACAACTACAAGCAGAATACCTTCCTGAGGCGCATCCAGCGGCGCATGCAGGTCAATCAGATCGACAGCGTCGGCAAATATGTGGACCTTCTGCGCGCCGATCCGGATGAGGCCAACCATCTGTTCCAGGAGCTGCTCATCGGCGTCACCCAATTTTTCCGAGACACCAAGGAATTCGATCTGCTCGAGACCAAGGTCGTGCCCAAGCTGTTCGAGGGCAAGGCGACCGGCGACCATATCCGCATCTGGGTGCTTGGCTGCGCCACCGGCGAGGAAGCTTATTCGATCGCGATCCTGCTGCGCGAGCAGATGGCGCGCATCGACGCCGTGCCGCATGTGCAGATCTTCGCGACTGACATAGACGGCCGCGCCCTTGCCGCGGCCCGGGTGGGGCGCTTCTCCGAGGCCATCGCCCGCGACGTCTCGCCGGAAAGGCTGGCGCGCTGGTTCATCCATGAAGGCAATACCTACAGCGTCGTCAAGGAGCTGCGCGAGATGTGCATCTTCTCTTCGCACAATCTCATCAAGGACGCGCCCTTCTCGCGCATCGACCTGATTTCCTGCCGCAACCTGCTGATCTATCTCAATGCCGACCTGCAGAACCGCATCATTCCCCTGTTCCATTTCTCGCTGAGGCCTGGCGGCTACCTTTTCCTCGGGCCCTCCGAAAGCGTGACCCGGCATGCCAAGCTGTTCTCGCCCGTCGACCGGCGGCATCGTATCTTTCAGCGCCAGGACACGATCACCCGGGTCCTGCCGGAATTCCCGCTCTCGAGCCGCATCGAACGCAGTGACGGCGCCGGCGAGCCGCATGCTCCGGGCCGGACCCGGTCCGTCGAGCCCGGCATCGCCAAGCGCGCCGAGCGCATCGCCGAGCGCCACATGCCGGCCTACATTATCGTCGACGACCAAAGCGAGGTCCTGCATTTTTCCGGCCGCACCGGCCGCTATCTGGAGCCGACGACCGGATCGGCCAATCTCAACCTGCTGAGCCTCGTTCATCGCGATCTGCGCCTTGATCTGCGCGCCAGCCTGCTCAAGGCGGCGACTGACCGGACCGCCGTCAAGACCGACAAGATCATCATGGGCGTCAATGGCAGCCGGCTCGGTGTCACCATTGTGATCGAGCCGCTGCTCAACAGTCCTGGCGAGCCGCAGGCTTTCGTCATTTTCTTCCACGATGCTGAGGTCACCGGCGAGGACGCGCCCGCCGAGAACGCCAATTCGAGCATTATCCGGGACGAGCATGTGCAGCGCATCGAAGCCGAGCTGCGCCTCACCAAGGAGCGGCTGCAGGCCACCATCGAGGAACTCGAGAGCACGAATGAAGAGCTGAAGTCCTCCAATGAGGAATATCAGTCGATCAACGAGGAGCTGCAATCGGCCAATGAGGAGCTCGAAACCTCCAAGGAGGAGCTGCAATCGGTCAATGAGGAGTTGCAGACGGTCAATGGTGAGCTCGGCCATCGCGTTCATGAGCTGGCGCGCGCCAATAGCGACCTCAAGAATCTGCTCGAGAGCACCCAGATCGCGACAATTTTCCTCGACAACGAGTTCAGGGTGAAGAGCTTCACGCCCGCCGTCGCCGAGATCTTTCATCTGATCGAAAGCGATGTAGGCCGGCCGATCGTGCATATCGCGCCGCGCATCGCCTATGACGATCTCCAGGAGGATGTGCGCAAGGTCCTTCGCACGCTTCACACGGTCGAGCGCGAGGTCGAGGACCCGGCGAGCGGAACGCGGTACCTGGTGCGTGTGCTGCCCTATCGCAGCATAGAGAACTTCATCGCCGGCGTGGTTCTGACCTTCATGGATATCACGGCCACGGCGCGCGCCGAGAAGGCGCTCCTGGAAAGCGAGGAGCGCTTCCGCAATATCGCCCAGACGGTGGCCGCCTTCCTTTTCATCGCCACGCCCGATTTCGAATGGGAATATGTGAATCCGCCCTTCTATCAGTTCACCGGCATATCCGACGGCGAGGCCTTGGGCATAGGCTGGCAGTCGGCGGTCCATCCCGATGATGCGGAGCAGATGCGCCGTCGCCTGGTGCAGTCCACCAAGGGCGGATCGCCCTTCGAGATCGAATTCCGCCTGCGCAACGCTTCGGGCACCTACCAATGGTTCCTGGGCAACGCCGAGCCGATCATTTCGCCGACGGGCGAAATCACCAAGTGGTTCGGCTCGTGCCTCAACATCCAGGCCCGCAAGCGGGCGGAGGAGCGCCAGCAGCTTCTCCTGGCCGAATTGCAGCACAGGGTGAAGAACATTCTCGCGGTCGTGCGCGCGCTTGCCAACCGCACCGCCGACAGCGCGCAAGATCTTGAGGATTTCAAGGCGCATTTCGAAGGACGTCTGAGCGCCGTGGCGCGCACGCAGAATATTCTCGCGCGCACGGCGGAGGGCGGTGTCGACCTGGCCGAGCTCGTTCACGAGGAACTTGTCGGTCATGTCGTGCATTATGAAGATCAGGTCAGCGTGGAAGGGCCGGAGGTCAAACTGCGCGCCAAACCTGCCGAGACCCTCAGTCTCGCCATTCATGAGCTCACCACCAACGCCGTGAAATACGGGGCGTTGTCCACCATTTCCGGGCATATCACCGTGGCCTGGCAACTCAAGGACGGGCCCGGCGGCCGGCGTTTGGTCTTCGAGTGGGTTGAGAGCGGCGTCACCCAGACCGACAACGAGCCGAAACGAAGAGGCTTTGGGCGCGAGCTCATCGAGCGGGGGCTGCCGCATGAGCTCAGGGCGAATACGGCGCTGGAGTTTGGCAAGGACGGGATTAGGTGCATAATAGACCTGCCCGTTGGCAACGCCATGATAAGCGAGGAGAAGACCTAGATGGAGGCGGCGGAGCAGATATCCTTGAGACACAAGAAGGTTTTGATTGTCGAAGATCAATATCTGATTGCCGCGGATTTGAGCCGTGCGTTGACAAAGCTCGGCGGCACGATCGTGGGGCCCGTCGCCAGCACGGAGGCGGCCCAGGCGCGGATGGCGGAAAGCTCCATCGATTTCGCCTTCCTCGACATCAATCTTGATGAGGAGACCGTCTTTCCCTTGGCGGACGATCTCGAACGGCGCGGCATACCTTTCGTCTTTGCAACCGGGCATGATGCATCCATCGTGCCCGAAAGGTTCAAGTCCAAGCCTCGTCTCGAGAAGCCCTTCACGGCGCAGGCGCTGTTGGAGGTGATCCGCCGGCTGAAGCCTGTAACCTAGCCGCTCCGCCATGCCCAGGACAGCCCTGCTGGCACAATCCGCGGCGCTGATCACCCGCTTCAGGTCGCTCGTGCCCGTTTCGGAAGCGGACATGGTGTTCCTGCTGAACCATCTCGGCCCTCCGGAGCGCCATGCCAATGGCGCCGAGTTGCTTCGGGAGGGCGAGATCATCGCCAATCCGCGCTACATTCTTAGCGGCTGGGCCTTGCGCACCCGGTATTTGTCTGATGGCCGGCGCCAGATATTCGGATTCGTGCTGCCCGGCGACGCCATCGGGCTGTGCGAGCGTGACAGGCCTCTGGCGGCGACCAACATCATCGCCTGCACGCCGGTGACGCTCTGCGATGCGACCGCGGTGCGGTCGGTCTGTCTCGGCGTCAGCGGCGGCTTTCCGCAGATCACGCATGCGCATCAGCTCGCCAATGCGTTGGACGAGGTCTATCTGCTCAATCAGATCATCCGTATCGGCCGGCAGACGGCCTATGAGCGTCTGGTTCATCTCATTCTTGAGCTGCATGCGCGCTGCCTGATGGCAGGCCTGTGCGACGAGACGAGCTTCGAGATGCCGCTTACCCAGGAGATGCTGGCCGACACGCTGGGCCTCAGCATCGTCCATGTGAACCGCACTCTGCAGGCGCTCCGCCGCGAGCAGTTGATCGAGCAGCGGTCTGCGCTCGTTACTTTGAAGGACAGAGCCAGGCTGATGGCGATCAGCGAATATGTCGAACCTGCCGTGGCCGCCGAGAAATCACGGCGCTGACACCCGATCCGGATGCGCAGCCGCCGGCGCTTTGCCCGTAACGTCCTGGATCTTTTTCAGGTGCATCGCGAAACGGACGCCGTCCGCTCCACGATGGAACTGAACCACGCCATCCTCGTGCGCGGCGAGATGGTTGAGCAAATGGGTGCCGAATCCGGGTTTCGCGGTCGTAGGCGGCAGGGGCCCCCCGACCTCCTGCCAGCTCAACCTGATCGTCTCGTCCGGCATTTCCATCCAGGCAATTGTGACGCTCCCGGTGGCGCTCGACCAGGCGCCATGCTTGAGCGAGTTGGTGGCGAGCTCGTGGAGAGCGAGTGAAAGTGAGAGGGAATCCATGAACTCCACGCCGATGCGATCCGATCCCTCGATGGTGAGGCGGCCTTCATATGTGCTGGCAAAGGAGGCGAGGACGTCGCCGACCAGCGTGCCGATCGCCGGGGCCGTCCAGCTGCGCGCATTCAGCGTGGTGGCGTGGGCAAGCGCCTCCAGTCGGGCGCCAAAGTCGCGCCTCTCCTCATCCGTCGTGGATTGCAGCGTTTGGCCGGCAATGGCATTGATGGTCGCAATCACGTTCTTGATGCGATGGCGCATCTCGCGCAGCAGCAGGTCCTGATACTCGTGGAAGCGCCGCTGCAGGCTGATGTCGCGGGCGATCTTGGATGCGCCCACCAATCGGTCGTGGCCGTCGATCAGGGGCGAGACGGTAAGTGAAACATCGATGAGCCGGCCGTCCTTGTGGCGCCTGACGGTCTGGAAATGATCGATCTTTTCGCGCTGCATCAGCCGGTTCAGAATCGACTGCTCCTCATCCAGCCGGTCCGGTGGTATGATCCGGCTGATCGGCTCGCCGATCATCTCGTCGGCGGTGTAGCCGAAAATCTGCTCGGCGCCACGGTTCCACGAGGTCACGATCCCGTTGAGATCCTTGCTGATGATCGCATCGTCGGAGCTCTCGACGATGGCCACCAGCCTGCGACCGTTCAATTCTTCGCGTTTGCGCTCGGTAATATCGATCAGAAAATTGCAGCCGCCCATCAGCCGGCCGGCCACGTCGAAGACCGGGTTGGGGAACGGCATGAAAGGGATGCGAAAGCCGTCTGGCCGTTCGGCTATGGCTTCGCCGCCGCTGACCGGCCGGCCCTGCGTGAGAGAAATGGCCATCGGGCATTCTTCATGCGCCATGGGTCTGCCATCAGGCCAATACAGCTTCCACGATCCGCACCATTTCGCCGTGCCGATTTCGGGGTGCAGGCCCCAGAAGCGGGCGGCGGCTTCGTTATAATAGATAAGGGCTCCCTGACTGTCGGTGGCGTAGATCGGCACCGTCGCCTGGTCGAGCATTTCCCTTAAGAATTCTGATGAGAGAGGCTGGGCTGGGGATGTCATTATCGCTGCTTTCCCAACCGCCGTAGAATGGAATGCCCCGCCCGTTCATTTAACTATGTAAATGCGGCCGGCAGGACGATCTTCCCGAATCGGGCGCAGGCAGCGCCGGTTTCTGCAATTTGTTGTTGCGGCGGGGGATCAGAAACCAGCCGACGCCGGCACGGCCATCGAAGAGGTCCGGTCGCGGCGCAGCGCTTCGACTTCTGATTGGAGCGAGCGGACTTCTTCGCGCAATTCAGTTTCCGTCCTGCTGGCCCGGTAGTCGGCCGACAGGATGAGCGCCTCGCTGTCGCTACGGAAGATGCCCCCGGTGAGAGCGGCCGCGAGCCCGATGCCGGTCAGGACAATGCCGGCGACAAGACCGATGAAAAAGTCGCGCATCTGCAACGATCGAGTGAAAGCGAGGAGGCTTGTCATGAAACGTTCCCTCGGCATGGCATCGCAGGGGAACGGCATTGCCGCGGATTGGTTCCTGATCGAGTTGGTGGTGGGGCAAAGGTCCATTCGTGGCGTGTCTTTTAGTGGGCGGGAGGGGAAAGTGCCTTCTAGACATGAATAGGCTTAACATACGTTAATGAAGCGGCGGGCATCCGCACGCAAAGTCAGGTATGGGCCGGCAGTTGACCTCTGGATTGAGCATGCCGCAGAACGACAATGTCGCTCTGCTTCTTTTGTATGGCGCCCCCAGGACACACCCGACGCTCCGGGGCGCAGGCAAGGATGACGCAAGCCCGACGGTTCATTTTTTGCGATCCGTCCGGCTCTGGCTTTTGGAGGGGAAACCGCAATGGACCGGGTCTCGCTCGCCACCATTCTCATGATCGGCCTCTGCGTCGGCGGAGTGATCGGCCAGGCTTCGGCAAAGCGCATGGCGGCCTTTGCGCTCGACGTCGTCGCCGGCATGATCGGCGCACTCGCGGGCGGCGTGCTGGTACCGGAGAGCGGTTTCATGGGCGGGAGCAATGCGGGGATTCTGCTCGCCTCGGTCCTTGGCGCCGTCGCGGTCCTTCTGAGCCTCCATCTGCTCAGGCGTGCGCTGCTGCGCGTGAGCGGTCCGTGAGCCCGGTCCACAGCCGTAGAGGCTGAACGCGGCAGCCGGACTCCGCCAATGACCCTCATAGCGGGAATAGATTTCAGCAAGGGCCCTGTGGGCGTGGCGCGGTCGCTGATCGGCGCCGGGCTTTTCGTCAATGGCGTCGGGGGCCGCATCATCGAGACCGAGGCCTATGATGTCTCGGACCCGGCATCGCATGGCTACCGGGGAGAAACGGCGCGCAATGCGGCCATGTTCGGACCGCCGGGCACCGCTTATGTATATCGGTCCTACGGCCTGCATTGGTGCCTGAACCTGGTCTGCCGGAAGAGAGGGCAGGGTGCGGCCGTTCTCATTCGCGCTCTCGAGCCGCTTGCCGGAATCGCGATGATGACGAAGCGCCGCGGCAGCGACAGCCTGACGATCCTCTGCGCCGGGCCGGGGCGGCTTGCCCAGGCTCTCGCGATCGATGCCCGCCATGACGGCCTGCCGCTCGACCGCCCGCCCTTCGAGTTTGTGCCGCGTGTCGGGCGCTGCCGGATCACCTGCTCGCCGCGCATCGGAATCACCCGGGCGAGGGATATGCATTGGCGCTTCGGCCTGGCCGGCTCTCCCTATCTGAGCCGCCCGGAGCCGGAAAGGGTGCGGCGGCCTCGGGGAACAGCCGGCCCTGGTAAAAGTTGAAGAGAGCGGAACCAGGCGGGAGAAGCGCTGTGCAGACGCTCGTTTATGAGGCGATGGTATTCGCGCGCCAAGCCCATAGGGGCCAGAAGCGGAAATACACCGACGAACCCTATTTCGGGCATTTGTCCGAAGTGGCCGGCATCACCGGCACGGTCACCGACAATCCCGAGGCCCTGGCGACGGCCTGGCTGCATGATGTGGTCGAAGACCAGAATGTCGACATCCGCATCCTCGCCCAGCGTTTCGGCGACAGGGTCGCGGCGGGTGTCGTTGCGCTGTCCGACGTGGAAGAAGGAAACCGCGCCGAGCGTGAATCCGCCTCGCGCCGCCGTCTGCATGCCGCCGAAGGCTGGGTCCAGACGATCAAGGTCGCGGACATCATCAGCAACACCAGCGCGATCGCAACTCATGATCCTGGCTATGCGCCGAAATATCTGAGCGAGAAGCGGGCCATGCTGGACGTTCTCGACAAGGCTGAACCGCGCCTCAGGGAAATTGCCCTGACGCAGCTGGGGGGTGAGAAATAGCTACATCTTTATCTTGTCGAAGGCGCCTTCCTGGCACGCCTTCAGGAATTCGTCGGCCTCGATTTTCTCACCCGTCGTATCCTTTGTTTTCATGTTCGCGCCGGTCATCGCTTCGGTATACATCTTGGCTTCGGCGCCAGCGACATTGCCGTCGCCATTGACATCCGCCTTCTTCCACAAGGCTTCACACTCGGCCTGGGACATGGCGGCGAAAGCCGGCGTGACGGACAGGCAGAGGGGAAGAAACAAAACGAACAGGGCCTTTTTCATGCGTGTGCTCCTTGCGTGACATGGCGCGCGCCGGGCGCCGTCGGTGCCTGGAAAGTGGCGGCGCGGGAGGTTGGTTCCTATTCTAGATAAGTTTCTCCAACCGGATCGGCAGGTCGCGGATGCGTTTGCCGGTGGCGTGAAAAACGGCATTGGCGACGGCCGCGGCGGTTCCGACATTGCCGAGTTCGCCCAGGCCTTTCACGCCGGCGGGATTCACCTTGTCGTCTTCCTCGGGCAGCAGGATCACCTCGACCTGGTCGATATCGGCATTCACCGGAACCAGATAATCGGCGAGATTGTCGTTCACATAGCGGGCATTGCGCGGATCGACCTCGGTGGCCTCGTGCAGGGCCGAGGAAATGCCCCAGATCATGCCGCCCATCAGCTGGCTGCGGGCGGTGCGCGTATTCATGATGCGGCCTGCCGCGAAGGCGCCGACGATACGCGGGACCCGGATCTCGCGGGTGCGCCGATGCACCCGGACCTCGACGAATTCGGCGCCGAAGGCGAACATGGTGCTCTTCTCGCCGGGCCCGCCCACGATCTTGAGCTTGCCCGCATACATTTCGGCGAGAGCGGAAGGTTCGGCGCCCTCGGGCAGGTATTCGCCATATTCCTCGATGGCGCCTATCCCCATCTCGCCGAAAAGCTGCGCCAGCGTCTTGCTATCGTCCTGGCCGATCACCAGCCCGTCCTTGAGCGCGAAGGAGCCCGGCGGCTTGTTGCCGGCGAGTTTGCGCAGGATCGCGTCGCAGGCGATCTTGACGGCGGAGCAGCTGCTCGCCGTGGTGATAGAGCCGCCGGCGACGGGACCTGCGGGCAGCGCCGAATGGCCGAGCAGGACCTTGACCTTGTCGAGCGGCGCGCCCAGCATCTCGGCCGCCTGCTGCCCTATGACGGTATAGGCGCCGGTGCCTACATCCTGCGAGGCGATCTGCACCGTGATACCGCCATCGCTCGCGAGGCGGACCCGCGCGGCGGCCGGCGCCATCTGCGTCGGATAGGTGGCGGTGGCGCAGCCCCATCCGATCAGCCAGTCGCCGGCATGCATGCTGCCCGGTTCGCTTTTGCGCGCCTGCCACCCGAAGATTTTCCCGGCCGCGTCGTAGCATTCGACCAGCGAGCGGCTCGTATAGGACGCGTTGTTGATCGGATTGACCTTGGTGTCGTTGCGGCGGCGCAGTTCGACCGGATCGATGCCGAGTTCATGCGCCAGCTCATCGAGCGCCGACTCGAGCGCGTACATGTAGGGCACTTCCGGCGGCGAGCGCATGAAGCCGGGCGTGTTGCGGTCGGCCTTGCCGATATTGACCCGGGTCAGGACATGCGGAATGCCGTACATGGCGGTCGAATTCGCCGTGCCCGCCACGACATAGTCGTCCGTGCGCGACGACAGTTCCCAGGCTTCATGGCCATAGGCGGTGATCTTGCCGGAACGCGACGCCGCGAGCCTGAGGCGATGTTTCGTTTCGGCGCGGTAGGTTGCCGTCGTGAAACCCTGGTCGCGCGTGACCACCAGCTTGACCGGGCGGTTCAGGATCTTGGCGGCGAGCGCCACCAGGGCGGTTCGGGGTGCGACCGATCCCTTCGAGCCGAAGGCGCCGCCGATATAGGGCGAATGCACCTCGATCGCGCCCGCATCGATGCCGATCTGGCGCGCCAGTCCATTCTGCAGGCCGACCACCCACTGACTCGGTTCATAGACGGTCAGGTTGGTGCCGTTCCACTGGCAGGTCGTCGAGAACAGCTCGATCGGGTTATGATGCTGGGGCGGTGTCCTGTAGGTGATATCGATCTTAACCTCCGCCTCGCGGAAGGCGGTGTCGAAATCGCCGGCCGCCGGATCCTCGTGCTTGGGCACGCGCCCCTTGGCGGCGACCGTCTCCGTCCCCTCGGAATCGAGTCCGCTGGCGGGCTTTTCCTCGGCATAGTCGACCTCCACCAGGCCCGCCGCCTCGCGGGCGATTTCGAGCGTTTCGGCAATGACGAGGGCGACGATCTCGCCTTCGTGATCGATGCGGTCCGATCCGAGCGGCGGCTTGGCGGTGGCCGCTTCACCGCCGGCCCCGAAGAAGCTGAATTTTCCGAGCGACGGGCGGTTCTCATGCGTCATGACATGAAGGACGCCGGCAATGGCGCCGGCCTTCGTGGTATCGATCCGCGTGATCCGCCCGCGCGCGATGGGGCTTGTCACCAGAACGGCGTGAGCGGTGCCTTCGGCGGGAAAGTCTGCGGCGTAAGTTGCCGTGCCGGTGACCTTCAACCGGCCATCGATGCGCGGTTCCGGTCGGCCCATATTCCGGTCGGGTGCCGGTGCGGCGGCAATGGTCATGTCAGACCTCCAGCGATTGGGCGCGCAGGAGCGCCTCGATCAGCGTCTCCTTGCCAAGCGTGACTTTGAAGCTGTTATGGGCGAGGGGCTTTGCATCGCGGAAGGCGATATCGCCTGCCTCCGACGCCTTGGCTTCGGTCAGCTCGGCGCCGGCCAGCGACTGCTCCGCCGCCCGCGCCCGCCAGGGACGGTAGGCGACGCCGCCCAAGGCGATGCGGGCCTGGACGACGCGCCGGCTTTCGTCGAGCACCAGCGCGACCGCCGCGGACGCCGCGGCGAATTCATAGGAGGCGCGATCCCTGATCTTGAGATAGAGCGAGCGGCGATAGTCCTCCGGCGGCAGGAGGATGGCGGCGATCATCTCGCCGTCCTTCAGCGTCGTTTCGCGATGCGGGCCGTCGCTCACCGGCCGGTGCAGATCGGCGAAGGCCATGCGCCTCCTGCCGCCGCGGCCCTCGAGCTCGAGCTGGCCGTCGATCGCGATCAGAGCTTGGGCGAAGTCGCCCGGATAGGTCGCGACGCAATCGTCGCTGGTGCCGAGCACGGCATGCTGACGGTTGATTCCCTCGCGGGCGCTGCAGCCGCTGCCGGGCTGGCGCTTGTTGCACTGCCGATAGCTCGTATCGCGGAAATACGGGCAGCGTGTCCGCTGCAGGAGATTGCCGCCGAGGGTCGCCATATTGCGGATCTGCTGGCTCGCGGCGCTGGTGAGGGATTGTGCGACCAGCGGATAGTTGCGGGAGACGAGCTCGTGCTCGGCGGCCTCCGCCATGGTGACCAGGGCGCCGATGCGCACGCCGTCGTCGGTCTGCGTCACGTCGTGCAGATCGGGCCGATCGACGGCCGTGAGATCGACAACCCGCTTGGGCGTCTCGACATCGAGCTTCATGAGATCGATGAGAGTGGTGCCGCCGGCCAGAAAACGCGTCTCGCCGGCGGGCTCGGTCAGATCCTTCTGACGGATGGCGATGAAAGGCTGCATCTAGCTCTCCCGGCGCTGCCGGACATCGGCAATGGCATCGACGATATTGGGATAGGCGGCGCAGCGGCACAGATTGCCGCTCATGAATTCGCGTATCGAGGAGCGGCTTTCGGCTGCGCCCCTGTCGATGCAGGCGACTGCCGACATGATCTGTCCCGGCGTGCAATAGCCGCATTGAAAGGCGTCGTGGCGGATGAAGGCCTCCTGCATCGGATGCAGCCGGTCGCCGGCCCCCGCCAGGCTCTCGATGGTCCGGATGTCCTTGCCTTGGGCGGCGAAGGCGAGGGTCAGGCAGGACAGGACCGTCTTGCCGTCCGCATGTACCGTGCAGGCGCCGCATTGGCCGTGATCGCAGCCCTTCTTGGTTCCCGTCAGCCCGATATGCTCGCGCAGCACATCGAGCAGCGTCGTGCGGCTGTCGAGATCGAGATGATGGGTCTGGCCGTTGATACTGAGCATGACTGGATTGCTGACGCGCGGATCGGCTTCAGGAGGATCGCGCGCCTCGGCCGATATGTTGGTGAAGGGCAGGGCCGCGCCGGATACGGTGCCGGCGAGCAGGCTGCGTCGATTGAGCGAGGGCTGAGTTTTCTGGGTCATTGTCGACGACAATGACTCCGGCGCGGAGATGTTCCTGTGGGCCTCAGGGCGACACTTCAATCGTTCCTTTCGGAGCGTGCCGGAACATCTTTGTTTCGGCGGACCGGCGCCGCGGCGAGAATGAGCACGGCGCAATCATCGGACGTCTTGGCGCGCAGGTCATCTTGGATTCCTTCGCCGGGCCTTGCCGCCCTTCTACGGAATCGTCTCCGGCAGCACCAGCAAGACGGCGATGCCACCCGATCCGAGGCAAGCAGTGGCGAGCAGAACGAGAATCCACAGGAAGAACTCATGATCGATGGGCTCGGCCTTCAAACGACGGCGTAAGCTGCGGGTCGACATTGCGGGCCCTCCGGGTGGATCAGTGCCGGACGGCGGGTCCGCGCATGGCGAACGCGACAAGTCTGTCTATATCGGTCTCGCCTTCCGACGCTCTCGCCACGATGCGGTCGGCAATGTCGCGGCGCTCGATCTCCTGGATGTGTCCCCGCTCGGCCATGATTTGCGAACAGGCCTGACCCATCGCCTTCAATATATAAGGCTCGCGAATATCGCATCTCATGTCGTCCTCCCATGTCGCGACTTGAATGCAACGGCGTCAATGCGCCACCCCGCCCGCGGTTCCAAATTATACCGATGCGCCCCGTGCGCATGTCAGGGGTCGAATTAATAGGAACCTAACGAAGCCGCCGTCCTTCCTTCTTCGACGATGTTAACCAAGGGAGGCCACCATGCGGCTTACCAGAATCCTCTTATGCTCCGCGGCAGCGGCAGTTTTCACCTTGACCGTGCCGGCATCCGGCCCGGCGCTATTGTTCCAGTCATCGGCCCAGGCGGCCACAGAAGTATCTGTCTCCATCAACACGTTCTATGACGATCTGGCGCCCCATGGCAGCTGGACTCAGTATGAAGGCGCTTACGTCTTCATTCCCTCGGGCGTGAGAACCGGCTGGCGCCCCTATACGGTCGGACATTGGGTCCATACCAAGAAATATGGCTGGTTCTGGGTATCCAATGAACCCTTCGGCTGGGCCACCTACCACTATGGGCGCTGGGGTTATGCCGACGACATCGGCTGGTATTGGGTTCCCGGCAGACGCTGGGCGCCGGCCTGGGTCAGCTGGCGGCGCAGCAAGGGTTATGTGGTGTGGGCGCCATTGCCGCCGCGCGTCGACGACGATGTCTCGGTTGAGATCTCGGTCAGCGACATACCTGAAGATTACTGGATCGCGGTGCCGTCGCGCAGCTTCCTCGAGGTCGATCTATCCGCCGTTGTGATCGATGACGATCGTGAACGCATCCGGGTCGTCGAGGAGGCGGAGCCGATCGGCAATGTGACGATCGAGAACAATGTCGTCGTGAACAATGTGATCGATGTCGACTATGTCCGCCAGGAAACCAACAAGGAAGTGAAGACCGTCGAGGTCAAGGAGACCGACGATCCGCAGCAGAGCGGCAAGAGCAGCGACGGAGAAGTGTCGGCCTTCACCGGCGAGGTCAGCGAGAAGAAGGATGCGAAGCCCGCCGAGGTGAAGGACGTCGAGGAGGTCAAGAAGGAGAAGGCCTCGCAGCCCGGGCAGGCGCCGGAAGGTTCGCAGTCGCCGGACGCCGGCCAGACCGGACAGCAGCCGGATCAAGGCAAGGCGAAGCCCGGCGAAGAAACCGAGCCAGGCGCGCCATCGGG
>JBMOOM010000022.1:0-18506 GCA_049323275.1 Pseudomonadota bacterium
AGCGCGCGTCCCGCCAAAGTTGTTCGACTTTGGCGGCAGGGAAGCGCGCAAGATGAATGTAATCGAGCCCTATTCCCACTCGGACAAGTCCGAGTGGGAAGGGCTCTATGAGGCCACAATGGTCACCATCACGCCCGAAGCCGCGGCCGATCTTCCGGCCCGCGAAGCCCTGCTCGACCGCGCTTTCGGCAAAGCCGAACGCCGGCGCAAGACATCGGAACGGCTGCGCGAGAACCGCCTGCCGGCGGAAGGCCTCGCCTTCACCGCAAGGAACCGTCGCGGGCGCCTCATCGGCACGCTGCGCCTGTGGGACATCACCGCCGGCTCGGCCGGTCCGGCCTTGCTGCTCGGTCCGCTCGCGGTCGATTGCGCCTATCAGAAGCGCGGCATCGGCGGAAAGCTGATGCGCCACGCGCTGTCGGAAGCCAAGAAGCTCGGACACAAGGCCGTGCTTCTCGTCGGCGACGCGCCCTATTACAGCCGCTTCGGCTTTGCGCGCAGCGCCGTGCTCGGGCTGAGCTTGCCGGGACCGGTCGATCCCGACCGCTTCCTCGGCCTCGATCTCGAAGCAGGAACGCTTACCGGCGCCAAAGGCGTCATCGCAGCCAGCGGCCGAATGATCCCGGCTCCGGCGGAAGAAGCCGCGCGGCAGACAGCATAAGGCCTGCCCTCCGTTCATCACCCCGGCGCAAGCCGGGGCCTGTTAAACTGGAGAAGCGCGGCCACCGCCGCCCGATTGATTCTATTCAATGGGCCCCGACTTTCGCCGGGGTGACGGATGAACCTGCTCGTCCATGTCGACGAACGCCGTCACCTTGTCCTCCTCGAGAATGAACAGACGATCCTCGTCGTGACGGCCGAAGCCGAGGCGCTCGTAGAAACGCGCCGCCCCGTCATTGGTGTGATAGACCTCGAGCTTGATGAAGCGGGCGCCCTTGGCGCGGCCGCGGCGCGCCGCCTCGCGCAGGAGCCTGAGGCCGATGCCGCGATTGCGCGCCCTTCCATCTATGAAGAGATCGACCACATAGAGCCCCCTGGCGTCGCGCCAGGTCGAATAGGTGAGGAGAGTCAGACACGCCCCCAGCATGCCCTCGGCATCCTCGGCGATGGTGACGTCGATCAGGTCGCGATTGCCGACCAGCCCCTCGGGGGTAAGCTTGGGGATGACGCCGGTGGCGGTGTCGCGCGCCAGTCCCTGGACCATCGCCACGACATCCGGCGCATCCTCATCACTCATCGGTCGGATCGTGACGCTCATGCTCGCAAGCCCTCCAGCAGCGCCGCGAGATTGCCGCCGAGACTCGGCGAGGGATAGCCCCCCTCCTGCACCACCAGCAGCGGCAGCTTCAGCCCGGCGATGTCGCGGCCGATCGTGGTGAAATCCGGGGTCGCGATGGCGAAGCCCTTGAAGGGATCGTCGATCGCGATATCGAGACCGGCCGCCACCACGAGAATCTCCGGCGCGAAGTCGCCGATGCGCCGTAAGGCTTTCGCCAGGGCGCCGCGATAATCATCGATCGCGGTGCCGCGCGGCAACGGCAAATTGAAATTGTATCCGTCACCTGCGCCTCTCCCGGTTTCCTCCGCATAACCCCAGAAGAAGGGATAGAAACGTTTCGGGTCGGCATGGATGGAGACGGTGAGAATATCGGCGCGGTCATAGAAGATCGCCTCGGTGCCGTTGCCGTGATGGACATCGATATCGAGGATGGCGGCGCGTCTGCCGGCCCGGTGCAGGATTTCGGCGGCGAGCGCCGAATTGTTGATGTAGCAGAAACCCGCCGCGACATCCGACGCCGCATGATGGCCGGGCGGCCGGCACAGCGCATAGACGAAATACTCGCCCTCCAGCATCAGGCGGGCGGCATGGGCGGCGGTGGCGGCGCTGGCGCGCGCGGCATCCCAGGTCTTGTCCATGAAGGGACATGAGCCGTCACCTATGTGATAACCGACCTGACCGACGACCGAGTCCGGATAACCGACCGGCGCAAGGCTCGAACGGCCCAGCGCATGAATATTGGGAGCAGGAAACTCCGCCGCGTCCGGCTGGCGATGCCAGCGCTCCCACAACGTATCCATGAAAGCGAGATAACGTGCATCATGGATGAGCGACAATGTCTCGTTGCCGATGGGCTTGGGCGCCACCAGCCTGCCGCCGGCGCGCCGCACGCCGTCGAGCAGCATGTCGATGCGCTCCGGCCGTTCCGGCATGGGCTGGCTCTTGCCGGCGACGAGGAAGCTCGGCGGATTATGCAGACGTTGCATGTCGTCAAAGACGGTGATCATGATTTGCCTGTCCGTTACGGCATCTGCTACTAGCTGAGCTTTGCTTGTCCCGCCAGATCAGGAATTCCGCATGACCAAGCAGCCGCTTCCGCAGAGCATCACCACCGCCGGCGCCAATCTGCCCAAGGCGAAATGGGCCAAGGGCTCCTATATCCACGCCGCCGACGGCAAGATCTATATCGACGGCTCGAGCGGACCGGCGGTCTATTGCATCGGCCACGGCAATGAAGAGGTGAATGCCGCGATCGCCGACCAGCTGTCGCGCATCGCGCATGGCTATCGCTATAATTTCACCACCGATGCGCTGGAGGAGCTGACCGAGATCGTCGCGCGCAATTGCGGCGGCAGCCTCAGGCATATGGTGTTCGTCACCGGCGGCTCGGAAGCGGTCGAGAGCTGCTTGAAGCTGGCGCTGCAATATCACGCCGCCACGGGCGAGATGAGCCGGCGCCGCTTCATCGCGCGCGAGCGCTCCTGGCACGGCAATACGCTCGGCGCTCTGTCGGTCTCGGGCTTCCTCGAACGGCGCGCCGCCTTCGAAGGCGCCCTGGTGCCCTCCTCGCTGCTGTCGCCCGCCAATGTCTATCGTCCGCCCGCCGGCGCCACGGCCGAAACCACGGCGGAGGCCTGCGCGCAAGAGCTCGAGGACGAGATCCAGCGCGTCGGCGCGAAGAATGTCGCCGCCTTCATTTTCGAACCGGTCGTCGGCGCCGCCGGCGGCTGCGTTCCCGCCCCTCCGGGCTATGCCAAGCGCGTGCGCGAGATTTGCGACCGGCATGGCATTCTGCTGATCGCCGATGAGGTCATGTCGGGCGCCGGACGGTGCGGCCCGTGGCGCGCCCTTGCCCATGACGGCGTCGAAGCCGACATCATGTCGGTCGCCAAAGGACTCGCCGCCGGCTATCTGCCGCTCGGCGCCGCCGTCTATTCACAGAAGATCGCCGATGCCTTCGCGCCGGTGCATGGCGGACCGCAGACCGGACACACTTTCACCGGCCACACCGCCTGCTGCGCCGCCGGCGTCGCGGTGCAGAAGATCGTCACCCGCGAGAAGCTGGTCGAAAGGGTGATGGAATGGGGGCCGAAGCTCGTGCAGATGATGCGCGACGCCACGTCCGACATCGAGGCGGTCGGCGACATCCGCGGCCGCGGCTTCTTCCAGGCGCTCGAGCTGGTCAAGGACCGCAAGACCAAGGCGCCGTTCCCGGCGGAGCTCAAGCTCTATCTGCGCATTCGCCAGCAAGCCCTTGAAAACGGACTCATTTGCTACCCCGTCGGCGGCAATGTCGACGGCATCAGCGGCGACTGCGTCATCCTCGCCCCGCCCTATAATGCGAGCGCGGACGAATTGGGCGAGATCGTCGACAAGATGGCGAAGTCGATCCGCCAGGTGCTGGCGGGCGTGCGCTGAGCAGCGTCACGGCTCGCCATTTCCCGACAGGATCAACGCCGCCCCGCGCAACGCGCCGCGGAAAGCATCGTCGAAGCTGACATCCTTGATCTTCCAGTCATGGACCGCCTTGCCGTCGAAGAGGCGCCATTCGGCCGCCCAGCCCAGCGTGCCCTTGTTCCAGACGAGCCGGCCCGAGAGAACGAGGTCGGCCCCCATTTGCCGGGCCAGTGGTTCGAGCTTCGCCGGCTCGGCCGATGAGAGAGCATCGGCGGAAAATCCGCCTTTCGCGAGGTCGGCTTCGCGCGGCAGCGTGACCGGCATGCCGGTCTGCCAGGAGGCGTCGGCAAGCGCATCGCGCTGATCGCGGCCAAAACCGCCGTCGCTCGCCAGCGCATAGATATTGGACGCGTTGTCGACGGTGAGGAACAAGGCAAGGCGCGGCCGCCCGCCCGTCCATGGCTTGCTTCCGAGTGCCGCGAGGGCGGCATCGATCCGCTGCGGATCGAAGGTGATGGTCAGGAAATAGGGCCGGTCGCGGGTGCCCTGCTCGTCATGGATCTGCCGGCCGGCGAGACGGTCGCGGAAGGCATATTCGGTGACGAGCAAGGTGCCGCCGGCGGCGATCTCCCGCGCACGCGGATCGCTGAGAAGTCGGGCATCGCCCGACGCCTTGGCCAATACGTCGAGGAGACAGACCGGCACGGCCGGAAGCCGGGTTTCATCGCGGATGCCGGTGACCAGCGTGCGGCCGCGATAGAGATCGCTCTCCCCGCTTTCGGCCCATGCGGCGCCATTCAAGGAGAGAATGAAGAGCAGCACGATGCCGAGGGCGCGCATTGACGTCTCCTAGCTGAAGGGCGTCCAGATGACTTGATCGATACGGGTGGCGCCGGTCGCCAGCATCACCAGGCGGTCGATGCCGAGGGCGACGCCGGAGGCTTCCGGCATGTGCTCCAGCGCCTGAAGGAAGCTTTCGTCGATCGGGTAGCGCTCGCCATAGAGCTTCTGCTTCAGCGCCATGTCGGCCTCGAAGCGGCGGCGCTGCTCGACCGGGTCGGTCAGCTCACCGAAGCCATTGGCGAGCTCGACTCCCGCCGCATAAAGCTCGAAGCGCTCGGCGATGCGCGGATCGCCTGGGCTGACGCGCGCCAGAGCCGCCTCGACGGCGGGATATTCGAAAAGCACGGTCGGGCGGCCCTGCCCCAGATGCGGTTCCACCCTTTCGACCAGGATGCGGCTGAAGATATCGGACCACGACTCATCGGCCGTGAAGGCGACGCCTTGCGCCCGCGCCTGAGTGGCGAGGGCGTCGCGATCGGCGCCGCGCGCGCTCAGGGTCGATAGAAGGTCGATGCCGGCATGGCGCGCAAAGGCATCGGCGACGCTCAGATGTTCGGCCTCTCCCAAGGGATCGGCGGTCTTGCCGCGCCAGCTGAGCTTGTTCCCTGTTTCACCCGCCGCCAGCCTCAGCATCTCGACCGTGTCGGCGATGATCCGCTCATAGGGCTCGCCCGCCCGGTACCATTCGAGCATGGTGAATTCAGGCGCATGCAGGGCTGTTCGCTCGCGGTTGCGGAAGCAATGGACCATGCTGAAAATGCGCGTTTCGCCGGCAGCCAGGAGCTTCTTGCAGGCGAATTCGGGCGAGGTGTGGAGATAGCGGGATTCGCTGGACCCATCCGGATTGATCAGACTTGCCGTAAAGGCATGCAGATGGGTTTCGTTGCCGGGCGAGACCTGCAGCGCCCCGCAATCGACCTCGATGAAGCCCTGTTCAGCGAACCAGGCGCGGATGCGGGCCAGGATGCGGCCCCGCGCCATCAGGAACGGGCGGCGGTCGGCATGGATGTCGGGACGCCACCAGGGCGGACGGGGGGTCAAAAGCGGGTTCTCCGGCGGGGCTTGGCTTCTGGCATGGCGGCTGCTAATACCCGCCCCACAAATTCCAACAATAGCTTTATTTATAGAGAAATTTCTTGGCCAAGATCATCGCAAGCGCCGTGCGCAAAGGCAATGTCATCGAACATGAAGATGGCAAGCTCTATGTCGTCCTGAAAGCCGAAAGCTTCCATCCCGGCAAGGGCACCCCCACCACCTCGATCGACATGCGTCGCATCTCCGACGGCGTCAAAACCGTGGTGCGCTACAAGACCACCGACCAGATGGAGCGGGCTTTCGTCGAAACCCTGCCGTTCAACTATCTCTATCAAGACGGCGACCAGTATGTGTTCATGAACCCGGAAAGCTTCGAGCAGATCCACCTGCCGTCCGACCTCATCGGCGACGGGGCGGCCTATCTGCAGGAGAACATGGAATGCATGATCGCGCTGTTCAACGGCGTGCCGATCTCGATCGAGCTGCCGCAGCGCGTGACGCTCGAGATCGTCGAGACCGAGCCGGTCATCAAGAACCAGACGGCCGCCTCCTCCTTCAAGCCGGCGGTCCTGTCGAACGGCGTGCGCACCGCGGTGCCGCCCCATATCGCGACCGGCACCCGCGTCGTGATCGCGACCGAGGACGGCTCTTACGTCGAGCGCGCCAAGGACTGAGTGCCGGCACAAGCTTGAATCTCGGAAAGGCCGCCCGATGGGCGGCCTTTTCATTTGGCGAGGGCGCGACGGACAGCGGCGATGGCTTTCCCGTCGCGCACGAGATCCGTCACCCTTTCGATGTCCTCCGTCATGCTGCGGTCGTCGTCGAGCGGCGCCACGACGCCACGGACGAGATCACGCAGCGCCGCGGCGACCGGAGCCACACGCTCCGGCGGCCGCATGTCGAGCGCCTGCGCCGAGACGATCATCTCGCAGGCGAGCACCTGGCGCAGATAATCGAGCTGCTGCAGCGCGCGGCGCACGCTCACCGGGGTGAAGGGCGCCTGGTCCTCGACGGCGTCGAAAGTAGTGTCGTCATTGGAAACCGGAGCGGAGAAATAACGGACCTCGCGGTTCAGCGTATGGGCGGTCATGCCGATGAGGCCGAGCCCCACCCGCGTGGTTCCGTGTTTCGAGAAACGCCCGGCGAGCCCGGAGAGCTCCTCCTGCATCATGCGCACGGCGCGCTGCGAGGAGAGCGTCGAGACTTCCGCGACGGCGAGCCGCAGGGCGTCGAAGGAGATCGCGAGGCCCGGCGTCTGGAAATTACCGGTCGACAGGATCGTGTCGTCATCGGTGATAATCAGCGGATTGTCGGCGGCGCTGTTCAATTCCACTTCGATATGCGGCCGGACGAAATCGATCGTCGCCCGCAAGGCGCCATGGACCTGCGTCCCGCAGCGCAGGCTGAGCGGATCCTGCACCCGGCGCGGCACGCCTTCCTCAAAGAGCTGCGAGCCCTGAAGCATCTTGCGCAGCGACGCGGCCGCCGCCACCTGCCCAGGCGCCGCGCGGGCCGCCGCGACGCGCCGGTCGAAGGGGCTGGGATTGCCGCGGAAGGCCTCGAAGGACAAGGCCAGCACCGCATCGGCGAGCTCGACGAGGTCGATCACATCGGACAAGACGAGCGCGCCGAGGCCGACGCTCACCGCATTGGCGCTGCACAGCGCAAGCCCCTCCTTCTCGACGAGGTCGACGACCGGAATGCCGGCGCGCCGCATCGCCTCCCCGCCGGGCAGGATCTCGCCTTCATATTCGGCGCGCCCGTCTCCCATCAGCGGGAGCGCCATATTGGCGCACAGGACCAGGTCGGAGGCGCCGACCGAACCGACTTGCGGGACCAGGGGATGCACGCCCTTGGCGAGCATCGCCAGCTGCGTCTCGATGATGACCGGCCGGACGCCGGCGCCAGCTTGCGCAAGCCCCGCGGCGCGGGCGAACAAGGCCGCGCGCACGGTGGTGGAGTCGAAATATCCGCCGGCGCCCGCGGCGCGCCCCCGCACCACCGCGGCGCTGTAGCTCGCTCTCTCCGCCGCACTGATCTCCATGGTGACGCGGCCGCCCAGTCCACGCGTCACGCCATAAACCGGCCGGTCCTCGCGCGACCAGCGTTCGATCAAGCCGCGGGCGGCGTCGAGCCTGGCCCGCGCTTCGGGGCCCAGTGCGACAGGCGCATTGGACCGGGCCACGGCGACCACGTCGGCAATAGTGAGCTGATCCTGCCCGAGGACGATCGTCATCTGGTTCTCCGAAATCATTCCAACCTGCGGATAATCAGATGCCGGCAACCGGCAAGCAAGGTCAGTCATCGATCTCCGGATAAAGCGCCTTGGCGAGATCGCGCACGGCCGCGGCGGTGCGCGGGCCGAAGCCGATCATGTAGGGCCCATCGAGCACGATCAGAGCGCGGTCGCGGGCGGCGGGCGTCTGCTCGAGCGCCGGATTGGCGAAGACGAGATCGGGAGTCGGCCCGCCCTTGCCGTCACTCATCAGCAGAACGACCTCGGGCGCGGCCTTCAGCAGAAACTCTTCCGAGGCCGCCTTGTAGCCCTTCATGCCGCCCAACGGGTTGACGCCGCCGGCATAATGGATGACGGCGTCGGCCGCCGTGCCGGCGCCGGCGGCACTCAGACGGGTGATGCCGTGGAAGAAGACAACCTTCTTGCGCCTTTCGGGCGGAATCGCCGCGGTGAGAGTCGCCGCTTGGATGAAATCGGCGCGCACCGTCCGGGCGAGGTCCCGGCCCTGCTCTTCGCGCTTCAAGGCGGCCGCGATAAGCGCGATCTTCTTCTCGATGCCGGCGAGTGAATTGTCCTCCGGCACCAGCAGGAGCGGCACCGCCGTGGTCTTCAGAACATCCACCACTGGCGGCGGCCCGATATCCTCGGACGCGATGATGAGATCGGGGCCCAGCGCCAATACGCCTTCGGCAGAGAGCTGCCGGCGATAACCGACATTGGGCTTGGCGATCGTCGCTTCCGGGTAACGGCTGCCGCGATCGACACCGACGACGCGGTCGCCGGCGCCCAGCGCATAGATGATCTCGGTGACGTCCGGACCAAGGCTCAGAATGCGCTGAGCCTTGCCCGGATCGACCGCCCGGCCGGCGGCGTCGGTCAGCGGCTGCGTATGCGCCTGAGTCACCAGGACGACCAGAATCATTGCAATACCGGCGGCCGCAAGGCGCCCAAAACGAGAAAAATATATCAACGGAATCAAGTCCCTGAAGAGGAATGCGGAGAATGTGATTCAATCATCACATAATACTTGACTATATTAGTCGGAAATTAATATGCAAGGGATGCGCAAGCCGACAGAAGCTTGAACGCGTCAACGAGCCCGCCAGAGCCTTCCGGTTTCAGCCAGCCATTCATCCTCATCGAAAGGAGAAGTGGCTGTGCCACGACCCATCAAGACCCTGCTGCTGGCAGGAACCGCCATCACATCCGTCATCTTCCTCACCACCTCACCACTGGCGGCGCAGGAACAGCGCAAGGTCAAGGCCGCGCAGGCGGAGCAAGAGCCTTCCGAGGACAAGGCGGACCGCGAGACCGAACTCGATCTCATCACCGTCACCGCGACCATGATCGACGCGCCGGTGATCGATTCGCTGTCGGCGACCAGCTATGTCGGCGAAAAAGACCTCGAGCGCATCCAGGCCAATACGCCCGCGGACATCTTCCGCACCACGCCGGGCGTCGGCGCCACGATGAATGGCGACGACCCGGCGACCGCCATCAACATCCGCGGCCTGCAGCAATATGGCCGCGTCGTCGTCACGCTCGACGGCGCCCGCCAGGACTACTGGCGCGTCGGCCATGGCTCGGGCTCCTTCTATGTCGAACCCGACCTGCTCAAGGCGGTCACCGTCATCCGGGGGCCCGTTTCCAACGCCTATGGCTCGGGCGGCATCGGCGGCCTCGTCGCTTTCGAGACCAAGGATGCCGGCGACTTCCTCACGTCCAATGAGCAATATGCGATCAGCGAAAAAGTCGGCTACGAGACCAATGGCGAGGGCTGGACGACCAGCACGACCGCGGCGATCCGCCCGCACAAGGCTTTCGATCTCATCGGCAATGTGAACTGGCGCGACCGCGATCCTTATGACGACGGCAATGGCGATGAGGTGCGCTGGACCGGCGAGGAAGTGACGAGCGGCTATGGCAAGGCGACCTTCCGACCGGCCGACGGCCATGAGATCAAGCTCGGCGCCATCCTGCAGCGCTATGAGGATTATGTCTCGGGCTCGAGCGGGTCGAACTCGGCGACGCTCAGCCGCTATGACGCCGACACGATCAACGATACCTACACGGCGAAATACACCTATTCCGATCCGAGCGACCGGCTGCTCGATTATTCCTTCACCGCCTATCACAACAAGACGAAGGCCGAGCAGACGCAGGTCTGGCCGCAATCGGCGGCCGGCAATTTCCGCTATTACGATGTGCGCACCACCGGCGCCTCCGGCCACAACTCCTCGCGCTTCGACGGTCTCGGTCTCGCCCATACGCTGACTTATGGCGGCGACTACTACTTCCTCGAAGGAGAATCCTCGGCCGCCCATTTCGGCGCCGGCGAGGCCCAGGCCTATGGCGGCTTCATGCAGTGGATGGGCGAATATGGCTCCTGGCTCGAGCTCATCGCGGCGATGCGCTATGACGGCTACGCGCTCGACGGCGAGACCAAGGCCACGCAGGCGGCGCCGTCCGAGGAGGAATCGCTCAATGGCGACAGGGTGTCGCCGCGCTTCACGGTCGGCGTGACACCCTTCACCGGCTTCCAGCTGTTCGGCGGCTATTCGGAAGGCTATCGGGCGCCCGGCCTCCAGGATGTGTTCAGGGGCACCGGCGCCCATGGCAGCGCCGACAGCTATGTGCCCAATTTCAACCTGAAGCCGGAAGTGGCGAAGAGCTGGGAAGGCGGCGTCAATCTCAAATATGACGGGCTCTTCGCCAAGGACGATCTCCTGCGCGGCAAGTTCACCGCCTTCTACACCAAGGTCCATGACTATATCGAAACGGACCTCACCGTGCTGCCGCGCATGGCCGACAATATCGGCACCGCGCGCCTGCAGGGCGTCGAGGCGGAGCTCATCTACGATCTCGGCTGGGGCTTCATCAACCTGACCGGCGCCCTCATCGACGCCGAGTTGATCGACACGAAGAACCCCAAATATGACGGCCAGCCGCTCGAAAACGCGCCGCTCGACAAGTTCTCGGCGACGCTCGGCTTCCGCGCCTTCGAGGATCAGCTGGTCTTCGGCGGCCAGTTCCTGGCGGTGGGCGAGGTCAAGCGCACGCAGCGCTCCTCCGGCAGCAATCCCGGTCAGGTCGACGGGCCAGCGCAATATAGTGACGGCTACGAGCTGGTGAATCTCTTCGCCAACTGGACCGTCTCGGAGAATCTGAAGCTCGACCTCGCGGTCGAGAACCTGTTCGATGTCGCCTATACCGATCCGCAGAGCGCCTGGAGCTACACATCCGATGTCGAGCAAGGCAAAGGCCGGACCTTCAAGATCGGCCTGACGACGCGGTTCGGCGGATGAAGGAGCTGCCTCTGATGAACGATCTCACCTGCGAAGCCCGCATCGCGATGCTGTCGCCCGCCGATTACATCGACCGCATCACGGATCGGCTGTTCAGCTTCGATGCGGTGGTGACGAGCAAGGGCGGCGGGATCGGCTTCCGCTTCCCCTTCGGGCAGGCGATACTCGATCTGGCGCCGGACCGGCTCACGGTGCGCCTGGCCGCCGGCGATGCCGACCGGCTGGCACGGCTCAAGGACATACTGGCGACGTCGATCGAGCTCCATGCGAAGCGCGCCCGGCCGCAGATCGTGTGGGAGGGCGATCTCGCCGGCGACAAGAGGCTCGCCCAATTCCGCGAGATGCGCGTCGCCGAAATCCACGATCTGACGCCGCATATGCGGCGGGTCAGGCTTTCGGGCGACAATCTCGCGCGCTTCGCCGATTTCGAGGGCATGCATGTGCGGGTGCTGTTTCCGACGGCGCAAGTGCCCGAGCCCGTGTGGCCCGAGGCTGGGCCGAACGGCCTGCCGGTCTGGCCGTCGGAGGAACGCCGCGCCCCTGCCCGCGTCTACACGATCCGCCGGCTCGATGTCGCAACGGGGTTCATGGACATCGACTTCGTGATGCATGGCGATGAAAGCATCGGCTCGGGCTGGGCCGCGGCGGCGCAGCCCGGCAATGTCGTCGGCATCATGGGCCCGCTCGGCCGGCCGGTGCGCAAGGCCGAGTGGCTCGCGCTGGGCGCCGACGAGACCGGCCTTCCGGCACTGGGGCGCCTCCTCGAAAACCTGCCGGCTGAGACGAAAGGCTTCGCTTTCATCGAAGTCGCCGACAAAGACGAAGAACAGATCATCGCTCGTCCACCCGGCTTCGAGTTGCAGTGGATCCACCGCAATGGCACGGCGCCCGGCGAGCACCGTCATCTGGCCGAAGCCGTCTGCGCGGTGGAGCGACCGGCGAATATGAAATGCTTCAGCTGGTTCGCCGCCGAGGCGGAGGCGGCCAAGACCGTGCGCGAGTTCTGGCGCGGCAAGCAGGGATTGGGCCGCGACGAAACACTGGCCGCCGCCTATTGGCGGCGCGGCGCGCTGGGACCGATGGCGGGATGAGGCACGAACACAGTCGAGAGCGACTTCTAGTTCGAGCGAATAAAATTCTTTGGGGGAAATTGGCAAACGCCGCTCTCACACGCCTTGAGCGCTTTAGATGCCATCTCATCCACATGCGGATTGTCCGATGGCCCCAAGAACCGACGTAGATCCTTGACCAGAGAGGGATGCGCAATCTCGGCTGCCTCAAGAATCTGCTGGCCAATTCGCGGTCAGTGCCTTCTGCACAAAGGGCAGCGCCAGCTCCGGAGACCGCTCGGCAAGTCCCGATATGGCCTCTCCACTCACAAATGGATCGTCGTCAGTAGCCGCCCGAAGAACGGCCTCGCGCACTTCGGATGTATCGAGAACGCTGATCGAAAGAAGTTCACCATCGGATGATGACGCATCACGCTTTACTCTTTAGGAGACAGCGAATTCCGCCCTTAGGATTTCGTCGGCCGTGACGAAATCGCTCTCCATACACATCCAGACGCGCAGGAGCGCCTTGAGTTTCGCGAGGCTTCTTTCGGTCAGTATCAGATGCACGGTGAGCATCCCAATATCCCCTTCAGTCCACGGAGTTTCCCAAGGGTCTTCTCTGGCTTCAATGCTCATTAGCTGCTGCACGTCACAATCCAAATGCATTTCCTCAACTGTCGAACTGTCACGCAGAAGGATCATCACACCACGTGACAGGCGAGCGCTAACCATCTGAATTACCGGGCTGATGGTCTCATACACGCGATACTTATCAACCGGATGGACTCTCGTCCCATTACCGTACACGGTATAGAACGTGCCATACTGCTTCCAGTCATACTCGCTCGCCTCGATAGCAATAGAGAGAACCTCACTCCTCACGAAATCGTAACAGGCTTCGAAACTATCGTAGGTGGTCAGGTGGCCCTGCTTGATAAGTTTATCCACATAAGCCTCTTTTCATTTCACCTGCCTATTAAACAGAGCCACCACCTCCACATGCGCCGTGAAGGCGAATTGGTCGACCGGCGTCACCCGCGTCAGGCGATAGCCGCCATCGATCAGGATGCGTGCGTCACGGGCGAAGCTCGCGGAGCGATGACCGTCTTCACCATCGACTTCGCCAGTTGCCGGGCCTGCGGCTGAAGCCGTATCCCCCGCCAACCGAAGAGCTTATATCACCCATCAAGCCACTCCGAGACGATGGGAAGTCCCCAGTTCTTTCGGGCCTTGCGTCGTGCACTTTCATAGGCGGTGAAATTCTGCCCCAATCGAGCCACCCGCCGAAGGTTCTCATCGACATCTTGAGTATCGACGGCAAAGTCGTAGTATCTGCTTTCAAGAAAATCCATGGCAAGCTGCACCATCACGCGTAATGTGATCAACAGCATTGCTTCCTCATAGATGAACTTGTCATCGACGCTCATCACGTGGCGCAATCGCACGACATCTGCCTTCACACCGTCGGCGGCCAGTGACAGCCTATCCTCCGAGACAAGTTCCTGATCGAGTATTGAACGCCACTTCCGATCCAGGGGACGGCGAACTTTGCCGTAGCGTAGCAGGTTTTCAACCTCGCCAAGCCGGACGATCGCCGAGTAATACGTCCCGGTAGAGATATAATTTTTATATTCGGACCAACACTCCTCAAGAGCCTGGTTCATCCGATCGTTCATTTTGCCGCTCTTTGAAACAGGGCCACCGTTTCCACATGCGCCGTGAAGGCGAATTGGTCGACCGGCGTCACCCGCGTCAGGCGATAGCCGCCTTCGATCAGGATGCGCGCGTCGCGGGCGAAGCTCGCGGGATCGCAGGAGACGGCGATGACCGTCTTCACCGTCGACTTCGCCAGCTGCCGGGCCTGCGCCTCGGCGCCGGCGCGCGGCGGGTCGAAGACCACGGCGTCGAAGTCCTTCAGCTCGCGCGCCATCACGGGCTCGCGGAAGAGATCTCGTGTTTTCGCCTCGACCGGTTTCAGTCCCGAGGCCTTGCGTGCGGCTTCGGTCAAAGCGGCGACGGCCGAGCGGTCGCTGTCGGCGGCGAAGATCCTGGCTTTACCGGCCAGACGCAGCGCGAAGACACCGACCCCGCAGAAGAGATCGGCAATATGCTTCGCCTTGCCGAGATTCTCGATGACGAGCATCGCCAGCGTGGCCTCGCCGGCATGTGTCGCCTGCAAGAATGAGCCTGCCGGCAAACGTATCGTCGCGGCGCCGGCGATAATCTCCGGCGGAAAACGCGCCACGAAGGGTACGCGATTGACCGACAGCCTGGCCAGCTTCTCGGTCTCGGCCAGAGCGGCGAGCGGCGGCGTCGGCTTCCGCTTCGTGGTCACATCGGCATCGAGGCCCGTCGCGCTGGCCGTGAAGGCGACGTCGCAGTCGCCGATCAGCGCGCCGATGCGTCTTGCGATAGCGGGCGCCTGTGCAAGCGCGGGCACGAGAATGGGGCACTGATCGATCGGATGGATGTCATGGCTGCGCGCGGCATTGAAGCCGGCGATGACGCCCGCGTCCGTCTTCTTCACATGCAAGGTGGCGCGCCGCCGGCCCTCGCCCTGCGCATCGATCAAGGGCTCGACCTCGACGGTGACGCCCTGGTTCTTCAAGGCCCTGACCACGAGGCCGCGCTTCCAGAGGCGATAGGCGTCCGACCGCCATTGCTGGATCTGGCAGCCGCCGCAGCGGGTGAAATGCGGACAGAAGGCTTCGATGCGCTCGGGGCTCGGCGTCACGATCTCGCGCAGCAGCGCGTGGCTGCCGGACATATCCACCTCGACCACCTCGCCCGGCAACGCGTAGGGCACATAGACGGGGCGGCCCTCCACTTCGCCGATGGCCTCGCCATGGCGACCCATTTCGGTCAGCTTGAGCCTGGTCACGCAACACTCTCAGGATAGACAAGCGCCACCGCATAACCCTGGTTCAGCCGCACCGTCACCGGACCCAGCGCCACATTGGACACGGTGAGGCTCGAGCCGAGCGGCACCGAGCGGTTGACGAGCGGCCATTTCACGCCCTCGAGATCGAGGCCGGCCAGATCGGTGAAAGGCACGACGCTGAAGCGGCTGCCGGGCGGCAGGTCGAAATGATGGGTGCCGTTGAGGATCGGATAGGCCTCCTCGGCGCCGCTGGTGATGAAGGCATGGACCCGCCTTCGCCCCAGCTTCAGGATCAGCCCCAGATGCGAAGCGGCATGATCCGCCTGGCCGCCGAGGCCGCCCACCAGCACGATCTCACGCGCCCCGAGCTTCAGGGCCTCGTCCACCGCGATCTCGCCGTCGGTCTTGTCCTTTTCGGCGGGAAAGGCATGGCGGGTCACATTCTTATGACGTTCGGCCAGGTCTTCCGGGGTCGAATCGAAGTCGCCGACCCATAATTCGGGCGTGATCCCCAATGTTTCGGCATGCGCCATGCCGCCATCGGCGGCGATGAAACGCGCCTTCTGTATCTGTGACGTGAGACGCGACGTCGCCGTCAGGTCCCCGCCGAGAAGAACAACGAAACGGGTCATGTCCCAGCAATAACAGATGAAGCTTGCCAGCGCACCCCTCAATGCCTATGGTCCCTCCCGCTCTCAACGGGGTGCTCATTATCCGAGCTGAGAGGCCCATTCGGGCTAACCCGCTGAACCTGATCCGGCTCATACCGGCGGAGGGATTGCGAGCGGGCCTGTTTCAAGCCCCTTCCTCCTTCACCCGGTGAATAGAGGAAAAACAAGTTGAGAAAACTTCTCTTCACCCTGATGGCGTTCTGCGCGATTTCGACCGCTGCCCAGGCGGCGGAAACGCTCACCGTCTATACTTATGAAAGCTTCACCGCCGAATGGGGCCCCGGCCCCAAGGTGAAACAGGCTTTCGAGAAGGAATGCGGCTGCACGCTGAATTTCGTGGCGGTGACCGACGGCGTCGCCATGCTGAACCGCCTCAAGCTCGAAGGCCCGGGCACCCAGGCCGACGTCGTGCTGGGGCTCGACACCAACCTGACGGCGGAGGCCAGGGCGACCGGCCTGTTCGGACCGCATGGCCAGGACGCGTCCAAGCTGACGCTGCCCATCGCGTGGACCGACGATACCTTCCTTCCCTATGACTATGCGCATTTCGCGGTGATCTACGACACCGAAAAGATCAAGCCGGCGGATGCCTATAAGAGCCTCAAGGACCTCGTCGAAGGAAGCCCCGAGCAGAAGATCATCCTGCAGGACCCGCGCAGCTCGACACCGGGCCTCGGCTTCCTGCTGTGGATAAAGTCCGTCTATGGCGACAAGGCAGCCGAGGCGTGGACCAAGCTCAAGCCGCGCATCCTCACCACCACGCCCGGCTGGTCGGAAGCCTATGGGCTCTTCACCAAGGGCGAGGCGCCGATGGTGCTCTCCTATACGACATCGCCCGCCTATCATATCATCGCCGAGAAGACGGAGCGCTATCACGCGATGAAATTCTCGGAAGGCCATTATCTGCAGGTCGAGGTCGCGGGCCTCATCGCCAACTCGCCCGAGAAGAAGCTCGCCGAGCAATTCCTCGCCTTCATGGAAAGCCCGGGCTTCCAGGATGCGATTCCGGAGAACAACTGGATGTTCCCGACCGGCAAGACGACCAATCGGCTGCCCGCCACATTCGACAATCTGGTGAAGCCGGACAAGACTTTCCTCTACACGCCGGAGGAAGTGGCCGAAAATCGCCGTGCCTGGATTGACGAATGGCTCAATGCGATGAGTAAATGACCGGCACCTCCAGAGGAGCTCTCCTGGCCGCGAGCCCCACGCTCGCGGCCATTCTCGTCGCGGTGGCGGTGGGGCTGCTGCCGGTTGCCACGATCGGCATCGGCGAAGGCCTCCTCACCGGCCATATCGCCGACAGCTACGTGCTGCGCATCCTGTGGTTCACGCTGCTGCAGGCCGGCCTCTCGACGCTCCTGTCGGTCGTCTTCGCCATTCCGGTGGCGCTCGCTCTGGCGCGCGTCGATTTCCGCGGCCGGCGCCTGCTGCTCCGCCTCTTCGCCCTGCCGCTGGCGCTGCCCGCCATCGTCGTCATACTCGGCATCGTCGCCGTCTATGGCCGAACGGGGTGGGTTTCGGCGCTGACCGGCAGCCCGATCAATGTCTATGGCCTGAGCGGCATCCTGCTCGCCCATGTGTTCTTCAACCTGCCGCTCGCCATCCGCCTGATGCTGCAGCAGGTGGAGGGTATTCCGCCCGAAAGCTGGCGGCTCGCGGCGCAGCTCGATTTCCCGCAGCAAGCGCGCTTCCGGCTGATCGAATGGCCGCAATTGCGCGCCAGCCTGCCCGGCATTGCGAGCCTCATCTTCCTGCTCTGCGCGGCGAGCTTCGCGGTGGTGCTGACGCTGGGCGGCGGCCCTTCCGCCACCACGCTCGAGGTCGGCATCTACCAGGCGCTGCGCTTCGATTACGATCCGGCGCGCGCCACCATCCTGTCGCTGGCGCAGCTCATTCTGTGCGGCCTCTTCGTGCTGCTCGCCGGCCATTACGCGCAAGCGGCGCAGAACTGGCCGGCGCTCAAAGGCATCAGCGAGCGCTACGAGACGCGTTCGAAACGCGAAACGCTGGCGCTCGCCTTCGTCATCGCCATCGCCGCCCTTTTCGTCGGGGCGCCCATCGCGGCGATCGTGACGTCAGGGATCGTCGCCGACTTCGTATGGCCGGCCGTGACGCGCGCCATCCTGACGAGCCTCGCCATCGCCCTCCCGGCGGCGGCGCTGAGCCTCGTTCTCGCCTGGCCCCTGGCGCGGGCCAGCGCCAAAGCGGTGAGCCCGACAACCCGATCGCTTCTCAATCTCTCGGCACTGCTGACCCTCATCGTGCCGCCGGCGGTCATGGCCACCGGCTGGTTCATCACCGCCAGCCGCGCCGGGCTGGCGCTGTCGGCGGCGCCCTATCTGGTCGTCGCCATGAATGCGCTGATGGCGCTTCCCTTCGCGCTCGGCACGCTGGCGCCGGCGATGCAGCAATCGATGACGCAATATGACCGGCTGTGCGCCAGCCTCGGCATCAAGGGCCTGAAACGGCTGACGCTCATCGACCTGCCGGTGCTGCGCCGCCCGCTCGGCCTTGCCGCGGCCATGGCTTTCATGCTCTCCCTGGGCGATCTCACCGCCATAACCTTGTTCGGCTCGCAGGATCTCATGACGCTTCCCGCTCTCATCTATGCGCAAATGGGCAGCTACCGCATCGACGCGGCGGCGGGTACGGCGCTGGTCCTGGCGCTGTTCACGATGGCCATCATCACGCTCCTCGACAAATGGAGCGCCCGAGCATGATCGGCCTCGAGAAGCTTTTCTTCCGCTATGACGACTTCACCGCCGAATTCCATTTCGAGATCGCACGCGGCGAATTCGTCGCGG
>JBMOOM010000023.1:0-17760 GCA_049323275.1 Pseudomonadota bacterium
TTGCGGGAGAAGGTGGCCGAAGGCCGGATGAGGGTGTTCTCTCAATTTGGTATCTGTGTGCATTTTTGCATTCGATACGTAGCACCACGCGTCCAGACTGCCGCAAGTTTGACCAACACCCTCATCCGCCCTGTCGGGCACCTTCTCCCGCAAGCGGGAGAAGGGGGAAGTCATGAGAGTGCCGCCCTTATTTGCTCGATCACCGCCTCGCGCTCGTGACGCGCCTTCAGCGCCGCGTCGAGATCGACGCCGACGAAACGCGCCTGAGTATGCGGCTGCAATTGCCCGATCAAGTCCATGTCGGCCGAGATCACCGTGCCGACCATGAAATAGCCGCCGCCCGACACCGCGTCGCGATGCAGCACGATCGGCTCGGTGCCGCCCGGCACCTGGATCGAGCCGTAAGGGTAGCAGGCATCGACGATGTTGGAGGGATCGGAGCCGGCGCCGAAAGGCTGCTGGCGCGGCACGAAGTCGAGCGGCCTGCCGCCCTTGAAGCGATAGCCGATACGGTCGGCCTCGGGCGCCACTTTCCAGGTGTCGTCGAAGAAATGCTTGCCGGCCTCCTCGGTGACGCGATGCCAGTAGAGCCCCGGCACCATGCGCAATTCCGCCGGATTGCCGGGCGCGCGGCGCAAGTTCACCGGCACGCTGCGGCCATCCTTGGCGCCCTTGCCCTGGCCGACCGGCAACTCGTCGCCCGCTTCGAGCTTGCGGCCCTTGAAGCCGCCGAGCGCGCCCAGGGCATAGGTCGAGCGCGAGCCGAGCACGACCGGCACGTCGATGCCGCCCGACACGGCGATATAAGCGCGCGCTCCCTTCTTGAGGAATTCGAAGGAGAGCACCTGGCCCTTCTTCACCGTGAAGGACGTCCAGCCGTCGCGTGCCGCGCCGTCGACCTTGGGCGGCAGATCGGCGCCGGTGACGGCGACCGTCGCGTCCTGGGTGAATTCGAGCTCGGGCCCCATGAACACCGCCTCGAGCACGGCGGCGCCTTCGTCATTGCCGACCAGCATATTGGCGGCCCTCGTCGCGAGCCGGTCCATGCCGCCCGACAGCGGGATGCCGATATTGTAATAGCCGGGCCGGCCCAGATCCTGGACGGTGGTGGCGAGGCCGGGTTTCAGGACCTTAATGGCCATGGAGCACCTCATTGAGCTTGCGGTTGGAGGCGTCGATGTCCTTGTGGTAGTCGGCGAGCGAGAAGGTGACATTGCGCATCAAGGGCGCGAACTTTCCGGCATCGACATCGGCCACCGTCGCATCATACTGGGCGCGGTCGATCGGCTTCCATTTGACGATGTCGCCCGGCTTGAACAGACACATGAAGTCGCGCAGATAGCTGATCTTCTGATTGGGATCATAGATCGGCATCGGCGTGATGCCGAACATCTGGTAACCGCCGGCGCCTCTGACCGAATAGATGCAGCCGAAGCAGCCGCCATGGCCGACGGTGAGCTTCGGCGTGTCGGTGCGCGGGCGCAGATATTTCGGCGCCTCGATCTGCCGCTGGCGGTCGACCATCTGATAGAGGAAGGGGAGACCCGCCACGAAACCCACCATGGAGACGAACCACGGGGCGCCGGAATGCGCCTTGATGAAGCCGTCCGGACCGTCGAGATTGTTGATGCGCGCGGCGTATTCGATGTCGGTCGACTTCGGATCCTGGTGGCGCTCGCGGAAGCGCATCAGCGTCTCATGCGTCCAGGGATCGTTGTAATAGACCGGGATCTCGATGATGCGCGTCTTGATGACCGGCTCGGCCTTCGCGGCGACGCTCTCGAATTTCTTGAGCTCGGCGAGCATGTCGGCAGGCTTGATCACGTCGGGATCGAACTTGATCTGCATCGAGGCATTGGCCGGGCAGATCTCGGTGACGCCCTTGATCTTCGCGTCCCTGACCGCGTTGGTGATGAACAGGGCCTTGAAGAAAGCGTCGAGCGACATCTCCTCGTCCATCTCGACGAAGATATGCTCGTCACCGCCATAGGAATATCGGGTCTTCATCGAAGCGCCACCTCCCTCACTTTTTTCGTCATCCCGGCGAAAGCCGCACCTTAACCCGTCATCCCGGCGAAAGCCGGAATCCACTGAATTCTCTCCATGCGAGCATTGCCGCCCGCTTTAAGCTTATCGAATGGATCCCGGCTTTCGCCGGGATGACGGGGGAAGGGGATGTGTCCGTCAACATCTCACTCCGCCAATTTCGCTGCGTTGGCCTCGAGCCAGGGCTCGAGCCAGCGCGTGTGGAATTGTCCCTGCCGCACGGCGGCGTCCTCGGCCAGCAGCAGATGCAGCGGCTTGGTCGTCTTGAGGCCGCCGATCTCGAGCTCGTTCAAGGCGCGCCTCATGCGGTCGATCGCCCGCTCGCGGCTCTCGTCCCAGACGATCAGCTTGCCGAGCAGTGAATCATAGAAAGGCGGCACCTGGTAGCCGTCATAAAGCATCGTGTCGAAACGCGTGCCGGGGCCGCCCGGCACCCGCAGACCCTTGACCACGCCGGGAAAGGGCATGAAGTTCTTGGCCGGGTCCTCGGCATTGATGCGCACTTCGATCGCATGGCCCGAGCGTCTGATGTCCTCCTGGCGGTGTTTCAGGCGCTCGCCGCCGGCGATGAGGATCATCTCGCGCATGAGATCGAGGCCGGTGATGAACTCCGTCACCGGGTGCTCGACCTGGATGCGGGTGTTCATCTCGATGAAGTAGAAGTCGTGCGTCTCGTCGTCATAGAGATATTCGATCGTGCCGGCGCCCTTGTATTTGACGGCCTCTGCAAGAGCGACCGCCGAAGCGCACAGCTTCCGGCGCACATCTTCCGGCAGCACGGGCGAGGGGGCTTCCTCCCACAGCTTCTGACGCCGCCGCTGCAGCGAGCATTCGCGCTCGAAGCAGTGGATGGCCCGCTCGCCGTCCCCCAGCACCTGCACTTCTATATGACGGGCCTTGGTGATGACTTTTTCTATATAGAGTCCGCCGTCACCAAAGGCCGCCAGGGCCTCGCCTTGCGCCTGCGGCAGGAATTGCGCGAATTCCTCTGCCGTATTGGCGATGCGTATGCCCCGTCCGCCGCCCCCGGCCGCGGCCTTGATCATGATCGGAAAGCCGATGCGCTCGGCGATCTTCGCCGCCTCGGTCAAATCCTCGATGCGCCCGCCGCTGCCCGGCACCACCGGCACGCCGGCCTTCTCGGCGGCGATCCGGGCGGAGACCTTGTCGCCCATAGTGCGGATGGCGTCGCCGCTCGGGCCGACGAAGATCATCCCCGCGGCAGCGACCGCCTCGGCGAAGCCTGCATTCTCGGCCAGGAATCCGTAACCCGGATGGATCGCATCTGCGCCGGCCTTCTTCGCCGCCTCGATGATGACGGGAATATTGAGATAGGACTTGGCCGCATGCGGCGGACCGATATTGACGGCTTCGTCGGCCATCTTGACCGCGAGCGACTCCGCATCGGCGGCGCTATGGGCCTGGATGGTGCGAATGCCCAATTCGCGCGCCGCGCGGACGATGCGCACCGCTATCTCGCCGCGATTGGCGATGAAGAGGGATCTCAACATGAGGCGGCCTTGCAACCCTCGCCCCGCTTCGGCGGGGAGAGGGGAGGGGCGAGGCGCTTGTTGAATGAGAAGGCATGGTCTTGAGGCAGGCCCCTCACCCTCCCCATTGCTGCGCAACGGGTCCCCTCCCTCTCCCCGCCGAAGCGGGGCGAGGGCAACTGGGCGAAGAGCTTCTCCATCAGGCGATTTCCACCAGGGCCTGGCCGGCCATCACCGGCTCCTCATTGTCGGCGAGGAATCTCACGATCTTGCCGGCGACTTCCGCCTTCACCTCGTTGAAGGACTTCATCACCTCGATGAGGCCGATGACGTCGCCGACCGCGACCTCGTCGCCTTCGTTCTTGTACATCGGCTTGTCGGGCGCCGGCCGGCGATAGAAAGTTCCGGGAAGCGGCGAGAGAAGTTCTGTGGGCATGGGCGCTCTCTTCTTCTGTCAGGCGGCGTCGAGATAAGGGGCGACCGCCCTGCGGACGGCCTCGGCGATGGCGACGGCATTGGGCGTGTCGGAATGGATGCAGATGGTGGCCGAGCCGACCGTCACCTCCTTGCCGTTGACGCTCGTCACCTTGCCTTCGGTCACGGCGCGCAGGCATTTGGCGGCGGCCTCGTCGGGATCCTTCGCCTCATGCTCGCGGGTGATGATGACGGTGCCGTCGTCGCGGTAATCGAGATCGGCATAGAATTCCGGAATGAATGTGTGGCCGCGCGCCGTGTAGATCTCTTCATGCAGCGTGCCGACCATGCCGAAGAGCGGCACCTTGAAGATGTCGGCGACGTCGGCGACGGCCTGCGCCATCTCCTCCTGCCGCGCCGCCATGCCATAGAGGGCGCCATGCGGCTTGATGTGGTTGAGCGTCAGGCCGGCGGCCTCGAGAAAACCTTTGAGCGCGCCGATCTGGTAGATGAGGCAATTGGCGAGCTCGTCGCGCGCGATCTTCATCTCACGCCGGCCGAAGCCCTGGAGGTCGGGGAGCGAAGGGTGTGCCCCCACCTTCACGCCATGCTTCCTGGCGAGCTCGACCGTGCTGCGCATGTGATTGAAGTCGGAGCCGTGGAAGCCGCAGGCCACATTGGCGGCGTCGATGAGCGGCATCAGGCCGGCATCGTCGCCCATCTTATAGAGGCCGAAAGCCTCGCCCATGTCACAGTTGATGGCTGTCACACTCACTCCTCCCGGCGTGGCGGCTCACGCCGCTCTTTGTTTACGAACGCAAATATTGTGTTGGGGAGCCGATATTGTAAAATCGGAAAATCTAGTCCACGGTATTTGAAAAAGAGATATCGTCACTTTCCAGCATCCCGGCAGGCGCGCCACACTTTTTCAGCCGTCACCGGCATGTCGATGCCGGTGACGCCCAAGGGCGACAAGGCGTCCAGAACCGCGCTCACCAGCGCCGCGGGCCCCGCGATGGCGCCGGCCTCGCCGCAGCCTTTGACGCCGAGCGGATTATTGCGGCAGGCGGTCACCAGGCTCTCGATGCGCATCGACGGCAGATCGTCGGCGCGCGGCATGGCGTAATCCATGAAGGAGCCGGAGAGAAGCTGCCCGGTCTCGGGATCGAAGGCGCAATGTTCCATCAGCGCCTGCCCGGAGCCTTGCGCGAGGCCGCCATGGATCTGGCCCTCGACGATCATCGGATTGACCTGGTTGCCGAAATCATCGACCGCGGCGAGCGCCACGATGTCGATCTTGCCGGTCTCGGGATCGACCTCGATCTCGCAGATATGGCAGCCATAAGGAAAAGTGAAATCGGGCGGGTCGAACCAGGTCGTCTCCTCGAGGCCGGGCTCGAGCCTGTCGAGCGGATAATCGGCCGGGTTATAGGCGGCGGCCGCGATCTCCTTGAAGCTCTTCGACCGGTCGGTGCCGGCGATGCGGTAGTGGCCGTTCCTGAACTCGATATCGCGGTCATCCGCCTCGAGCAGATGCGCGGCGATCTTGCGGCCCTTCTCCACCACCTTGTCGAGCGAGATCTTCATCGCCGAGCCGCCGACCGCGAGCGAGCGCGAGCCATAGGTGCCGATGCCGTAAGCGACGCGGTCGGTGTCGCCATGGACGATCTCGATCGCGTCGAAATCGACGCCCAGCGTATCGGCGACGATCTGCGCATAGACCGTCTCATGACCCTGGCCGTGGGTGTGGCTGCCGGTCAAGACGGTGACGGTGCCGGTCGGGTTGACGCGCACCTGGCCCACTTCGAACTGGCCGCCGAGGCAGCCTTCGCGGGCGAGCAGCTTGGACGGCCCCATGCCGCAGGCCTCCATATAGAAGGCGAAGCCGAGACCCCGATAGCGGCCGCGCGCCAGCGCTTCCGCCTTGCGTCCGGCGATGCCGGCAAAGGCGCCGACTTCTGAGGCGCGGTCGAGCAGCTTGTGGAACTCGCCGACATCATAGGTCCACAGAAGCGGCGTCTTGTAGGGAAAGGCCTCGGCCGGGATCAGATTGCGGCGCCTGATCTCGACGCGGTCGATGTTCATTTCGCGCGCCGCCGCATCCATGGCGCGCTCCAGCACATAAGTGCATTCGGGCCGCCCGGCGCCGCGATAGGCATCGACCGGCATGGTGGTGGTGAAGGCGGCGCGGATGCGCACATGCACATTGCGCACCTTGTAAGGGCCGGGCATCGGATAGGCATAGAAGAAGGACGGGATCGCCGGGGCGAAGGTCGAGAGATAGGCGCCCATATTGGCGATCGTATCGACCTTCAGCCCCTGCACGACGCCCTCGGCGTCGAGCGCCAGCGACACGGTGGTCACGTGATCGCGCGCATGCGTGTCGCAGATGAAGGCTTCCGAGCGGTCGGCGATCCATTTGACCGGGCGCCTCAGCCGGTGCGCGGCGAAGACGCTCAGGACCTCCTCGGCATAGTGATAGATCTTCATGCCGAAGCCGCCGCCGACATCGGGCGCCACCACGCGGATCTTCTCCTCGGAGATCTTCAGCGTCGCGATCGACAGCAGCACGCGGATCACATGCGGATTCTGGTTGGAGGTATAAAGCGTGTAGCGGTCGCTCGCCGGATCGTAGTGGCCGATCGTGCCGCGCGTCTCCATCGGCGAAGCATGCACGCGGTTGTTGATCAGTCTGACGGTGGTGACATGCGCCGCCTGGGCTAAAGCCCGCTCGGTCGCAGCCTGATCGCCGACTTCCCAGTCATAGCAGAGATTGCCAGGCGCCTCGGTCCATATCTGAGGGGTTCCCGGATCGAGCGCGGTGGCGAGATCGGCCACCGGCGGCAGGCGCTCATAATCGACCGCGATCGCCCGCATGGCGGAGACGGCTTCGGCGCGGCTTTCGGCGACGATGAAGGCGACCGGATCGCCGACATGGCGCACGCGCTCGGTGGCGAGCACCGGATGCGGCGGCTGCGCCATCGGCCCGCCTTTGGTGTGCGGCACGACCCAGCCGACCGGCAGGTTGCCGATCCCGGCCGCGGCGAGGTCGGCGCCGGTATAAATGGCGAGCACGCCCGGCATCGCCAGGGCCCGCGCCGTCTCGATGGATCTGATCTTCGCATGGGCATGAGGTGAACGAAGCACCGCCGCATGGGTCATGCCGGGCAGGACGATATCGTCGACATAGCGGCCCTCGCCGGTCACGAAGCGGCGGTCTTCCTTGCGATGAATCCTTTGGCCGATCAGCGGCTTGGCCGGTGCGTGCATGGTCGTTTCTCTCCCGGTGCCGTCTGCAGCGGCTTCTCGAGCGCCAAGTATTGAGGTTCGGCCCGGCTATTGTAAAATCAGAAAATCTGCTCAGAGTTATCGGGAATTCAGATATGCCGCTCTCGATCAAGCAAGTGCGCTACTTCCTCGCCGCCGCCAATGCCGGGCAGGTGAGCCAGGCGGCGATCGAGCTCAATGTCTCGCAATCGGCGGTGACGGCGGCGATCAAGCAGCTCGAGGAGGATCTCGCCGTCCGGCTCTTCGACCGGCTGCCGACCGGCGTGTCGCTCACCGCCGAGGGCACCCGCTTCCTGCAGCATGCGCGCATCATCATGGCGGCGGTGAACGAGGCGATGAGCGCGCCTCTGACCGAGGACATGGCGCATGCCGGCCATATCAGGGTCGGCGTGACCTATACGGTGGCGGGCTATTTCATGCCGCGCCATTACGCCCGCTTCCTGCGCAACTATCCGCGCATCAGCGTCGAATTGCGCGAGCTGCCGCGCGAGGCGATCGAGCGCGGACTGGTCGACCGCACCCTCGATATCGCCGTCATGCTGGTCTCCAATCTGGCCGACGAGGCGCGCATCGCGTCCGAGACATTGCTGCGGTCGCGGCGGCGGCTGTGGCTGCCGGTCGAGCATCCGCTGCTCAACCGCGAGAACGTCACCCTGGCCGATGTCGCCCGGGAGCCCTATGTGATGCTCACCGTCGACGAGGCGATGCACACGGCCGGCAAATACTGGACCAAAGCCGGGCTGGAGCCGCGTCTGGTGGTCAAGACCTCCTCGGTCGAGGCGGTGCGCAGCATGGTCGCCGCCGGCATGGGGGTGACGGTGCTGTCCGACATGGTCTACCGGCCCTGGTCGTTGGAAGGCCAGCGCATCGAAACCCGCAATGTCATCGGCGACATCCCCAGCATGGATGTCGGCCTCGCCTGGAACCGCGCGGTGCAGCAAGGTCCCGCCACCCGGCTTTTTCACGACTTCATGAGCATGACCTTCTCGGGCGCCGCGGCGATGTGAGCGGCCGCCCGACTGCCCGGCATTTCGGCAGGAGGCCGCTTGCTGTGCAAAGTCGGGACAGCCGGATGGCTGGACTGTAGCCCAATCGCAACGGTCTCGCGATAATTCACCGGCTGCGGGCCTTTGCCGTTGTCTTTTTCCGCAAATGCGGTCAAAAAGCTACTCCGGGGGAATTTGGCTGGGGATAAACCTGAATGGTGGGGTCCGCCCGAATCCTTTTTGCGGCCGTCATCGGCGTGGCCGCTCTGGCAGGTCCGGCTCAGGCGGCCGACCCGATCGGAAAAGTCGTCGCCGCGGCGGGATCGCCCACCGGATCGGGCCGGGCGCTGAGCCCCGGCGGGCCGATCTTCGAAAACGACAAGGTCGTCACCGGCGGCGGCAATGTCCAGATCCTGTTCATCGACGACACCAAGCTGGTGGTCGGACCCAATTCGAGCCTGGTGATCGACCGCTTCCTCATGCGCGGCGGCAACCGGGCGCAGAAATTCTCGGTCGACGCCTTGCGCGGCACCTTCCGCTTCATCAGCGGCAAATCGGCCAAGAACGCCTATGACATCAGGACCGCGAACGCCACGATCGGCATCCGCGGCACCGCCTTCGACTTCTCGTCGGGCGGCGAGACGCTCATTGCCGTGTTCGAGGGTGGCGTCCGGCTCTGCGCCTCGGGAACCTGTGAAAGCATCCCCGAAGGCTGCGGCGTCGGGCGGGCGCGGCGTAACGATGTCGATCAATTGGGCGGCCGGTCCAAGAGCCAGGCGCTGCGGAGCCTGCCTTACATCGTCAATCAGGGCACGCTCAGCCGGTCCTTCCGGGTGAATACCCGCTCCTGCCGCTCGAGCCTCGGTCTGATCCTCGGTCCCCGGAACAATAATAATCAGAATGCCGGTCCGCAGGGGTCCGGCCCGAGCGGAAGCACCGGCGGCGGATCGCCGGGCGGCGGTCCGGGCGGTGGCGGCAGCAATCCCGGCGGCGGCAATCCGGGCAGCGGCACGGGCGGTGGCGGCGGCAGCGGTAGCGGCGGCGGCACCGGCGGTGGCCCCAGCGGGGGAGGACCGTGATGTCGGGCAGGTCCGGGCGAGGAGGTAGGTAATGGGACAGCCGTTGGATGGGATGCCGACCGGCGGTCGCGGCAAGCAGAGCGTGCGGCGCGCCTTGCGCAACCGCCTGGCGGTGACCACAATTCTGGCTGTGGCGCCGTTTCTGGGCTACGGACGCCAGGCCTATGCAATCTGCGCGCCCGCCGCGGCTCCGCTCACGCATCTTTGCACCGACGCGAGTCCGGGCCAGTTCCTCTTCGTCGACAACGCCAATTTTGCGACGGGAACTCCCCCTTATGTGACGACGGGTGGCCTCGCAATCGAAGGCGGCGGCAATCAGCGCTTCACCGACGAACAAGCCTCCACCAGCATCACCAACAGCAGCTATTACGGCCGCGGCCTCTCGGTCGTCTCCATCGGAGATATCGGAGAAACCCCTGGCGCGGTGACCATCACCACCAATGGCACGATCAGCGGCACGGCCCATGGCATCTACGCCCGCAATGAAGGCGGCGGCGATATCACCATCACGGCGAATGGCAGCGTCACCGGCACGGATTTCGGCGGTGACACCTATGTCAAGAACGACGGCATCTACGCCAAGAATTTCGGCGCCAATCTCACCGTCACCACCGGCGTCGGCAGCGCAATCACCGGCGAGCACAATGGCATCGATGCGCGCAATTATGGCTCGGGCGATCTGACGATCACCACCAATGGCGAAGTCACCGGAGACAAGTTTGACGCCATCTACGCGGTCAATTCCGGCGATGCCCTGAGCGTCACGGTCAATGCCCAAAGCGTCGTCAAGGGCTTCGGCTACGGCATCGGCGCCACGAACAATGGCAGCGGCGATCTCACGATCAAGGTCGACGGTTCGGTCACCAGCGAGGGTTATGACGGCATTCACGCCCGCAACGAAGGCGCCAATCTCATCATCACCACGGCCGTCGGAAGCAGCGTCCGCGGCGAGGGGCCCCATCCGGAAAGCGAGGATGAAGACTCCAACGGCATCGACGCGGTCAACGAAGGCAGCGGCTATCTCAAGATCACCGCCGACGGCGAGGTGTTCGGCAATTTCAATGACGGCATCTATGCGAAGAACGAAGGCACCGATCTCATCATCGAAACCGGCGCGCAGAGCTCCGTCAAGGGCGGCGGCAACGGCATCGGCGCCTATAATTACGGCAGCGGCAATCTCCGCATCGATGCGCAGGGCGTGGTCGGCGGCTATAGCTACGCGGGCGACGGCATCAAGGCCTATAACTCGGCCGATGGCGGCTATCTGAAGATCGTCACCGGCACGCAAGCCGTCACCGGCGGGGACGACGGCATCCAGGCCGAGAATCTCGGCGACGGCGATCTCACCATCACCACCAATGGCGCCGTCACCGGCAAGAACGGCAATGGCATCACCGCGATCAACAACGGCGATGAATTCTTCAACCCGGACTCCTCCGAGTGGGAGCCGGCCTTCGGCCGCAACCTGACCATCACCACCAATGCGGCGGTGACCGGCAAGTTCTACGGCATCGATGCCCTCAATCGCGGCACCGGCGATCTCACCATCACCGCGAACGGCAATGTCACGGGCCAGCAAGAGGACGGCATCTACGCCTACAATTCCCAAATCGCGAAGGGGGCGTCGGTGACGACGGGCGCCGCCGCCAGCATCACCGGAAAAATCGACGGCATCGACGTGCGCAATTACGGCGATGGCGATCTCGCCATCACTGCGAATGGCAATGTCACGGGCCAGGATGGCAACGGCATATTTGCGCGCAATGTCGAAGAGTATCTCTATCTCGGAGGCGATCAGGGGGTGGAGGGTCGTGCGCGCGGCCTGACGATCACGACCGGCCCCGCAAGCGTGGTGACCGGCGAGCTCAACGGCATCTACGCCCAGGATACCGGCGTGGGTGACTTCGAGATCACCGTCAACGGCCGGGTCACCGGCGAGACCGGCGACGGCATCTATGCTTTCGACGGCAGCGAGGGGTATGACAGCCAGATCCTCGACGTGGATGAAGACGGCTATCATTTCTCCATCTTCACCAGCGCGGCGAGCGTCGTCACCGGCAGGATACATGGCATCAATGCGATCAATGACGGCAATGGCGATCTGAATATCGAGGCTAACGGTCAAGTCACCGGGACCTATGGGGACGGCATCCACGCGGCGGGTATCCCCTTCGGCGTCCAGGACCTGACGATCAGCACCGGCGCGGGGAGCGTCATCACCGGTGGCGGCGGTGACGGCATAGACGCGCGGCAGGAAAGCGGTGGCGCCTTCAAGATAACTGTCGGCGGCACGGTGAGCGGCCTGGGTGACATCTGCATCGACAGCAAGGACGATTGCAAGGACGAGCCCGGCTTCGGCATCAACAGCTCCAACAGATACGGCGACAGCACCGAGATCGAGATCGGCGGCGCCGGCCTGGTGCAAGGCGTCACGGCCGGCATCTATGCGGAATCCTGGCACGGCCAGCTCATCACCATCACCAATGACGGCATCGTTCGCAATCTGTCGACGCGCTCAGCCGACTATGCGATCAGGACGACCGGCGGGGCCACCGACATCAAGAATACGGGCGCGATCATCGGCACGGCGCGGCTCAGCTCATTCAACGACACGTTCACCAATGACGGCCTGTGGTCGATGACCGGGGTGAGCGACTTCGGCCTCGGTGAAGAAGACGAAGTGAACAATGGCGGGGTCCTCATCGCCGCGGTGACGCAGGGCACCCCCGAAAATCCGGTCCTCACCGGGCTCGAGCGCTTCAACAATTCGGGTGCGGTGTCCCTGGTCGACGGTGCGGCGGAAGACACGCTCGAGATCACCGGCGTGCTCGCCGGCGAAACCGAATACAAGAGCGAAGGCGGTCTCTTGGGCGTCGATGCCATCCTTGGACCCGATGGAAAGGCGGACGAGCTCCAGATCAGCGGCAATGTCACCGGGCAGACCAGGGTCCATGTCAATGTCGTCGGCTCGACCGGCTTCAATGACGAAGGCATCGCGGTCGTGCGCGTCTTCAGCGGCACGACCGGCGATGGCGATTTCGTCCTCGATGGGCCGCTCAATGCCGGCTTCTACACCTGGGACATGCGCTATAACGGCACGCTGAACCAGCATGAGCTGTTCTCCTCCGGCGTCGGCATAGGTGCTGAAGAATTTGCCGGCGGCATGACCGCCACCCAGGATCTGTGGTTCCAGACCTTGGGGACCGTGCTCGGCCGCCAGGTGGATCTCAGATCGCTCATCGGCGGCACGAATGTGACGCCGGTCGCCGATTTCGCCGAGCCGGTCTCGCCGACGCCCGTCGCCAGGGTCACGCCGGGCTTCTGGGTTTCCGGCCTCGGCGCCTATCTGAAGCGCGACGACGAGCAGGACGGCTTCACCCTCGACCGGACGCAGACGATCTGGGGCGGGCTCGCCGGCTTCGACTTCGGCACCCAGGATGTCGGCGACGCGCTGCTGTTCGGCGTCTTCGGCGGCTATATGAGCTCGAAGCTCAAATTCGACGAGACCGATACCGAATGGAATTATGAAGGCCCGACGGTCGGCGTCTATGCCACCTATCTCGACCGCGCCTTCTTCGTCGATGTGACCGTCAAGGCCGACTTCCTCGATATCGAGATCGATCCGGAAGATCTGGCGCCCGATGCCGATGACGGCGATACCGATGCGCTCAATATCGGCGGCCGCATCGACACCGGCTACAAGTTCGGCGAGGCCGTGTTCGTCGAGCCGCAGGCATCCTTCGCCGTCGTCCACAGCGAGATCGACGATGTCGACGTCTTCGGCGGCACGGTCGAGTTCGACGACGAGACGAGCGTGCGCGGCCGGCTGGGCCTGAGACTCGGCTTCGATCACCAGGCCGCCGATGCGACCATCTTCACCGGCGACGTGATCGCCAGCGTGTGGGAGGACTTCTCGGGAGACAACAACGCCACCATCGCCGATCCGGCCCTGCCGTCCTTCGGCGTGTCGGACGATCCGGGCTCGACCATGGGCGACGTCTCGATCGGCTTCGGCGTCGCGGCGCCGGAAGGCTGGTCGGGCTTCCTGCGCGGGAACTACCAGTTCGCTGAGGACTACGACGCCTATAGCGGCAATGCCGGGCTCAGATATTCCTGGTAGAACGACATTGATCGGATGTCATAAAGCGCGCTAGGTCTTCCCGCGATTCATTGTCTTATCGACGGGAATACTGTCTTGCCTCCATCCGATCCAGCGCCTTCCACCGAAGCCCAAGCGCCGGCCGACGACAAGCCGGCGGCCGAGAAGGCGCCGGCCGTCAATTATTCGATGTCGGGCGGCTTTCCGCGGCTCCTCGCCCGCCTCGACACATCGCTCGGCTTCACCTCCTACCAGTCGGGCAAGCTCTATCTCCTCGGGCGCAATCCCAAGGGCGGCGGGCTCATGGTCGACGAGCGGCTGTTTCCCAAGGCCATGGGGCTCACCGTCGAGGGCCATACGCTGGCGCTCGCCACTCTGTTCCAGATCCAGCGTTTTGAGAATGTGCTCGACCCCGGCCAGGCGATCAACCACACGCAGGATGCCTGCTATGTGCCGCGTGTCACCTATACCACCGGCATTCTCGATGCCCATGACATCGGCCTGATGGCAGATGGCCGCATCGTCTTCGTCAACACCGCCTATAATTGCCTGGCGGTGCCGTCCGAGCGCCACAGCTTCACGCCGGTCTGGATGCCGCCTTTCATCTCGGCTCTCGTGAATGAGGACCGCTGCCATCTGAACGGCCTCGCGATGGAGAACGGCAGGCCCCGTTATGTCACCGCCGTGTCGCGCTCCGACACGATCGACGGCTGGCGCGACCGGCGCGCCGAGGGCGGCATCGTCATCGATGTCGAGACGGGGGACATCGTCTGCGCCGGCCTGTCCATGCCGCATTCGCCGCGGCTCGTCGACGGGCGCCTGTGGCTCCTGAATTCCGGCACCGGCGAACTGGGCGAGGTCGATCTCGCGACCCGGAGCTTCCGGCCGCATATGTTCTGCCCCGGCTTCGGCCGCGGCCTGGCGATCCGGGGGCGGCATGCTTTCGTCGGCCTGTCGAAGCCGCGCTACAAGCGCTTCGAGGGGCTGGCCCTGGACGAGCGGCTGAAGGCCGCCGATTCCGAGCCCTGGTGCGGCATCCAGGTGATCGATCTCGACAAGAAGACCTGCGTCGAATGGTTCCGCATCGATGGCGCGGTGGCCGAAATCTACGATGTGGCGGTTCTGCCCGGCGTCGCCTGCCCGATGTCGCTCGGCTTCGCTTCCAACGAGATCCGCAACCTGATCACTCATGATCCGCTGACGCGCGACTGATTTTGCATCTTCAGGTTGTAGCGCCCGATGGGCCCAGAGCCGTCGCGGCCCATCGATTGATTTATTCCTGCGCATGGTGTTGCAAGCATGCCACATGCTGCAGTCTAATCTCATTACTCAAGGGAATCTGTGGCGCCTTTCCCACATGTCGGTTAAGCTGTGGCGAATCTGCGGTATTGCACAACCTTAGGCTGGGAAACTGATGGGACGGCGGCTGAATTCGGCATCCTCGGATGCGCCTCGCGTGAATCGCATTTTTCGCAACCGGCTGGCTTTGACGACGATCCTGGCCGCGGCGCCCTTCCTGGGCTATGGCCGCCAGGCCGTCGCCGCCTGTGCTCCCAATCCGGTGGCGCCGACTTATTCCTGCAGCGGCGCCAGCGGCGCCCAGGTCATCAATTTCAACGATGCCTATGTCACCACCCAGCCGGGCTTCAGCGTGACGACGGCCGCGGGCAACGGCATCACCATCACCGGTGACGGTCATCTGCGCTATATCGACACCAACGCCTCGCCGGTGACCAGCACCAGCCCGGCGGGCGACGGCATCTCCGTCCATTCCGGCGGCGACGACAACGACGTGCCGGGCGCGGTGACGATCAGCACCGCCGGCGCCATCACCGGAGGCGCGCGGGGCATCCATGCCCGCAATGACGGCGAAGGCAACCTCTCGGTCACCGCCAATGGCGCGGTGACGGGAAACACCGGCGACGGCATCTATGCGCAGAATTACGGGACGGACCTGACCATCGTCACCGGCGCCGGCAGCGAGATCGACGGCGGCGACGAAGGCATCGACGCGGTCAACCAGGGCAGCGGCAAGCTCGACATCACCGCCAATGGCACGGTGACCGGCGCCAATGACGGTCTTCTCGCCTATAATTCCGGCGACGGCACCGATCTCCTCATCACGACCGGCGCCGGCAGCGGGATCGAGGGCGGCGACAGCGGCATCTATGCCGACAATCAGGGCAGCGGCAGACTCGAGATCACCGCCAATGGCAAGGTCACGGGCGGCGACCGCGACGGCATCTATGGCCGCAACGATGGCGGCGACCTCATCATCACCGCTAATGCGGGAAGCGAGATCGACGGCGGCGACGAGGGCATCGACGCGGTCAATAACGGCTCGGGCGAGCTCCGGGTGACCGCCGACGGCAAGGTGACCGGCGCCAATGACGGCCTCCTCGCCTTCAATTCCGGGAACGGCACCCATCTCAGGATCGTCACCGGCGCGCAGAGCGAGATCACCGGCGGCAATTCCGGCATCTTCGCCGACAATTACGGAAAGGGTGATCTCGACATCAAGGCCTATGGCAAGGTGACGGGCAACGATGGCGACGGCATCTATGCGCGCAATTCCTACGATACCGACAATGGCGTCGACCTGAAGATCGTCACCGGCGCGCAGAGCAGCGTCACCGGCTCCAAATACGGCATCAATGCGAAAAGCTACGGCACCGGCGACCTCGTGATCAGGGCGGATGGCGCGGTCACGGGCGAGACCGAGGACGGTATCTTTGCGCATGCCTATTACGGCCGGAATCTGACGATCACCACCGGCGCCGGAAGCGACATCAGCGGCTCGGATGACGGCATCGACGCCGAGAATACCGGTATCGGCGACCTCACCATCACCGTCGGCGGAAAGGTGACCGGCATCGGGAGCGATGGCATCGACGCCCTGAATGAAGGTGTCGATCTGACGATCACCGCCGAAGCGGGAAGCGTGATCAACGCCGAGTATGAAGGGATCCAGGGCGACAATAGAGGGACGGGAAATCTCACCATCATCGCCAATGGCGCGATCACGACCATAAGCGGCGGCGGCAACGGGATCGACGCCCAGAATGGCTATGACGGCATGGATCTGACGATCACCACCGGCGCCGGAAGCTCCATCTCGGCCGGCGACGACGGCATCTACGCCGAAAACAGAGGTCTCGGCAATCTGACCATCACCGTCGATGGCTCGGTCGAGGGGCGCGGCGACGACGGCATCTATGCCGACAATGAAGGCGCCAATCTGACGATCACCACGGTCGCGGGAAGTGTCGTGAAGGGCGAGGATGACGGCATCGACGCGCGCCATGCGCGGTCCGACGGGACTTTCCAGGTCATGGTGAACGGCTCGGTCACCGGCACGGAGGGCTATGGCATAAACGCCGCCAATCGCGCGGACGCGTTCACCGACATCAAGGTGAGCGGCAGCGGCCTGGTTCAGGGCAATCAAGCCGCCATCTTCGCGAAATCGAATGCCGAGCGGGATATCTCGATCACCAATGACGGTATCGTGCGCAATCTTTCCGGCAAGAGTTTCGACGTCGCCATCAGGACGACCGGCGGCGCGACGACGGTCGACAACGCCAATCAGCTGATCGGCACGGTCCAGACCGGCTCCTTCGACGACACGGTCAACAATACCGGGCAATGGTCCATCGCGGGCGGCACCAGCAATTTCGGCTTTGAAGACGAAGGCGACGTCGTGAACAACAGCGGCGTGCTCATCGCCGCCGTCGACCCGGCCGGTTTCGGCGAGGAAACCCTGATCGAGGATCTCGAGATCTTCAACAATTCGGGCATCGTGACATTGGTCGACGGCGCGGAACGGGACCGCTTGCGGTTCGACGAGGACGCGACCTTCAACGGCCAGGGCGGCCGCCTGGCGATCGATGCTTTCCTGGCCGGGCCGATAGCCGGCCGGTCGGACATGCTCTTTGTCGACGGCGATGTCAGCGGCGTCACCTATCTCACCGTCAATCTCACCAACCCGCTCGGCAGCACGCCCAATTACGAGGGCATTCCGGTGGTCGTGGTGGCCGGCGACAGGGCGCCGGAAAGCTTCGCTCTCCAGGACGGCGTGCTCAATGCCGGCTTTTTCGCCTGGGGGCTGGAGCTCAATCTCGACGCCTATGAGCTGGTGACGCTCGGCCTTGGCGCCGGCGCCCATGAATTCGCCGCCGGCATCACCGGCGCCCAGGATATGTGGCAGCAGACGACCGGCACGCTCTTGCAGCGTCAGGCCGATCTGCGCCCGCTCATCGCCGCGCAGCAGGTGACGCCGGTCGCCGATTTCGTGACCCCGGTCGAGCCGACCCCGGTCGGGCGCGTGACGCCCGGCCTGTGGTTCAAAGGCGTGGGCGGCT
>JBMOOM010000024.1:0-6439 GCA_049323275.1 Pseudomonadota bacterium
TTGACCGCGCGCGCGGTCACGCTCAAGGCACCGTCGCCCAGCCTTTCGGCGACGACGCCCGCCGCCTGCAGCCGGTTGACCGCGCCGAAGGCGCTGCCGCCGACCAAAGCGACCGTCAACTGCGCAAAGGGGAGATTGCGGATACGGCCGACGCGGCCGGCCAGGATGCTGTAATCCACGCCGAATTCGCGCGCCGCGGCCCCGAGGACGGGCCGCTGTGTATCATCGCCGAGGAGGGTGAAGCGGTATACGGGACCGGGAGCTTGCGCCAGGTCGAGGCCCGTTTCGGTCTCATCGCCCTCAGACTCGCGCACGAGCCGCAGCGTCGCCGGGTGGCGCGGATGGAGAAAGACCTCCTCCACGGCGCCCTTTTCGACGATACGCCCGCTATCGAGGACGGCGACACGATCGCAGATCCGGCGCACCACATCCATCTCATGGGTGATCAGAATGATGGTGATGCCGAGATCCCGGTTGATATCGGACAGGAGGCGCAGGACCGATTGCGTGGTCTGCGGATCGAGCGCGCTGGTCGCCTCGTCGCTGAGCAGGATCTTCGGCCTGCCTGCCAGAGCCCGGGCGATTCCGACCCGCTGCTTCTGGCCGCCCGACAGCTGGCGCGGATATTTATGGGCTTGATCGAGAAGCCCGACCCGTTCCAGCAGTTCCGTGACCCGCGCCTTGATCTGCGGACGCGCGAGCTCGCCCGCCAGCTCGAGCGGAAAGGCGATGTTCTGCGCGACGGTCTTGGCGTTGAGCAGGTTGAAATGCTGGAACACCATGCCGATGTCGCGGCGCAACGCCCGAAGCTCCTTGCCGCGCGCCGCGGTGGTCGCCCGGCCATCCACGCGGATCTCGCCGCCGCTCGGGCTTTCCAGAAGATTGATGAGGCGGACTAGCGTCGACTTGCCGGCGCCCGAAGCACCGATGATGCCGAATATCTCGCCCCTGACGATATCGAGATCGATATCGGCCAGTGCGCGGACATTCCGCCCCGCCGCCGGATAAGTCTTGGAGATATTTCTGAGGCTGATCATCGGGCTTCGCCACTCCAACGGATATGTCCGCCGCGGAGCTGCGACCGTTGCGGGCACCATCGGTCTTATCGGCGGGCCGCCCGATAGAGGAGTGAGCAATATTTGGCTGCCGGATTAGTTTTATTCGGCGCGTCGCCCTGGCGCGTTCTCCATGGGATGCCGTCAGAGCAATAGACATCATGACGTCATGATGTTATTATCTCTGAAATGACCGATGGAACCGTTAACGGCCCTCTCTATGCGAGGGTAGAAGCCGTCCTGGCTTCCGAGATTTCAGCCGCGATTCTTTCCGCCGGCAGCCAGCTCCCTCCGGAGGACCGCCTGATCGAGCGGTTCAGCGTCAGCCGCACGACGGTGCGCAAGGCGATCGAAAATCTCGTGGGACGCGGCCTGGTCGAAATCCGCCGCGGCAAAGGCACCTTCGTCGCCCAACCGAGGATCACCCAGGAGCTCACCGAGCTGACCGGCTTCGTCGAGGACATGCAGGCTCTCGGCTACACGCCGACGGCCCGGCTGCTCGACAAGCGGCTCGCGCCGGCCAGCCCCGACGTCGCGCGCCAGCTCGCCATCCCAGCCGGCAGCCTCGTGATGCGCATTCAGCGCGTCCGGCTGGCCGACGGCGTCGCCATGTCATTCGATGAAACCTACCTGCCGCGCGAGATCGGCGAACAGGTCATCTCGCATGACCTCGAGGTCGAGCCGATCTTCTCGCTGCTCGAAGACAGATACGCATTGCCGCTCATCGAAGCGGAATATCGGCTCGCGGCCGTCGCCGCCACGGCTCATGTGGCACAGGCGCTCGCCGTCGAACCCGGCAGCGCGGTCTTCATGATCGAGCGCACTTCCTATACCGAGGGGCACCGCCCGATCGACTATGAAAAACTCCACTATCGCGGCGATGCCATCAGCTTCGTTACCCGCCTTGCCCGGCGCCCACGCGAATATTCGTAAGCGGGGAGCAGCTCGGTGGAAACCCTATGGCTGTTCGTGGCGGCCTTTGCCGCAAGCGCGCTCGGCGGGGTGCTCGGCATGGCCAGCGGCATATTCATCGTTCCGATCCTCACCTTGCTTTTCGGCCTCGACATTCATGCCGCGATCGGCGCCAGCATCGTTTCGGTGATCGCCTGCTCCTGCGGAAGCGCCGCTCCCTTTCTGAGGAGCGGCTTGACGAACATCCGGCTGGCGCTCGTCCTCGAGACAGCCACAACACTCGGGGCGCTCACTGGCGTGTTTCTCATCGGCATCCTGTCGACGTCGTTTCTCTACGGCCTGTTCGCGGTCATCCTGGCGCTTTCCGCCCAGCAGATGCTTACCCGGCGCCACGAGGCGATCCGCTCCGACCCTCCGGATGAAAGAAGCTGGGCCACCACGCTGCGCCTGCATTCGAGCTTTCACGATTCCGTCACCGGACGGGACGTGCCCTATCAGGTTGCGCGCGTCCCACTCGGCATGATCCTGATGTATCTGGCAGGCGTGGTTTCGGCGCTGCTGGGAATAGGCTCAGGCGTGCTGAAGATCCCGGCGATGGATACGGCCTTGCGGCTTCCCATCAAGGTCTCATCCGCCACGTCGAATTTCATGATCGGCGTGACGGCCGCCGCGAGCGCAGGAGCCTATTTCATGCGGGGCGATATCGATATCGGCATTGCCGGTCCCGTCGCCCTCGGCTCGGTCGTCGGCGCGCTTCTCGGCGCCCGCTTGCTGATGCGGCTTCCCGCCGAGAAATTGCGGATCTTCTTCGTGATCGTTCTTGTCCTGCTCGCGATCCAGATGTTTCTGAGCGCCTTCGGGCTTCAACAGCCGGGAGGTTCGGCATGAAACCGGCGTCCGACGATCCCGGACGTCGCGATCGGTTCATAGCCGCGCTGCTCTGGTACGGAACCTGCTTCGCCTCCATCCTCATCGCACTCGGCGCAGTGTTGACGGCCGTCGCAGCGCTGCCTTTGACAGGTCATGATGTCGTGGCGGCCGGCGTCGGTATGTTCATCCTTCTGCCGGTCGCGCGCGTGGTCCTGATGCTGCTCATCTCCCTGCGCGACCGCGACTATGCCTACACCGCCATTGCCGCCCTCGTTTTGGCGATCATCGCGGCCGGCGTCATCATCGAGATCTGATCGAGGCTGCCGCGGCCTCGCGCCTTATCCATGTCACGAACGCCTTGAGCCTGCTCTCCGTCAGGCGATCCTCGCGGCAGAGAAGCCAGAAGCCATTCGGATCGGCGAGACTGATGGCGAAGGGCTGCACCAGACGGCCGGCGGCAATATCGGCCTCGACCAGCACGCGCGGGGCGAGCGCGATGCCACGCCCGGCGATCGCCGCCTCGATCGACAGATGCGTGGTGCTGAAGAAGGGCCCGGTGAGCGCCCTGCGCAATCCGGCATCCACGGCAACGCCGGCCGCCTTGAACCAGGCGCTCCAGTCGGCCGCCGGCGGGCTGCGGCTTGCCGATGGCTTCGGCGGAGCGGTGCGGATGAGCATATGAGAGGCGAGATCGGCCGGCGGTCGCGCCGCGAGCTTGCGGGCGATGCCCTTGCCGCAGACGGCGATGACCTCCGTCACCGGCCACAGACGCTCGGCATGAATGCCCTTCTCAGGCCGCGCCGGTCCGTAGCGCAAGGCGATTTCGACGGTCTTGTCGCCCCGGAGATCGACCAGCGTCTCGTCGGCAACGATGCGCAGGCCGATGCGCGGATGCCTTTCCTGGAAGCGGTACAGCCGCGGCGCCAGCCACTTGCCGGCGAGCGAGGGCACGACGCTGATGACCAGGTCCTGCGCGGCGCCGGCCTGACCGTCGACGCGCAGGCGATCGATGGTGCGCGCCAGATTGCCGAAGGCCTTCTGCGTGTCGCGGGCGAGAATCCTGCCGGTCGGCGACAGCTTCAGCGACCGGTGCAGCCGCTCGAACAGCCGGCTGCCGAGATGCTCTTCCAGCCGCTTGATCTGATGGCTGATCGCGGTCGGCGTCACCGACAATTCGCGCGCGGCGGCCTGGAAGCTGCCGAGGCGCGAGGCGGCCTCGAAGCTCCTGAGCGCCGTCCACGGCAGGTGAGCGAGGGGACTGGCATCGGTCATGCCTATTCAGATGAATTAAACTCATCCGAAGATCAAGAGATGTCATTTGCGCCGCGCCCGCCACCGCCGCATGGTCGACTTCATCGTCCATTGCACCCGGAGAATTCCCTTGGCATCGCGTCATTTCACCTTCGTGCTGTCGAGCGCCCGCCGCGACGGCAATACCGAGCTTCTGGCGCGCAAGGCGGCCGAGCATCTGCCGGCCGGCAGCGGGCGGGAATGGCTCAATCTCATCGACCTGCCGGTGCCGCCCTTCGCGGACATCCGTCATTCGGTCGGCGTCTATCCGGAGCCGGAGGGAAACGAGCGCATCCTCTTCAACGCGACGCTGAAGGCCACCGACCTCGTCTTCGTCACACCGCTCTATTGGTACAGCGTGCCGGCGAGCGCCAAGCTCTATCTCGATTACTGGAGCGGCTGGCTGCGCGTGAAGGGCGCCGACTTCAAGGCCCGCATGGCCGGCAAGACGATGTGGGGCGTTTCGGTGCTTTCGGACGAAGACCCGAAACGGGCCGATCCGCTCATCGGCACGCTCGCCATCACCGCCGATTATCTGTCGATGAAATTCGGCGGCGTGCTGCTCGGCTATGGCAGCCGTCCCAATGACGTGCTGAACGATCAGGCGGCTCTGGCCCGCGCCCGGACATTTTTCCAGCCAATCGCCTGACCGCTCTAGGCCTGGCTTTCCCCGCAGCGAACGGCATGTGATCAAAAGTCACTCGACGCGACCGCCCGGCCTCGCCAGACCAATACCCCGAACAAAGATCATCCGGGGGAAATGTCATGGCAGAGGCTGGCGTCGCGGGACAGGTTGTGATCGGTACCCGGGAGCGCGCCAAGGTGGCGCTCTCCTGCTTCCTGGGTTCGGCCATCGAGTGGTACGACTTCATGCTCTATGGCTTCCTGGCGCCGCTCGTCTTCGACAAATTGTTCTTTCCCAATGCCGACCCGCTGATCGGCACCATCGCCGTGCTCGGCATCTTCGCGGTCGGCTTCATCGCCCGTCCTCTGGGTGGCCTGTTCTTCGGTCATTTCGGCGACCGCCTCGGCCGCAAGCCGGTGATGGCCGCCACCTTGATCCTGATGGGCCTGTCGACCACTGCCATCGGCCTCCTGCCCACTTATGAAAGCCTAGGAATCGGCGCCGCCATTCTTCTGCTCGCGCTGCGCTTCCTGCAGGGCTTCGCGCTCGGCGGCGAGTCGACCGGCGCCCCGGTGCTGATGCTGGAATCGGCACCCCATGGCAAGCGCGGCCTCTTCGCCTCCATCGCCCAGTCCGGCAATTTCGCCGGCGTGGTGCTGGCGACGCTCGCCGTCTCCGTCGTGGCGGCCCTTCCCAATGATGTCCTGCTCGGCTGGGCCTGGCGCGTGCCCTTCCTTCTCAGTGTCGTGCTGGTGGGCCTCGGCTTCTTCGTGCGCCGCAAGGTGGAGGAATCGCCGGTCTTCCAGGCGGCGCGCCCCGCCCCTGCCCCCGTGCCGCTGCTCGACGTGCTGGCGAAATACAAGCGTCCGGCGCTCCTCGTCTTCTGCTGCGCGCTGGCCGAATCGGGCGTCTTTTATCTCACCGCCATCTTCGGCCTCTCCTATGGCGTGAAGACGCTCGGCATCGACAAGGCGGTGCTGCTGCAGGGCGTGCTGATCGGCAATGTCATCGCCATCGCCATGGTGCCGATCTTCGGCGCACTCTCGGACCGCATCGGCCGGCGCTGGGTGCTGGGCACGGGTTTCGTGCTCGCCGGGCTTTATGTCGCCTTCCTGTTCTTCCCGCTGCTCGAGACCCGGGAGACGCTCGCCATCGTCCTCGCCATGGCCATTCCGGGCGCACTCATTCAGCCCATGCATATCGGCACGACCTCGAGCTTCTATCCGGAGCTTTTCCCCGATACGCGGGTGCGCTTCAGCGGCGTTTCGCTCGGCCGCCAGTTCGGCACCATCTTCGGCGGCGGCCTGATGCCGGTCGTCGCCGCGAGCCTCCTCGCCTGGAGCGGCGGCGATCTCCTCCCCGTTCTGCTCTATTTCAGCGGCGTCTCGGGCATCGCCGTCACCGCCGTGATCCTCGCCGAGGAGACGCGCCAGCGCGCCATCTGAGATCGACCTTGCCAAGCGTGCAAAATCTTGCACACTTGTGCAATGGTTCAGAACAAGGCCTTTGTCAGCGCCCAGCAGGTGGCGGAGCTCGCCGGCGTATCGCGCTCCGCCGTGTCGCGCACCTTCACCGAAGGGGCAAGCGTTTCGGAAGCGACGCGCAAGAAGGTCCTGCACGCGGCCGAGACACTCGGCTATCACGTCAATCATCTGGCGCGCAGCCTGATCAATGAGAAGAGCGGTAT
>JBMOOM010000024.1:6449-156865 GCA_049323275.1 Pseudomonadota bacterium
CCTGATCGGCGCCGATATCAGCACGCCCTATCAGGGCCGCATCGTCGAGACGATGACGCGGCGGCTGCAGGCCATCAACCGCGTCGCCATGATCATCAATACCTCGGGCACCAGCGAAAGCGTCGAGGCGGCCTTGCGCCAGACCCTGAACTATCGCGCCGAGGCGACCATCGTGCTTTCCGGCAAGCCGCCCGCCTCGCTCATCAGGACCTGCGTCAATAGCGGCCAGCATGTCATCCTGATCAACCGCGACGATCCGGTGAGCGGTCCGACCAGCATCACCCTCGACAATCAGGGGGCGGCGCGCGAGGCCTTCCATATGCTGAAACGCGCCGGCTGCCGCAATTTCGCGGTCGTCTCGTCGGAAGCCGGCACGCCGAGCCTCGTCGGGCGGGAGACGGCTTTCATCGAGGCGGCAAAAGATGCGGGCTTCACGGCCTCCGCCACGCGCCTCGGGCCGACCGCCTATGCCTCGGGCTATGAAGCGGGCCGCATCGTGCTGGCGCGGCATGGCCGGCCCGATGGAGTCTTCTGCGTGACCGATCTCATGGCCTGCGGCTTCATGGACGCGGCGCGCACTGAATTCGCGCTCGCCATTCCGCAAGACCTCTGCATCGTCGGCTTTGACGACATCGACCAGGCGGGCTGGGCTTCCTACAATTTGACCACTTTCCGGCAGCCGATCGAGGAAATCGCCGATCATGCGGTGGCGCTGCTGAGCGCCGATGAGCCCCAGGCGCGCGGCCCTGTCGCGTTTCAGGCGCCGCCGGTCTGGCGGCGCTCCGTCCGTCCCAGATAAGCGGCGAGATCCTCGACCGCGCCGTCGCGCAGGTCGATGGCGAAATCGGCTGACGGATTGCCATCGAGGCTGGCGTCCATGAGCCGCATGAATTTCGTCAGGCGCGCCTGCAGGCTGCCGGGCAGCCAGGCTTTGCCGGCGCGATAACGCCGGACCAGCGCGCGGTAGCGGGCAAGACGCTCGGGGGCGATGAAATCCAGCGCCAGGCTGTTGGCCTTGCGGAGTCGATACCAGTCGGTGATCATGTCGAGGAAAGTGAGCTGGCCGTCCGGCGCGCGGGACCCGATCTCTTCCGCCAGCAGAGAGCTCGCTTCGCCGGCAAGCCGATCAAGCTCATCCAGGCTGAGCAGCGGCGCCAGACGCGCGAGATCCTCCGGCCATTCCTTGGGCAGGTAACGCTCGCGCACCAGAAGCGCCAGATGCCGATCGAGGAAATCCGCGTGATTTCTCGCAGCCGTCAACTCTTCGCAATCCGCTTCGGCCCGATAGAAGGGAAAGGCCGTGTCGAAGCCCGGAACATCGTCGATCATCACCGTCTCGACCGCGAGCCGCTCCGCCGCGACCTCCACCAGCTTGTAAGCGGGCGGGAAAGCCACCATGGACGGCACCGCGACATTCACCAGAAAATCACCGGCGTCATGAAAGACCGCCGTGTGATTGACATGCAGATGGCCGCCGAAATGCACCTTGATGCCGGTCGCCGCCGCCGCTTCGGCGACGGCCCGCACCGGCACCCGGCGCAACGACTCGTTATTGCCGAACAGGCCGATCTCATCGGCAAGCGCGCCATTCGACGGATTGATCATTGGATAGTGCGAGAAGACAATCAACCGTTTCCGCCGCTCCCGAGCGCGCCGCGCCACATCGCGCATCCAATCTAGAATGAAAGGCTTGTGGCGCAGCATAGCGTTCCAGCCGGCGCTGGTGCTGTCATGGTAGCTCGTCTCGGCGGCGGGATCGAGATCGCCATTGCGCGGCTCGAACACATTGGCGTCGAGGGACAGGACCCAGAGGCCGTCGACCGGCTCGACCAGATAGGACGCATCGATCATGCGCCGCTCGGTCGCGCCATCGGCCGAACGGATGATGAAGGAGCGCCTGGCGAGATCGTCCTCGTCGCCGAACGGACTTTCCCAATGACGGTCGGCTGCTTGCCGGAAGAAGCCGAAAGCGGCCATGTCGGCAAGCGCCCTGGCATAACCACCGCAATACATGTCCTCGGTGACCAGACGCGCGACCGAAGAGCCTTGCGGCGCGGCCGCATCGCTCGTCACCAGCACATGGCTGCCGTCCTCATTGAGGAACCGCTTGCCGTGATGCCGCCCGTGAATGGCATAGAGATCGTGATTGCCGGGTGTGGCGAGGAAACGCAGCCCGTGGCGCCGCGTATAGTCCTCGAGCAGCGCGACGGTCTTCGCCATCGTGGCGCGCTGCCCGTCATCGCTGAGATCGCCCGCGATGATGACGAGCGAGATGCCGCGCCGGACGATGTCGTCGAGCAGCGCCCGCAGCGCCGGTCCGCTTTCGTTGAAGACACGCGTCGAGGCGATGCTGTCGGCGAAGCTGCGGAAAGCCGGTCCATCGCGGCCGGGCCAGGACGCGGTGTCATGATAATGCGGGTCGGCGATGACGGCGATCTTCATGTCATTCGAGCGCGATGCCGGTCGCGGCGCTGATGCCTGCGGCGATGCCGGGCGCTGCCGCGAGCACGGCGCCGCCCTGGGTCAGACCGTCCGGATGGAGGAAGGGACCGACGAGACCACCCGCCTCCTTCACCAGGAGCAGGCCGGCGAGACAGTCCCACGGATGCATATGCAGCTCGGCATAGGCATCCGAGCGGCCATCGGCGACGAAAGCGAGGCCGAGCGCCCCCGAAGCGGCGCGCCGCACATTGGCGCCGCGCCGCAGGATTTCGGCCACCGCATGAACGAAAAGGGCATGGGGCCGGCGATTGGACCAGCCGAGCTCGACCGACGCCGCGTCGAAATCGGTCGTCGCGGCCACGGAGATCGGCGCGCCATTGCGCGTGGCGCCCCGGCCGCGCCGGGCGAAATAAAGCTCATCGAGGCTCGGATTGTAGATGGCGCCGATCTCGGTGGCGTCCGCGCTGACGAAAGCGATGGAGATGCAGAAATGCGGGATGCCGCGCGCGAAATTCGCCGTGCCGTCGATCGGATCGAGCACCCAGCAATCGGACTTGATGACGCCGCCGGTCTCCTCGCCGAGAAATCCGTCTTCCGGAAAAACCTCGGCGAGGCGCGCCTTGAAATGCGCCTCGATCGCGATGTCGGTTTCGGTGAGGAAATCCTGCGGCCCTTTCATGCCGAAGCCCGGTCCGCGACGGGCAAAGCCGTCGCGGGCAATGGCGCCGGCGCTGAGGGCCACCTCACGGCAGAAGGCCGCCCGCCGATCGAGATCGATCATGCCGGCACCGTCGCGTCGATGTCCTGCGCGATCCGCCGCAAGGTCGGATAGTCGGCGCCGGCGCCCGTGGCGACATAGCCCGGACACTGGTGGTCCGGCGTGCCTTTCGCGACTTTGCCGAGGCCCAATGGCGCATAACGACCGCCGGCCTGGCGCAGGATGAGAATGCCCGCCGTCACGTCCCAGGCATTGACGCCGGTGCCCATGGCTGCATCCGTCCAACCGGCCGCGATATGCGCGAGCGCCAGGGCAGCACTTCCCGGCCGCCGGAGCGTCGAAAAATTCTCGACGAGCTCGGCGAAATTGGCCAAGGCATTCTCCCGACCATCCCGGCGGAAATCACGTCCGACCGGATAGCCGGTGATCAGGGTGGCGCGCTTCTCTTCCGCGATCGCGCGCGAACGCAGCTTCTCCCCATTGAGATAGGCGCCGGCGAGATCGCCCCGGAACAGCAGATTGGCCACCGGATCATAGATGGCGCCGGCGACGATCTCGTCATCGATCACGGCCCCCACCGAGACGCACCAGAAAGCAAGGCCGCGGGCGAAATTCGACGTGCCGTCGATGGGATCGACATACCAGCGGACGCGTCCGGCACCGCTGGCGCCCGCCTCCTCGCCGACCACGACCGAATCCGGCGCTTCGGTCAGAATGAACTCACGAATGGCCGCTTCCGACTGGCGATCATATTGGGTCACGACATCGTGCAGGTCGCGCTTGTAGTCGACCTCGATCGTCGAGCGGAAGGCGGCGAGCAGCGGCGCGCGCATCAATTGCGCTGCCCGGCAGGCCACATCGGCCAGCCGCTGGGAATGGACAGTATCGATCATGCGGCAATCCCACGCAATGCCGCCTCGAACAATTCCAGAAGGCCGGCCGGATCGGCGACGACGGCGTCGGGGTGAAGCTTCAATTCATAGGGCATCTTATAGGTGTCGCTCGCTTCCATGAGAATGGCCCCGCCGATCCCGGCGCGCCGGCCGCACAGGACATCGCGGTCAAAATTGTCGCCGACATACCAGGCCTCCGACGGATCCACGCCGAGCGCCCGCGTGGCGAGCAGGATCATTTCCGGATTTGGCTTGCGGACTTTCACCGCATCGCTGTGGATTTCGACGGCGAAGCGTCCAGTGAGCTTATGCTCGTCGAGGAAGTCGAGATGCACCTGGCCCGCCAGCGCATTGCTGACGATGCCGACCGGAACATTCGCCGCATCCGCCGCGTCGAGAAGATCGAGCAGGCCTCTCCTGATCTCGCGGTGGCTCTTCATATGTCCCATCTGCCGGCAGAGCTCGCGGGCATTCGCCACGACGATGTCGCGCGCCGCCGGAGGCCAGTCGCCGGCGACGAAATCGCCCCAGAATTCCTCATAAGTGAGCTCGCGCGGCGCGAAGGGACGCGACATGGCGTCCTTCCAATGCGAATCCGCCTTTGCACCCGCTTTGATGTCGTCGGCGATCTGATCGACCGCCAGCAGCGCGATGCCTGCCTGATCGAGGAGCCCGCGCACATGCTCCGCGAGCTTGCGCTCCCAACCGGGCTTCGGGGAAGTCAGCACGATGACGCCGCCGAAATCGAGAAGCAATGCACGCGGGCGCACGAGATTTTTCTTTACAGTCACCTTGAAGAAATCTCCTTGTGAGCAATCAGTGGAGCCGGGATGGAAGCGGAGGACTGCCTCCTCCATCCCGGCTTGATGGCAGGTTATTTTTTGTAATTGACGCGCCACAGATCCTGCCAATCCTGACGCGTGTCCCAATCGGCGAGGGCTGACGACGTGTCATACTGCTGGAGCCTGTCGAGCACCTTGCCGATGCCGGATGGCTCGTCCGCCGGCAGCTTGATATCGGGATTGGTCGGCAGCTTGCCGTCCTTGACCTGCGGCGCGATGCCCTCCTCGGTCAGCACATAGTGGATGAACAGCTTCGCGGCATTGGGACTCCTGGTGCCGCTGGCGATCAGACCGAGCTTCACATAGGTCCAGCCGGGCCAGGGCGCCAGATCGGCGCAGAGGCCGAGCTTATAGCCCTTGTCGGCATTGTCGCGGAACTTGGCCGAGCTCATCAGGCCGAAGAAGGGCTCCTTCTGGCCGGGCGCGCCGACGGCTTCCGAAATCGCATCGTCGCTGTCGGCGATGAGCGGCGCATTGGCGGCGAAGCTCTTCACCCACAGGGCCATGGCGCTGTCCGAGCCCGCCTCGATCTCCTTGCCGAAATGGGCCTTGTAGGCCGTCTTCATCTGGCCGTCGTCATGCATCGCGGTCTGGTTGAACCAGTCCGTGTAGGTGCCCTTCGACAGCGGATCGTAGAAGGCGACCTTTCCCTTCCATTTGGCCTCGGTCAGCTCCCAGATATTCTTCACCGGGCAGGCGTCATAGACCTCGGTATTATACGCCCAGATGCTGGCATTGGTGGTGACGGCGAGCGGGTTCTGGAATTTCGCCGGTATCTTTCCGCCCATGTCGGGCGGCAGCCAGCTTTCGACGAATTTCTGCGGCAGGAGCTGGGCCAGTCCCGCCGGCGCATCGCTGATCAGCACCACATCGCCTTTGACGTTCTTCGCCTGCCCTTCGCGGATGATCATTTCCAGCTGGCCGCTCGCCGACACTTTGATGCCGGTCGCCTGCACGCCGTATTTCTTGCTGAAATTCTCGGCCATCTCGACGATCTTGCCGGTGCTGTCATAGATGTTGATCGGCGCCTCTTTCTTGGCCGCCGCGATCAGCGCCTCGAGATCGAACTCCTCGGCGGCCGCGGAAGCGGACGGAACGGCAAGCAATGCCGCCAGCGCGACCAGCAGCCATTTTTTCTCACATGCCCGTATCATGGTCTCCTCCCTATTTTTTGTAATTGATGCGCCACAGATCCTGCCAATCCTGGCGGGCATCCCAGTCCGAAACGGCGCTCGCCGAGTCATAAGGGAAGATCTGGTCCAGCACCTTGCCGATGCCCGACGGCTCATCGTCGGGAAGCTTGGCATCGCTGTTGGTCGACATCTTGCCATCGGCCGCCTGCGGCGCGATTCCCTCCTCGGTCAGCAGATAATGGATGAAGAGCTTCGCGGCATTGGGACTGTCGGTGCCCTTGGCGATGAAGCCGAGGCTCGGATAGAGCCAGCCTGCGAAAGGCTGGAGGCCGGCGCACAGGCCGAGCTTGGCGCCGTCCTTGTTGTTGCGGAACTTGGCCGAGCTCACGAGACCGACAAACTGCTCCTTCTGGTCCGGCGCGCCGACGGCATGCGCCGCCGCCTCGTCGGCATCGGTGAGAAGCGGACCGTTGGCGGCGAGCGCTTTGACCCAGGCGCCGGTCGCGCCGTCCTCATCGGCGGGCATGTCCTTGCCGAAATATTCCTTGTAGGCGGCCGCCACCTTGTCGTCGGCATGGTTCTTCATCTGGTTGAACCAGTCGACATAGGAGGCCTTGCCGAGCGGGTCCTGCATGGCGACCTTTCCCTTCCATTTCGGCTCGGTGAGCTCCCAGATGTTCTTGACCGGGCACTCCTTGTTGAGCTCGGTATTGTAGGCCCAGAGATTGGCCTCATTGGAAACGGTGAGCGGATTCTGGTAGCGCGCCGGAATCTTGTCGGCGAGATCGGGCGGCACCCAGCTCTCGACGAAGCCCTGCGGCACCAGCTGCGCCACGCCGGCCGGCACGTCGCTGATCTGGATGACGTCGCCCTGCACATTCTTGGCCTGGCCTTCACGGATCACCATTTCGAGCTGGGCCGCGGCATTGGCCTTGGTGCCGGTCGCCTGGACGCCGTATTTCTTGGTGAAGTTCTCGGCCTGCTTCACGATCTTGCCGGTGCTCGAATAGACATTGATCGGCGGCTCTTTCTTCGCCGCGGCGACCAGCGCCTCGAGGTCGAATTTCTCCTCGGCCTGAGCCGGAACGCTCACGAGGGCCGACAAAGCGACTGCCGTCAACAAAAGTCCGACTTTGATCTTCATGGCTTCTCCTCCCTTATGAATTGAGTTTGCGCTGAGGCCTCAGCATCCGGTCCGCCCCCTCGAGACGGTCGCCGGCCGCATCGAAGACATGCAGCGCCTTAGGTCTCGCCCAATAGGTGACGGCCTCGCCGACTTCGGCATCGGGCGGCTGATGGGTGATGAGGAACAGCTTCTCCGTCCCGCAAGTGAGCTCGATGATCCAGCTGCCGCCGGTCGGCAGGATGCCGGTCACCTGCGCGTCGCCCGACAGAACGCCGGCCGGCACCTCATCGCCCCGGCGTGCGATGCGGATCGCTTCGGGCCTGAGGGCTACCGCCGATGCGGCGGCGAGCTCATTGCCATGGGTGGCGAGGAAGCGGCGGGCAGTGGCGGAGAGTGCTGAATTCTTCTCCGCGAGCTCCACGATGTTGATCGGCGGATTGCCGACGAAGCGCGCCACGAAACGGTTGGCCGGCCGGTCATAGATGTCGTTCGGCGTGCCGACCTGCTGCAGCCTCCCGTCGCTCATCACCGCGATGGTGGTGGCGAGCGTCATCGCCTCCCACTGGTCATGCGTCACGAAGACGATCGTCGTCTTGAACTCCTGATGCAGGCGCTTGAGCTCGGCACGCATCTCGAGCCGCAGCGCCGCGTCGAGATTGGACAAGGGCTCGTCGAGCAGCAGCACCTCGGGATTGACGGCGAGCATGCGGGCGAGCGCCACACGCTGCTGCTGGCCGCCGGAAAGCTGCGAGGGATAGCGGTCACGATATTTTTCGATGCCGAGCGTCTTCATCACGCTCGCCACGCGGGCCTCGCGCTCGGATGGCGGCATGTTGCGCAGTCTCAGGCCGAAATCGATATTGCGCTCGATGGTCAGATGCGGCCAGAGAGCGTAGCTCTGGAAGACGAGCCCCATCTGGCGCTTCTCCGGCGGCACGAAAACACCTTGCGCGATCGAATCGACCACCCGCGGACCGACCTTGATCTCGCCGCCGCTCAGATGCTCGAGCCCGGCGATCATACGCAAGGTCGTCGTCTTGCCGCAGCCCGAAGGCCCGAGCAGGCACATGAATTCGCCGTCGCCGATTTCGAGATCGAGATCGGCCACCGCATTGGCGGCATTGCCGCCATAGTTCTTCTCGACACCGCTGAGATTGATCTTCGGCATTCAGCTTCCGAGTCCTTCCGCGAGATTGGTCCGGGTGAGTTTCTGGCCGAGCAGCGCGCCGGAATAAGCGAGACCGGCGATGATCAGCACGACGGCGTTGGCGGCCTGCGTGTAATTGTAGTCGACGAGACGCAGCGAATAGGTGGTGAGCACGTCGGTGCTCGGCACCGCCAGCACCACGAAGAGGCTCAGGCCCTTTATCCCTGAGATGAAGGGCAGGAGGATGCCCGTCGTGAGCGATCCCTTCTGGATCGGCACGACGATCAGCATCATGCGGCGCAGCCAGCCGGCGCCGGCGACCTGGGCCGCCTCTTCCGGCTCCTTGCCGAGCTGCATCATGGCGCTGATGCCGGCCCGCGAGGCATAGGGCATCTGATCGGCGATGAGGGCCAGCATGAGGATCAGCGTCGTGCCGTAGAGCGCCGGTATCGGCCCGCGCGGCACGGCGAAGAGCGAGAGATAGGCGGTGGCGAAGGCGATGCCCGGCACCAGATAGGGCAGGAAGGTGACCTGGCGCAGGAAGGTGGCGAGCGGCCGGACCGGGGTGCGCACCACGACATAACCGACCAGCAGGCCGAGGAGTCCCGAGACGATCGAGGCGGTGCCGACGATGGTGAGGCTGTTCCAGGCGGCGTTCCACAGTTCCGGGCTGAGCAATATGCCGGTCGTCAGCGCGACGGTGGAGAGATTGGTGCCGATCCAATAATCGAGCGTGAAATTGTCGAGCGTGAATTGCGCCGGCACCTTCATCACCGTCGACAGAAACAAGGTGGCGATCGGCAGGCCGACGCTGAACAGGAACATCAAGGCGGCGAAAAGGGTCGCCGGCATCCGCCAGGGGCCGAGCGGGCTCAGCCGGTTCATCGACCCCTTGGAGCCGACGGTGACGAAGCGGCGCGCCTCTTTCATCAGCCTGGCGTCGATGGTGATGGTGATGATGCCGATCAGCATGATGGCGCCCGCCAGCACGGCGCCCACACCGCTCTGGCGCGAGGCGATATTGCGGTAGAGCGACGTCGCCAGCACATCGAAATCGACCGGCAGGCCAAGCACGTAGGGCACGCCGAACTCGCCCAGGCACTTGGCGAAGATGAGCACCATCGCCGACATCAGCGCGGGGCGCATCAGCGGCAGGATGATCCTGCGCGTCACCGTCATCCGGCTGGCGCCGAGAATGCGGGCCGAATCCTCAAGCTGCGAGTCGAAGCGGCGCAGCGCATTGCCGAAAAGCAAAATGACGAACGGCGAATAATGCAGGGCCAGGATGATGACCACCGGCACCTGGCCGTAAGAGAGCCAGTCGGGCGGCGTGACGCCCAGCGATTCCATCCAGCCCGGCTGGCCGCCGACGGTGCGGTTCTTGAACAGGGTCGTCCAGGCGAGCGCGAAGGTCCAGGCCGGCAGCATATAGGGCACGATCAGCGCCGTCGCGAACCAGCGCCGGCCGAACATGTCGCTGCGGCTGAGCAGCCAGGCGAGCGTGCCGCCGACCAGCATCGACAGCACGATCGCGCCGAAAGCGACGCTCATAGTATTGAGAAGCGGCTCCCAGAACATGTCATGCGAGATGCGCGAGCTGAAGACGCGCTCGAGATAATAGGAGGTGAAGGCGCCGACATCCTGCTTGATGCGGCGCTCATCGCCGAACTGGACCTGGACCGCGTCCACCAGCAGCGACAGGATCGGCACGATGATCAGATAGGCGAACAGCGCCGCCGCGAGAAAGCCGATGACGGTTGTCGGCTCGCGCAGGATAATCTTCAGCCGGTAGCGCAGACGATGGAGACGCCCCCTCGCCGGTCTATCCAGGCCGGTCGCGCTCTGCTCGAGCGTCATTTTTCCTCCCATGTCGATGCCGGCCTCGTGCTGATGATCTCGGCGCTTTCCTCATACTTTCATTGCAGCAGGCCGCCGTCAATCATTTTTGCACAGGAGTGCATTGCTTATTAAATGGGTCTAAATGAAGTATATGTGCAATTTTTGCACAGGAGTGCAATCAACAGAATTCCCGCCTGATCGCCGGTCCATGCTCGTCCAGCTCGGGCACCGAGGCGGTGGCGAGATCCGGATGCAGGGGCGGGGCGGCGAGTGCGAAGGTTCCGCCAGGCACCTGGCAGGTAACGCGCCGCAAAGCCGGATGCGCCGAGAGATCGGCAACGGTCGAGACGCGGCCCCAGGCGAGCCCGGCCGCGGCGAGACGCGCCGCCGCCTCCTCCACCGGCCATGCGGCGAAGACCGGCGCCATCTCGCGATCGAGCGCGTCGCGATGCGTGAGCCGCGCCGTATTGCTGGCAAAACGCGGATCATCGACGAGATCGGGCCGGCCGAGAACCTGCCGGCACAGACGTCCCCATTCATCGGCATTCTGGGCGACGATCACCACCTCACCGTCGCGACAGGCGAAGGGCCGATAGGGATAGATCGCGGCATGGGCGAGCCCGTGCCGCAAGGTGGCGCGCCCGGCATAGTCGTGATGCAGGAGCGGAACATTCATCCAGTCGGCGAGCCCGTCGAACATCGCCATCTCGATGGCCCTGCCCCGGCCGGTCCGCTCGCGCTCATAGAGCGCCTCCGCGATCGCCGCATGGGCGTTCATGCCGGTGGCGATATCCGCCGCCGACACGCCGACCTTGGCCGGCGCGTCCGGCGATCCGGTAACCGAGCAAAGCCCCGACTCCGCCTGGACCAGGAGATCATAGGCGCGCAGGTCCCCGCTCGCCGTGTCCTGGCCATAGCCGACGATGTCGAGCGCGATCAGCCGGGGAAAGCGCCGCACGAGCTGCGCCGCGCCGAGCTCCATCCGCGCCGCAGCACCCGGCACCAGATTCTGGACGAACACATCCGCCTTGCCGAGCATGGCCTCGATGAGCCGGCGGTCGTCCGTCGCCTTGAGGTCGAGCACGATGCTCTCCTTGCCGCGATTGAGCCAGGCGAAATAGGCGCTCGTTCCATGCACCGCGGCATCATAGTGCCGCGCCGTGTCGCCTTCCCGGCGCTCGATCTTGATGACCCGCGCCCCCGCATCGGCAAGCCTTGCCGTGCACATCGGCGCGGCGACCGCCTGCTCTATGGCGACCACGAGGAGACCGGCGAGCGGACGCGACATAGAAGCCTCAATAGGACCGCGGCAGGCCGAGCACATGCTCGGCGAGATGGCTCAGGATCATGTTGGTCGAGACCGGCGCCACCTGATAGAGCCGCGTCTCGCGGAATTTGCGTTCGATGTCGTAGTCCTCGGCGAAGCCGAAGCCGCCATGCGTCTGCAGGCAGACATTGGCCGCCTCCCAGGCCGCATCCGCGGCGAGCAGCTTCGCCATATTGGCCTCGGCGCCGCAATCGCGGCCCGCTTCGAACAGGCGCGCCGCCTCGGCGACCATGAGCTCGGCGGCACGCATCGCCGCATAGGCCTTGGCGATGGGAAACTGCACGCCTTGATTCTGCCCGATCGGCCGACCGAAAACGGCGCGTTCATTGGCATAGGAGCTGGCCTTTTCGATGAACCATTTGGCGTCGCCGACACATTCGGCGGCGATCAGGATGCGCTCGGCATTCATGCCCGACAGGATGTAGCGGAAACCCTTGCCCTCCTCGCCGACGAGATTGCCGGCGGGCACGCGCAGCCCGTCGATAAAGACTTCGGTCGTCGCATGATTCATCATGGTGCGGATGGGCTTTACCGTGAGGCCGCGCCCGATCGCCCCGGCCATATCGACGAGAAAGACCGACAGCCCGTCAGTCCGCTTGGCGACCTGCTCACGCGGCGTCGTGCGCGCCAGCAGCAGCATCAGATCCGAATGCTCGGCGCGCGACGTCCAGACTTTCTGGCCGGTGACGACATAGCCGTCACCTTCGCGGCGGGCGAAGGTCTTGATCGAGGTCGTGTCGGAGCCGCTGCCCGGCTCCGTCACCCCGAAGGCCTGGAGGCGCAATTCGCCGGAGGCGATGCGCGGCAGATAGGTTTCCTTCTGTGCGTCGCTGCCATGCCGGAGCAGCGTGCCCATGATATACATCTGCGCATGCGCCGCGGCGCCATTGCAGCCATTGCGCTGCACTTCCTCGAGAATGGCGGCGGCAGCGGACAACGGGAGCCCTGAGCCGCCATAGGCCTCCGGGATCAGCGCCGCCAGCCAGCCCGCTTCGGTCAGGGCCTGAACGAATTCCGTGGGATAGTTCCGCTCTCGGTCGAGTGCCCGCCAATAGTCGCCGGGAAAGCGCCGGCACAGCTTGCGGATCTCCTGGCGGATCTCGCCATAGGTCTCGTTTTCCTCCATCGGATCCATGCTGCGCGCGATCACTTCTCCGGCAGCGGGATGAACTCCGTCTCATTGGGCACCGGGCCGAAGCGGCCGGTCTTCCAGTCCTCCTTCGCCGCCTCGATGCGCTCCTTGCGCGAGGAGACGAAGTTCCACCAGATATGGCGCGGTCCTTCCATGGCCGTGCCGCCCAGGAACATCATGCGCGTTTGGCTCACCGGCTTGATGGTGATGCGGTCGCCAGGACGGAAGATCAGCATCTCCGGCGCGGTGAATTTGTCGCCGGCGATATCGACCTCGCCCTCGACCAGATAGACGGCGCGCTCTTCATATGTGGCATCGAGCGGCACCGCGGCACCGGCCTCGGCCGTGACTTCGACATAGAACCAGTCCGACACCATGGTGACCGGCGAGGCGGTGCCGAAGGCTGATCCGGCGATGATGCGCGCCTTGAGCCCTTTGTCCTCGACGGTCGGCAGAGTTGTCGCGCCGAAATGCTGGAAAGAGGGATCGATCTCCTCCTTGTCGGCAGGCAAGGCGATCCAGCTCTGCAGGCCCAGCATCTGCTGCCCGTTCCGCCGCTGCATGTCGGGCGTGCGCTCGGAATGGGCGATGCCGCGCCCGGCGGTCATCAGATTCATCGCGCCCGGCACGATCTCCTGGATATTGCCCTCGCTGTCGCGATGCAGGATTGAGCCGTCGAAAAGATAGGTGACCGTGGCGAGACCGATATGCGGATGCGGCCTGACATCCATGCCGTGCCCGGCGATGAACTGCACCGGGCCGAAATGGTCGAAGAAGATGAAGGGTCCCACCATCTGGCGGCGACCATGTGGCAGAGCCCGCCGGACATTGAAGCCGTCGCCAAGGTCGCGCACGCGCGGCACGATGACGAGGTCGAGCGCATTGCAGGATTTGACGTCGCCCAGAACGGGATCGCTTGTCGGAAGCCAGCTCATGTCACTCTCCTCGTCACTGTTTTACGCATCGGATTATCCGAAAAGCGCTGCGCACTTTTCGGTCCGACACGCTAGACTATGTCAATTTGCGCGCGCGGCAAATATCGTAAATCTGCTCCCAGGGCCGCAGGCGCTCGAAGGCGGCGCTCACCGCCAGCACATCGGTATCGGCATAGCGCTTGCCGATGATCTGCATGCCGACGGGCATGCCCTTGGCTAGGCCTGCCGGGATCGATGCCGCCGGATTGCCGGTGAAGTTGATCGGGAAGGTGAGGCACCAGCCGATGAGCCGGTTGACCTTCTCGCCCGCCACCGTCTCCGGACCCAGCGTATTGCCGTCCCTGGCATTGGTGACCGGCAGGCAGCCGAGCGTCGGCGAGATCAGGATGTCGTGATCGGCGAAGACATTCTGCACCGCATCATAGATCTCGGTGCGCACGATCTGCGCCTCGTTGAGCGCCGCCGCGGTCATGTCCTTGCAGCGGTCGAACCAGTAGAGATATTCGGGCGGCAGGTCGGCGCGGTGCTTGCCCAGAAGATCGTAGCCCGCCGCCTTCAGGCCGGCGACGCCGCCGACATTGAGCGGCATGATGAGCTGGCACCAGAGATCGGAGAGCTCCATATGCGAGCGTTTGATGCCGAGCTTAACGTCGGTGATGACCGCGCCCGCCTCGCGCAACGCTTCGACCGCCTTGCGCGTCGTTTCGGCGACTTCTGCATCGACCGGGAAGACATCGAAATTGGGGCTGTAGGCGATACGCATGCCTTTGATCGGACGGTCGAGCGCGCCGAGGAAATCCACCGTCTCGTCGAGCGCGTAAGGATCGCGCCGGTCATAGCCGGCGAGCGCCGTCAGCGCCAGGGCGGCGTCCTTCACATTGCGGGTGATCGGGCCTTCGAAGATGAAAGGCGTCTCGGCCGAAAAGGCATTGGGCCGGTTCCACAGCGGCAGACGGCCGAAAGCGGCCTTGTAGCCATAGACGCCGCACCACGAGGCTGGAATGCGGATCGAGCCGCCGCCATCGGTGCCTTCCGCCAAGGGCAGCAGCCCGTCGGCCACCGCCGCGGCGCTGCCGCCCGACGAGCCGCCGGGATTCTTCGTCGTGTCGAAGGGATTGCCGGTCGGTCCGAAAAGATAGTTGTCGGTGACGCCGCGAAAGCCCATGACCGGGCTGTTGGTCTTGCCGACGATGATGGCGCCGCCTCGTTGCTCGATGCGCTCGGCGAAAGGACAGGTGAAGGGCGGCTTGAAGTCCTTCAGCGCGCGGATGCCGCCGAGCGTCGCCGGCCAGCCGGGCTTGAAATCGAACAGATCCTTGATCGCCACCGGCACGCCGTGAAGGGGGCCCAGCGTCTTGCCGTCCATCACCGCCTGCTCGGCCGCCTTGGCCGCCTTGCGGGCCTCCTCGGGCGCCAGATGCACGACGGCGTTGAGGCTCGGATTGCGCGTCTCGATGCGCTTGATGAAGTGGTCCACGACTTCCACCGGTGACAGCTTCTTTGTCTTGATCGCCGCCGCGATGCTGCCCGCCGACACATAGGAAAGATCGTCGCTCATCAGGGTTCCTCCCGGATATTGGTTTAGGACTGCAATCTTAGCCGCTGCCCGCCAATTGACACCGTGTCGCGACGCATATCAGGCATACGTCCGGCCGGCCGGAAACATGTGGCCTTGGCCCACGCCGATACGTCATTTTTGGTGCTGTCGCGGTGCGCCGCATCCCCGCATTGTGACGGCAAGGAACCAGAAGCGGAACGGACATGATCGATCTCTACTATTGCGGCACGCCCAACGGTCTCAAGATGAAGCTGTTCTTCGAGGAGACCCAGCTCCCCCATCGCGTCATCAAGGTCGATATCGGCAAGGGCGAGCAGTTCAGGCCCGACTTCCTGAAAATTTCACCCAACAACAAGATCCCGGCCCTGGTCGATCACACCCCTCTCGACGGCGGCGCGCCGATCGCCCTGTTCGAATCGGGCGCCATGCTGCTCTATCTCGCGGACAAGATCGGCCGCTTTCTGCCGGCCGATCTCAGGGGCCGCAATGAAGTGACCAAATGGCTGTTCTGGCAGGTTGGCGGCCTCGGTCCGATGGCGGGCCAGATCGGCCATTTCAATGTCTATGCGCCGGAAAAGGTGCCTTATGCGATCGAGCGTTATGCGCGCGAGACGACCCGGCTTTACAAGGTCCTCGACACGCGTCTCGCCGATCGCGACTTCATCGCCGGCGACTATTCGATCGCCGACATGGCGTGCTATCCGTGGATCGTCCCGCATAGGGGCCATCGCCAGTCGCTCGACGATCATCCGCATCTCAAGCGCTGGTTCGACACCATCGCCGCACGCCCGGCGGTGATCAAGGCCTATGCCGGAACGCATGATTCCTACTCCAAGCCGAAGCCGATGTCGGATGCGGAGCGCAAGGTCCTCTTCGGCACGGGGGCCGCGGCCGCCTCATGAACACCGAGACTTTGGCGCTGGAAAGGACCGCGAGCCGCTCGCCGGTTCTGGCGCAGATGCTGCTCTGCTCCTTTCTCTGGGCCAATTCATATCTCCTGATGAAGCTCATCGGCGCCGATGTGGCGCCGCTGCCGCTCACCGCCTTGCGCGGACTGATGGGCGGCGGCCTGCTCGCCCTCTGGGTGCTGTGGCGCGGGCAGGCCATCCTGCCCAGGGGCCGCGAATGGCGCGACTGGGCGGTGCTCGGCCTGCTGCAGGGCCTCATCCCCAACACGCTCACCGCCTATGCGCTGAGCCAGATCGCCGCCGGCCTCACTTCCATGATGCAGGCGACCACGCCCCTGATGGTGGCGGTGCTCGCCCATTTCCTGTTCGCCGATGAGCGTCTCAGCCTCAGGCGCCTTCTCGGCGTGCTGGTCGGCTTTGCCGGCATGGCCGTTCTGATCGGACCTTCGGGCGAGAGCCTGCAGTCGGGCAGCTTCTGGGGCGCGCTGGCGATGATCGCCACGGCCGTCAGCTATGCGCTGGGCTCGCTCTATGTGCGGTCCATTCCCGTCGCCCAGCCGGCCCGCCTGGCGCTCGGCCAGCAGGCCTTTTCAGGCATCCCCGCGACCTTCGCCGTCCTGCTGTTCCTCGGACCGGACGCCTTCGCGGCCGTGCCCGAACATGCGCTGGCGCTCGTCGCCCTGGGCATCTTCGCCACCGCCCTGCCGATCGTCCTGTTCATGAACATATTGCGCCGCGCCGGCCCGACGCTCGGCTCGATGAACGGCTATCTGACGCCGGCCTGGACGGTGCTGCTCGGCTTTTTCATCCTCGGCGAGACGACCAGCGTGAATGAAATCGCCGGCGGCGTCATCGTTCTGCTCGGCGTTCTGCTGGCGAATGAACGCCGTCCCGCCCGGCCTGGCTAGCTGCCAGAGCGAAATCCATGGCGGCCTTGGAATGGAGCCAGGTCGTGTCGAAGACGGGAATGTCGAAATCGTCCTGGCCGATCAGCATCGTGATCTCGGTGCAGCCGAGGATCACGCCATCGGCGCCCTGCTGGCGCAGGCGTCCGACTTCGGCCACATATTGGCGCTTGGACTCCGGCTTGACGATGCCCTGGCACAGTTCCTCATAGATGATCCGGTGAATGGCGGCGCGTGCGCCCTCATCGGGAATGACCGTCGGCAGGCCATGCGCGGCCAGCAGGCGGCCGCGATAGAAGTCACGCTCCATCGTGAACCGCGTCGCCAGCAGAGCCGGATTGCGCGCCGGCGACTGGCGGACGGCGGCGGCCGTCGCATCGGCGATATGAATCAGCGGAATGGCCACCGCCGCCTCGATGCGCTCAGCCAGCAGGTGCATGGTGTTGGTGCAGAGAACGATGGCTTTCGCCCCGGCCCGCTCCAGGTCGCGGCCGGCGGCGGCGAGCATGTCGCCAAGTCCTTCCCAGTCGCCGCTATGTTGCCGCTCGGCGACATCGGCGAAGTCGAGAGAGCGCAGGATGAGGTCGGCCGAATGGAGATCGCCCAGCCTTTCGCGCGCGATCTCGTTCATGTGCCGATAATAGATCGCGGTGCTCTGCCAGCTCATTCCACCGATCAATCCGAGCCTGCGCATGGATCCTCCTTGTTTGGCCGGCGCGCCGTCAGTCCTTGCCGCCGGTGATGAGTCGAGCCCCGCGCGCGAAGGTGAAATAGGATGCGACCCAGTCGAGGAAGACCACGATCCGGTTGCGGAAGCCGATGAGGAACCAGATATGGGCGAAGCACCATACGACCCAGGCGATGAAGCCGGAGAGCCGGAAGCTGCCGAAATCCGCCACCGCCGATTTGCGTCCGATCGTCGCGAGATTCCCGTAATTGCGGTACTTGAACGGCCCGACAGCGCGCTTGCGGATGCTGGCGATGATGGCCTGCGCCGCATAGCGGCCCATCTGCTTGGCCGCGGGCGCGATGCCCGGCACGGCCACGCCGTTACCGTCCGTCACCGCCGCCGTGTCGCCGATCACGAAGATATTCTCCGATCCGGGTGGATGCAGCTTGGCGTCGACACATACACGGCCGGCGCGGTCGCCTTCGGCCTTCAGCCATCTGGCCGCCGGTGAAGCCATGACGCCCGCCGCCCAGACGATCGTGCCGGCGGCGATGCGGCTGCCGTCCTTGAGGTCGATGCCCTTCGCATCGACGCCGGTGACCGCGGCTCCCGTATTCACCGTAACGCCGAGCCGCGCCAGTTGCTCGGCCGCCGATAGCGAGAGGCTTTCCGGAAAGGCGGCCAAGACCCTGGGGCCGGCCTCGATGAGGATGATCCGGCTTTCGGTCGGATCGATATGGCGGAAATCGCGCCGCAAGGTGCGATGCGCGAGCTCGGCGATGGCGCCCGCCATCTCGACGCCGGTCGGTCCGCCGCCGACGACGATGAAAGTCAGCAGCCGCCGGCGCTCGGTTTCGTCTTCCGCCGTCTCCGCTTTCTCGAAGGCCGTGAGGATACGACGGCGGATCTCGGTCGCCTCGTCGATCTTCTTGAGCCCGGGCGCGAATTCCTCCCATTGATCATTGCCGAAATAGGCATGCCGGGCTCCGGTGGCGACGATCAGATAGTCGAACGGAATGCGCCGCGTCGCGGTCACGACTTCATTCTGCTCCAGGTCGATATCGACGACCTTGTCCATGAGCACCGTGACATTCTTCTGCCGCGCCACGATGCGCCTTATCGGTGAGGCGATCTGGGCCGGCGAGAGACCGGCGGTCGCCACCTGATAGAGCAGCGGCTGGAACAGATGATAATTGTGCCGGTCGAGCAAGGTTACGTCGACGGGCGCCTTGCCGAGCGTGATCGCGGCCGAAAGCCCGCCGAAGCCGGCGCCGATGATGACGACCCGAGGTCGCGCCGATGAGCCGGGACTGTCGCTCAACCCTGCACCTTCTCACTGATTGCGCAGATGACAATGAGCGATCGGCTGCGGCTAAGCAACTGATACGCGTTTACCCACCGGCAATGCGCGGCAGGAGATAGACCTCGGCATTCTCCGGAATCCGTTCGTCCCACGAATCCCGGAAGATGCGTCCGTTGATGGAAACGGCGATGCCGCGTTTGATATGCGGCTCGAGACCGGGATATTCGGTCTCGAGCTGATTGAACAAACTGCGGATATTGCCGGCTTCGACCTCGACGGCCTCCGTGCCTCCGGCGGCCGCCCTGAGCGACCCCCAGAGCACGACCTTGACCATCAGGCGGCCTTCGCCTTCCCTTTCGCCTGCTCGTCGAGCGCCTTGAGGATGCGCGGCGGCGACATCGGGATATGCGTCATGCGCACGCCCGCGGCGTTGGAGACGGCATTGGCGATGGCGGCCAAGGGCGGAACGATCGAAGTTTCGCCGACGCCACGCACGCCGTAAGGATGGTTCGGATTGGGAATCTCCAGAATGACCGTGTCGATCATCGGCAGGTCCGAGCAGACCGGGATGCGATAATCGAGATACCCGGCATTCTGCAGCCGCCCGTCCTTGCCATAGATATATTCCTCGTTGAGCGCCCAGCCGATGCCCTGTGCGGCGCCGCCCTGATACTGGCCCTCGACATAGGAAGGATGGATCGCCTTGCCGGCATCCTGGATCACCGTATAGCGGATGATCTTGGTGGCGCCGGTTTCCGGATCAAGCTCGACGTCGCAGATATGGGTGGCGAAGCTGACGCCCGCGCCATCGGCGACGAACTCATTGTGGCCGGCGATCGGGCCGCCGGTATTGGCGGCCGCCGCCGCGATCTCCTTGAGCGAGAGCGGCGGGAAGTTGCCGGCATTGGCGCCGGCGGGCTTCGCATGGCCGTCTTCCCAGGTGACCGCGTCTTCCGGGATGTCCCACATCTTGGCGGCGCGCTGGATGAGCACCTTCTTGGCATTGCGCGCGGCGATCACCGTGTTCATGCCGGAGGAGAAGGTCACGCGGCTGCCGTCGCTCATGTCGTTGTGGCCGAGCGAGCTCGTATCCGCCACGACGCAGCGCACATTCTCGTAAGGGACGCCGAGCTCTTCGGCGGCGATGAGCGCCATGGAGGCGCGCGAGCCGCCGACATCGATCGTGCCGACCGACACGTTCACCGAGCCGTCGGGCGTGACGTTCAGCGAGGTGGAAGTCTGGCCGCCGAAATTGAACCAGAAGCCGCAGGCCATGCCGCGTCCCTGATTCTTCTTGAGCGGCGCCTTCATGTGCGGATGGTTCTTCGCCGCCTCGAGCGTCGGGCCGATGCCGATCGGGCCGTAGGTCGGGCCGTAAGAGGACTTGGTGCCCTCCTTGGCCGCGTTCTTGATGCGGAACTCGACCGCGTCCATGCCGATCTTGTGGGCCAGCTCGTCGACCACGCTTTCGACCGCGAAGGCGGCCATCGGCGCCGAGGGCGCTCGATAGGCGGCGACCTTCGGACGGTTGACCACGACTTCATAGCCGACCGTCTTCACATTCTTGAGGTCGTAGCAGGCATAGGAGGTCATGGCGCCGAGCTCGGCCCACATGCCGAGGAACGGACCGCCCTGATAGCGCAGGGTGGCCTGGGCGGCGGTGATCCGCCCGTCCTTGGTGGCGCCGATCTTGACGTCGATCGAGGTCGAGCTGGTCGGACCCGAGGCCTTGAAGACCTCGTCGCGGGTCATCACCAGCTTCACCGGGCGGTTGGCCTTGCGCGACAGAGCGAGCGCCAGAGGCTCGGCCCAGACATGCGTCTTGCCGCCGAAGCCGCCGCCGATCTCGGACGCGGTCACGCGCAGCTTCGCGGCATCCATGCCGAGAAGCGTGGCGCAGGTGTTGCGGTAGACGAAGTGGCCCTGGGTGCAGACCCACATCTCGCCCTGCCCGTCCGGGCCGACATTGGCGAGGCAGGCATGCGGCTCGATATAGCCCTGATGCGTTTGCTCGGTCTTGAAGCTGCGCTCGACGATGACATCGGCTTCCTTGAAGCCCTGCTCGACATCGCCATGGCCGAATTCGGTGCGCTTGGCGACGTTGGAGGCCTTGGCCGGCTTGGGCTCGACGCCTTCGGTGAACATGTTCGAATGCAGCACCGGGGCGCCGGGCTTCATCGCTTCGTCGACATCGGTCACATGCGGCAGGACCTTGTATTCGACATTGATGAGCTTGAGCGCCTTGCGCGCCGTCGCGGCATCGACCGCGGCGACGGCCGCCACCGCATGGCCGTCATAGAGCGCCTTTTCGCGCGCCATGCAGTTGACCAGAATGTCATACATGCCGGCATCGCCATTGGTGAGGTCCGGCAGGTCGGCGCTGGTGATCACCGCCTTCACGCCGGCAAGCTTCTCGGCCTTCGACGTGTCGATCTTGACGATCTTGGCATGGGCATGCGGCGAGCGCAGCACGCGGCCGACGAGCTGGCCCGGCGCGAAAGCATCGGCGCCGTAGCGGGCGCGGCCCGTCACCTTGTCGATGCCGTCGGGACGCAGCGGGCGGGTGCCGACGACCTTGAATTTCTGGCCGGTATAATTGGTGTCGTAAGCCATAGGGATCAGGCTCCTCTCATCTCACGGGCGGCGTCCTGGACGGCGCGCACGATCTTGTCATAACCGGTGCAACGGCAAAGATTGCCGGCGAGGCCGAAGCGGATTTCCTCTTCGGTCGGATTGGCGTTCTTCTTGAGAAGCGCCTTCGCCGCGATCAGGAAGCCGGGCGTGCAGATGCCGCACTGAAGGGCGGCATGCTCGATGAACTTGCGCTGCAGCGGATGCAGCTTGTCGCCGTCCGCCATGCCTTCGATGGTCTCGATCCTGCGGCCGTCGACTTCGGCGCCGAGAACGAGGCACGAGCAGACGAGCTCGCCGTCGAGGGTCACGCTGCAGGCGCCGCAGTCGCCGGTGCCGCAGCCTTCCTTGGCGCCGGTGAGGCCGAGGCGGTTGCGCAGCACGTCGAGCAGCGGCTCATCGGCGTCGCAGACGAACTCGGCCGGATCGCCGTTGATCGTGGTGGATACGTGAACGCCAGCCATATTATTTGCCTCCTGCGCGCTGATACGCGATTTTTGCAGCCCGCCTTGCCAGCACGCCTGCGACCTTGGTTCTGAATTCGATGGTGCCGCGCTTGTCGTCGATCGGCGAGCAGGCGGCCGAGCAGGCGGCGGCGAGCTTGTCGAGCGCCGCATCGTCGAGCTTGGTGCCGATGATCGCCTTGGCGGCGGGCGCCACCAGCAGCACGGTCGGGGCGACGGCGCCCAGGGCCACGCGCGCTTCCTTGACCACGCCCTTGGCGTCGAGCACGAGATTGACGCCGGCCGACACCACCGCGATATCCATTTCGGAGCGCGGGATGAAGCGCAGATAAGCATCGCCGGCGCGCGCCGGGCGCTTCGGCAGCAGCAGTGATTCGACGATCTCGCCCTTGGCGAGGCTGGTGCGGCCGGGGCCGGTCGGGATCTTCTCGACCGGAACGGTGCGCTTCTTCTTGGGGCCGACGATGACGGCCTGGGCGCCGGCGGCGACGAGCGCCGGAACGCTGTCGGCGGCGGGCGAGGCGTTGCAGAGATTGCCCACCATGGTGCAGCGGCCCTGCACCTGCTTGGAGCCGATGAGGTTGGCCGCCTCGACGACGCCCGGCCAGGCCTTCTGGACGGCGCTGACGGCGAGCTCGTTGCCCGACACAGCGGCGCCGACCTGGAAGCCGGTGGCCGTCTTTTTGATTTCGCGCATCGCCGGAATGCGCTTGATGTCGACGATAAGGTCAGGCTCGATGAAGCCGCCCTTCATGCGGACGAGGAGATCGGTTCCTCCCGCCAGAATTGCGGATTTGCCTTTTTCTTTCGTGAGAAGAGTAACCGCGGCCTTGGTCGAGCTGGGTGCTTCGTATCGCATAAATCCTATCCACCTGGGTTGCTTGCGTGCGGATCACGCTGGAACGTTCAGGGCTTGGAGAAAGCACCGCCCCATTCCGAACCGTGATTGTCAACCACCACCCCCTTGGCCGTCAATACAGGCCGATGAAGATTGCACGCGGTGAGACTTTTCGTCCGGAAAAGAGATGCGGAAATGCACTACGACATGTCATTGCTGCATCAGCCGGGCTCACTTCGTGCGACATTGTCGAAAGAGCGGGAGAAGAATGAGCCGCGGACGCAGACCGAACAGAAATGAACAAGAGATCGAAGGGCTTCGCGCTGCCCACGGCGCGGCATTGATTCGGCTCTTGTCTTTATATTTTATACAATGTACAGAAATGGAATTCTCTGAGGATTAAAGGCTAACTTATGGCCAGATCTACGTTTTTCTGTATTGACGCGCATACTTGCGGCAACCCTGTCCGGGTCGTCGCCGGCGGCAGCGTGCCGCGTCTCGCGGGCGCCACCATGTTCGAACGCCGCAGGGATTTTCTCGACCACCATGACTGGATCCGCACCGGGCTGATGTTCGAGCCGCGCGGCCATGACATGATGTCGGGCTCGATCCTCTATCCGCCGGCACGCGCAGATTGCGACGTCGGCATTCTCTTCATCGAAACGTCGGGCTACCTGCCGATGTGCGGCCATGGCACGATCGGCACCGTGACGGTGATCATCGAGCAAGGTCTCGTCACGCCGAAGACGCCGGGACTTCTGCGGCTCGACACGCCGGCAGGCCTTGTCGAAGCGCATTACGAAATGCGCGGCGATGCCGTCGAGCGCGTGCGCATCGTCAATGTCCCCTCCTTCCTGCTCGGCCGCGGCTTTCCAGTCGGAGTCGAAGGCCTGGGCGAGCTCACCGTCGATGTCGCCTATGGCGGCAATTTCTACGCCATCGTCGAGGCGCAGCGGAATTATCGCGACCTCGCCGATGTGAAACCGGCCGACATCCTGCGCTGGTCGCCCGAGCTGCGCGACGCCTTCAATGCCCGCCACAAGATCGTCCATCCGGAAAACCCTGGCATCGACCGCCTCACCCATGTCCTGTGGACCGGTAAGGCGCAGACGCCGGGAGGCTCGGCGCGCAACGCGGTCTTCTATGGCGACAAGGCGATCGACCGCTCGCCCTGCGGCACCGGCACCTCGGCGCGCATGGCGCAGCTCGCCGCCACCGGCCGGCTCGCCGACAAGGATGTCTTCGTCCATGAATCGATCATCGGCTCGACCTTCACGGGCCGCATCGAAGGCCGCGCCAGGGTCGGCGACCGCGATGCGATCATTCCCTCGATCGAGGGCTGGGCCCGCATCACCGGTCTCAACACGATCTTCCTCGACGACCGAGATCCTTATGTTAACGGATTTCAACTCGTTTGAGCTAATCCAATAGAGATGACTGAAGACATCTCGCTCTATCGCAACACCATTGTTCACGCCTTTCCGGAACTTGCCGGAGCGCACTTCCGTCCGCTCACCATGGGCTTTCATTCGCTGGCGCTCGATGTCGACGACCGGCTGATCTTCAAATTTCCGAAAGGACCCGAAGCGGAGCGCGCCTTGCGCCGCGAAGCGCGGATCCTCGCGGCGGTCCGTCCGCATCTGTCGATGCCGGTTCCGGATCTCGTGCTGATCGAAGAGCCGATGCTGTTTTCGCGCCATACCAAGATCAAAGGTGAGCATCTGCTCGCCGAACATTACGGAAAGCTGCCATCCGATGCGCGCGAGAGGCTCGCAGAAGCGCTGGCGCGTTTTTACGCCGAGTTGCACGCGCTCGACCCGCACATGATGTGCGAGGCCGGCGTGACCGAAATATTACCCTGGCGGCCGACGGCGGAAATCCGCGCCAGGGCGCTGCCGCTGGCGCCCGCGGAGCTGCGCCATCTGTGCGAGGAGACGATCGATGCGTTTGAGGCGCTGCCCGCCGATCCCTTGGGCACGACCTATGGCTTCTTCGACGGCCATGGCTGGAACATGGCTTTCGATCATCAGGCGCAGCGCCTCAACGGCGTTTATGATTTCGCCGATTCGGGCTTCGGTCCCGTGCATCAGGACTTCGTCTATTCGTCTCTGATCGCGCCTGAGCTGACGCGGATGATCGTGGACCGCTATCGGCACATGACCGGCAGACCGGTCGATGCCGAACGGGTCAGCCTGCTGATCGGCATGCACCGCCTGTCGGACCTGGCCGAACTCGCCGACGATCCTCACTATATCGAGATGATGCGCATCCACCTGGCCGCCTGGGCCAGGGACCGGCACATCTAACCCTGGCGGATCAGGGTAATGAAACGCTCGACATCCGCTTCGGGCGTCGCGAAGGACAGCACGAAACGGCAGAAGACCTCGTCATCCGCGATGCCGCCCGGCCCCAGAATATCGGGTCCCCACTGGTGGAAATGCGCACCTGCCGCCTGCAGCTTGTCGTGCAGCGCCCGCGGCATCACCGCGAAGATCTCATTGGCCTCGACCGGCAGCGGGATGCGGATGCGGTTCGATTGCAGCAGGCCTTTCGCCAGGCGCTGGGCGAGACCATTGGCGATACGCGCATTGTCGAGCCACAGGCCATTCTCCAGATAGGCCAGCATCTGCGCGCCGAGGAAGCGGCTCTTGGAAATGAGCTGGCCGCCGCGCATGCGCCGATAGAGAAAGTCTTCCGCCAGCGCCGTGTCGAAGAAGACGACCGCCTCGAGCAGCATGCCGCCATTCTTGGTGCCGCCGAAGGACATGACGTCGATGCCCGCCTTCCAGGTGATGTCGGCCGGTTTCACGCCGAGAGCCGCCACCGCATTGGCGAAACGCGCCCCGTCGGTATGGAATTTCATCTTGCGTGACTTTGCGACGGCGGAGAGCGCCTTGATCTCCTCCGGCCGATAGACGCGGCCGAGCTCGGTCGAGTTGGTGATCGACAGCGCCGAAGGCTTCGGATCATGTTCGCCGCGCAGGAAGCCCTTCAGCACCTTCTCGAGCACCGGAGGCGTGATCTTGCCCTCGACACCCTCGAGCCCGATGATCTTGGCGCCGCCGGTGAACATTTCCGGACTGTTGCATTCATCGATCGCGGTATGCGCCTCGTTGTGGGTGAAGACGGCGCCATAGGACGGCGCCAGGGCCGAGAGCGCCAGGCCATTGGCCGCCGTGCCGGTCGTCACCAGGAAGGCGCTCACCTCCTTCTCGAAGACTTCCGAGAGCTTCGCCTCGGCCCGCTTGCAATAGTCGTCATAGCCGTAAGATGGAGACGTCCCCTGATTGGCCGCCTCGATGGCGGCGAGGATCCGGGGGTGGATGCCATAGACATTGTCGGACGCGAAGTTCATGGAGCGAGGCCTTTCGGTGAGGACGAGATGCCTACTCAAGCCGCGCGGGCCTGCCAACCCCTTTCCCTCCCCGCACCTCGCGCAATTTTGTTTCGATCTGCGTCTAGGCGCCATTCTTTACTTGCGCCCTTGGGTTTAGTCTGACATACAGAAAAAGGACAGCATGACTGTCCTTTTGCAGCGCAACAAGTTCAGGAACAGCCCGGATGATCCGGACCGCCGCCAATATGGCTCTGAACACGACGACCCATAAACCGGTCGATCGCCTGCGCACGGCCCGAGCTAAAACGACGAAAACGAAAAAGGATTGAAGCTCCGGGACGACCCTCAAGAGGGTGCCGGAGGTTCGATCCAGGTCAGGCCGCGCGGGGGAACGCCCGCGAAGGCTCCCACAGCTCGAAACCTCCAGCACCAGATTACGCCTGATCTCCTGACCGGTTCACTGTCCGGCTTGGAGGTTTATAAGACTGTTCAGGAAACGTGAAAGGCTCGAGGCCATGAAGCACGCGACCCATCTTCTTCCCGAAGGACTGCCGCAAGCGCAGGGCCTCTACGATCCGCGTCACGAGCATGACGCCTGCGGCATCGGCCTCATCGCCAATATCCACAATATCAAGAGCCATAAGATCATCGCGGATGGCCTGAGCATCCTGCGCAATCTCGAGCATCGGGGCGCCGTCGGCGCCGATCCCAAGGCCGGAGACGGCGCCGGCATCCTGCTCCAGATCCCGCATGATTTCTTCCTGGCCGAGGCCAAGCGCTTGGGGTTTTCGCTGCCCGAGCCGCAACATTATGCGGTGGCGCAGCTCTTCATGCCGCGCGAGCCCATCTATCGCCAGGACATCGAGCGCATCTGGTGGGAAACCGCGCGCGAGGAAGGCCTGAAGGTCCTCGGCTGGCGCGACGTGCCGGTCGATGAAACGGTCCTCGGCCACAGCGTCAAGCCGACCGAGCCCTTCCATCGCCAGCTCTTTATCAGCCGCGGGCCGACCATCCGCGACGAGGCGCATTTCGAAAGGAAGCTCTTCGTCTGCCGCAAGGTGGTGTCGAACCGCGTGCTCGAAGTGCTGGGCCCCAAGGGCCGCGCTTATTATCCGGTCTCGGTGTCGAGCCGTACCCTCGTTTATAAAGGCCTCGTTCTCGGCAAGGATCTGGGTCTCTATTACAAGGATCTGGCGGACGAGCGCGTGACCTCGTCGCTCGCCATGGTGCATCAGCGCTTCTCGACCAATACTTTCCCGTCCTGGCCGCTCGCCCATCCCTATCGCTTCATCTGCCACAATGGCGAGATCAACACGCTGCGCGGCAACTACAACTGGATGGCGGCGCGCCAGGCCAATATGAAGTCGGACATTCTCGGCCGGGATCTCGAGAAGCTGTGGCCGATCTCCTATGAGGGCCAGTCCGACTCGGCCTGCTTCGACAATGCGCTCGAATTGCTCTTCATGGGCGGCTATTCGCTGCCGCATGCGATGATGATGCTCATCCCGGAGGCCTGGGCCGGCAATCCCCTGATGGACGAAGACCGCCGCGCCTTCTACGAATATCACGCCGCCCTCATGGAGCCGTGGGACGGGCCCGCCGCCATGGTCTTCACCGACGGCCGCCTGATCGGCGCCACCCTCGATCGCAACGGCCTGCGTCCGTCGCGCTACATGGTGTCGGAAGACGGCTTCGTGCTGCTCGCCTCCGAAATGGGCTGCCTGCAATTCGCCGAAGAGAAGATCGTCCAGAAGTGGCGCCTGCAGCCCGGCAAGATGCTCCTCATCGATCTCGAGCAGAAGCGCATCATTTCCGACGACGAATTGAAGAAGACGCTCTCGACCCAGCATCCCTACAAGGACTGGCTGAAGCGCACCCAAGTCGTGCTGCGCGAGATGCCGGCGGCCAAGACCAAGCGGCCGAAGATCGCGGTTCCCCTCCTCGACCGCCAGCAGGCCTTCGGCTACAGCCAGGAGGATCTCAAGCTCCTGATGGCGCCGATGGCGCAGACCGGCCAGGAAGCCGTGGGCTCGATGGGCAACGACACGCCGATCTCGGCCTTGTCCGACAAGCCGAAGCTCCTCGACACCTATTTCAAGCAGAACTTCGCGCAGGTGACCAACCCGCCGATCGACCCGATCCGCGAGGAGCTGGTCATGTCGCTGGTGTCCTTCATCGGCCCCAGGCCCAACCTGCTCGACCTCAAGGGCACCTCGACCCATATGCGCCTCGAAGTGCCGCAGCCGATCCTCACCAATGAGGAGCTCGAGCGCATCCGCACCATCGGCGTGGTCAAGGACAATCCGTTCCGCACCGTGACCATCGACGTCACCTATGACGTCGCCAACGGCCCCGAATATATGGAAGCCGCACTCGAGGCGATCTGCGCCGGCGCCGAGCGCGCGGTGCGCGACGGCTACAACATCATCATCCTGTCGGACCGCGCGGTCTCCGCCGAGCGCGTGCCGATCCCGGCGCTGCTCGCCACCTCAGCCACCCATCATCACCTGATCCGCAGGGGCCTGCGCACCTCGGTCGGCCTCGTCGTCGAATCGGGCGAGCCGCGCGAGGTGCATCAATATTGCACGCTCGCCGGCTACGGCGCCGAAGCGATCAATCCCTATCTCGCTTTCGAGACGCTCGAGGACATGATCGCCTCGCTCGACGAGAAGATCACGCCCGATGAAGCCGCCAAGCGCTACATCAAGGCGGTCGACAAGGGCATCCTCAAGGTCATGTCCAAGATGGGCATCTCGACCTATCAGTCCTATTGCGGCGCCCAGATCTTCGACGCCATCGGGCTGTCGAGCGAGTTCATCCGGCATTATTTCACCGGCACCGCCAGCCAGATCGAAGGCGTCGGGCTCGATGAGATCGCGGCGGAAGCCTTCGCCCGCCATGCCGCGGCATTCGGAGAAAGCCCGGTACTGAGCTCGTCCCTCGAAGTGGGCGGCGAATATCTCTACCGCGTCCGCGGCGAGCAGCATGTGTGGACCCCGGAATCGGTCGCCAAGCTGCAGCATGCGGTGCGTGGAGAGTCGCACGAGACCTATCGCGATTTCGCGAAGATGGTGAACAACCAGAGCGAGCACTTCATGACGCCGCGCGGTCTCTTCCGTATCCGCTCGGCGGAGGAGATCGGCCGCAAGCCGATTTCGATCGACGACGTCGAGCCGGCCAAGGACATCGTCAAGCGTTTCTCGACCGGCGCCATGTCCTATGGCTCCCTGAGCCGCGAGGCGCATACGACGCTCGCCATCGCCATGAACCGCATCGGCGGACGCTCCAACACCGGTGAAGGCGGCGAGGAGCCGGATCGCTTCAAGCCATTGCCCAATGGCGACTCGATGCGTTCGGCGATCAAGCAGGTCGCTTCCGGCCGCTTCGGCGTCACCACCGAATATCTGGTCAATGCCGACCAGATCCAGATCAAGATGGCGCAGGGCGCCAAGCCCGGCGAAGGCGGGCAATTGCCCGGCCACAAGGTCGACGCGACCATCGCACGGGTGCGTTATTCGACGCCGGGCGTCGGCCTGATCTCGCCGCCGCCGCATCACGACATCTATTCGATCGAGGACCTGGCCCAGCTCATCTTCGATCTGCGCAACACCAACCCGTCCGCCTCCGTCTCGGTCAAGCTCGTCTCCGAAGTCGGCGTCGGCACGGTGGCGGCGGGCGTCGCCAAGGCGCGCGCCGATCACGTCACCATTTCGGGCTTCGAAGGCGGCACCGGCGCTTCGCCGCTCACCTCGATCAAGCATGCCGGCAGCCCGTGGGAGATCGGCCTCGCCGAGACCCAGCAGACGCTGGTCACCAACCGCCTGCGCGGCCGCATCATCGTCCAGGCCGATGGCGGCATCCGCACCGGCCGCGACGTCGTCGTCGCCGCCTTGCTCGGCGCCGATGAAATGGGCTTCTCGACGGCGCCCCTCATCGCGGCGGGCTGCATCATGATGCGCAAGTGTCATCTCAACACCTGTCCGGTCGGCGTCGCCACCCAGGACCCGGTGCTGCGCAAGCGTTTCAAGGGCGCGCCCGAGCACGTCATCAACTACTTCTTCTTCGTCGCCGAGGAAGTGCGCGAGCTGATGGCGCAATTGGGCATCCGCCGATTCGACGACCTCGTCGGCATGAGCGAATATCTCGACAAGCTCGCCGCCATCGACCACTGGAAGGCCAAGGGCCTCGATTTCACCCGCATCTTCGAGAAGCCGCAGGCCATCGGCAAGGTCTCGATCCGCCGCGACGAGCCGCCCAAGCACGATCTCTCCGATGCGCTCGACACCTATCTGATCGAGCAGGCGCAAGGCGCGCTGACCTCCGGCACGCCGGTCGAGATCGAAGCCAAGGTCACCAATGTCCATCGCACCATCGGCGCCATGCTGTCGGGCGAGGTCGCCAAGCGCTATGGCCATCAGGGCCTGCCCGAGGACACGATCCGGGTCGGCCTGACCGGCATCGCCGGCCAGAGCTTCGGCGCCTTCCTCGCCCATGGCGTGACGCTGGAGCTTACGGGCGAAGCCAACGATTATGTCGGCAAGGGCATTTCCGGCGGCAAGATCATCGTCAAGCCGCATGACAGGATCGGCTTTGCGCCGGAGAAGTCGATCATCGCCGGCAACACCGTGCTCTACGGCGCCATCGGCGGCGAATGCTACTTCCGCGGCGTCGCCGGCGAGCGCTTCGCCGTCAGGAATTCCGGCGCCATCGCCGTCGTCGAAGGCGTGGGCGACCATGGCTGCGAATACATGACCGGCGGCGTCGTGCTGGTCATCGGCGAGACGGGCCGCAATTTCGCGGCGGGCATGTCGGGCGGTGTCGCCTATGTGCTCGACGAGAAGGGCGATTTCGCGCAGCGCTGCAACCTGGCCATGGTCGATCTGGCGCCGGTGCCGGCCGAAGAGGAATCGATCGAGCGTCTCCACCATCATGGCGGCGATCTCGAGCATCACGGCCTCGTCGATGTGACGGCGCATATGGACCGCCACGATGCCGAGCGCATCTGGCACCTGCTCGGCCGCCACCTGAAATATACGGGCTCGAGCCGGGCGCGTCAGATCATCGACCACTGGGGCGACTATCTGCCGAAATTCGTCAAGGTGATGCCGGTCGAATATGCCCGCGCTCTGCGCGAGCTCGAAAAGGCGCAAGCGACCAGCGACGGCATGACCATCGGCATGCAGCGGAGGGCGTGATGAGGTTGGATCGATCCCCGTCCCCTCGCCCCGAGGCGCGAGCGAAGCGAGCCTCGAAGGGTCTGGCGCAGCATTCTCGCTCTATCCTGTTGGATGCTTCGAGGGCCGCTGCGCGGCCATCTCAGCATGAGGGGTGTTGACAGATGATGCGTGTCTATGGCGACAGAAATTCCGGCAACTGCCAGAAGGTCAGCATCACTGCCGACTTCCTGCAGATCCCTTACGAATGGATCGATATCGACATCACCAAGGGTGAAAGCCGCACCGAGGCTTATCTGCGCAAGAGCCCGATGGGCCAGGTGCCGATGATCGAGCTCGACGACGGGCGCTGCCTGGCGCAGTCGAACGCCATCATCCGCTATCTGGCGCAGGGCACGAGCCTGCTGCCCGCCGATACCTTCACCCAGGCGAAGATCGACGAGCTGCTGTTCTGGGAGCAGTACAGCCACGAGCCCTATGTGGCGACGAGCCGCTATCATATGGTCTATCTCGGCCGCAGCAAGGACCAGCGCGAGGCCTGGCGCGTCGAGCGCGGCGAGAAGGCGCTCGACCTGATGCAGCAGCTGATCAAGGGCAATATGTGGTTCGTGGGCGATAGCCTGTCGGTGGCCGACATCGCCCTTCTCGCTTATACGCGGCTCGCCCCCGAGGGCGGCTTCGACCTCGATACGCGGCCCGATGTGAAGGCCTGGATCATGCGCGCCGAGATGGCGCTCGGACTCCCGCCGGCAGGAAACTAGGAGAAGACGATGGGCAAGATCACCGGCTTTCTGGAAATCGACCGGCAGGAGCAGAAATATGCGCCGGCCTCGGATCGCGTCCGCCATTTCCGCGAATTCACCATCCCGCTCGACGACCGCGACACGCAGAAGCAGGCGGCGCGCTGCATGGATTGCGGCATCCCCTATTGTCACACCGGCTGCCCGGTGAACAACCAGATCCCCGACTGGAACGATCTCGTCTATCAGGGCAACTGGCAGGCGGCCGCGGTCAATCTGCATTCGACCAACAACTTTCCGGAATTCACCGGCCGCATCTGCCCCGCGCCCTGCGAGGAAGCCTGCACGCTCAATCTCGAAAACGTGCCGGTGACGATCAAGACGGTCGAGCAGGCGATCGCCGACAAGGCGTGGTCGGAAGGCTGGATCAAGCCGCAGCCGCCCGAGGAGAGGACCGGCAAGCGCGTCGCCATCGTGGGCTCGGGCTCGGCCGGCCTCGCCGCCGCGCAGCAGCTCGCCCGCGCCGGCCATGAGGTGCATGTCTTCGAGCGCTACGCCAAGGCCGGCGGCCTGCTGCGCTACGGCATTCCCGACTTCAAGATGGAGAAGCATCCGATCGACCGCCGCGTCGAGCAGATGGAGGCCGAGGGCGTCACCTTCCACTACAATGTCGATATCGGCGTAACCCGCCCGTTCCATTCGCTCACCGATGCCTATGACGCGGTGCTCTTGGCCGGCGGCGCCGAAAAGCCGCGCGATCCGGGCCTGCCCGGGATGGAGCTGGCCGGCGCCCATTACGCCATGCCGTTCCTCATCCAGAGCAACCGGCGGGTCGGCGGCGAGGATGTTTCGGGTGAGCCGCAGCTCGTCGCCACCGGCAAGAATGTCGTCGTCATCGGCGGCGGCGACACGGCATCCGACTGCGTCGGCACCTCCTTCCGGCAGGGCGCCCTGTCGGTGACGCAGCTCGACATCCGCCCCGTTCCGCCCGAGCAGGAAGACAAGATGCTGGTATGGCCCTATTGGCCGACCAAGTTCCGCACCTCCTCCTCGCAGGCGGAGGGCGCCGCGCGCGAATTCTCCTGCGCCACGCTCGGCATCGTGGGCGAAAAGGGCAAGGTGACGGGCGTCCGATGCGCCCGCGTGAATCACAAGCGCGAGCCTCTGCCCGGCACCGAATTCATCATCAAGGCCGATCTGGTGCTGATCGCCATCGGCTTCTCCGGTCCCGAGGAGAAAGGCCTTCTCCAGGAGACATCCTTCGAGCGCGACAAGCGCGGCAATGTCAAAGCCAACACCGACGACTACAAGACCTCGGTCGACAAGGTCTTCGCCGCCGGCGACATCCGCAAAGGCCAGTCGCTGGTCGTCTGGGCGATCCGCGAAGGCCGCCAGGCGGCCCGCGCCATCGATGAATATCTGATGGGCGAGTCGGAACTGCCGAGATAGGCGCTCCTTACTGTAGCGGCGACATATCGTCGAAGCGGCCGGGCCTCACCGTGACCGCCTCGCCGCGGCTGAACAGCCGCGCGGCATCGGTGCCGGGCTTCGTGGTCTTGGCGAGCTGCGCCATCGCCGGATCGGCGGGGGTGGGGAGCGGCCCGGCGAAGTCGCCCTTGGCGTGCGCCAGGATTTCCGCCCCCGTAAGACCGGACCCGGGCGGGGTCTGGTTGGCCGCCGTCTCCGGCGGCGGCTCCACCGGCTCCGCCGCCACCGCAGCGTCGATATCCGCATTGATGGCGGCCATCACCAGGCCGGCCAGCTTGTTGTTGCCTTCGCGCAGGAAATGCACGCCGTCGCGCGAACGCATCCGCACGAACTCGCCCGCCTGGTCGAAACCCGATTCAGCATATTTGCCCTTGTCGGACAGGGCATCGCGCGTCGCGATGAAGCGGATGCCCGCCGCCTTGGCGCGCTCCTCGTGGATCGACGAGATGACCTTCATCGAGCCATCATACTTGACCGCCTGCATCGGCGGCATCTCCATCCAGTAGACGGCGGCGCCCGCCGCCTTGAGGCTTTGCATCAGCCGATCGACCTGCTTCACATAGGCCTGCCGCCATTCCGGCGTGTCGAAGGCATAGCGCAGCTGCCCGTCGCGGATCGCCTGCGCGTCATTCGAGCCGATCATCACGATGGCGATGTCGATCTTGTTGCTGGCGAGAATCTTCGGCAGCGCGCCGTTCCAGTCGTAATATTCCGGCCGCGAGAGGCCGGAATCCTCCTTGTAGCGGCCGTTGAGCGAGATGCGGTCCTCATTTTCGATCTGGCGCGACACGCCCGACCACAGGCCGGCGGCGAGGGAATCGCCGAGCACGAAGACCTGATAGACTTCCTTGGCCGCGAAATAAGGCTTGTCCGACTTCGTCCCCTGCGCCGCCGCCGGCAGCGACAGGGTGAACACCGCCGCGGCCAATATGAGGAAACGCCGGATCATCCAACCGATCCTAGCTGCCGGCGCGCAGCCGCTCAAGCAGCGCCACATTGGGCGTGCCGTCGAGCTTCAGGCCGGCTTTGTTCTGAAAACCGAGAATGGCCTCATAAGTGCGCGCGCCGAAGCGTCCGTCGGTGCCGCCCGGATCGAAGCCGCGGCGATAGAGCAGCGTCTGAATCTCGACGCGCTGGTTGAAAGTGAGATCGTAGTCGACATTGGGCCAGGTTCCGACGAAAGGCTGGCCGCCCTTGATCCGGTCGGCGAGGTGCCCGACCGCCAGCGCGTAGGAATGCGACTGGTTGTAGTCCATGATGGCCATGAAATTGCGCGTCACCAGGAAGGCCGGTCCCTCGACGCCCTGCGGCACCATCACGAAGGCGTCCGCCTTGGGCGAGCCGAAGCTCCCGCCCCGCGCCGGCTTGAGGCCGAGCTTCGCCCACTGGGCGACCGGGCGCCAGTTGGAGCGCCCGATCAGAGCGCGGTCGAACTTCGCCGGCAACTGCACTTCCCAGCCCCAGGGCCGGTCGTTCCTCCAGCCGGCCTTGGCGAGATAATTGGCGGTCGAGGCGAGCGCGTCCTCCTTGGTGTTCCAGATGTCCTTCTTGCCGTCGCCGGTCCAGTCGACGGCAAAGGAGATATAGGAGGTCGGCACGAATTGCGTGTGCCCCATCGCCCCGGCCCAGGAGCCGGTGAAGTTCTGCGGCGAGACGATGCCGCTCTGCAGGATCTTCAGCGCCGCGATATACTGGTTGCCCGCATAGTCCTTGCGGCGGCCGGAATAGAGCAAGGTCGCCAGCGAGCGCATCACGCTCATCTGTCCCTTGTCCTTGCCGAAATTGCTTTCCATGCCCCAGATGGCGAGGATGACGGCGCGATCGACCTTGTAGCGCTTCTCGATCGCCGCCAGGAGGTCTTCTTGCGAGGCCTTCACGCTCTGGCCGGTATCGATGCGGATCTGGGTGACCGCCTTGCCGAGATATTGCGAGGTGGTCGAGGTGAATTCCGGCTGGTCGTTGGCGAGCTTCAGCACGGTGGGATCGGGGTCGGTGATGCCGGCAAAGGCGCGGTCGAACACATCGCGCGAGATGCCGGCCGCCTTGGCCTTGGGCCACAGGCTCTGGATGAAGCTCTCGAATTTGGCGTCGGCGACAGCCGGCGCGGTCAGAAAGCCGCAGAGGCCCGCCGCCAGAACCACGGCCGCCAAAGGTTTGAATCGCGCCATAAACGTCCTCGATCCCTGGTTCGGGCCGATTCGCCCGCCCCATCGTCATATCAGAGGGAGAGGAAAGCCGCCAAATGCGGCCCCTTTCAGGCGGCCTCGTTGCGCTGGCGGAGATAATCTTCCCAGGCGAGCGCGCTTTCGACGATGCCGTCGATGTCCTGGTGCCGGGGCGTCCAGCCCATTTCCTGCTTGATCTTGGCCGAGGCCGCGACGATCGCCGCCGGATCGCCGGCGCGGCGCGGCGCCATGCGCGCATTGACCGGCTTGCCGGCTGCCTTCTCCACCGCCTTGACGATGTCGAGCACGCTGTAACCCACGCCATAGCCGCAATTATAGGCGCCGCTCGCCCCGCCATTGCGCAAATGCTTCAGCGCGTCGAGATGGGCCTGGGCGAGATCGCTGACATGGATATAGTCGCGCAGGCACGTGCCGTCCGGCGTGTCGTAGTCGTTGCCGAAGATGTCCATCTGCTCGCGCTCGCCGAGCACCGTCTGGCAGGCGACTTTGATCAGATGCGTGGCCCGGGGCGTCGACTGGCCGGTGCGGCCCTTCGGATCGGCGCCCGCCACGTTGAAATAGCGCAGGGCCACGTATTGTAGCCCATAGGCGGCATGGCTGTCGCGCAGCATCCATTCGCTCATCAGCTTCGAGGAGCCGTAGGGCGAGATCGGCGCCAGCACCGCATCTTCTTCTACCGGCACGCGGTCGGGATTGCCGTAGACGGCGGCGGTCGAGGAGAAGACGAAGCGCGGGATGCCCGCTTTCACCGCGGCGGAGATCAGGCTGCGCGTCTTCACCGTGTTGTTGAGATAATAGCTCAGGGGATCGGCGACGGACTCGGGAACGACGATGGAGCCGGCAAAATGGATGATGGCGTCGAATTTGTGCTCCTTGGCGAGCCGGCCGACCAGCGCCTCATCGCCGATATCGCCTTCGACGAGCTTGGCCTGGGGCGCGATCGCCCACCAGAAGCCGGTCGACAGATTGTCCAGCACGACGACATCCTCGCCGGCATCGGCGAGGGCATAGACCATATGGCTGCCGATATAACCTGCCCCTCCGGTCACCAATACGGCCATGCTTGTTCTCCTCTACAATCTTTCGTCAGGAATCTTCTCTATCTTCACGATTTAACCCAAATTGGCGCAAAAATGCGTCGCCACGACGGGATCGGCAAAGAAAACGCTTAACAAGGAGTAAATCATAATGCAGCGCCGCATCAAGAAAGCAGTTTTCCCGGTGGCCGGCCTCGGCACGCGCTTCCTGCCGGCGACCAAGGCTGTCCCGAAGGAAATGCTGACCATCGTCGATCGGCCTGTCATTCAGATCGTGGTGGATGAGGCGCGTGAAGCGGGCATCGAGCATTTCGTCTTCGTGACGGGGCGGAACAAGGGCGTCATCGAAGACCATTTCGACAAGCAATATGAGCTCGAAGCGACGCTTCGTCAGCGTAACAAGACGGCCGAACTCGAAATTCTGGAAAAATCGCTGCCGCGCGCCGGCGAGACGAGCTTCACCCGCCAGCAGGAGCCGCTGGGCCTCGGGCATGCGGTCTGGTGCGCCCGCGACATCGTCGGCGACGAGCCTTTCGCGCTCATTCTTCCCGACATGCTGATCCATGCCAAGCCCGGCTGTCTGCGCCAGATGATGGACGTCTATGAGGCGCAAGGCGGCGGCAATGTCATCGCGGTCGAGGAAGTGCCGTGGGAAAATGTGCATCGTTACGGCGTGGTGAAGCCCGGCACCTGGTCGGGCCGCGCCTTCACCATCGACGCGATGGTCGAGAAGCCGAAGCGCGAAGCCGCCCCGTCCAATCTCATCATCTCCGGACGCTATATCCTGCAGCCCGAGATCTTCGCCGAGATCGAGAAGCAGGAACCGGGCGCCGGCGGCGAGATCCAGATCACCGACGCGATGATCCGCCTGCAGGCGCGGCAGAAATTCTCCGGCCTCAAATTCACCGGCAGGACCTATGATTGCGGCGACAAGGTGGGCTTCCTGACCGCCAATGTCGCTTATGGCCTGGCGCGCGACGATCTCTCCGGCGCCTTCAAGCGCGAATTGAAGAGCATCATCGAGGAGGCCGGCGGGCTCTAGACCCGCGCTCAAACGGATACTGGCTAGATACAGGGTAAATGGCGAAAATGGCTTTTCCGGACGGGAGAGCCGCCCGCGGCTACCGCCTGACTTCGATGCCGGCGGTGACGCGGTTCTCGTAGTAGTCTTCGCCAGGCTGATTGCTGTCGTTGTAGATGTAGTCGTAATCGAGCGTCCAGGCGATCCAGCGGTTCATCCGCCAGAGGATGCCGGCATTGGTCCTCAATGTCAGCTCGGTCTGGTCGATTCCCTGATAGTCTTCATAAGTGAGCCCGGCGCTGGCGCTGGCGGTGAGGTTGTCGCGCAGATCATGCGTGATGCCGAGGCGCGCATCATAGCTGCGGGCGCCGCTCGAATCCGCCGATGACGTTTCGTTGAGACCGGTGCCGAACGACAGATCGAGCGTCGTCAGCTCGGTGGGCCGCCAGGTGACGAAGCCATTGAGGCCGAATACATCGAGCGAGTCGAGATCGGGATCCTCATAGTCGCGCAGCCGGTAGGCGAGCGCCAGTTCGCCCGACCACAGAGGCGACGGCTCGAAGGCGACGCCGGCGGCGAAGCGGTATCCGTCGGAGCTGCGCTCGAGCCCGTTGCGGTCGCGTTTCTGGAAATGGATCCGCGGCTCATAGGCGGCCTCGACGAACGGCACGAAGGCCGGAGAGGCCTCATAGCCGACGCGCAAGGCGGCCAGGGGCTGGACATATTCGCGGTCCGCATTGTCCTCCTTGCCGCCGCCGGCGAGATCGACATCGCCGTAATATTGCCAGTTGGCGCCCAGGCGCGCGGTGGCGGCGATGCGCCCGGCGCGCTGGGTCAAGGCCGCGTTCTGGCTGAAGGACTGATCGGTGCGGTTGCCGATCGCCGTGTTGGGCACTTCGCTATCCGACCCGTTTTCCTGCGACAACTGATAGCCGGCATCGAGGACGAGCGTGGTCGAGCGCCGGACATCGAGCCGCAATCGCGCGAGAACGGAGGCGTCGTTCGAATCGTTTTCGGACTGATCCTCATAGGCGATGAAATCGCCCTCGCCCGAAATGAGCAGCTCATGGCGGACCCAGTCGCTGGTGATGCGCAGCGATGGCCGGAGCCTGAGGCCGATATCGCCTTTACGATCGGCGTTGGACGAGGCCGGATTGTCGGAGGCGATGACGCCGGCGCGCAGCACCGGGAAGACGGTCAGCCCGCCCATATCGAGGCCCAGCGCCGCATAAGGATCGTCCTCGACGCGACGCTTGCGAACCGGCTCCGGCGGCGGCTCGACGGGCGGATTGACCTCGAGCGTCGTCGCCTTGGCCATCGTGACCTCGGCTTCCGTGACGGTATCCGGCGCATCGAGACTGTCCCTGAGCTCCAGGGAATTTTCCTGGGCCTGCGCCGCGCCACCCAGGAGAAACGCCGCCGCGATCCCGCAATATATGAAACGCTGGCGGACCATTAACTCACCTCACTGGCCTGACAACCTAGCGAAAACATGGTTAATGGCCGGTTGACGGGGCCCCTGCGGAGGCCGATATCCAGCCCCGGTTTATTGTTCTGCGCTAATGCGCTAGGTGATGCCCATGGCAAAAGTTATCGAAATCGACCCCGAAGGACTGCGGAGCTGGATCGCCTCCGCCAAGCGCACCCTCACCATCGAGAGCGAGGCGATGGCCAAGCTCATCCAGGCCCTCGACGGCCCCTTGGGGCGCGCCTTCGGCGAGGCGGTACGCCTGATCAAGCAGGGATCTGGACGCGTCGTCATGTCGGGCATGGGCAAGAGCGGCCATATCGCCCGCAAGATCGCGGCAACGCTGGCCTCCACCGGCACGCCGTCCTTCTTCGTCCATCCGGCCGAAGCGAGCCATGGCGATCTCGGCATGGTCGGCCGTGACGACATCATCATCATGATCTCGAATTCCGGCGAGACGGCGGAACTGCGCGCCATGCTCGACTACGCCAAGCGCTTCCATGTGAAGCTGATCGGCATATCGAGCCGCGCCGAGAGCACGCTCTGCCGCCACGCCGATGTCGCGCTCTGCCTGCCCGACGCGCGCGAGGCCTGCCCGATCGGCATGGCGCCGACCACCTCCACCATGCTGCAGCTCGCCATGGGCGATGCCCTGGCGCTGGCGCTGCTCGAGGATCGCGGCTTCAATGCGGCGCAGTTCAAGACCTTCCATCCTGGCGGCCTTCTCGGCGCCGCCCTCACCCATGTGAAGGATTTCATGCACAAGGCGGAGAAGCTGCCGCTGGCGCCGCCCGCGACCCCGATGACCGAGGTGCTCGTCACCATGACCGAAAAGAGCTTCGGCTGCCTCGGCATCGTCGATACCGAGAGCGGCGCCTTGATCGGCATCGTCACCGACGGCGATTTGCGCCGCCACATGTCACGCGATCTCATCGATCTCACAGCGGCGGATGTGATGACTCACCAGCCGCGCACGATCACCGCCGACACGCTCGCCTCCGAGGCGCTCGACCTGCTGAATGCGGGCAAGAAGATCACCAGCCTGTTCGTCGTCGACGACAGGAACCGGCCGGTCGGCCTCATTCACGTCCACGACCTGCTGCGCCTTGGCGTGAAATAGCAACAGCGGGGAAGCCCTCCCACACTTCCCTTCGCCCGTTGCGAAGCAATGGGCGAAGGTGGCCGAATGCCGGATGAGGGCGCTTTCTCAAGCTTACGTCGTGATCTGAAGAGCCCTCACCCGCCCTGTCGGGCACCCTCTCTCATCCTGCGGACGGGAGAGGGGGAAGATCGGAAAGATCTCATCTCCTTCAAGCCGCACCTACGATGCCCCTGAGCTGAAGCCTCAGCCCGGCCCATTGGCGGGCTCGACGGCGAAAGTGGCGCCGTCGACCGCTTTCACCTTCACCCATTCGCCCTTGCCGCGATCGGCGCCGGTCACGACCCACAGCGTGTCGTCGATGCGCACCTTGCCGCGGCCATTGACGATCGCCTCGTCGAGCACATAGCTGCGCCCGACATAGCCATACATGCGCTGATTGAGATTGTTCGGCTCGCCGCCCGGCAGCGCGAAGCGCGGCCGCACGAAATAGACGAACACCACCGAGAGGACGGCGAAGAGCGCGATCTCGATCTGCCACGACAGGTCGAGGAAGATGTCGAGGACACCGATGACAGCGCCGGCCGCCGCCAGCCAGATGAAGAAGACGCCGGGCAGCACGAGCTCCACGAGCAGCAGAAGGCCGGCGATGATCCACCAGGTCCAGCCGCCGAGAAACGGAAAGAACTGCTGCATGTCCGGAATGCTCTCCTCAGCTCTTGGGCGGAATGGGCGGGACGCTGGGCGGCGACGAGCGCCGCCTGGGCGCTGCCTGCTCGCTGTCGCCGCCACCGAAGGTCTCCCGGGCGATCTCGGCGATGCCGCCGAGCGAGCCGAGGACGGCGGAAGCTTCGAGCGGCAGCATCAGCACCTTCTGGTTGGGCGCCGCGGCCAGGGCCTCGATGGCCTTCACATAGTTGTTGGCGACGAAATAGTTGATCGCCTGGATATTGCCGCTGGCGATGGCGTCGCTGACCAGCATGGTCGCCTTGGCTTCGGCTTCCGCCGCGCGCTCGCGCGCCTCGGCGTCGCGGAAAGCGGCTTCGCGCCGGCCTTCGGCCTCGAGCACCACCGACTGCTTCTCGCCTTCGGCGCGCAGGATCTGCGACTGGCGCTGGCCTTCCGCCTCGAGCACGGTGGCGCGCTTGTCGCGCTCGGCCTTCATCTGCCGCGCCATGGCGTCGACGAGGTCGCGCGGCGGGCTGATGTCCTTGATCTCGATGCGGTTCATCTTGATGCCCCAGGGCGTCGTCGCCTGGTCGACCACGCCGAGCAGGCGATGATTGATCTCGTCGCGCTGCGACAGCAGGCTGTCGAGATCCATCGAGCCCATCACGGTGCGGATATTGGTCATCACCAGATTGAGGATGGCGTGTTCGAGATTCTGCACCTCATACGCCGCCTTGGCGGCGTCGATGACCTGGAAGAAGGCGACGCCGTCGACCTTCACCATCGCATTGTCGCGGGTGATGACTTCCTGGCTCGGCACGTCGAGGACACGCTCCATCATGCTCATCTTGTGGCCGACGCGGTCGAAAAACGGCACGATGACGCCGAGACCGGGAGGCAGGGTGCGGATGTAGCGGCCGAACCGCTCGACGGTGTAATTGGAACCCTGCGGCACCATCCGGATCGACCGCAGCAGGCCGAACAGAACCACGGCCAGCAGAATTATGACTGCAATACCAGCGCCTTCGAACATTATCGCCGCTCCACTCTTAGAGCCCTTCCCATTCTGATCGAATCGTTCCGAATCGATCAGAATGGGAGCAAGGGCTCGCAAACATATGATCTGGAGCGCTTCCTATCGCCGAAGTCGAGCAACTTTGGCGGGAAGCGCTCTAGTCTAGGAAACTAGTCAAGCGCCCTCTTCAGCGGGTTAACATAGGGACAAGTTGTTGAATCGCAAGTCCCTTTATGCCCACCCCGATAATTCCTTGCGAATAAGCGCGGCGAGCATCGTGATGGAGGCATCCGAATCGTTGAGGCATGGCACCGTCGTGAAATTCTCACCGCCGTTCTCGCGGAATGTTTCAGCGAGGCCGATGGCCACCTCTTCGAGAGTCTCGACGCAATCGGCGGCGAAGCCCGGCATGATCATCGCCAGATTGCGCACGCCCTGACTCGGCAGCGCCGCCACGGTATCCTGCGCATAGGGCTTGATCCATTCCGCCTTGCCGAAGCGCGACTGGAACACCATCCACAATTTCTCTTCCGGCAGGCCAAGCTTCGCCCTGAGCAGGCGCGTCGTTTCCCGGCAGTGATCATAATAGGGATCGCCCGCGGCGACGTAGCTTTCCGGCAGGCCGTGATAGGAGGCGAGAATGACGTCGGGCACGAAGTCCAGCCGATCGAGATGATTCGTGACGCTCTGCGCCAGCGCGTCGATATGGGCGTCTTCCGCATAATAAGGCGGCACGAAGCGCAAGGCCGGCTGCCAGCGCAAGCCGGCCATCGCCTCGAAGACCTTGTCGGCCACCGTCGCCGTGGTCGAGGCGCTGTATTGCGGATAGAGCGGGAACACTAGGATGCGGTCGCAGCCCGCCTGCTTGAGGGCCGCGAGGCGCTCGCCCACCGGCGGCAGACCGTAGCGCATGCCCCAGTCGACCATGATAGGACCATCCCCGGCGAGTTCGCGCCCGAGTTTCTCGGCCTGCGCCCTGGTGATGGTCTTGAGCGGCGACTCGTCGCGCTCGCGGTTCCAGATCTTGTCATAGGCGTGGCCGCTGCGCCGAGGCCTCGTGGTGAGGACGATCCCGTTGAGGATCAGCCACCAGACGACACGGTTGGTTTCGACGACGCGCGGGTCCGACAGGAACTCCTTCAGATAGCGCCGCATCGGCCAGTAGGACGTGGCTTCCGGGGTTCCCAGATTGACGATCAGGACGCCGATCCGGCCCTGACCTTGGGCCGGAAGACCTTCTTTCTCCGCAGGGTTCAGCATGATGGACTTTGCAGTAGCGGATTGTTAACCAGAGCGGAAGAACCGGCGACACCTTAACGCAACGCCAAACGGCGGCGGGGAATAATAGGTACAAATAACATATATTTGTCGGGGAGACGGGCTGTTTTGGTCATGTCGACGTCAAGCGATGGCCCTTTGGGGCAGATGGAGCGCCGTGTCGGCGACGTCGCGCTGCCGTCTTTCGGCGGCATGAGCTCACGGCCCAAATTCGACGTCAGCAGGTTCCGTGCCGAGCAGATCGCCCCCCTGGCGCAGTTCCGGCCCTATGTCATGGGCGCCAATGCCCTCGCCGTGCTGATCGTCGTCTGGACGACCCTGACATCGGTCGGCGGCCCCTGGCTGTATCTCTGGACCATGTGCCAGGCGGGCCTCACCGCGGCCGTTCTCGTGTCCTGGTTCCACAACCGCAACTTCGCCGGCGCCAACCGCCGCACCGTGTCCGCGATCGAAGCGGCGAGCCTCGCCTTCGCGCTGCTCTGGGCTTTTCCCACCCTCGAGCTCATGCCGGTCATTCCGGTCGACGCCCAGCATATGGTTCTTGCGGTATGTTTCATCACCGCGGTGACCGGCGCCTTCGCCCTGACCCGGCTGCCCCTGGCCTCGATCACCTTCGCCGCCGTGGTCAGCGGCGCGCTGTTCGTCAGCCAGATCCGGCGCGGCGAGGATGTCGACCTGGTGCTCGGCTTCATCGCCGTCGCCGTCGCCTTCCTGATGTCGCTGATGAGCGTGGCGCTCAACCGCACGCTGATGCGGCGCGCCGCCGACAATTATCACATGAACCGTCAGAGCGAATTCCTCGCGCTGCTGCTCAAGGATTTCGAGATCTGCTCCAGCGATCTCCTGTGGGAGACCGACGATGAGGGAAAGCTCATCTATTTCTCCGATCGCCTTCCGAATCTCGTCGGCACCTCGAAGCTGCTCCTCGGCCGGACGCTGCAGGAGGCGGCGGGCGCTTCCCCGGCGAGCCAGGGCTGGCCGGATTTCGCGAAACTGTCCGGCAACCGCCAGATCATCGACGGCTTGTGCCTGGAGGTCAGGCGGCCCGACCAGACCGACTGGTGGATGGTGACCGCGCAGCCCCTATGGGGCCATGCGCAGGAATTCCTCGGCTATCGCGGCGTGATCCGCGACATCTCGCTCGAGCGGCGCGCCCAGCTCGACCTCATCACCGCCAAGGAGGCGGCCGAACGCGCCTCCACCGCCAAGTCGCAATTCCTCGCCGTCACCAGCCATGAGCTGAAGACGCCGCTCAACGCCATTGTCGGCTTTTCCGAAATGCTCATCGCGCAGCGCGAGGGTCCGCTCGGCAGTCCGGTCTACGCCGAATATGCCGCGACGATCCTGCAGAGCAGCACCCATCTGCGCAACATCATCGCCGACATCCTCGACGTCACCCGCATCGAGCGCGGCTCGCTGCATCTGGTCGAGCAGGAGATGGACGCCGCCGAGATCCTCGAGATCGCCTATAAAATGTGCCGCGAGCAGGCGAAGGCGGCCGACATTCCACTGGCCGCCGATATCGAGAACACCGCCGAGATCGAAGGTGACATAACCCGAATCCGCCAGGTACTCATCAATCTCGTCACCAACGCCATCAAATTCTCGCGGCCCGGCAACGCCATCGCTCTATGGATCGAGCGCCGGCCGGATGACGGCCTCGCCTTCGTCATCGAGGACAACGGCATCGGCATCGCGCCCGACGCGATCGAACGGGTCTTCGAGCCCTTCGAGCAAGGTGACGCCTCATCGTCGCGCCGCCATGGCGGCATCGGCCTCGGACTGGCGATCGCCCGCAAGATCGCGCGCCTGCATGACGGCGACGTCGTCCTCGACAGCGTCCCGGACGAGGGTACGACCGCCCGTTTCATCCTGCCGCCGGCGCGGGTGAAATGGCCACAACCGGTGATGGCCGATGAAGCCGAGACCGTCGAACCGGAGGAAAGCCCTGGCGCCCGCTGACTCCCTGTGGGATAGGGGGCGATGACCCTGAAAAAACCACGCATTCCCTTTCTCGGGAGCCGCTTCGCGGCGTCCGCCAGAAACGCCCAGGCCGCGCTGTTCGGTGCGCCGCATGGCACGCCCTACAAGGGCATCGACAACCGTCCCTATGAGAAGGCGCCCGATATCCTGCGCAACGCGCTGAAGAACGACGCCGCCTTCCTCGATTCCTGGGACTTCGATTTCGGCGGGCCGCTGCTCGGCAAGGACGGGCGATACCGCTTCACCGATCTCGGCGACCTCGCCACCCGGTCGAAACAGGGCGCCCGGAACCGCAAGCTGATCGAGGCCTGCACACGCGACATCCTTGCTGAGGGCGCGGTGCCGATCATGATCGGCGGCGATGATTCGACGCCCATTCCCTTCATCGCCGCCTTTTCCGGCCACAAGCCGCTGACCATCCTGCAGATCGATGCCCATATAGACTGGCGTCAGGAGCGTTTTGGCGAGCCCTTGGGCTTCTCCAGCACCATGCGCCGCGCGTCCGAAATGGCGCATGTGGGCAAGATCATCCAGGTCGGCATGCGCGGCATGGGCTCGGCGCGCGAGCAGGAAGTGCGCGATGCCGAAGCCCGGGGCGCCAAGCTCATCACCGCGGCGACGATCCACGAGAAGGGCATCGGGGCGGCGCTCGCGCATGTCGATGCCAAATCGCCCCTGCTCGTCACGCTCGATTGCGACGGCCTCGACTGGCCGATCATGCCGGCGGTGGCCTATCCCTCCACCGGCGGCCTTACCCACACGCAGGTGACCCGCCTCATCCAGGGCGCGATCGCCAAGGCGAAGCTGGTCGGCTTCGATCTCATCGAGTTCGTGCCGAAGAACGATCGCCACGGCATCGGCGCCTTCACCGCGGCGCGCATCATCTGCAATGTGATCGGCAGCCTGGCCAACCGCGAGCAGAGATGACGGTTTCGAACGAGGATAAGTTGACGCGGCTCAAGGAAAGCATGACCGGGGAACTCGTCCTCACGGTCGAACGATTTCAGCCGCTCGCCGCCGAATAGGCCGTAAAGGGCGAAGAGTCGCGGAGGCTGCTCAGCGCACCTTGCGCGCCGATCATGCTGTAATGAGCACACGGTTGTCGCGCGCCCCACGGCCCCCTGTTCGTCACCTGGCAGCGATGATCGCGATTTTTGGACCAGCGTTCAAATAACGCGCGGCCGACATGCCCCAAAGTCCAACTTCGACACGACAATTGCCTGTGAGATAATGCCTGGATCTCCGGAATCTCCTCGAGCTTTCGGTTTCTTGAGCAGCCGAAAGCGGAGCGGCTCGTCACGGAGCATCGCCGTCCCTCGTGGCGAGCCGCTTTTCCGAAAGTTCCATTCATTGACATGAAGTGCCGCCGGAAATCCCGAAGAGTTTGCCGGGAAAAACGGCCCGCCACCAAGGGACGGCAATCTGTGACGGGCCGTTCGTTTCCCCGCGGAGAGTCCGGGGGCATCGCATCAAGTCCTGTCCTACGCGATGGTTCCCTCGACCGCCGACAAGTTCGCTTTTTTGGCTCCGATTGGAACCGGGGCCCGACGCCCGCGTTTAGGCTCCGCATTAATGCAGGCAAGGGAGCATCGCCCATATGAGACCGAATATCATCACACGTGCCGATCTGTTGACGCTGATAGAAGAAGTGAGCTTCGGCAAGGCCGTCATTGGCGGCGCCGACCGCGATGGTGTGGTCGTGGATGGTTATCTCGATTTGCGCAGGATCTCCGAACGCCTGAACCGGCTCATCCAGATCAGGAGCCAGCGTCACGCCTTGATCGATCACGAGCAGGCGCGCTGAAACGTATCGGCCTTCGTGATGGCGCGCTGCTTGCGGCGGACTGCACGGAGAAATGCATTGAGCCGCGCCTCTGCTTTGCTGCATCTATAGAGAGGTTTCCCCGCCTGATCGGCCAAACGGCCCGCCTCAAATTCTTCGACGATCTCCGAATGGATGTAGCTCCTGCGCACCACGGCGGGCGTATTGGCCAGGACGGCGCCGATCTCCCTGGCCACCGCTGCGAGCAGACGGCGCTTCTCCCGCACCGAGTCCTTGGCATGGCCGGCCAGACGCTCGAGCGCCAGGGCCGACGCCCGCAGCGTCCTGAAATCCTTGGCCGAGATTTTTGCGCCGGCGATGCCGGCCAGATAGTGGTTCAGATCGCCGGCCGTCATATTGCGGTAGCCCTCGCCCGTCTTCAGTTTGAACAGGCGCCGGCCGCGCAGTTTTTTCGCCTGCTCGATGTTGCGCGCGCATTTCACGTCGTCGATACTGGCCCGGATATGCTTCTTTCCCTTGCCCGGGAAGTCGAATGTGACCGTCGAGCCGGTGACGACGACATGCCGGCATAAAAGTGTAGCCACGCCTCGCCCGCTCTCTTCTCCGGCATATTCTTCATGACCGACCCGGAAGCACAGGCGATCCACCAGTCTGGCAGCAGTGGCGAGAACACGCGCGTCGCCCTCGCCGTCGAGATCGCGGGCGATCTTGCCCCGCATGCGCGGCAGCGCCTCGATCAGCCGGCTAAGCCTTCGGGCCTTTACGCCGTTGCGGACGATTTCCCAGTCGGGATGATAGATATATTGACGCCGCCCCGCTTCATCGCGGCCGACAGCCTGGATGTGACTTCGCGGATCGGCGCTGATGCGCACATCGCGCCAAGCCGGAGGAACGGCGAGTTTCGCGATCCGGGCAGCGTCACGGGTACTGGCGGGCCTTGCTTGGCCATTGGCGACATGGAGGATCCGTCCGGGACGCGCGCGCCGAAGGGGGAAGGCCTCGATGTCGGCTTTCCTCAACTTTATGGTCGATAATGAGAGGTCACCCCGGATCGACATGAAAACCAAACGCCGTGCGGCCTTGGCGGTTCCCGCGGTGATCATGACTGTGCGGGAATCAGGCCGGTTATGGCCCGATTCCCGCACCTGCATGAACGGGCTACCGCAGGCGGGCCTCGCGCCGCCATCCGATATAGGGCCTAAGATCGACATTCTGGTCGCGGTGCTCGCCGCCCTGCACCGCCGCCCACCACGCGGCGGCGGCCGCGACCGCCAAAGCGCCGGCGACGGCAAAGCCGAGGAACAGCGCGAATTTTCGCGCCTTTTCCGCCGCATCGCGCGCCTGAGCCACGGCCGCCCGCAGATCGGCGAGCGCCGTGTCGACCCGCGCGGTGGCGTCGGCTTCGGCAAGGCCGGTCTGACGCATCACGATCTGATTGAGATAGGTGCGGTCTTTGGCCTCGACCTCGCCGGAAGGATAGCGCGCCAGGAGTCGCGTGACCTCTCCTCGCCGCGCTTCGGTCTCTGCAGGCGCCACTGAGTCCGGACGGTCGCTGCGCAACAGCAGATCGGCGTAATAGGCGACCGGGGTGCGGTCGGCGCCCGAAAGCGCCGCATTGGCCATATTGGCGGCGGCATCGGTCCCGCTTTTGGCGGGACCGGCGATCGTGAAGGCGGTAATGACGGCGCCGAGCAACACACCAAATCCCCAGGCGAGGACTCCATGCATGCCGTCGCGCATCTCGGCTTCATGATCCCCGGCGGCTCGCCTCTGCATCAGAAGACCGGTGAAATAGCCGCCGGCCATGAAGCTCATCACGGTCACCAGCACGATCCATAGGCCAAGAACGAGAGAGAAAGTCACCGCCGATACGCCTTCCGCCGGATAGGGCGATGTGAGGGAAAGACCGACCGCGGTGCCAAAGGTGAAGAGCACGAAGGAGATCGCCGCCGCGATCACCGCGCCGGCCATGACCGCCGGCCAATCGACCGACGAGCGTTCAGTATTGATGGTGGTTTCGACCACCGCGACGTCCGGCCCGGATTCCTGAATGGACATGGAAGCCTCCGTTCAACGCAAACCGAGCAGGGAAAGTACCGCCATGATGACGACGATGAGCCCGATGAGATAGATGATCTGGTTCATGAAACACCTCTGTTTGGAACTGTCCGGGGCAACGGATGAGGCGATCACGAGGTTCCATTCCCTCCTGGAACCCTTCCGGTTTTGATCGAATCATCCGATTCGATCAAAATCGGTAAAGGCACGAAATACATATAATCAGGAGCGTTTCCGGCGACAAAACGGCACCCGCGCGCCGGTAACCGCGCGCTAGACAGCGGTGTTGCTCGGGCCCTTCTTGGCGATCTTGCGCTTCCTCTCGCAGATCTCGGCGTGGAGCACGTAAAGTTCCGCAACCGGCCCTACCGACATGCGCGCGAGCTGCTTCGCACGCTTGATTTGCTGCGTCAGCCGCGAGGTCTTCGGTGCCAGTTTGCGCCTTGCAGGCAAGCTTCGCCTCCCTTTCCCGATACGGCCAAGATAATGTCTTCGCCGCCGGTTTGGTTCCAAATGCGAAGTCAGCTATTTGGCGGGTTCGGGATTTCCTTCGAGAAGCTGTCGCGACATCTCAAGCCGGATCGCCAGGCCGTCGTCGGTCCATTGGCGCTCCACCCTGCCGCCCAGCTGGAGGGCGCTCGCCTCGACCAGTCGGCTGCCGAAGCCGGTTTCGGTTTCGGCCGCAGGCGGCGGTCCCTTGCTCTCGCGCCAGAGCATTTCGACCTTTTGGCCATCGGCTGCGAAGACGATTTCGACACGGCCGGTTTCACTGGAGAGACTTCCGTATTTCGCGGCGTTGGTGGCGAATTCATGCAGAAGCAGAGCCACCGGCGTGATCGAATTGGCGGCGAGAGCCAGGTCATCGCCGGCGACCGCGACCCGGGACGCCCCGCTCCCCTGATCATAGGGACTGAGTATGGCCTCGGCCAGGCCATGCAGCGTTACGCCGATGTCGTCGGCATACTCGGCCGCTTCGCTCACCACCATGGTAAGCGAGTGGGCCCTGCTCAAGGCATTGAGACGGCTCGTGACGGCGGCGGCAAGCTCGGGCGCCGAGCTGGCCGAGCGAGAGTTGAGGTTGATGATGCTGCTCGTCACCGCGAACAGATTCTTCACGCGGTGGTTCATCTCGCGCAGCAGAAGCTGCTGACGTTCCTGGGCACGCTGCCGCTCGGTGATGTCACGGGCTATCTTGGAGGCGCCCAGAATGTTGCCGCGCGCGTCGATGATCGGCGAAACACTGAGAGAGACATGGACGAGCGTCCCGTCTTTGCGCCGGCGCACCGTTTCATAATGATCGACACGCTCGCCCCTGCGAATACGGTCGAGAATCGATATCTCTTCTTCAAGCCGGTCCGGCGGAATGAGAAGAGTGATCGACCGGCCGAGCACCTCTTGGGCGCTGTAGCCGAAGAGCCGCTCGGCGCCGCCGTTCCAGTTTTGAATGATGCCATCGAGATCTTTGGCGACAATGGCATCATCCGAGGATTCGATGAGAGCCATGAGCCGTCCCGCCGCCATGTCGGCGGCATGCCGTTCGATGCTGAAACTCAGCTGGCGCGCCAGGATCAGCGCGATCTCGCGCTCTTCGTCATCGAAGCCATGGGGCGCCGCATGGTAGATCATCAGCTTGCCGACCGTCGCACGGTTCAGCGTCACGGGAATGAAGGCCAGTGCCGCAACGCCTTCGGCGCGGAGCACCGGTATCAGATCCCGGGCTTCCGGCGCCTCGGTGACGTCGGCAATGTAGATCGGTTCCGGATCCAGCTCGCCCATGCGCCAGGGCGAATGCCCGTCTACCGCCCGCCGGTAGCCGTCCGAAAGATCCCGCCAGGCGACGAAGCGCATCACTCCGCCCTTGTCGAACCGGAGTATCGCGGCCTTGGGACAGCCGAGCAGCTCGCTGAGCGCATCGAGCGTGGCGTCATATACTTCGGGCAGCGACGGAGCGCGATACAATCTGTCGGTGAGGCGATAGAAGGTGCGCCGCTTGAACATACGCTCCGCTGGCAGCAAAGTAGCCTGAGCGCTAGCAGCCATCTTGTTGTTTGTCGTCACTTTTCGCCCCTCCAGGCGCGAAGGCGACGCTAGCAATACCGACACCCCGTGAACAGGAAAATTTCGCCGGGACATGCGCCGTCTTCCGGCGTGCCGGCGCTTATGGGCCGGAAACAAGCGCTCAGCGCAGTCTGCCTTCGCTCAATTCCACATACGCGAGGCGAGCCAGACCACCACCGACCAGACCGCGACGCCCCCGGCCATGAGAACGAGCCCGGTCATCAAGGTCGGCGCAATGCTCTTCGACCGGCGGGGAACCCGGCTCACCTCCGCACCGCCGGATCTGCACTGGAAATCACCTGCATGATGCGCTCCTTCCCGCGACATGCCGCCTGCCTCAGATTCTCTCCGCTCCCCGCAAAAAGCGAGTTGGACCATGGGGCAATGCAGCTCGTATCAAGACCGTCACGCCTCCGGCGGCTGGACATGCCGGGAAAAGCTGGATATGCCGCCTTCGACCTTTCAAAAACCGACTCGGGAACTCGGGGGCGAGGCATGAGCAGATTATCCGACTGGCAGCGCATCGGACTCATCGTGAGCATTGTGGCCGCCTTCATTTCGATCGGCGGCGCCGTCTGGACCATCAATGTCCAGAAGCAGAGCGCCGCCGAGCTGGCCCGGCTCAAGAATGTCGGCGGCCTCGACAACAAAAGCGTCGAATTCGCGATGATTCTGCTCAAGAAGCCCAATGCGAGCGTGGCCGAGCGGCGCTGGGCGGTCGATGTCCTGAGCATCGCCGAAAAAGTGCCTATCTCGGGTACGCGCCGCGGGCAGATCGCCCGCTCGACCCAGCCCTTGGCCGAGATCGCCAAGGTCATTCCCGAGGCCAAGGAACTCAACGACAAGCTCGAGGCCATTCCCTTCTGGCTCGACCTCGCGGCCGATGTGATAGAAGTGATCGATGTCCTGCCGTCGGTGGGCGACGCCGCCGGCGATGCATTGGAGGGCGGGTTGCTGGAATTCCCGAGTTTGAACGCGCAATGACGATCGGGCAGCGGGTGAAAACACCCGCTGCCCGATGCTCTTCAGCCCAGAACGGCTTTCATCAGAAGGCCGGCGATGGCCAGCGCCGCGATGATCGCCGCGATGAGCCCGACCAGTGTCCAGAACAGGAATGACCGTCCTGCCCTCTCCACCGGCTTCTGCGGAACCGACACGGTCACGACGCGCGTCAGATGAGCGTCCGGCCGACGATACGGCCGGTGCGCGCATTCAGCAGGATGCGATAGGTGTCACCCGACCGCCGGCCGAGATAGGTATAGGTGCCGCCATTGCATTCGACGACCCGGACGCGGTTGAAGCGCTCGGAGACGATGCCCCGGCCTTCACCGCAGCTGATGCGATAGCGCGGGCCGACACTGTAGACCTCCCAGTAGGGCTGCGGATACCAATAGCCGCCGTAATAGAAGCGGAACGTCGCGCTCTTGCTCCGGCGGCGCTCATGGCGGCCCGGATCGAAGCGCCATTTGCCCTCACCGACGCGGACCCGCGCCTTCACATCCACATCGTCATTCTGCTGGCTGCTCCTTACCCTCTTCTTGCGCGTGACCTGATCGCTCTGGTCTTCAGCCTGATTTCCTTCCGGCATCCTCTGTTTGCCCTGCATCTGGTCACCTTGTTCGGGCGCCTTCAACCGCTTGCGCGGCACGGCCTGCTCGGGAGTGGCTCCCTTGTCGCTTCCCATGGAGCCTTTGGGGCATTGCTCGCCCACGCACTCCTGTCCAGGCGCTTGCGCATCCTGCGCCCGCACGGAACCGGCCGCCAGAGTTCCCAGAATGAAAGCGGTGGCCAGCGTCGTCGTCGTCAAAAATCTCGTCATGACGGTTCTCCTTTCGGAAGGAGAAAGCCCCCATCACCCGGCTCCGTTCCTTCACATAATTTTACGTAAGATTTCATCGACGGCAGGGCTTCCCTTTGGTCCAACTCGATTCTCCCTACGGCATGCCGCAAATTCCTCTGCAATCCCAAATGGAGACCGGCCATGAGAAGAATGCTCTTTGCGGCCGTGCTGCTGTGTTCGGTGGCCGCCGCCGGCGTTCAAGCCGCATCGTCCGACGACCTTGCGCGCCGCGCCATGGAGCGGCGCGCGGTGGAGGCCGTCATCTGGGGCATGCCGGCCGTGAATGCCGACCTGATGCTGCAGGAAATGCTCAAGAAAACGACGGCGAAGGTCAATGAAGTCGTCTATTGGTCGCGGCCGGTGAACTGGAAGAACCAGACGCTCACCCCCAATCCGGATGCCATCTATCTCATGTCCTTCTGGAACGTGAAGGACGGGCCGATCGTTATCGAAATTCCGCCGGCGGAAGGCGGATCGATCGCCGGCAATATCGTCAATGCCTGGCAGATGCCGCTGGAGGACGCCGGCCCCGAGGGCGCCGACAAAGGCAAGGGCGGGAAATATCTCATCCTGCCGCCCGGCTACCAGGGCGCCATACCGGACGGCTATATCGCCCTTCACTCTGACACCTTCAGCGGCTTCGCGCTCTTGCGCTCGAACCTCAAGAGCCATGCCGATGCGGATGTCGAGAAATCGGCCGCCTATGGCAAGCAGGTCAAGATCTATCCGCTGGCCCAGGCGGCGAGCCCACCGGCGACGAATTTCTCCGACGCCTATGACATCCTGTTCGACTCGACCATTCGCTACGATGCCAGTTTCTTCGACAATCTCGATCGCATCGTGCAGACCGAGCCCTGGCTCGACCGCGACCGCGTCATGATCGACCAGCTGCGCACGATCGGCATAGAAAAGGGCAAGCCCTTCAGGCCCGACACGAAGACGAAGCGCATCCTCGACAAGGCCGCGCGCGAAGCGCATGCATTTCTCGCGCAGCGCTACGACGACGGCTTTCCCGTCATCAATGAAGGAATCAGATGGTTTCCCGCCGCCGTGCCGGAAGTGGTCAAGGCCGTGCAGAGCGGATATGCGGATCCCGACGCCTATCCCGTCGATGCGCGCGGCGTCACCTATATTCTGGGCTTCACCGGCGTGAAGCGCCTCGGCACCGCGCAGTTCTATCTCATGGCGCACAAGGACAAGGCCGGCCGCGCCTTTGACGGCGGCACGACCTATCGCCTGACCGTGCCGGCAGACGCACCCGTCAAGCAGTACTGGTCGGCGACGGTCTATGACCGCGAAACCCACGCCCTGGTGCGCAACATGAACAAGGCGAGCGTCGCTTCGATCAGTCCCGGCCTTGCCAAGAATGCCGACGGATCGGTCGACATATTCTTCGGTCCCAAGGCGCCGAAGGGCAAGGAGGCGAACTGGGTGCCGACCGACCCGAAGCGGAGATTCGAGCTGCTGTTCCGGCTCTACGGGCCGGAGAAGCCGCTTTTCGACAAGAGCTGGAAACTGCCCGATGTCGAGCGGCTGCGCTGAGCTCAGCGCGGGGTGAAATGGTTGATTGTCGCGAGGATCAGGAGGCCGATGGCCACGGCCGCCACGGGAAGCAGTATCTCGATCGCCGCGCTCCGGGCCCTCATGCGGTCCTGCCAGATCCGGAGATCGCCCGCCGCCCAGAATCTGAACGGCTCATCGGAATCTCTGCGATGCGCGTGATTGCGCCAGATGCGCCACATGCCGAGCGGTATGAGAATGGCGATGGCGATGAGGCCGGTCACGACGGCGAGCAGATAGTCCGTATAGGCGCCACCGCCGAAAGCCCAGGCCGAAAAGGCGTACCACAGGCCGAATCCCGCAAGGGCCAGATAGATGCCGGGATGGAGCCCATCGGTTATCCGCTGCCGTGGACGATATTCCTTGTCGGGCATGGCCGTTCTCCTGACGAAGGAGCCGCCCGTCGCTCTTATCCGACATGGGACCTGCGATGATGATCGGCCATGCGGCGCGATGCCGCGACAGCACTGAAACAGCGCGATAGGCTATTTCTTGCGGCCGCCCTTCTTGGCCGGCGGCGTCGGTTTGCCGGCCGACTTGTCGCCTTTCACGCTCTTCTTGAGCGCTTCCATGAGATCTACCACATTGGCGCCCTTGGGCCGCTCCTCGTCCGACTTGACGACGAGCTTCTTGCCCTTGGCCTTCTGCTCCACCAGTTCCTGCAGGCGCACTTCGTAGGTGTTGCGAAACTGTTTCGGATCGAATTGATGGGTGTTCTCGGCGATGAGCTTGGTGGCGAGGTCGACCAGCTCGGGGTTGACCGCCACATCCGGAATCTCGCCGAAATACTTGTCCGCCGCGCGGATCTCATTGGCGTAGCGCAGGATATACATGGCGAGGCCCTGGTCGAGCGCGCCGACGGCGACGAGATATTCGCGTCCCGACATGGTGATCTGGCCGAGGCCGAGCTTGCGCTTCTGGGCCAGCGCCGCCTGGATGACGCGATAGCCTTCGACCTGGAACTCGTCTTCGGGGATCAGATAGTAAGGCGCCTCGAAGAAGCGCGGATCGATATCGGCGACCGAGACGAATTCCTGCAGCTCGAGCGTTTTCTTGCTTTCGAGCCTGACCGCTGCGATCTCGTCGGGCTCGAGCACGACATAGGTGCCTTCGCTGACCTCATAGCCCTTGACGATATCGGCCTCGTCGACCGGCTCGCCGGCCACCGTCTTCACGTAATTGACGCGCTTGCCGGAGGGCTTGTGGATCTGGTTGAGGCCCGAGCTCGACGGCTCGACCGCGCTGTAGATCTGGACCGCGATCTGGACGAGCGAGAGTTTGATGAAGCCCTTCCAATAGGGCCGGCCGACAGGTGCCATGGAGCGAACTCACTGGAGACAAACTGACCAAAAATGAAGTTTATCACGGAAGGGTTAAGACCGTCCTTAGAAAACTTATCCCGCTTTGCGGCTGGCGCGTGATCGCTATAGGCTGGCGATCATGACAAAAGAACGGCTGGCAAGCTGCGCCTGCGGCAGTCTGCGGGTCGCCTGCTCGGGCGACCCCGTGAAAGTGTCGCTATGCCATTGCCTCGCCTGCCAGAAGCGCACCGGCAGCACCTTCGGCATTGCCGCCTTCTTCGAAAGAGAACAGGTGCGGATCGACGGCGTGGCGAAAAGCTACGAGCGCCCGTCCGATTCAGGCTTTTCCGTCTTATTCCGCTTCTGCCCGGAATGCGGCTCGACGGTATTCTGGGAACCGCGGCGCAAGGCCGAATACATCGCTATCGGGGTCGGCTCGTTTGCCGATCCGGATTTCCCCGCCCCTGACCAGGCGGTCTATCACGAGCACCGGCATGGCTGGGTCGCGGCGGTGCCTGGATCACGATCGCCTCAGGTCGGGTCAGGCGCTAAGCCGTCAGATGCTCGATCAGGATCTTGAGGCCGATGCAGAACAGCGCGATGCCGGCGGCGATCTCGGCAAACTGACCGAGCCTGGCGCCGGCCAGCCGTCCGAGCGTCGTGCCGCCCGCGGAGAAGATGAAAGTCGCGAGGCCGACGGCGATGGCGACGACGATGATGTTCACATCGAGCATCGCCAGCGACGCGCCGACCGCCATCGCGTCGAGACTGGTGCCGACCGCCGTGGCCGTCAGTGCCGCGAGCGAGCCATTGGATTTTTTCTCCTCCTTCTGATGGAGGGCCGCATAGATCATATGTGCGCCGACGCAGCCGAGCAGGAAGAAAGCGATCCAGTGATCGATGGCCTGGACGAAACCACTCGCGGCGACGCCGATGCCCCACCCGATGAGCGGCGTGATGGCCTCGATGGTGCCGAACACCGCGCCGGCGCGCAGCGCCTGTGTGAATCCCATACGTCCGCCATCGCCGGCGCCGCGGCCGATCGAGGCGGCAAAAGCATCCATGGACATGCTGATCGCCAGCACGGAAATCGAGATCGGAGACATGACAGGGCTCAGCATGCGGACAGATTGACCGGGCAAAGGCGAGCTGTCCGCACGCCGGGCTTTGCCACGGTCTTGCCGAGTCGAAATCGACCGATCGCACCACGCGAATGAAACGCGAGCCTGTTGACGCGATCCCGCCGGGTCAGCGGTGGCTACTCCCCGATGACGGCTAGCTACTGATTCCGCAGCCGCGTTTCAAGTCCGATGACGCGCATTTCAGATTAATTTTGTCCTGACGCATCTAAGCTTCTTAGCCTCGGCTATAAGCCTTGCGCAAAGCAATGCCTCCACGCCAGCGGCATCCATGTGTTCGTACTAAAACGGATCGATCACTCGGCCGCGAGCACCGCCGGCATCTTCGCCTTGCCGGCCCGGAAAGCGTCAAGAAGCTCGCTTTCCCGCGCTTTCGCCAGCTTGAGATGGCGCTCCTTGACATGGCCGTAGCCGCGGATCTGCTCCGGCATGCCGGCGATCTCGGCGGCAAGCGCGACATTGTCGGGCGTCAGCGCGCCCAGAAGCCCTTCAACCGTGCCGCGATAATCCCCGATGAGCTTGCGCTCGGTGCGGCGCTCATGGCTGCGGCCGAATGGATCGAATGCCGTGCCGCGCAGGAACTTCGCCGAAGCGAGCAGCCGGAAAACGGGCATCATCCACGGGCCGAAGGTCATCTTGCGCGGAACGCCGGTGACCGGATCGGCCTTGGCCAGGATCGGCGGCGCCAGATGGAAAGTGAGCGTTCCGCCCTTGAAGCGCTTGCGCAGCTCCCTGTCGAAGGAGCCGTCGGTATAGAGCCGCGCCACCTCATACTCGTCCTTATAGGCCATGAGCTTGAAGAGATAGCGCGCCACCGCCCGAGTCAGGGCCTCCGATTTCGGCGCCACTTCCGTTTCGCGGCGGCGCACCTTGGCGACGAAATCACGATAGGACGAGGCATAGGCCTCGTTCTGATAGCCGGTGAGGAAGGCCGACCGCCGCGCGATCATTTCGTCCAGCGTCTCATCCGCCATGGCGGGCTTTTTCGGCTCGACGATCTTCTCGACCGCGGCGAGATCATGGGCGGCGCGCCGTCCCCACAGGAAAGCGTCGAGATTCATCTTCACCGCCTGGCCGTTGAGGCGGATCGCCTGCTCGATCGAGGATGCCCGCAGCGGGATCAGGCCCTTCTGATAGGCGAAGCCGAGCGTGAACAGGTTGCTGGCGATCGAATCACCCATCAGCTGAGTGGCGATGCGCGTCGCGTCGATCGCATGCGCTTCGCCTTTCATCACCCTTGTCTCGATCTTGAGCCGCATCTCTTCCGAAGGGATCTTGAGATCGGGCTTCTGGGTGAAGGAAGCCGGCATGATCTCGGCGGTGTTGAGCACCGCATGGGTGCGCTCCGGCGAGGCGCCGGCCAGCACCTTCTCGCTTGCCGAGGTCACCAGATCGCAGCCGAGGATGAGATCGCCGGCGCCCGAGGCGATACGCACCGCGGAAATGTCTTCCGGCCGGCGCGCGATCTTGAGATGGCTGACCACGGCGCCGTTTTTCTGCGACAGGCCGACCATGTCGATGATGCCGCAGCCCTTCTCCTCGATATGGGCCGCCATGCCCAGAATATGGCCGATGGTGATCACCCCGGTTCCGCCGATGCCGGTGACCAGGATCGACCACGGACGGTCGAGCGCCGGCAGAGGCGGCTCGGGCAGCGCCTCGAACAGGGTCGCCGTCGCAGGCAGGCTCTTCGCATCGAGCCCGCGCACCAGCTCGGCACCCTCGACCGTCACGAAGCTCGGGCAGAAGCCTTTGACGCAGGAATAGTCCTTGTTGCAGGCCGACTGGTCGATCTGCCGCTTGCGCCCGAAGGGTGTCTCGACCGGCGCGACGGCGACGCAGTTCGACTGCACGCCGCAATCGCCGCAGCCTTCACAGACGAGCTCGTTGATGAAGACGCGCTTGTTGGGGTCGGGAAAGGCGCCGCGCTTGCGGCGGCGGCGCTTCTCGGCGGCGCAGGTCTGGTCATAGATGATGACCGACGTGCCTTTGACGCCCATGAACTCCTTCTGCACCGCATTGAGATCGTCGCGGTGATGGAAGGTGACGCCCGCGGGGAAGGCCGTGGGATATCGCTTGCCCTCTTCATCGGAAACGACGGCGATGCGCTCGACGCCTTCGGCGCGCACCTGATTGGCGATCATCGGCACGCTGAGCCTGCCGTCATGCGCCTGGCCGCCGGTCATGGCGACGGCGTCGTTGTAAAGGATCTTGTAGGTGATGTTCACATCGGCCGCGAGCGCGGCGCGGATGGCGAGCAGGCCCGAATGGTTGTAGGTGCCGTCGCCGAGATTCTGGAAAATGTGCCGGCGCTTGGAGAACGGCGCCTCGCCGACCCAGTTGGCGCCTTCCCCGCCCATCTGCGTCGAGCCATGTGTGTTGCGGGCGGGCATCGCCTGCACCATCCAGTGGCAGCCGATGCCGGCATAGCCGCGGGCGCCGTCGGGCAGCACGGTCGAGGAATTATGCGGGCAGCCGGCGCAGAAATAGGGCGTGCGGGCGAGGAGATCGGGTACATTGCTGATCCGGCCTTGCGCCGCCGTGATGATGCCGAGCTTCTCCGCCACTTGCGGCCAGTGCTTGTGTCCAAGGATGCGCTCGCCGATGGCGATGGCGATCTGGTTCGGCTCGAGCGTGCCGTAGACGGGAAAGAGATTATCGCCCCGCTCGTCCTTCTTGCCGACGATGATCGCATGCTTGCGGTCGTTGAACAGCAATTCGCGCACATGCGTCTCGAGCAGGTCGCGCTTCTCCTCGACGCAGATGATGAGGTCGAGGCCGCTGGCGAATTCGTGCATGATGGCGGAATCGAGCGGCCAGATGAGGCCGATCTTCAGAAGCCTGAGGCCGATCTTCGCCGCCATCGCCTCATCGATGCCGAGTTCCTCCAGCGCCTGGCGCGTATCGAGATAGCTCTTGCCGACGCTCGCTATGCCGATCTTCGGATTGGGCCCGCCGCGGAAGACGATCTGGTTGAGATTGTTCTCGCGCGCGAAGGCAATGGCTGCCTGGCGCTTGAAGTTGTGAAGGCGCTTTTCCTGGTCGTGCCGGTCGTCATTGGGGCGGATATTGAGCCCGCCGGGCGGCGTCTTGAAGTCCTTCGGCAGTTTCGGACGGATGCGGTGCAGCCCGGCCTCGATGACGCCGGTCGATTCCACCGTGTCATGCAGGCATTTGACGCCGACCCAGGTGCCGGCGAAACGCGACAGCGCCCAGCCATAGATCGAGTAGTCGTAGAGCTCCTGCAGCCCTGCCGGATTGAGGATGGGGATCATCGCATCGAGCAGCGCGATCTCGCTCTGATGCGGCACCGTCGAGGATTCGGCGCCATGATCGTCGCCCGCCATGACCAGCACGCCGCCATGCCTGGAGGTGCCGGCGGCATTGGCATGGCGCAGCACGTCGCCGCTGCGGTCGACGCCCGGTCCCTTGCCGTACCAGATGCTGAACACGCCGTCATAGGCGCCCTCGCCCCACATCTCGGCCTGCTGGCTGCCCCAGACGGCGGTGGCGGCGAGATCCTCATTGAGGCCGGGATGGAACTTGATGGCTTCCGGCTTGAGCAGCTTTTCGGCGCGCTCGAAGGCCTGGTCGACGCCGCCGACCGGGGAGCCGCGATAGCCGGTGACGTAGCCCGCGGTATTAAGCCCGGCTTCCCGGTCGAGCGCCTTCTGGGCGAGCGTCGCCCGCACCATCACCTGAGGACCCGAGATGAAGATCCGGTCCTTGGTCAGATCATATTTGTCGTCGAGCGACGCGGCGGCCTGAGTCATGGCGCTACCCTATCATTCAGGGGCTCACGGACAATAAGGTAGGTATCGGAAGCAAAAAAAGAAATAGCGCCTTGGAAGCACTGCAACATAGGGCAACGGCCTGTCGCGGTGGGCGCTCCCGGCGAAACGGACTTGCGCCGTTCTTGACTTGGCGCGCGAAGCAGCGCCTAATCCTGGCCATGGGGCGAAGCGATCACCCCACAAGGCGACATGCCGAAGCATCGCGTCCAGGAACATTCATCTCCTCCGGAGGACGCTTATGCCATCTCCCAACACCATTTCCGTGGACAAGCTCGCCCGCCTCGTGGGCCTGCCCAAATGCCCCCATCTCATCGATGTCCGCACCGATGAGGATTTCGCCGCCGATCCGCGCCTCGTCCCGGGCTCGGTCTGGCGTCCGCATCCCCTGGCGGAGGCCTGGGGATCGGAGCTTGCCGGCAATTCGGCCATCGTCATCTGCCAGAAGGGGCTGAAGCTCAGCCACGGCACCGCCGCCTGGCTCCGCCATCTCGGCAAGGAGGCGAATGTTCTCGAAGGCGGCTTCGCGGCCTGGGAGGCCGCCCGCCTGCCCCTGGTGCCCGAGGCCAAGCTGCCGCGCCGCGACGACAAGGGCCGCACCGTCTGGGTGACAAGGGCGCGGCCCAAGATCGACCGCATCGCCTGCCCGTGGCTGATCCGGCGTTTTGTCGATCCCGAGGCCGTCTTCCTGTTCGTGGCGCCGAGCGAGGTGATCACGGTGGGCGAGCGCTTCAAGGCGACACCCTTCGACATCGAGAACGTCTTCTGGAGTCATCGAACTGACACATGCACCTTCGATACGATGATCGAGGAATTCGGACTCGCCACCGAGCCCCTGAAGCGGCTGGCCGCCATCGTGCGCGGCGCCGACACCGCGCGGCTCGATCTGGCGCCCGAGGCGCCGGGCCTGCTCGCCGCCTCGCTCGGGCTCTCCCGCATGTATGCCGACGACCTCGAGCAGCTCGACGCCGGCCTGCTGCTCTATGATGCTTTCTATCGCTGGTGCCGGGACGCGACCGAGGAGACCCATAATTGGCCGACCAACAAGCCGAAGCCGTGAGACCCATTTTCGTGGATCGCAGGAGTCCGAGCTTCGGCGAGGCGCTGGCCGCCTGGACCAGGATCGGCCTCCTCTCCTTCGGCGGGCCGGCCGGCCAGATCGCCTTGATGCACCGCGTGCTCGTCGACGAAAAGAAGTGGATGGACGAGAAACGCTATCTGGCGGCGCTGAATTTCTGCATGCTGCTGCCGGGACCGGAAGCGATGCAGCTCGCGACCTATGCCGGCTGGTCGCTGCATGGCTGGCGCGGCGGCCTCGCCGCCGGCACGCTCTTCGTGCTGCCGGGCGCGCTCGTCGTCCTCGTCCTGTCGATGATCTATGCCGCCTTCGGCCAGGTTCCGCTGGTGGCGGCGCTGTTCTTCGGCATCAAGGCGGCGGTGCTGGCGATCGTCGTCGAAGCTTTGCTCCGGGTGGCGCGGCGCGCCCTCAAACATGCGAGCGACTGGTGGATCGCCGGTCTCGCTTTCCTGGCGCTTTATGTCTTCGCCATTCCGTTTCCGCTGATCATCCTGGCCGCCGCCCTTTTCGGCTTCTTCCGGGTGAACACAACGGCACCTGAATATGTAACAGCGACGACACCGGTTCCCTGGCGCCAGACGGCATCGACGCTGGCGCTCTGGCTCGCTCTATGGCTGGTGCCGCTCGGCCTCATCATCGTGAGCTTCGGCCCGGATCACGTCTTCGCGCAGACCGCCCTGTTCTTCTCCAAGCTGGCGGTCGTCACCTTCGGCGGCGCCTATGCGGTGCTGAGCTACATGGCGCAGCAGGCGGTCGAGAATTTCGGCTGGCTCTCGGCGCCGCAGATGATCGACGGGCTGGGCCTCGCCGAGACGACGCCCGGCCCCTTGATCCTCGTCACCGAATTCGTGGGCTATATGGCGGGATACCATCTGGCCGGCGGCATGTGGGGCGGCATCGCCGCCGCGCTCATCACCTTGTGGATGACCTTCACGCCCTGCTTCCTGTGGATCATGGCCGGTGCGCCCTATATCGAGCGCCTGCACAATATGCCGCGCCTCTCGGGCGCGCTCGCCGCCGTGACCGCGGCGGTGGTCGGCGTCATCCTCAATCTGACGGTGTGGTTCGCGCTGCATGTGCTGTTCGCCGGCCTGACGCGCACCCGATTCGGCCTCGTGCCCGAATTCCCGAGCCTCGATCCGGCGGCGCTGGTCTTGTCGGTGGTTGCCGCGCTTGCCCTCTTCGTCTTCCACCAGGGCATCATCCGCACCCTGGTGCTCACGGCGCTCCTCGGCCTCGCCTGGAAGGGCCTGTTCTGACCAACTTAAAGTAAAGACAATCCACGAATCACAACTTCATTTCCGTTGCGGCCCATTTTCCCTAGTGTCAAATGCACCACAGGGCGGCGTGTGATGTGGGGCACTCATCATTTCGCTGATAGCAGGAGGGGTGGGGCATGCGCTCATCAGCGATACATTTCCGGCGCAATCTCGCGGCGACGACCGCGCTGACGGTCGCGGCGATGCTGTGGGGAGGCACCGCGCAGGCGGCCGTTTTCAACGTCGCGAACGAAGCCGACCTCGCCGACGCCATCGCGCAATCGAATGACAGTCCCGGGAACGACGTGATCGTTCTCACCGGCAATGTCACGCTGAACAACTTCCTGCCGCCGATCGGGACCGCGACCAGCGGCGAGCTCACCATCGATCTCGGCGGCAACACGATTTCCGGCAACAACGCGACGCGCGTGTTCTTCGCCAATCAGGGCGATCTGAAGATCTCCAACGGCACCATCGCCGATGGCCTGGCGCAGGGCGGCCAGGGCGGCGGCGGCAATGAAGGCGCCGGTGGCGGCGGCATGGGCGCCGGCGGCGCACTTTACGTGCGCAGCGGCGCCAATGTCACGGTCGACGGCGTCAGCTTCGCGAATAATCAAGCGACAGGCGGCATGGGCGGCGCCCCCGCGGGCGCTAACTTTGGCGGCGGCGGCGGCGGCGGCCTCGGCGGCAATGGCGGTACGGCGCACAGCGACGATGATGGCAGCGGCGGCGGCGGCGGCGCCTTCGCCAATGGCGCCAGTTCGAGTGGCGACTTGGGCGGCAGCGGCGGCGGCCCCAATGGCGGCGCCGGCGGCGGCTCCTTGTTGCCGGGCGGCAATGGCGGCGATCTCTCCGGCGGCGGCGGCAGCGGGGGTGGCTACAACGGGATCGCCGCCTCAGGGGGCAATGGCGGCTATGGCGCGGGGGGTGGCGGCAGTTCCCACAAGTTCGAAAGTGCTGGGGGCGCCGGCGGCTATGGCGGCGGCGGCGGTGGCAATGGTGTCGGGGCCGCGGGTAACGGCGGCTTTGGCGGCGGCGGCGGCGGCGGCTACGAAAGCGGGGGCCTCGGCGGCTTCGGCGGCGGCCAAGGCGCCGGCGGCGCCGGCTTCGGCGGCGGCGGCGGCGCGGGTTTCGGCGGCGCGGTCTTCGTTCAGGATGGCGGATCGCTGATCATCACCGGCTCGGGCGCCATGTCGGGTGGTGGCGTGCAGGGTGGCAGCGCCGGCGACGGCGCGACCGGCGGCATGGCGCGCGGCAGCGGCATCTTCCTGCAGAATGCCGGCATGACCTTCGCGCCGGGCCAAGGCCAGACCCAGACCGTCAGCGATATCATTGCCGATGACACCGGCAATGGCGACAATTCCGGCAAGCTCATCAAGGACGGCGACGGCACGCTGATCCTCTCCGCCATCAACACCTATTCCGGCGGTACCACGATCACGGCCGGCATTCTGCAGGTCGCGGCCGACAACAATCTCGGCGCCTCGACGGGCGGGATCGCGATCGGCGACGGCACGCTGCGCGCCACCACCGGCTTCACCAGCGTCCGGGACATCGAGCTGACCGGCGCGGCCGGGATCGAAACCCAGGCCGGCGAGCTGGGGCTCACCGGCGACATCATCGGCGAAGGATCGCTGACCAAGACCGGGGTCGGCACGCTGAAGCTCACCGGCAGCAACGACTATACGGGCGGCACGACCGTCTCGGCCGGCACGCTGATCGGCGACACCGACAGCCTGCAAGGCGACATCCTGAACGAGGCCGAGCTCATCTTCGACCAGAGCGTCGCGGGCACCTATTCCGGCAAGCTCACCAGCAACGGCGCCGGCATCCTTTACAAAGAGGGAACCGGCACGCTCATCTTCACCGGCGACAGCTCGGCCTATGACGGCGAGACCTATGTCAATGCGGGCACCTTACGCGTCAACGGCAAGCTCGGCGGCGCCATGAATGTCGCGAGCGGCGCGACGCTCGGCGGCAACGGCACGGTCGGCAAGACGACGATCGCCGCCGGCGGCATCCATGCGCCCGGCAACTCGATCGATACCCAGACGGTCGACGGCGACTATGCCAATCACGGCATATTGGAGATCGAGGCAACGCCGACCCAAGCCGACAAGATCATCGTCAACGGCACGGTCGACATCGCCGGCGCCACGCTCAAGCTGGTCCTCACCCCTGCGACCGCAGCAGACTGGGGTGTGCTCACCGGGCCTTATGTCCTCATCGAGAACGATCTCGACGACGCGGTGACCGGCACCTTCACGCTGAACGACACCAACAATCTCATCTTTCTCGACAAGCTCATCGACTATGCCGGCGGTGACGGCAATGACGTGACGCTCACGCTGCTGCGCAACGATGTCGACTTCATCGATGTCGCCCGGACGCGCAACCAGAAAGCCGCGGCGGGCGCCATCGACACGCTGGATCTTTCGAGCGAGGTCTGGACGGCGCTGGCCATGGCGGGCAGCGCGGAAGAGGCCCGCGCGCTGCTCGATCAGCTTTCCGGCGAAGTGCACGCGTCCCTCGCCGGCATGTTCACGCAGGACAGCCGCTTCTGGCGCAATGCCGCCAATGACCGCCTGCGCTCGGCCTTCGGCAGTGTCGCCGCCACCGGCCAGCAGGTCATGGGCTTCAGCGCCACCGGCCTCGGCAATGCCCCCGCCGACACGCAGGGCCTCGCTTTATGGACGCGCGGCTTCGGCGCCTGGGCAAAGACCAGGAGCGACGGCAATGCCTCGGAATTCACCCGCAATACCGGCGGCTTCCTCGCCGGCGCCGACATGGCCGTTGCCGACACGATCCGCCTTGGCGCGCTCGCCGGCTACGCTCAGTCGAGCTTCGATGACGATCGTCATTCTTCCGGCGACGCCGACAGCTATCAGATCGGCCTCTATGGCGGCACGCAAGCCGGAGCCTTCGGCCTGCGCGCCGGCCTCGCTTATGCCTGGCACGATGTCGATACCGAACGGCATGCCTTGGGCGACAAGCTCACTGCCGATTATGACGCTGACACGCTGCAGGTCTTCGGCGAGGCGGGTTATGCCTTCGATCTCGACGCCATGCGCCTCGAACCCTTCGCCAATGCCGCTTATGTCTCGACCCATACCGACGGCTTCGAGGAAGATGGCGGCCCGGCGGCGCTCAAGGCCGACGCCGAGACGAACGACAACACTTTCACGACATTGGGCCTGCGCGCAGCGCTAGGCTTCGAGCTGGGCGCCATGCCGGCCTCGTTCCGCGCCATGGCCGGCTGGCGGCATGCCTTCGGCGATATCGATCCGGAAGCGACCTTCGCCTTCGAAGGCTCCGAGGACTTCGTGATCGCCGGCGCGCCCATCGCGCGCGATGCGGCGGTGCTGGAGGCGGGCTTCGATCTGTCGATCGCCGCCGACGCCACGCTCGGCTTCGCTTATAATGGCGAGATCGCCGACGACGCCGAGGATCACGGGGTCAACGCCACGCTGGCGGTGAGCTTCTAGTCCAAAAGTTTGCGCCACGCGGCAGACCGGTTATAGAAGAGCCATGGCCGGACCGCCATGGAGACGTTGTTTCTATGCCCAAGCACCAGCATCAATCCCATCCCGACATCGTCAAGCGCCTGCGCCGGGTGGAGGGCCAGATCCGCAGCATCGCGGCGATGATCGAGGACGGCCGCAGCTGCGTCGACGTCGCCCAGCAGCTCGCCGCCGCCACCAGCGCGCTCAGCGGCGCCAAGGACCATTTCATCCGCGACCATATCGACCACTGCCTCGTTACCGCCGCCGGCAAATCCGGGCGCACCCAGCTGGACGAATTGAAAGCCATCACGAAGTTCCTGTGACCTTGCCAGCATACTATACTGGGGGATAGTATGCCTGGATGCTGCACGTCCTGGCAAATCGCACCTATCGGCATCTGTTCCTCGCCCAGCTGATCGCGCTCATCGGCACCGGCCTCGCCACGGTGGCATTGGGGCTCCTCGCTTACGAGCTGGCCGGCGCCGATGCCGGCTCGGTATTGGGCACCGCCCTCGCCATCAAGATGATCGCTTTCGTCACCGTGGCGCCGGTGGCCGCGGCGCTCGCCGAGCGGGTGCCGCGCCGGGCCATGCTGGTTTGCCTCGACCTGGTGCGCGCCGGCGTCGCCGTCCTCCTGCCCTTCGTCACCGAGGTCTGGCAGGTCTATGTGCTGATCTTCATCCTGCAGGCGTCGTCGGCCGGCTTCACCCCGGCCTTCCAGGCGACCATTCCCGACGTCCTGCCGGACGAGAAGGAATATACCCGTGCCTTGTCCCTGTCCCGGCTCGCTTACGATCTCGAAAGCGCGCTGAGCCCGATGCTGGCGGCAGGCCTGCTCACCGTGGTCAGCTTCCACAGCCTGTTCGCCGGCACGGTCTTCGGCTTCCTGGCCTCCGCCGCCCTGGTTCTGTCGGTGACGCTGCCGAGCCCCAGGCCCAGCACGGCGCGCGGCATCTATGAGCGCACCACGCGGGGCTTGCGCATCTATCTGGCGACGCCGCGCCTGCGCGGGCTGCTCGCCCTCAATCTCGCCATCGCCGCGGCGAGCGCCATGGTGATCGTCAATACCGTCGTGCTGGTGCAGGCGGGCTTCGGCCTCGGCCAGAGCGACACCGCCTTGGCGCTCACCGCCTATGGCGCCGGTTCGATGACGGCGGCGCTCGGGCTGCCGCGCCTGCTCGACAGATTCTCCGACCGTCAGGCGATGCTCGCCGGAACCACCATCCTGGTGGCGGGCCTGCTGCTCGGCGCAGCTGTTACGAGCTATGGCGTTCTTCTCATCTTGTGGTTCGCCCTCGGCCTCGGTTATTCCCTCGCCATGACGCCGGCGGGCCGCCTGCTGCGCCGCTCGTCGCAGCCCGAGGACCGCCCCGCTCTGTTCGCCGCCCAATTCGCCCTCTCGCATGCCTGCTGGCTCATCACCTATCCGCTGTCGGGCTGGCTCGGCGCCGCGGCCGGTCTCGCCACCACTTTCATCGTGCTCGGTCTGATCGGCGCCGTCGCGGTGACCATCGCCGGCCGGTTGTGGCCGGCCGACGATCCCGACGAGATCGAGCATGTCCATGAAACGCTGGCGCACGACCATCCGCATCTGGCCGGCGGGAATAAGCGCCACCGCCATGTCTTCGTGATCGACAGCCATCATCCGGAATGGCCGAGCGCCCCGGCCTTGCGCTGAGCGATGGCCGATCTTGCGGTCTATGCCGGCCTGTTCCTCACCGCTTTCCTGGCGGCGACGCTGGGCCTGGCAAGTTAGATTACTAACATAATTCGCGCGAGCCGATTGACACGATGTTAGAAGAATAACATAGTGGCCGCGCATAAGGGGCATGGAGCCCCCAACCAATAAACATCGAGGAACGCCATGTTCATCCCGAAGAGCCTGTTCACCGGCGCGATCCTGCTCGGCCTCGCCGGCGCCCTCTCCCTCGGCGCCTCCGCCGAGGCGATCCGCATCGTCTCGCCCTATCCGACCACCACGCTCGACCCGATGCGCTCGGCGGGTGCGGGCAACATCGAGACCTATGGGCTTCTCTATTCGCGTCTCCTGCGCCGCAATGCCGAGACCGGCGCCCTCGAAGCGGGCCTCGCCGAGAGCTGGGAGGCGTCAGCGGACGGCCTCACCTACACCTTCAGGCTGCGCGACGCGAAATTCTCCGACGGCTCGGCCATCACCGCCGATGACGTCGCCTTCAGCCTCGAGCGCGTGCGCACCGACAAGCGCTCGGCCTATCCGGGCCCGCTCGGCGCCGTCGACAGCATCGCTGCCGCCGACGCCAAGACCGTGGTGGTGAAGCTCAAATCGCCCTTCGCGCCCTTCCTCGGCAATGTCGAGATCTGGAACATGGGCATCGTGTCGAAGAAGGATGTCGAGGCGCGGGGCGAAGAAAAGGCCTTCACCGAGAAGCCGCTGACCTCCGGCCCCTATATGGTCAAGGAATGGCGCGCCAATGAAGCCCTCACCCTCGATCCCAATCCGAACTACTGGCGCACCGGTTTCCCCAGGAGCCCCGACAGCGTGGTGCTGCAGGAAGTCGCCGCCGCCGATGCGCGCATCTCGATGCTGAAGGCGGGTGAGACCGACGCGGTGCGCTCGGTGCCCTGGTCGCAGGTCGCGACCATGAAGGCCGAAGAGAATGTCGACATGCGCCTCGAGCCGTCGACGACCATTTGGATCACGCTCCTCAATCACCGCCGCGAGCCCTTCTCCAACGCCAAGGCGCGCCTCGCCGCCGCGCAGGCGATCGACAACAAGGCGCTGACCCAGGCGGTGACGCAAGGCTTCGCCACCGCCGCCAACACGACGCTGCCGGGCGCCGTCGACTTCCACGACACGTCCTATCCGGGCATCGCCTATGATCCCGCCAAGGCCAAGGCGCTGCTCGAGGAATCCGGCATGGTCGGCAAGGAGGTGAAGATCCTCGTGGCCGCCGATCCGGCGCAGCAGCAGATGGCGCTGCTGCTTCAGGCGCAGTGGCAGGCGATCGGCCTCAAGCCCAAGATCGAGACCGTCGATGGCGGCGCCTGGTGGGAGGCGATCCCCAAGGGCGACTATGACGCCACCCCCAACTGGTGGTTCAACGAGACGCCCGATCCCGATCTGGCGGTGCGCTGGGCGGTCTGCGGCTCCTGCGGCTCGCATTCCTATTACACCTATTACGAGAACAAGAAGGTGGACGAGCTGGTCGATGCCGGCACCCGCGAGATGGATCCCGGCAAGCGCGCCGAGATCTACAAGGAGATCCAGGCGATCTCGACCGGGGAAGTGGCGCAGATCCCGCTCTTCTACGCCCCCAACACGGTCGCCTACAGCAGGAAGGTGAAGGGCCTGAAGCTGACGCCGTCGCTGCAATGGACGCTGGAAGAAGCGACGATCGAGAAGTGAGACTATTTAGCTGACAAGACATCCCCCTTCTCCCGCTTGCGGGAGAAGGTGCCCGACAGGGCGGATGAGGGTGTTGGTTCAGCTTGCAATGATTTCCCATCGGAAGTGAGACTAGGAAAACGTCACCACCTCCCGAACTTGCAGCCATACAATACCTGAGAGAACACCCTCATCCGGCCTTCGGCCACCTTCTCCCGCAAGCGGGAGAAGGGAAACCACTCGGGAGAGGGGATTGATCGACACTCATGGACCTTCCTTGTCGCATCTCCGCTCCATAGCGAACCGCCTGCTGCAGCTGATTCCCGTCCTCATCGGCATCAGCGTCATCTCGTTCCTGCTTTTGCGGCTGGCGCCGGGCGATCCGGTGCGGCTGCTGGTCGGCGACCGGGCGAGTCCTGAGACGATCGCGGCGGTGCGCCAGCAATATGGCCTCGACCTGCCGCTGCCGCTGCAATTCCTGAACTATGTCTCGAATGTGCTGCAGGGCGATCTCGGTCTCTCCTTGCGCTTCCAGCGCCCGGTCGCCGAGCTCATCGGGCAGTTCATGGGTCCGACCCTGTTTCTTGCCGCCTATGTCGTCGCCCTCACCGTGCCGCCCACTTTGCTGCTGGCGGTCGCCGCCGCGAAACGTCCCGGCGGCTTCACCGATCAGCTGATCCGCTTCCTCGGCATCATGGGGCTGACCATTCCGGTCTTCTGGCTCGGCATCATGATGGCGCGGTTCTTCGGCGCCGAACTCGGCTGGTTCCCGGTGTCGGGCTACGGCAAGACTTTCACCGCGCATCTGCATCACCTGTTCCTGCCGGCCGTTTCGATCTCGATCTGGCTCATCCCGGTGCTGACCCAGAGCCTGCGCTCGGCGCTCATCGAGAAGGCGGCCTCCGACTTCATCACCGCGGCACGCGCTCAAGGGGCGAGCGAGCGGGAGATCTTCTGGCGCCATATGCTGCCCAACGCCATCCTGCCGACCTTCAATCTGCTGGGCGTGATGGTGGCCCTCATCATCGGCAGCACCGTCGTCGTCGAGACCGTCTATGCGGTGCCGGGATTGGGCCGGCTGATGATCAGCGCGCTGGTCGGACGCGATTATTATGTCGTGCAGGGTCTGACCCTCGTTTTCGCGCTGGTCACCGTCGCCATCACCCTCATCGTCGACATCATCTCGACCTTCATCGACCCCAGGGTCGAGCTGTGACGGCGGCGGCGAACCACATGGCCACGGCCGAGCGGCGGAACTGGCGCCTCGCCGGCAGCGGTCTCGTCGCTTCGATCATTCTCGGCGGCTGGATCTTCGCCGCTCTCTTCGCCCCTTGGGTCGCGCCCTATGATCCCGACGCCATCGACATGATGAACATGCTGGGCGCCCCCAGCGCCGCCCATTGGTTCGGCACCGACCAGGTCGGCCGCGACATCCTCTCGCGTGTCATTCACGGCGCCCGCCTCGATCTCCTGATGTGCGTGCTGGGCGTGCTGCCGCCGCTCATCATCGGCACCACGGTCGGGCTGCTCTCGGGCTATTTGCGCGGGCTCACCGATGCGCTCTTCATGCGCGTCTACGATATCACCGTCGCTTTCCCCTTCTTCGTCCTGGTGCTCGCCATCGTCGGTCTCCTGGGCCCCGGCCTCACCAACTATTTCATCGCGCTCGCCATCGTCGGCTGGGTCACCTATGCGCGTCTGGTGCGCGCCGAGGTGCTGGTGCTGCGGGAGAGCGAGTATGTGCTCGCCGCCAAGGTCCTGGGCTTCTCCAACCGGGTCATCCTTCTGAACCACATGTTGCCCAATGCGCTCTCGCCCGTGATCACCTATGCGGTGAGCGATGCGGTGCTGGTCATGCTGGCGGGCGCCAGCCTCGGTTTCCTCGGCATGGGCGCGCAGCCGCCCACCGCCGAATGGGGCGTCATGATCGCCGACGGCCAGTCCTTCATCGACCAGGCCTGGTGGATTTGCTTCTTCCCCGGCGCCGCGGCGATCTCGCTGGGACTGGGGCTCGCTTTCCTCGGCGATGCGCTGGCGCAGTTGCGCCGGCCGGTGCGGAGCTGAGCATGGCGCGATTGCTCGAGGTCAGAAATCTCACCGTCCGCTTCGGCGCCACGACCGCGGTCAGCAACATATCGCTCCATGTCGATCCGGGCGAAGTGCTCGGCATCGTCGGTGAATCGGGCTCCGGCAAGTCGGTGACCTGCCGCGCCTTCATGCGCCTGTTGCCGCCTTCCGCCACGGTCGAGGGCGACATCGAATTCGACGGCCGGCCGATCTCGACAATGAATGGCGAAGATCTGCGCCGCATCCGCGGCCGCGACATCGGCATGATCTTCCAGAATCCGGCCTCTCATCTCGATCCCCTGCTGCGCATCGGCGCGCAGATCGCCAAGCCGATACGCCGGCATCTCGCGGCGGGGCGCGTGGCGGCCCATGCCCAGGCGGTGGATCTCCTGCGCCAGGTCGGCATCACCGACCCGGCCGCGCGGGCCCAGGCCTATCCGCATGAATTTTCGGGCGGCATGAAGCAGCGCGCGATGATCGCCACGGCCATCGGCTGCGCACCGAAGCTGCTGATCGCGGATGAGCCCACCACCGCGCTCGACGTCACCGTTCAGGCCCGCATCCTCGACCTGCTGCGTCATCTCAGCCGGAAGAATGGCCTCTCGATCGTGCTGATCTCGCATGATCTCGGCGTCATCGCGCAGAATTGCAGCCGCATCATCGTGATGCGCCAGGGCGAGATCGTCGAGCAGGGGCCGACTTCCGAAATCATCAAGGCGCCCAGCCATCCCTATACGCGGTTGCTGCTCGACTCGCAGCCTTCGCGCAACAAGGCCGCCAGTGTCCCCGTCTCTTCCGGCACGACCCGGCCTCTGCTCACGGTGAAGGACCTGACCGTCGTCTTTCCGAAGCGGCGTGATCTGGTGAGCCGGCTCACCGGCAAGGACATTGAGCCTTTCCGGGCGCTCGACAAGGTGAGCCTCACCGTCGAGGCGGGCGAGACGGTCGGCATCGTCGGTGAATCGGGCTCCGGCAAGAGCACGCTGGCCCGCGCCATCGTCCGGCTCGTCACGCCGGCCGCGGGCGAGATCGTCTTCGACGGGCAGCCGGCCTCCGCCGATGGCCCTTTCCGCCGTGCCGTCCAGATGGTGTTCCAGAACCCTTACGATTCGCTCAATCCGCGCCTCAAGGTGAAGGAGGCGATCGCCGAGCCGATCCGGCGCCATCGGCTGGCGGAAGGCTCCGCCATCGCCCGCCGCGTCGACGATCTCGCCGACAAGGTCGAATTGCCGCGCGCTTTGCTCGAGCGTTATCCGAGCCAGCTGTCGGGCGGCCAGTGCCAGCGCGTCGGCCTTGCCCGTGCTCTGGCGGTCGAGCCGCGTTTTCTCGTCGCCGATGAGATCACCTCGGCCCTCGACGTCACGACCCAGGCCCAGATCCTGAAGCTGCTCGACCGTCTGCGCCGCGAGCGCGGCCTCACCATGCTTTATGTATCGCATGATCTTTCGGTGGTGAGCGCCTTCTGCCAGCGCGTCTATGTGTTCAAGGCGGGACGAATCGTGGAAGAAGGCCCGGCGGCCAAGGTCATGCGCGAACCTGCCGATGCCTATACGAAGGAACTCGTGCGATCCATTCCGCGGCTCGATGCGATAGAGGCCCGATGATGTCCCGGACAAAAAAGAACGAGCCGCGCAATTTCGACCTCAAGGCGATCCTGGTTCCGCGTCTGGAAAACCTGTCGCAATCGGAGCGCGCCCTTGCCACCCATATGCTGACCAACGAGCATCTCCTGCCCTTCGAGACCGGCGCGAGCCTGGCCCAGACCACCGGGGTGAGCGAGATGACGGTTTCGCGTTTCGTGCGCAGCCTGGGCTTTGCGGGCTTGCGCGACCTGAAGGATCGGCTGCGCGGCAGCGTCCAGACCGACCCAGGCGCGGTCGATGACATCCATGATCGTTTCCGGGTGCGCGGCGGCGAGCCCGAAAGCCTGAAGGGAAGCCTCGAGCTCGAGCTCGACGCGGTGCGCAAGGCCTATGCCCTCGCGGGCTCCGAGCTCTGGGCCGAGGCCGTCGACGAGATCGCCCGGCGCGAGACGATCTTCGTCGTCGGTTTTCAGGCCTCTCAGGGCCTGGCGCTCGATTTCGCCAGCCGGCTGCTCTATGCGCGGCCGAACGTCTTCCATATCGACGACAATACCGGCACCTATACCGAGATCCTCACCGCCGATCCGAAAAAGAGCCTGCTTGTCCATGTCGACACCGCGGCCTATGCGACGCGAGGTGTGAAGCTCCTCGATCGGGTCAAGCAGACAGGACTTCCGACCGTGATCGTGACCGACCGCTTCAGCCACTGGGCGGCCGGCTACACGAAATATGTCTTCGAAGGCCATACACATGTGCAGACCTTCTTCGATTCGACCGCTGCCCTGAGCGTGCTCCTCAATCTTCTCACCAATGCGGTGGCGACGCGGCTCGGCGCCAAGGCCAAGAAGCGCTTCGAGGTGATGCGCGACCTCGGCCGCCATTTCGACGAGTTCGTCCGCGTGCCCAGGCCGAAGAAGTGAATCACTCGTCCTCGAAGATCGTCAGCTTGCCGCAATCGCTGTCGGCGACGAAGATCGCCATGATCTGCGCCGGCTCGGCCGGGCTCGGATTGGCGACGTAAGTATGAAGCGTGCCGGGCGGCTCGAACCAGCTGCCGCCCGGACCGAATGTGCCGATGGGATCGCTGTTCAATTGCGACTGGAGCGTGCCTTTGAGCACATAGGCGGTGACCGAGCCGGCATGGCGATGGCTCGGCACCACGACGCCGGGCGGAAAATCGACGAGCGTCGTGGTGATGGACTTGCCCGGCACATGAGGCAGCTTCTCGCAGGAGATCACCTGCTCCCGCGCCCTCGAGACGGCCGCGCTTTCTTCCGTGCTTGCGGTCATCGCGATGGGACCGCGATGCGAAAGCGCCGCGAAGCCGGCGACGGCGATGATGCCTGAAGCGACGAGCGCCAGCGTCGCGGGATGGGTGGCGCGCCCGATCATCTGGCGGCCTCGGGCGTCGAGCGAAAGCCGATGGCGATGCGGTTGTAGAGATTCATGAGGCCGATCACGATGGTGAGGTCGGCGACTTCCTTCTCGTTGAACTCGGCCGCGACGGCCGCGTAGTCGGCATCGGGAATGCCGGTCTCGGCCACGCGCGTCACCGTCTCCGCCCAGGCGAGCGCCGCCCGCTCGCGCGCGTCGAAGAGCTTGCCGCCTTCACGCCAGGCCGGCACCAGCACCAGCTTCGCCACGTCGAAACCGTGCTTCAGCAGGTCGCGCGAATGCATGTCGATGCAATAGGCGCAGCCATTGATCTGCGAGACGCGCAGATTGACGAGGTCGATGAGGATCTGCGGCAGGCCGCTTTTGGCGACATAGTCGCGGGTGGCCCTGATGGCGGCCATGCCGGCCGGGGCGGCTTTCATATAATCGAGGCGGAGGGTCATGATGTCTTTCCTTTACTGTCGAGCTTGAAATGCGCTCTATCAGGGCCAACAAAAAGCACCAGGAATGGCACAAACTACTGTACCATCCAGACATGACCGATCCTCTTCTCCTGAGTCTCGACCGGGCCAGCGGCGCCCCTCTCACCCGCCAGATCCGGGACGGCATCGCGCTCGCCATCAGCGAGGGCCGGCTCAAGCCGGGCGCGCGCCTGCCCTCCTGGCGCGACCTCGCAGCCCAGCTCGGCGTGGCGCGTGGAACCGTGAGAGCCGCCTATGACGGCCTGGTCGACGCGCAGCTCATCGTCACCTCGGGTTCGGCCGGAACCCATGTCGCCGACTATCTGCCGGCGAAGCGCAAGGCCGACGAAATGGACGTCCGGGAGAATCGGCCTGCCGGTCTCTTCGACCGCTTCTCGGCCGCACCCTTGCCCTTTCAGATGGGCGTGCCGGCGCAGGACGAGTTCCCCTACAAGCTCTGGTCGCGCCTGATGGCGCGGGCGGCGCGCGAGACCGCTATCCTGCCCGCGAGCTATCCCGATCCCCAGGGCGAGCCGGAGCTGCGCCAGGAGATCGCCGCCTATCTGAGCCTGGCCCGCGGCATCACGGCGGCGCCGGCGCAGATCTTCGTCACCAATGGTTTCTCCGGCGGCCTGGGCTTCGTCCTCCGTGCTCTGGGCCTCGAGGGCAAGACCGTCTGGCTGGAGGAGCCCGGCTATCCGCTGTCGCGCCAGGCGCTGGAGCTGGCCCGCGTCGCGATCGTGCCGGTGCGCACCGATTCCGACGGGCTCATCGTCGAAGACGGAATCCGCCAGGCGCCCGACGCGCAGGCGGCCCTGGTGACGCCCGGCCAGCAGGCGCCGCTCGGCATGACCTTGTCGCTGGCGCGCCGGCGCGCCTTGCTCGATTGGGCGGTACGCGCCAAAGCGTGGATCATCGAGGACGATTATCTGAGCGAGCTGCAGCTCAAGGGCCGCGCCACGCCGGCGCTCGCCGCCGTCGATCAGGCCGGACGCGTCATCCATATCGGCACGTTCAGCAAGACGATCAGCCCGGCCCTGCGCCTGGGGTTCATCGTGGCGCCGAGCGAGCTCAGCCCGCATTTCGGCGATGTGGCGCTGGCGCTGTCACCGGCGCCCGCTCCCCAGATCCAGCGCGCCGTAACCCTCTTCATGCGCGACGGCCATTACATGCGCCATCTGCGCCGCATGAAGCGGCTCTATGCCGCCCGCCGCGATATCCTGCGCGCGGCCCTCAAAGGCGTGCTCGTCGGCACCGAGGCGATGGCGGGGCTGGGACTTCTGCTGCGCCTGCCGGAGGGCACCGACGACCGGCGCGTCGCCCGCGAGGCCCTGTCCCTCGGCATGAGCCCGAACGCCCTGTCGAGCTGGTACAAGGAGCCGCGCCCGGGCGACACCGGCCTCGTCCTCAGCGTGACCAACCTGCCAGACGGCAGACGCCTCGCCCGGCACTGCGCCGAGCTCGAAAGGCTGATCCGGCGGCGATGACGATCAATCCGGCAGCAATTCGCGCGGCCGTTCGGCCTCATTCTTGTGATGGAGCGTGAAAGCATAATCGGCGATGCGCGCCGCGGCCTCCTCGATCAGGGCATCGGCGGCGCCGAGATTGACCCGCAGACAACCCTGGGCGCTGGCGCCGAAATCATCCGAGGGCACGGTCGCCACGCGCTTTTCCCGAACCAGCCCCATCGCGAATTCATAGGCCGGAAGCCCGGAGCCGCGGACATCGAGCATCACGAACATGCCGCCTTCGGGCCACAGCGGCACGACGCCGGGGACATTCATGAGACGCTCGCAGAACAACTGCCGCCGGCGCGCATAGGCTTCCTTGAGCTCCGGCATGCCATCGGGCTGTGTCTCGAGCGCCACCACCGCGGCATCCTGGATGAAGGTCGGAATGCCGAAAGTCACCCAGGTGCTGACTCGCTCGGCTTGCCGGGCAAGCGCCGAGGGCGCCACCATCCAGCCGAGCCGCCAGCCCGCCATGGCATGCGATTTGGAAAGACTGCCGATGGTGACTGTGCGATCGGCGATGTCGGACAGGCTGCCGGCGGAAACATGACGTCCTTCATAGACGATGCCGGCATAGACCTCATCGGAGACGAGCCAGAGATCGTGCTGCTTGCAGATGTCGCCGATCCGGCGCAGCTCGTCTTGGCGGTAGACCGCGCCGGTCGGGTTGTTGGGCGTGGCGAGAAAAATGGCTTTGGTGCGCGGCGTCACCGCGGCGGCGATGGCGTCGACCTGCGGATGAAAGTTTTCCGCCGCCGGACTGGCGACGGTGACCATGCGCGCGCCGGCGAGACCGAGCGTGCCCGGATAGGTCGAATAGAGCGGCTCGGGCACGATGACCTCATCGCCCGGATCGAGGAGGCACATGGCCGCGATGAGCAGCGCATTCTGCGCCCCCACGGTGACGATGACCTGCTCAGGAGCGATCTCCCGGCCGATCAGCCGGCTCTGCTGGCGGGCGATGGCGGCGCGCAACGGGTCATCGCCGGCGGGCGCGGTATAATAGGTGCGTCCGCGCGCCAGACTGTCGGCGACGGCTTCGACGGCCGCCTTGGGGCTGGCGAAATCGCTGTCTCCCACGGTCAGGACGATCACCTCCTCGCCTTTCGCCATCATCTCCTCGGCGACGCTGTGAATGTCCCATGACGATCGCCCTGACGGGCTGGCCGGCCGTATCCGCGACGCAAAACGCATTATGATGCTGCTCCCATTGTCCAGGCAGAGTCCGCCTAGCTCCATTTCCAGAAATCGATGCCCTCTTTGACGAGCGCGCGCGCGATCAGCATGCGATGCACCTCCGAAGCGCCGTCGATGAGGCGGGCGGCGCGCGCATAGCGATAGATCCAGTCGAGCACCGTGTCCTTGGAATAGCCTTTGGCGCCCAGGAGCTGAATGCCGGTGTCGGCTGCCTTGTGCAAGGTGTCGGCCGCGTGGATCTTCGCCATCGAGATGGCGCTCTGCGCCTTGTCGCCTCTGTCGAGCGCCCAGGCGGCTTTCATGGTGAGCAGGCGGCCGACCTCGATGTCCTTGGCGACGTCGCCCAGCATCATCTGCACCGATTCGCGCTCTGCGAGTTTCGTGCCGAAGGCCCGACGCTGGGCCACATGCGCCTGCGCGATTTCGAGGCATCTCTTGGCGAGGCCGAGCCAGCGCATGCAGTGGGTGAGGCGCGCCGGACCCAGGCGCAATTGCGTGAATTTGAGACCGTCGCCTTCCTCGAGCAGCCGGTTCTCCGCCGGGATCTCGAGTCCGTCGAAGTCGAGCTCGCAGACGCCGCCATGCTCCTGCGGCCCCATGATGTCGATGCGCCGGACGATGCGCCAGCCCGGATCGTCGCCGTGATAGAGGAAGGCCGAGAGACCGCGCCGCGCATCGTCCGATGTGCGCGCGATGAGAATGAAATGCCGGGCTGCCGCGGCGCCGGAGATGAACCATTTGCGGCCGCTGATCACATAGCGGTCGCCCTTCCGCTCGGCGCGCGTCAGCATCATGCCGCCCGGATCCGAGCCGGAACCGGGCGCGGGCTCGGTCATGGCGAAGGAGGAGCGAACCTTTCCGTCGATGACCGGCTGCAGCCATTTATCCCTGAGCCCGTCGCTCGCCAGCGCCTTGTTGAGCACGCTCATATTGCCGTCATCGGGAGCGGCGCAATTGAGCGCCGCCGGCCCGAAGATCGAATGGTTCGCCTCTTCATAAAGCGCCGCCCAGCCGATGACCGGCAGGCCGAGCCCGCCCCGCTCTTTCGGCATCTGCGGCGCCCACAGTCCCGCCGCCCTTGCTTTGGCGCGCAATTCGTCCAGCCGGTCGAGCCTGATATTCTCGTAGTCGTCATAGATCTCGGGACGGGTCTCGAGCGGCAGCACCTCGGCGCGGATGAATTCGCGGGTCCGCAGCCTGAGGCTTTCGATATCGGGGGGAAGGGTGAAATCCATGGTGAATCAAGGTGCCATGGATTTGCCACGCATTCTAGAGTATCAAATATCCACCATGATCAGACATCCCCTCGTCGGCCTGCCCTCCGACACCTATGAGAGCAACCATCTCCTTTTCCACTCCCTCGGCGACAAATATGTGCGCGCCGTCTCCGACGTGGCGCAATGCCTGCCGGTGATGATCCCCGCCATCGCCGAGGCGATGGACCTTTCGGCGCTGCTCGATCATTTCGACGGCATCCTGATGACGGGCGCCATCTCCAATGTGCATCCCCCGCATTACGGCTCGACGCCGACCGTCGATCATGAGCCCTATGACCATCACCGCGACCAGCTTACCTTGAAACTGATCCGCGCCGTGCTCGACCGCGGCATGCCGCTCTTCTGCATCTGCCGGGGCTTCCAGGAGCTCAATGTCGTCCTGGGCGGCACGCTCGAGACCGAAGTGCAGCGCGGTGAAGGCCGTCTCGACCACCGCTCGCGCAAGGTCGAGGACATGGACATCAAATATGGCCCGGTGCATCCGATCGCCATCACGCCGGGCGGCGCTCTGGAAAGCCTGCTCGGTAAGCGCGAGACCATGGTGAACAGCCTGCACCGACAGGCGATCGACAAGGTGGCGCCCGGCCTTGCAGTCGAGGCGCGCGCGCCGGACGGCATCGTCGAGGCGGTGTCGGTGAAGGGCGCCAAGGCCTTCGCCTTCGGGGCGCAGTGGCATCCCGAATACAAGGCGGCGAACAACCCCGACTCGGTGAAACTGTTCAAGGCCTTCGGCGATGCGGTCCGCCTCCATGCGGCCCGCCGCGTCAACGACAAGCTGGCGCGGGCGAGCTAAACCGCGCTGGTGAAGTCCACCGCCGGTCCGCGGGAATAATCCGAAAAGCGCACGCTCATCCCGCCTTCGATCGGCGAGCAGGCCATCGGTCCGACCAGCACGGTCTTGGCGCCGGGCATGGTGCAGAGCCTGAGCGTGCGGAAGCCCTCATCCGTCTTGTACTGGACGCAGACCGCATCGCCCTTGCGCGTCAGGCGCAGATGGACCGCATCCGCGACATCGACCTCGCGCGCGATCGCCCAGTCGGAGAAGGCGCCTTGCGTATGGACCGAGCTCAGCGCGGCATGGCCATGGGCGAATTCGACGCCGGCCTTGAGCCACTGGTCGGAGCTGATCCGCAACATGAGGCCGGCCTGGTCATATTGCGCCTTGTAGCCTGCCGCAAAGGTAACCTCGGCGGAGAAATCTCCCGTCACGGTCTCGTGGTAATAATGCCCATTGTCATTGCGCCAGCCGTTGAAGGTGCGCTGCCAGAAATCCGTCTTGTCGCCGGTAACGAGGGAAAGAACCTTGCCGTCCGCCCGCCATTCGGCGGGCTCGTTGAGCCATTGCATGAGAGAACTCCTATAGAAGAGCGGGCAGCTCGGTGAGCGATTTCACCAGCCGGGCGGGCTTGCACGGGATCTTGTCATGGGGCAGGCCGAAGCGGTCGATGCGGACCACCTGGAAGCCGAACTGCGCCGCCGCCTGCGCGTCCCATGTGTTGGCCGAGACGAAGCAGATGGCGGGCGCGTCATGGATGACGAATTTCTGCATCGCCAGGCGATAGACGCGCCGGCTCGGCTTGTAGATGCCGACATCCTCCACCGACAGGACCTGGTCGAGCAGCTTGTCGAGACTCGCCGAGCGCACCGCCGCATCGAGCATCGACGGGCTGCCATTGGAGAGGATGGCGGTGCGCATATTGCGCGATTTGAGCGCGCCGAGCGCCTCCAGGGCGTCGGGATAGGCATCGAGCTTGAGATAGAGCGCCAGAAGCTCGTCCCTGAGGCCCGGCTCCTCGATGCCGTGGAAAGCGAGCGCATAGTCGAGCGCATCGCCGGTCACATGCCAGAAATCGGCGTGAACGCCCATCAGGCTCCGGAGCCAGGAATATTCGAGCTGCTTCTGCCGCCAGAGCTGCGACAAGGCATCGGCCTTCTCGCCGATCTCGGCGGCGAGCTTCTGCACCGGCGAATGCACGTCGAACAGCGTGCCATAAGCGTCGAATACGCAGGCTTTGATGCCCTCCAGTTTCGCCATTATGACCGCTTCTCTCCCCACTCCCCAAGGCCTATGCTAGCGGGCCCGGAGAGAAACACAATGCCGCATGACCACGATCACGACCACCCCCATGGCGACGACCACCATGAGGGATCCGAGCTTTCCCCCATGGCGCTCAGGGTGAAGGCGCTGGAATCGCTCCTCGTCGAGAAGGGCTATGTCGAGCCGGAAGCGCTCGATGTCCTGATCGACACCTATGAGACCAAGATCGGTCCGCGCAACGGCGCCCGCGTCATCGCCAGAGCCTGGAGCGATCCCCAGTACAAAGTCTGGCTGCTCGCGGATGCGACGGCGGCGATCGCCTCGCTGGGTTATACCGGCCGCCAGGGCGAGCATATGGTGGTGGTCGAAAACACGCCCGTGACCCACAACCTCGTCGTCTGCACCTTGTGCTCCTGCTATCCGTGGTCGGTGCTGGGCCTGCCGCCTGTCTGGTATAAGGCGCCGCCCTATCGCTCGCGCGCCGTCATCGATCCCAGAGGCGTGCTCGCCGAGTTCGGCCTGACGCTGCCGGACGACACCGCGATCAGCGTGTGGGATTCGACCGCCGAAATCCGCTATCTGGTGCTGCCCATGCGGCCTACGGGCACCGAAGGCTGGAGCGAGGAGAAGCTCAGCCAGCTGGTGACGCGCGATTCGATGATCGGCACCGGTCTCGCTTTGGCGCCGGGAGCCGCCGCATGAACGGCCCGCAGGATCTGGGTGGCCAGATGGGCTTCGGCCCGGTCGCGCCCGAAACGAACGAGCCGCTCTTCCACGCCTCATGGGAAAGCCGGGCGCTGGCGCTCACGCTGGCCATGGGCGCGACACGGGAATGGAACATCGACAAGTCGCGCCATGCGCGCGAAAGCCTGCCGCCTGCCAAATATCTCTCGATGAGCTATTACGAGATCTGGATCTCGGGGCTGATCGAGCTGATGGTCGGACAGGGCCTCGTCACCAGGGAGGAAGCTGCCTCCGGCAAGATGGCTGTCCCCCCTAAAAAAGTGGCGGGCAAGCTTTTGGCCAAGGACGTGGCCGCGGTTCTCGCCAAGGGCGGGCCTACCTCGCGCACCGCCACGGCGGCGCCGCGCTTCAAGCCCGGCGATAAAGTCCGCACACGGAACATGCATCCGACCGGCCATACCCGGCTCCCCCGCTATCTGCGCGGCCATGTCGGCGAGATCGTGCGGCTGCACGGCGTCCATGTCTTCCCCGACAGCAACGCGCATGGCCAGGGTGAGAATCCGCAGACGCTTTATACGGTGAAATTTCCGGCCCGCGAGATTTGGGGCGCGGCGCGCCATCCGCGCGATATGGTGTCTGCCGATCTGTGGGAGTCCTATCTTGAACCCGCCTGACGATCCCGTCTTCAGCGCGCCCTGGGAGGCGCAGGCCTTCGCCATGGCCGTGAGCCTCGAGGCGAAAGGCCTCTTCACCTGGACGGAATGGGCCGAAGCGCTGGGACGAGAGATTAAAGCGCAAGGCGAACGCAGCTATTATGAATGCTGGCTCGCCGCCCTGGAGAGGCTCGTCGAGGAAAAGCGCCTGATGAGTCCGGCCGAGCGCCTGGCGCGGATCGACGCCTGGGACCGCGCGGCCAAAGCGACGCCGCATGGACAACCGATCGAGCTCGGTCGCGCTTAGCTAGCGCTGCCGTCCATGATGGACGAGCCAGTCTATATGGCCGCGGGCGACGCCGATATCGGCCAGCATGGCGTCGTCGGCGCCGCTGAGCCGACGCATCGCGCACCAGCTGTCGACGGCTCCCGCCATACGCCGAAAGACCACGAAAGCCTGGTTGATCATGACACCGCACCTCCAATTTCGAGGGTGATCTCACATCCCGGCAGTTGATCTGTCCAACAAGTAGTTGAAATATGGACCATGAGGGAAACTCATCGGCGGCCATGGACATCGATCTCCTGAAAAGCTTCATCGCCATCTGCGAGACCGGCAGCTTCACCCAGGCTGCCCGGCAGGTCGGCCGCACCCAGTCGGCGGTGAGCCTGCAGGTCCGACGCCTCGAGGACCTGCTGGGCCGCCCTCTCCTCCTTCGTTCGAGCGGCAGTGTCGAGCTCACCGAGCATGGCGAATTGTTTCTGGGCTACGCCAAGGACATCATGACGTCCTACAATGGCGCGCTCGCCGCCTTCGATCGCGGCTCGGTCGAAGGCGTCGTGGTGCTCGGCCTGTCGGAGGATTATGCACCGCGCATCCTCTCCAATGTGCTCGGAAGTTTCATCGAGCTCTATCCGCTCGCCACCGTCGATCTGGTGCTGGAGGATTCGAAGCTCCTGGTGAAGAAGCTCGCCGAGGGCGCCGTCGATCTCGCTTTCATCACCGAGGGCGAAGGCCCGGTGCGCGGCGGCCCGATCGCCTTTCGCGACCAGATCGTCTGGGTGGCGCCGCGCGACGGCAATCTCCATGAGCTCGAGCCGGTGCCGATCGCCATGCGCAGCGAGGATGACAGCTATACCCGCTTCATGACCACATCGCTCCAGGCGATGAAGCGGCGCTATCGCACCGCCGTCATCAGCCGCAGCATCACGGGCCTGCGCGCCGCGGTGACGGGCGGCCTGGCGCTCAGCGCCATGGTGCGCAGCAGCGTCACCTCCGACATGCGCGAGCTCACGGCGGCGGAAGGCTTTCCGCCGCTCGCCGAGTTCAACATCAGGCTGGAGCGCGCCCATATGAGAAAGAGCGCCATCATCGACCGGCTGGAGGCGCATCTGATGACGCGCTTCTCCCAGGAGAGATGATCACCCGATCTTCGAGAAGATCGGGAAGGTCTCGAGCAGCCAATAGGCGAAATTCTGATGGAGTCCGGTGAGGAAGGCGATGCCGGCCAGGATGAGCAGCACGCCCATCGCCTTCTCGACCATGTTGAGATGCTTGGCGAAGCGCCTGAGGAAGCCGAGGAACTTGCCCACCGCGACGGCGGCGAGGAGAAAGGGCACGCCGAGACCGGCCGAATAGACCGCAAGCAGGAAGGCGCCCCGCCCGACACTGTCCTCGCTTGCCGCGACCGCCAGGATGGTGGCGAGCACCGGTCCGATGCAAGGCGTCCAGCCGAAGGCGAAGGCAAGGCCGACCGCATAGGCGCCGAGGAGGCCGGCGGGCCGCGTCTCCTGCTGGTAGCGCTTCTCGCGGTTGATGAAGGCGAAGCGGAAGACCCCGAGGAAATGCAGGCCCATCAGGATGATGACGACGCCGGCGAGCTGGGCGAGCAGCGGCAGATGCTCGCGCAGATACTGTCCGGCGACCGAAGCGGTGGCGCCGAGCAGAACGAAGACGGTCGAGAAGCCGAGCACGAAAGCGAGCGCGGCGAAGAGCGTGCGCCTGCGCGAGATCGCCTGACTCTCGGTCAGGTCGTCGAGCGAGGCGCCGGTGATGAAGCACAGATAGGGCGGCACCAGCGGCAGGACGCAGGGGCTGAGGAAGCTCAGCAGCCCGCCGAAAAACGCCGTCAGAATGGAAAACACGTCAGAAAGCCTCGCGACAACCGTCCTATTCATTCCCTTGGCCGGTTGCACGGGCGGGCACAACTCACGAAAGGCCGCAGGGCCTTCAACAAGCTGTCACTTGACATTGGCGAAGTCATGTTATGTTATAATATAACATAGAGGAGAAAATGATGCCCGCGACCGCCCGTTTTGCCCTGGCTTGCCTGTTCGCCACCGCCTTCAGCGCCGCCAGCCTCGCCACCCCGAAAGTGGTGGCCACCATCAAGCCGATCCACTCCATTGCCGCCAATGTCATGGCCGGGGTGGCCGAGCCGGAACTGCTGCTCGACGCAGCGGTTTCCGAGCACACCGCCCAGCTCACCCCGTCACAGGTCCGCTCGATGCAGAACGCCGATCTGATCGTGGCGGTCGGCGAGAATCTCGAAGCCTTCCTGCACAAGGCGCTGGAAAATCCCGAGATCGGCCAGAAGAAGGTCTTCGAGGCCGGCGAGGTGCCCGGCGTCAAGACGCTCCCCGCCCGCGACGGCGGCCTGTGGGAGCCGCATTCGCATGAGGGTGAAGGCGAGGAAGCTCACGCTGAGGAAGGCCATGAGCATTCTGAAGAAGGCCATGATCATGGCGGCCATGATCCGCATATCTGGATGGATCCGGAGAACGCCAAGGCGATCGCCACCGAGCTCGCCAGGACGTTGGGCCAACTCGACAGCGCCAATGCCGCCAAATACCAGGAGAACGCAGCGAAATTCGCCAGCGGCCTTGATGCGCTCTCGACCGAGATCAAAGCCGAGGTCGCGCCCGTCCAGGACAGGCGCTACATCGTCTTCCACGACGCCTATCAGTATTTCGAGGCGCGTTTCGGCATGAACCCGGCCGGCAGCGTCACCGTCAATCCGGAAGTGACGCCGGGGGCCAAGCGCCTGAAGGAAATTCATGACCGCATCGCCGAGACGAAAGCCGTCTGTGTCTTCGCGGAACCACAATTCGAGCCGAAATATGTGGAGACCGTCATCGAAGGCACCAGGGCCAAAACCGCGGTGCTCGACGGCCTGGGCGCCCGGGAAGCCAAAGGCCCCGACGCCTATGCCGCCATGATGCGCCGCTTCGTCGCTTCGCTTACCGGCTGCCTGAAGGGATAACGCAGCCGTAACTTCACTTTTCCGCCGCATTCCCCCATCATCCCTCATTCATCCAGTGATTTGGAAAATGATCGGGAATGCGGCGCAGTTACCTTTTCGGAGCGGCAATGACGGCCATGGCCCTGGGCGGCGCCGCGCCCGCTTTCGCCCATCCCCATGTCTGGATCGCCATGCGCTCCGACGTCGTCTTCAACGCCAAGGGCGAGGTGAGCGGCATCGCGGTGGAATGGACCTTCGATGACGGCTATGCGCAAGTGGCGCTCGACGGCCTCGACACCAATGGCGACGGCGTCTACAGCCAGTCCGAGCTCGAGCCTCTGACCCAGGAGAATTTGAGCTCGCTCAAGGACTACAATTATTTCATCGTGCCGCGCGTCAACGGCCAGGTCGTCCCCATGGCCGAGCCCATCGATCCCGGCCAGATCTTCAGCAACGGCAAGCTCGAGCTGCATTTCACCGTGCCGCTCGCCACACCGGTCGACCCGCATAAGGCGGAGTTCCACTACAAGGTCTATGATCCGGAATTCTACATCGCGCTCGATTATGTCGAGCAGGATCCGGTCGGCATCATCGGCCCTATGCCCGCCGATTGCCGCCTCAAGGTCGAGCCGGTCGTTTCCGATCAGCAGCTCAACCAGACCCGCGAGATGCTCTCCACCAAGGGCAAGGACTGGAAGCCGCCCGAGGACGAGGATTTCGGCGGCATGTTCGCCCAGCCGGCTTTGATCATCTGCGGCCAATGACCCTGATCGCCCGGCTGCTTGCGCTCTTCCTGCTGGCCTGTATCGCCAGTCCCGGTTTCCTCACCGTCCCGCTCCACGCCCAGGAGCAGCCGAGCGAGACGGCGCCCCAGATCGACAAGCGCAAGCTCCTGGTCCAGCCGCGCAATGCCGACGGCACCATCGACATGCCCTCCTTCTGGAGCGAGCCGGTCCTGTGGATCATCGAGAAGCAGCGCAGCTTCTATGGCGCGATGTCGCAATCGCTGCGCCAGATGAAGGCGCAATCCTCGCTGTTGCCCGCTTATACGCTGATGCTGCTGAGCTTCGGCTACGGCATCTTCCATGCCGCGGGGCCGGGCCACGGCAAGGCGGTGATCTCCGCCTGGCTGCTCGCCACCGAAAACGAGCTGCGTCGCGGCATCCTCATCGCCTTCATGAGCGCGCTCATCCAGGCTTTGACCGCCATTGTGGTGATCAGCGCATTGTTGCTGCTGGTGACAGCGGTCGGCTCGACCGCGCGCGACGTGGCGGGATTCCTCGAAAGCGCGAGCTACGCCCTCATCGCGCTGATGGGGGGTTATCTCATCTGGTCGGCCTTCCGGCCGCATGCCCATGCGCACGCAGCCGAGCCTGCCGCCGCGCATGCGCATGATCACCATCACGGCCATCACCACCACGGCCATGACCATCATGATCACGGTCACCATCATCATGATCACGGGCCGGATTGCGGCTGCGGCCACGCGCATGTGCCGCAGGCGAGCGAGGTCAAGGGCGACTGGTCGCTGACCAAGGCCCTGTCGCTCTCCTTCGCGGTCGGAATCCGGCCCTGCACCGGATCGCTGCTGGTGCTGATCGCGGCCTATCCGATGGGCCTCTATTGGGCCGGCGTCACCTCGACCCTCGTGATGGCGCTCGGCACGGCGATCACCGTCTCGGTCATCGCGGCCATCGCCGTCTATTCCAAGAAGCTCGCGCTGCGGCTCGCCAGGAAGGAGGCCGCCTGGCTGGATCACGCGGCTTTTGGCCTGAGAGTGATCGGCGGTTTGGCTATTCTGGGCCTCGGTGGGCTGCTGTTCTGGGGCTCGCTCTATTCCACCAATATGATGATGTAAGCCCATGCTCAGCCGCCGCGTTCTTCTGCCTCTCCTCGCCCTCGGCGCCATGACGCCCAAGGCGCTCGCGCATTCCTTCAAGATCGGGGAGATCGCCATCGGCCATGTCTGGGGCCTGCCGTCGGAAACACGCGAGACCCAGGTCTTCGTGCCGCTGTCCAATCGCGGCAAGGAAGCCGACGAGCTGATCGCGGCGCGCGCGGACATCTGCTCGATGATCGAATTGCGCCAGAACAACCGCTATGACGACCCGGCGCTGACCTCCGTCCTGCTCGAGCCGGCCAAGCCGGTCGCGATGCGCAAGGGCGCCCGCCATCTCCGCCTGATTGGCCTCACCAGGCCACTCAAATTCGGCGACCGCTTCGACATGATCCTCGATTTCCAGAAAGCCGGCGAGATCACCGTCGAAGTGATCGTCGAGGACGGCTCGGGGCATTAGCCGGTCTCTCTTCACTCGTCATGGCCGGGCTTGCCCTGGCTTGCCCCGGCCATCCAGATCCTACGCCCACACAGCCGTTGCATGGAGGGGCTGGATGGCCGTCTCAAGGGCGGCCATGACGAAACAGCCAAAAGCGCGCCTGACAGTTGACGGGCGTCACAGATCCCCGGTCACGCATTTCTTGGCGAGCGCCTTGTACTGCTTCTCGCTGAACTGGATCGGATTGCCGCCGGCGGAGGGATCCTTGATCGCCATCTTCGCCACCTCGTCGAGGCGTTTGGTGTCGATGCCGATATCGGCGAGCTTGTGCGGGATGCCGACTTCCTTGCGCAGAGCCAGGATCCATTTCAGGAAGCCGTTGAAGCCGCCCTTGATGCCGAGATAGGCGGCGGCGCGCTCGATGTCCTTCTCGATCTTCTTGCGGTTGGCCTTCAGGACATAGGGCATCACGATGCCGTTGAGGAGGCCGTGATGCGCGTCATAGAGGCCGCCGAAAGGATGCGAGAGCGCATGGATGGCGCCCAGGCCGCGCTGGAACGCGGTGGCGCCCATCGACGAGGCGACCAGCATATTGCCGCGCGCGTCGATATCCGCGCCCTTCTTCACCGCCTTGGCGAGGTTCTCCTTGATCAGCAGCATGCCTTCCAGCGCCACGCCCTTGGCGAGCGGGTGATAGAACGGCGCGCAATAGGATTCGAGGCAATGGGCGAGCGCGTCCATGCCGGTCGCCGCGGTGAGCTTGGGCGGCAGGCCGACGGAAAGCTCGGGATCGAGCAGCGCCACTTTCGGCATGATCGCCGGGTGGAAGATGATCTTCTTCTCATGCGTCTCGGGATGGGTGACGACGCCGGCGCGGCCCACTTCCGAACCCGTTCCGGCGGTGGTCGGCACCGCGATGATCGGCACGATCTTGCTGGCATCGGCCCTGGTCCACCAGTCGCCGATATCCTCCAGATCGAAGACCGAGATCTTCTGGCCGTGCATCAGCGCGATGAGCTTGCCGATATCGAGACCGGAGCCGCCGCCGAAAGCGATGACGCCGTCATGCTTGCCGGCCTTGAAGGCCTTGATGCCGGCCTGGAGATTGGCCTCGACCGGATTGGGGCGCACGTCCGAAAAGAGCGCGACGCCGAGTCCCGCCTTCTTGAGATCGGCGAGGATCGCCGCCACCATCGGCATCTGGGCAAGGCCCGGATCGGTGACGAAGAGCGGCCGCTTGATGCCGTTCGCCTGGCACAATTCGGCCAGCTCCTTGATACGGCCGGCGCCGAATTTGATCGCGGTGGGGAAGTTGAGATTGCGATTCGGAATGGTCATGGGATGTCACTTCGTCCTGGTTCTGAGGTGGTAGCTCTTGGGCCGGGTCAGGGCTTCGTAGCCGACGGCAGAAAGCGTGGCGCCGCGGCCCGTATCCTTGACGCCGGTCCAGGTCAAGGCCGGGTCGAGATAGTCGCAGCGGTTCATGAACACCGTGCCGGTGGCGATCTCCTCGCCGATGCGCTCGGCGGCATCGGCGTCCTCGGTCCACACCGCGGCGGTCAGGCCATAGGGTGAATCGTTCATCAGCCCGATCGCCTCTTCGTCGTCGCTCACCTTCATGATGCCGACGACCGGTCCGAAACTCTCCTCCATCATCACCGACATCTGGTGATTGACCGAAGTCAGGACCTGCGGCGCCATATAGGCCGTGCCCTTGCGGTCGCGCGCGAAGCCCTTGGGATCGATATGGGCCTTGGCGCCGGAACGGACAGCGGAGGCGATCTGCTTGCGCACGAAATCGGCGGCCTCGGGCTTGACCATCGGCCCCAGCGTCGTCGCCTCGTCGAGCGGCGAGCCGAGGACATATTTCTTCGTCAGGTCGACGAAGCCGTCAATGAAGTCGCCCCAGACCTTCTTGTGCACATAGATGCGCTCGATGCCGCAGCAGCTCTGCCCCGAATTGAAGAAGGCGCCATCCACCAGATTCTCGATCGCATGCGCCATATTGGCGTCGGGGCGGACATAGGCCGGGTCCTTGCCGCCGAGCTCCAACCCGACATTGATGAAACGGCCGGCCGCCGCTCTTTCCATCGCCTTGCCGCCGGCGACGGAGCCCGTGAAGCACACCATGTCGGCATGGCCGCCCGCGATGACCGTCGCCGTCTGGTCATGCGACAGCACCAGATTCTGGAAGACGTTCTTGGGCAGGCCGGCCGCCTTGCAGGCCTTGGCGAAACGCTCGCCGACCAGGATCGTCTGCGCCGCATGCTTGAGGACGACCGCATTGCCCGCCATCAGCGCCGGGATGATCGAGTTCACCGCGGTGAGATAGGGATAGTTCCACGGCGCGATGGTGAAGACGACGCCCAGCGGCTCGCGCCTGATCCAACGCAGGAAGCCTTCCTTGGGCTCAGGCCTGATATCGCTGAGCGAGCCCTCGGCGATCGCGATCATGTAGCGCGCCCGTTCCTCGAAACCGCGCAGCTCGCCGGCGCCGTAACGGATCGGCCGGCCCATCTGCCAGGCGAGTTCCGGCACGATGGCGTCCTTCATCGCCAGCATGGCGTCGACGATAGCCGAACAATACTTCCCCCGCTCGGGCAGCGGCAGGCGTTTCCACTTGCCCTGCGCCGCATGGGCTGCCGCGAAGGCCGCCTCGATGTCCTTCTTCTTCGCCACCGCCCGCTCGGCATAGACCGAGCCGTCGACCGGCGATACGCATCTGATCTTCTCTGCCACTCTTCCGTCCTCTCAATATTGCTCGAAACCGCGCTTCAGTTCCCAATCGGTGATGCGCCGGTCATATTCGAACTGCTCCCATTTGGCGGTATGCACATAGTGGTCGATCACGTCGTCGCCGAAGGCGCCGCGCAGCAATTTCGAATTGTCGAGGAGCTCGGTCGCCTCGCGCAAGGTCTTGGGGATCTCGCGCAGCTTCTTCGACGTGTCATAGGCGTCACCCGCGAAAGCCGGCTCGAGCGCCATCTTCTTCTCGATCCCGTCGAGACCGGCGGCGAGAAGTGCGGCGAAAGCGAGATAGGGATTGAGATCGGCGCCGCCGACCCGGCATTCGACGCGGATCGCCTTGGTGTCGGCGCCGCACAGGCGGTAGCCGGCGGTGCGGTTGTCGAAGCTCCAGATCGCCCGGGTCGGCGCGAAAGTGCCGGCCATGAAGCGCTTGTAGGAGTTGATATAGGGCGCGAGGAAATAGGTGATCTCGCCGGCATGGGCGAGCTGGCCCGCCAGATAGTGCTTCATCATGGCCGACATGCCGTGATCGCCCTTGGCGTCGTGGAACATCGAGCTCTTGCCGTCGGCGGCCCACAGGCTCTGATGGATATGGGAGGAATTGCCGGCGAGCCCGTAATTCCACTTGGCCATGAAGGAGACGGCCTTGCCGAGCCCCCAGGCGATTTCCTTGCAGCCGTTCTTCATGATCACATGCCGGTCGGCCATGTCGAGGGCCTCGGCATATTTGACATTGATCTCTTCCTGGCCGGGGCCCCATTCGCCCTTGGAATTCTCGACCGGAATGCCCGCGCCGGCGAGACCATTGCGGATGGCGCGCATCACGCCTTCTTCCTTGGTCGTCTGCAGGACGTGATAATCCTCGATATAATAGCCCGCCGTCTTGAGATTGGCATAGGCCTTGTCATGGGCGCTCTGATAGGACTCGTCGAACAGGAAGAATTCGAGCTCCGAGGCCATATAGGCCTTCATCTTCATCTTGCTCAGCCGCTCGAGCTGCTTCTTGAGGATATTGCGCGGCGCATGCGGCAAGGGCGAATGATCGTGATGGTCGAGCACGTCGCAGATCACCAATGCGGTCTTCTCGAGCCACGGCGTGACGCGCATCGTCGCCAGGTCCGGCTTGATCACGAAGTCGCCATAACCCTTCTGCCAGCTCGCCACCTTATAGCCGGGCACCGGCTCCATATCGATGTCGTCGGCGAGGAGATAATTGCAGCCATGCGTCTCCTCATAGGCGCCGTCGGCGAAGAACTGCGCGTGGAAGCGCTTGCCGATGAGCCGCCCCTGCATGTCGGGAAACGCCGCGACGACCGTATCGATTGTGCCGGCCGCAACTTCTTTCTTGAGCTGGGCGAGCGTCAGCATGCCTTGAACCATGTGTCTCTCTTTCTCGAGGGGAAATGAAAAGGCGGCGCGGGGCTTCCCCCACGCCGCCGCCGTCGTCCGTTATGCCTTGGCGCGATGCTCCATCGCGAACTCCTCCTCGGGCGAGAGGATGAGCTTGTGGCGTCCGACCAGGGCGAAATAGATGATCGCCACGACGAACCACACGCCGACCCAGAACACGCCGCTGAAGAAATTCGGGTCCTGCACCTGGTAATAGAGCGTGACCACGGCGATGATGATCGTCACCACCGCGCCGCCGATGCCGAGCGGGCTCCTGTAGGGCCGGTTGATATGAGGCTGGTTCTTCCTCAGCAGGATGAAGGAGATCGCCTGCAGGATATAGGAGAACATCGCCCCGAACACCGCCATGTTGAGCAGCACGCTGCCGATGATCGAGCCGCCCTTCTCGGCGCCGAGCGAGAACCAGATCACCAGCATGATGAGGAGGCCGACGACAGAGCCGACCACCATCGCCACATGCGGAGTCCGGTAGGTCTGGTGCGTGAGCGACAGCCCTTTCGGGAAGTAGCCGGCCCGAGACAGCGAGTAGATCTGCCGTCCTTGCGCGAACAGGATGGTGTGGAAGCTGGCGATGAGGCCGGTCAGCGCCATGATGCCGATCAAGGTGACGCCGAGATCGCCATAGATGGCGCGGAAGCCGTCGAGCAGCGGCTCGAGCGAGGTGCCGAGCTTGTGGGCGCCGACACCCGCGACCGACGGATTGAGCAGCACGATCATGAAGGCCGAGATGACCAGAGTCAGCATGCCGAGCAGGATGCCCTTCGGCATGTCGCGCTTGGGATCGACCGATTCCTCGGCGGCGAGCGGCAATTGCTCTATGGCGAGGAACAGCCACACCGCAAAGGGGAGCGTGGCGAGAACGCCTGAGAAGCCCATCGGGAAGAACGAGCCGTTGCCCTCCGGCAGCTCCGTACCGTCGGGCGCGATATTGAGCGCCCAGCGGCTGAAGTCCATGTTCGGGATGGCGCTGATCCAGAAGATGATCAGCACCGCGAGCGAAAGCAGCGTCACGATCAGGGTCACCCGGAAGGACAGGGCCACGCCGAAGATGTTGAGCCCGAGGAAGATCGCATAGGTGACGATCCAGATGATCGGCGAATAGGCCGGATCGAAACCGAAGATGCTGTTCACATAGGCCGTGATGAACGTCACGATGACCGCCGGCGTGACGACATATTCGACATTCTCGCACAGGCCGGTGATGAAGCCGCCCCAGGGTCCCATGGCGGTGCGGCCGAAGGAATAGGCCGCGCCCGTATGCGGCAGCGCCGGCGACATCTCGGCGATGCAGAAGACGAGGCCGATATACATGACGCCGATGATGGCGCCCGCCACCAGCATGCCGCCCCAGCCGCCGGTCGCGAAGCCGAAGTTCCAGCCGGAGAAATGGCCGGAAATCACCGCGCCGACGCCCAAAGCCCAGAGCGACCAGATCCCCGCATAACGCTGGAGATGCCGCTTTTCGAAATAACCGGCGTCAGCTCTCGTGTAGCTGACGCCACCACCTTCCGTTTGAGACATGAGTATCCCCTGCTTTCCCTAGATCACGATCACTTCAGGTCGGTTCGACTCGAAGTGATAAAACGTGATCGGATTCTTTAGTTGGCGCGTGATCTGACGGAAAACCGGTATCCACTTTTCCTGATCACGCGCCGGTTGCTCCCTGTGACGGCGTCCTTCCCGGACGCCGCCGGCTCTCGTAAAACTTGGCTCAGCTGCCTTGCGCGATCGCCGCCTCGGCCGCTGCGATCTCGGCCCGGCGCCTGGCGATCTCGTCGCCGACCGGCGGCCCGGCAAAGCGCTTGCCGCGCAGCACGACGAGCAGCGCCGCCATCACCACCGCCACGACGACCGCCGCCCACAGCCCGAAATTGCTCTCCGGGTCCCGCCAGAAGTAATAGACGATGGCGACGGTGACGGCGCCAAAGACAGCGCCGACCGCCATCTTGCCTTCCATCGCGAACCAGAAGGCGGTCAGCGCCAGGATCATCAGCACGATCAGATAGCCCACCTTCTCCTGCGGCGGCTGCACGCCGACGAAGATCAGCAATGCGCAGCCGAGGATGGCCAGCACCGCAACCGGTATCGACGCGCCTTTGAGATTGAACGGACCTTTATTGGCCCACTCCCCACCCAGCTCACCCTTCAATGCCGCACCGATCGGCATTAGATAGGAGAGATAGAGGAACACGGCGCAGCCCGTCGACAGGACCAGGAAGGCACCGCCATAGAGCGTCGCCACGATGGACAGCGCGCCACCGACCCAGATCGCGGCACCCGGCGTGCGATAGGTCGGGCTGACCTGCTTCAGTATATTCGACATCGGCAGGCCGCCGTCACGCGCGAAGGCAAACATCATGCGCGAGCACGAGGTGAGGCCGGCGAGCGCGCACAGGAAGTTCGACACGACGATGCCGATGATGATCGCCGCCTTCAGGATGAAGGGCATGGCGGAGACCTGGATGAGCCAGTTGAACGAGGCCCAGCCCTGCTTGGCCGCCGCGGCGACGCCGTCGGTGACCGTGCCGGACGCATCCGTCTGGTCGGGCAGCGCCAGCACCATGGCGCAGACCATGAAATAGCCGAACAGGAACGACCACCAGACCGCGCGGATCATGCCCTTCGGCACTTCGCGCTGCGCATTGCGCGTCTCCTCCGACGTATGCGCCGAGGCGTCGAAGCCGGTGATCGTGTAGACGGCATGCAACAGTCCCAGGGCCACCACATAGAGGAAGACCTGGGCTTGCGGCCACACCCCGCCGCCGGCGTCACCGGTGAAATTCGTGAAGGTGAACAGCCGGGCGAAATTGAGCGACGGCGCGAAAGCAAGCAGCGCCAGGGTCAGCACCACCGCCGTCGCCAGGATGATATAGCCGCTCCAGTCGGTAAGGATGGTGGTGATCCTGAGATAGTAGTGATTGAGAAGCGCCTGAACGATGGTGACGCAAGTGATGAAGGCCGTCTGGACCCACCAGCCGGTCGAGAACTCGCCACTGGGCGTCCAGTTGGTGACGTCCATGCCCAGAACCTGTGCCAGGAGCAGGTCGCGGGTCAGGTTGAACAGGCCGAAATTCACCGACGAGACGACGAACAGAAGACCGAGCAGGTTGAACCAGGCAGCAGCCCAGCCGAAGCCGCGTCCGCCGAGGATGGACGACCAATGATAGATACCGCCGGCAGTGGGATAGGATGAGGCGACCTGAGCCATGGCGGCGGCCACCAGGAGCGCGAAGAGGGAGCCGAGCGGCCAGATATAGCCGATCGAGCCGCCGCCCCCGGCGCTCAACGCGGCGGGAAACGCCGTGATGCCACCTGCGACGATGCAGATGATGGCGAAGGAGATCGCGAAATTCTGGAACGGGCCCATGCGGCGGGTCAATTCCTGCGCATAGCCCATGCTGTGCAGGACTTTCACGTCTTCATGATGCTCGGAATCTGAATAACCCTTAGGTGTCATTGTTTCCTCCGGTATTGCCCCGCGACTGTCCTATGAACTCAACTGCGTCCTCACTGCTATTGAAGGGAATACGAGCGATACGGCCTGTTCCAGCACCTGGGCGAGCCGTTCCGCCCATTGCGCCTGACCGCCCTCATGGCTGATGAGATCGTTGCGGATCTCCAGCATGACGTGATGCAGCCCCCGGGCGGCGCCATGCAGATTGAGCGTGTGGCACACGCCGTCCTGGGGCCCGTAGGGCTCGTTGCGGCGGACCACGATATCTTTCATGCGCCCGGCGAGGCCCAGCACGAGATCGGCAAGACGGGTGTCGCGGTCGTGCAGGACGCCGAGATCGAGATGGCGGCGGATGCCCCGGTAAATGGGGGTGAAGCTGTGCATCGTCACGATGAGCGAGGCAACGTTCTGCGCCGCGCGACGGTCGAGCAGCTCGGACACCGCATTATGGAAGGGCCGATAGAGGCCGCGGATGCGGGCGAGCCGGGCTTCCGGGGTCAGGTTCTCGTTGCCCGGCACCCGCGTCGTCTCGCTTTTCACCGGCATGGCGTCTGGCGATTCGGGTGGCCGGTTGCAGTCATAGGCGAGGCGCGAATAACGCTGCACCAGCAGCGGCGCGTCGAGCGCTTCCGCGAGCTTGCGCGCCACCGCCTCCGCCCCGATATCCCAGGCGATGTGACGGGTGAGATCGTCCGGCGAAAGCCCCATATCGCCAAGCGCCTGCGGGATCACCTTGCCGGCATGCTCGCATACCAGCACGACGGGCGACTGCCCGTTCTCATTCACCGAAATGACCGGATCGCCCTCACCGGGGCGAAGCAACCCACCCATGGAAAAACCGCTTTCCCTCGTCCCACCTGGAACGATCATTTCAGAATCGCCAGCGCCTGTCAAATTCGTTACAAGAGCGGACATGACCACACGCAAGACCGCCAAAGCCGAGACCGTCGCCGAGCGCATCAGGCTCGGCACGCCGAAACTGACCCCTGCCGAGCACAGGCTCGCGCATGCGCTGCTCGCCAATTATCCGGTCGCGGGCCTGTCGAGCATCACCGAATTCGCCAAGGCGGCGCGGGTGTCGACGCCGACGGCGCTGCGGCTCGCCAAGAAGCTCGGCTTCACCGGCTTTCCGGCCTTCCAGGCGGCGCTGCGCGGCGAGGTCCAGGCGCAGCTGCAGGATCCGATCGCGCGCCACCAGCGCTGGTCCAAGGACGCGCCCGACGCCCATGTGCTCAACCGCTTCGCCGAGGCGGTGATGGAAAATCTGCGCGGCTCGCTGAAGCTCGTCGATCACCGGAGCTTCGACCGCATCGCCGATCTGATCGCCGATCTGAGCCACGCCGTGCATATCGTCGGCGGCCGTATCACCATGCCGCTCGCCGAATATTTCCACACCCATCTGCATATGATCCGACCGCAGGTGAGCCTGGTGCCGGGCCAGCCCGCCGCCTGGCCGCAATATCTGCTCAACATGAAACGCGGCGACGTGCTGATCGCCTTCGACGTGCGCCGCTACGACCCGCGGCTCGCCGAATTCGCCAGTCTCGCGCATGAGCGCAGGATCAGGATCGTGCTGTTCACCGACCAGTGGATGTCGCCGATCGCCGGCATCGCGGCGCACGCCTTCCCCTTGCGCATCGACGCGCCGTCCGGCTGGGATTCGAACGTTGCGACACTTTTCATGATCGAGGCGCTCATCGCCGACATCGTCGACCGCCGCTGGCCCGAGACCGAGGAGCGCGTCCGCGAGCTGGAAGGCATCACGGGACGGTTACGCCGCACTTCATGACGTATTGCGCAACGCCCGCCGCTATGCGATCCACTACCCTCAAGAAGAGCGCGCAAGGATAAGCGCCTAAAAGGGGATATTCAATGGAGTCGTTCGACTTCATCATCATCGGGTCGGGCTCGGCCGGATCGGCCATGGCTTATCGCCTGTCGGAAGACGGGCGGCACAGCGTGCTGGTGCTCGAATATGGCGGCACCGACATGGGCCCGCTGATCCAGATGCCGTCGGCCCTGTCCTATCCGATGAATATGCAGACCTATGACTGGGGCTTCATCGCCGAGCCCGAGCCGGCGCTGGGCGGACGCCGGCTGGTGACGCCGCGCGGCAAGGTGATCGGCGGCTCCTCGTCGATCAACGGCATGGTCTATGTGCGCGGCCATGCGCGCGATTTCGATACCTGGGAAGCGATGGGCGCCAAGGGCTGGGGCTTCCGCCATGTGCTGCCCTATTACAAGCGGCTCGAGACCTCGCATGGCGGCGAAGACGGCTGGCGCGGCACCGGCGGGCCGCTGCATGTCACCCGCGGCGCGCGCAAGAACCCGCTCTATCAGGCTTTCGTCGAAGCGGGACGCCAGGCCGGATACCCGGTCACCGAGGACTACAACGGCCGCCAGCAGGAAGGCTTCGGCGCCATGGAACGCACCATCTGGCAGGGCCGGCGCTGGTCGGCGGCCAATGCCTATCTGCGCCCGGCCCTCAAGCGGGCGAATGTGAAGCTCGTCTCCCGAGCCTTCGTGCGCCGCCTTCTTCTCGACGGCAAGCGCGCCACCGGCGTCGAATATGAGCGCGGCGGCGAGATCCTCATGGCGCAGGCGCGCCGCGAGGTCATCCTGGCCGCGAGCTCGATCAACTCGCCGAAGCTGCTGCAGATCTCCGGCATCGGCGATCCGGCGCATCTCCAGTCCATCGGCGTCACGCCGGTCCATGCGCTGCCGGGCGTGGGGCAGAATCTGCAGGACCATCTCGAAGTCTATTTCCAGATGGAATCGCTCAAACCCGTCTCGCTGCTGCCGAGCCTCAATCTCTTCTCCAAGGGCCTGATCGGGCTCGAATGGCTGCTGTTCAAGACCGGCCTCGGCGCCACCAATCATTTCGAGAGCTGCGGCTTCATCCGCTCGGGCGCCGGCGTCGAATATCCCGACATCGAATATCATTTTCTGCCGATCGCCATCCGCTATGACGGCAAGGCCGCCGCCAAGGGCCATTCCTTCCAGGTCCATGTCGGACCGATGCGCTCGAAATCGCGCGGATTCGTGAAAGCGAAGTCGGCCGAGCCACGCGAGGCGCCGACCATCAGGTTCAATTACATGTCGCACCCCGACGACTGGACGGAGTTCCGCGCCGCCATGCGCCTGACGCGCGAGATCTTCGAGCAGGACGCGCTCAAGCCCTATAAGGGCCGCGAGATCCAGCCGGGCGCGCATCTCCAGAGCGATGCAGAGCTCGACGGCTTCATCCGCGACCATTGCGAAAGCGCCTTCCATCCGTGCGGCACTTGCCGCATGGGCGACGCCGCCGATCCACAGGCGGTGGTCGATCCCGAATGCCGCGTCATCGGCATCGACAATCTGCGCGTCGCCGATTCATCGATCATGCCGCAGATCGCCAACGGCAATCTCAACGCGCCCTCGATCATGATCGGCGAGAAGGCCTCCGATCACATCCTCGGCCGCGAGCCCCTGCCCGCCTCAAATCAGGAGCCGTGGATCAATCCGAACTGGCGGACGAGCCAGAGGTGAGACCTTACTTCAAGCCCGCCTGCCGCCGCGCCTCGTCGAGATAGATCTCGCGCAGCTTGCGCACCACCGGACCGGGCTGGCCGCCGCCGATGCGCTTGCCGTCGATCTCGACGATCGGCAGCACGAAATTGGAGGCGCTGGTGAGGAAGGCTTCATCCGCCGCATAGGCCTCTTCCGGCGTGAACAGGCGCTCCTCGATGGTGACGCCCTCCTCCTTCGCCATGCGGAACAGCGAGCGGCGCGTGCAGCCGGCGAGGATGCTGTTCGACAAAGGCCGGGTGATGACCTTGCCGTCCTTGACGATATAGGCGTTGGACGATGTGCCTTCGGTGACCTTGCCGTCCTCGACCATCCAGCCCTCGAAGGCGCCCTCTTCATAGGCGCGCTGCTTGCCGAGCACCGGCGCCAGCAGCATCACCGATTTGATGTCGCGACGCGCCCAGCGGATATCGGGAATGGTGACGACCTTGACGCCCGCCGGCGCATTCGGATTCTCGAGCAGCTTCTGCATCTGGGTGAAGCCGATGAGCGTCGACGTCGACTCCTTGGGGAATTTGAAATCGCGATCGGCCGAGCCGCGCGTTACCTGGATATAGATGATGCCTTCATCGAGCTTGTTGCGCTTGATGAGCTCCTCATGCATCTGGCGCAGCTCCGCCTTGCTGCACGGCCACGCCATGCGGATCTCGTTCAGCGACCGTTCCAGCCGTTCGGCATGCGGCTCGTAATCGACAAGCTTGCCGTTGATCACGGCGGTCACTTCATAGATGCCGTCGGCGAACAGGAAGCCGCGATCGAAAATTGAGACTTTCCCTTCATTTTCAGCGACATAGCTTCCATTCACATAGACGACGCGGCTCATTGGACTTTCCCTCGTGGTGCGAAGGCGTTGTCAAACCAGATTCTGGCGGAGAAATCCATGGGGTTGTGTTCGCCCCCTGAGCCCGGCTAGGTAAGTGCCCGGCTCAACAACCTTAAAGGATATCATGGCCTCCCGGATCACGGACGCCTCGGTCGAGGCGATGCTGACGCGTGAAAAAGCCCATTTTCTCCAGCGCAATCCGAAATCCAGGACCTTGGCCGAAGATTCCTCCCAACATTGGCTGCGCGGCGTGCCGATGCATTGGATGGCCGATTGGGAAACACCCTTTCCACTGTTCATCGAAAAGGCCTCGGGCGTTGATCTGACCGATGTCGACGGCAACAGCTATATCGATTTCTGCCTCGGCGACACCGGCGCCATGTTCGGCCACAGCCCCAAGGCGCTCGCCGAAACCCTGCGTGAGGCGAGCTTCGACGGCTTCACCACCATGCTGCCCTCGCCCGATGCGCCCGTCGTCGGACGCCTCCTTTCCGAACGTTTCGGCCTGCCGATGTGGCAGGTGACGGCAACCGCCTCCGACGCCAATCGCGCCGTGTTGCGCTGGTGCCGCGCCATCACCGGGCGCCGGAAGATCCTCGTCTTCAACGGCTGCTATCACGGCGCCGTGGACGAAACCTTCGTCACGCTCGCGGACGGCAAGGAAATCGCCGATCCGGCCCTCGTCGGCGAGCCGCGCGACATCACGCAATTCACCAAGGTCGTCGAATTCAACGACATTCCGGCGCTCGAGGCCGCGCTGGCGCCGGGCGATGTCGCCTGCGTCCTGGCCGAGCCCCTGATGACCAATATCGGCATGGTGCTGCCCGACGATGGTTATCATGACGCCCTGCGCCAGATCACGCGACGCACCGGCACGCTGCTGGTGATGGACGAAACGCATTGCATGTCGTCGGGTCCCGGCGGCTATTCCGGCGCCCATGGGCTCGAGCCCGACGCCATCGTCCTCGGCAAGCCGATCGCCGGCGGCGTGCCCGCCGCGGTCTATGGTTTCTCTGAAGAAACCGCCGGCCGCATCAGGAAATATCTCGAACACCGTGAGCCGGGTCGCTCCGGCATCGGCACAACCCTTTCAGGCTCGAAGCTGCAGCTGGCGCTCATGCGCACCATGCTCGAGACCTATTTCACCCGGGAGGCTTTCGCCCCTCTGATCGAGCTCGCCAGAAGGCTCGAAAGAGGTATCGCGAATGTCATCATCAAATATGGGGCGCCGTGGCATGTCGTGCGCGTCGGCGCGCGTGTCGAATTCATGTGCAGTCCGGACCGCCCGCGCAATGGCGGCGAAGCGGGCCGCATCATTCACCGCCCGATCGACATGGCCATTCACCATTATCTTCTGAACCGCGGCGTGGTGATCACGCCGTTCCACAATATGATGTTGATATGCCCCGCGACGAGCGAAGCGCATGTCGAGAGCCTGATCAGCGGCCTCGACCACTGCCTCGCCGAGCTCGTCTGAGGGATGGAGCCCTTTAATCATGACCGTCATCACCCCGCAGCGCCAGAGTGAAGCCCAGGCCTTTCTCGACGCCAATCCCGGCATCGAGAGTTTTCATCTGATCTGGACCGATCTGTGCGGCATCCAGCGCGGCAAGATCCTGCGCCGCGACGAGTTGGTTCCCGCCTGGCGCGACGGCCGCTTCCTGCCGATCTCGGCGCTCGTCCTCGACGCCACCGGTCAGGACGTGCCCGAAACCGGCCTCGTTTTCGACGAAGGCGACCGCGACCTGCTGCTGTGGCCCATCCAGGGCAGCATGACCACCATTCCCTGGGCCGCGCAGCCCGCGGCGCAGTACATCGCCACGGCGCATGACCTCGACGGCGTCGCGCATTATGCCGATCCGCGCAATGCGCTGGAGAAGATCGTCGGCCGCTTCGCCGAGTTCAACATGACGCCGGTCGGCGCCGTCGAGGTGGAATTCTTCCTGATGGACCGCGAGGCGGCTTTCGCCGGCGTGCCCAGGGCGCCCAAGGCGCTCACCAACGGCGCCCGCCCGCAGCACTACCAGGCCTATCACCTGCAGGATCTCGACGATTTCGCGCCCTTCTTCCAGGACCTCTATGCCTATGCCGATATCCAGGGCCTGCCGGCCAAGACGCTGATCTCGGAATATGCGCCCGGCCAGATGGAGATCGTGCTGCGCCACCGGGCCGACGTGCTGAAGGCCTGCGATGAGGGCATCATGCTGAAGCGGCTGATCAAGGCGGCGGCCGACAAGCACGGCCTCGTCGCCACCTTCATGGCCAAGCCCTATTCCGAATGGACGGGCTCTGGCATGCATATCCATGTCAGCCTCGCCGACGAGGCCGGCAAGAATCTCTTCGCCGCCGTCAACCCGACGGACAATCAGCTGCTGCTCAATGCGCTGGGCGGCCTCAAGGCGTCGATGGCCGAATCCATGCTGATCTTCGCGCCCAACGCCAATTCCTATCGCCGCTTTCGCCGCAATTCCTATGCGCCGGTGTCGGCCAGCTGGGGCGTCAACAACCGCACCGTCTCGCTGCGCATCCCGGCAGGGGCGCCCGAGACGTGCCATATCGAGCATCGCCCGGCGGGCGCCGACGCAAATCCCTATCTGGTGATGGCCGCCATCCTCGCCGGCATGCATCACGGCATCTCGGAAAAGCTCGATCCGGGCGCGCCCGTCACCGGCAACGGCTATGAGAAACGCGCCAAATACATCCCCGGCAACTGGTTCGAGGCGATCGACGCCTTCTGGCGCGCCTCGATCCTCAAGGACTACTTTGGCAAGGACTTCGTCGACACCTTCTGCACGCTGAAGGAGGTCGAGGCCGACCGCTTCTTCGCCGAGCCGACGGCGCGCGATTACGAGTGGTATCTGCGGACGATTTGACTATCTTATGGGTCAGTGACCTCAGTCAGGGAGCTGACCCATGACCGCCATCATCGGCTGGGCGCATTCGAAATTCGGCAAGCTCGAGGCGGAGACGCTCGAAAGCCTGATCGTCGGCGCCGCCACGGAAGCGATCGCCGATTCAGGGCTCGCGCCCGCCGATATCGACGCCATCTATGTCGGCAATTTCGGCGGCTTCGAGAAGCAGTCCTTCCCCGCCGCCTTCGCTCTCAATGCCTCGCCGGCCTTGCGCTTCAAGCCGGCGACGCGGGTGGAGAATGCCTGCGCCACCGGGTCCGCCGCCATCCATGCCGCCCACACATCGATCGCCGCGCGCGCCGCCCGCTTCGTGCTGGTGGTGGGGGCGGAGAAGATGACCGTGGCGCCCGGCGACCAGATCGGCGACATCCTGCTCAATGCCTCCTACCGCGCCGAGGAAGGCGACACGCCGGGCGGTTTCGCCGGCATCTTCGGGCGCATCGCCGAGCTCTATTTCCAGCGTTATGGCGATCAGTCGGAGGCTTTAGCCCGCATCGCCGCCAAGAACCACAAGAACGGCGTCGCCAATCCCCATGCGCAACTGCGCAAAGAATTGTCGGTCGAGTTCTGCAATACGGTGTCGGACAAGAATCCGCTCGTCGCCGGTCCGCTGCGGCGCACCGACTGCTCGCTGGTCTCGGACGGCGCGGCCGCCCTCGTGATGTGCGACACGGAGACGGCGCTTCGCTTCCCCAAGGCGGTGCATCTGCGCGGCATCGCCCATGTCCAGGATTACCTCCCGATGTCGGCCCGGGACATCGTCGATTTCGAGGGCTGCGAAGTCGCCTGGAAGAAGGCGCATGAGCGCGCCGGCACGTCGCTCGACGATCTCTCCTTCGTCGAGACGCATGACTGTTTCACCATCGCCGAGCTTCTCGAATATGAGGCGATGGGCCTGACGCCGCGCGGCCAGGGCGCGCGCGCCATCGCCGAGGGCTGGACGGAAAAGGGCGGCAGACTGCCGGTCAATCCGTCCGGCGGGCTCAAATCGAAGGGTCATCCGATCGGCGCGACCGGCGTTTCGATGCATGTGATGGCGGCGCTGCAGCTCGAGGGCAAGGCCGAGGGCATGCAGGTCAAGGACGCGAGGCTCGCCGGGATCTTCAACATGGGCGGCGCGGCCGTCGCCAATTATGTTTCGATCCTGGAGCGGTTGAGGTAAAAATCCCTGGTCTGGTTCAATTCCACACATGGTCGGCATTCGCTGAACCTGGAGAAGAGGTCCATATCGAAATGCCGATCGCAGAAGCCCTTTGCCGTTCCCGCCGCTTGACGTCGGGTCTCCTTTCCCTCCTGACGCTGCTCCCCGTCATTCTCTGGCCCGCCCAAGCAGAGGCTGCTGAGCTGAACGGCGCCGAACTCGTCCTGCCCTGGGCCATCCCGTTTGTCGGCATTCTCCTGTCGATCGCGCTGCTTCCGCTGCTCGCCCATCATTTCTGGGAGCATCATCAGGGCAAGATCGCCGCTTTCTGGGCTGCGCTCATCGTCATCCCGCTCTTTGCGCTGTTTGATTCCGGCACCGCCGTCGCCTCGATCGGCCATGCGATCATCCTCGAATACATCCCCTTCATCCTGCTGCTGCTGGCCTTGTTCACCGTCGCCGGCGGCGTCGTTTTGCGCGGCAATCTGCATGGCTCGCCCGCCGTCAATACCGGGCTCCTCGCCATCGGCTCGGCTTTGGCGAGCTTCACCGGCACGACCGGCGCCGCGATGGTGATGATCCGCCCGCTGCTGCGCGCCAATGACGATCGCAGGCGCAACGCCCATGTCGTCATTTTCTTCATCTTCCTCGTCGCCAATATCGGCGGCTCGCTCACCCCGCTCGGCGACCCGCCGCTGTTCCTGGGCTTCCTGCGCGGCGTCGATTTCTTCTGGACCACCGAACACCTCTTTCCGGAGACGGTGTTTCTCGTCGCCGTGCTCCTGGCCCTGTTCTTCGTCCTCGACAGCATCATCTACCGCCAGGACGGCCATTCGAAGCCAGATCCGACGCCCGACGACCAGCCGCTGCGGCTCTCGGGCGGCCTCAACATCATCCTGCTCGGCGTCATCATCGGCGCCATTTTGCTCAGCGCCTCGACCTCGCTCGGCACCGTCCATGTCATGGGCGTCGACGCCGAGATCGAGAACATCCTGCGCGACCTGGTGATGATCGCCGTCACCTTCGTCTCGCTGGCCGTGACGCCCAAGGCCGACCGTGAGGCCAACGCCTTTTCCTGGGAGCCGATCAAGGAAGTGGCGAAGCTCTTCGCCGCCATCTTCATCACCATCATTCCGGTGCTCGCCATGCTGAAGGCGGGCGAGAACGGCATGTTCGCGCCGCTCGTGGCGCTGGTGACGGGCGCCGACGGCGAGGCCAATCCGGCCGCCTATTTCTGGCTGACCGGCATGCTTTCGGCCTTCCTCGACAATGCCCCGACCTATCTGGTGTTCTTCGAGCTGGCGGGCGGCGATCCGCAGGTGCTGATGACCGACGGCGCCCTGACGCTGACCGCGATCTCGGCCGGCGCCGTCTTCATGGGCGCGCTCACCTATATCGGCAACGCGCCCAATTTCATGGTCTATTCGATCGCGAGGCGCTCCGGCGTGCGGATGCCGGGCTTCTTCGGCTATATGCTGTGGTCGGTCGCGATCCTGCTGCCGCTCTTCGCGGTGCTGACCTTCATCTTCTATATGTAGGTCTCATTCGTCGCTCTTCTTCGCCCCCGACATCACCTTGTCGATGAAGGCGAGGAAGATCGCCGAGACGACGAACGCCATGTGCATGATGGTCAGCCACATGATCTGCTCGGACGTATATTGCGCCGAGTTGAGAAACACCTGCAGCAGATGGATGGAGGAAATGGCGACGATCGTCGAGGCGACCTTCACCTTGAGCGAGCCGGCGTCGATCTTGCCCAGCCAATGCACCTCGCCCTCGGCATTGTCGAAGCGGCTGACGAAATTCTCGTAGCCCGAGATGATCACCATGACGACGAGGCTTGCCACCAGGGCGGCGTCGATGAGGCCCAGCATCTTGAGGATCGTATCGGTGTCTTCGAGGATCATGACCTTGGTGACGAATTCGAACAGCTTCTTGGCGAAGGAAAAAGCATAGATGCCGAGCGCCGCCGCGAGCCCCAGATAGAACACCACGAGCAGCCAGCGCGACGCCAGGATGATCGATTCGATGAAATGTTCGATGGATTTCATGGGGCCCTTCCGTTGTCTGGCGCGGGATGCGAAAAAAAGTGGACGCCGGTTTTTCGCAAGATCCCGCGCCGATGTATAACAATGGATCACGACGGGTTTGGATTGACCTGATCCCAACCCGTCGTGATCCAGGGCGTTCTCATAACCTATCAATTCGGGCAAACAAGAGGCAGAAATCATGCGGAGCCGCAAGGCGATCCAGATCGTCGGCTGCCATGCCGAGGGCGAGGTCGGCGACGTCATCGTGGGCGGCGTGGCGCCGCCGCCCGGCGCCACATTATGGGACCAGTCGCGCTTCGTCGCCAGCGACGGAGCCTTGCGCAACTTCGTGCTGAACGAGCCCCGCGGCGGCGTTTTCCGCCATGTCAATCTGCTCGTCCCGCCGAAGCACCCCGAGGCCCAGATGGGCTTCATCATCATGGAGCCCGAGGACACCCCGCCGATGTCGGGCTCAAACTGCATCTGCGTCGCCACCGTCCTGCTCGATACCGGCATCCTGCCGATGCAGGAGCCCGAAACCGAGCTCACGCTCGAAGCGCCGGCGGGCCTCATCCGGATCCGGGCCCTGTGCCGCAATGGCAAGGCCGAGCGCATCACCTTGCGCAACGTGCCCTCTTTCGCCGACCAGATCGGCGCCAGGCTCGACGTGCCGGGCATCGGCCCCGTCACCGTCGACATCGCCTTCGGCGGCGACAGTTTCGTCGTCGCACGCGGCCGGGATTTCGGCTTTGCGATGAAACCGCAGGAAGCGCCCGACATCGCGGTGATGGGCCGCCGTCTCGTCACCGCCGCCAATGAGCAACTGGGCTTCCGCCATCCGGTGCTCACCGGCTGGGATCATATCTCCTTCTGCTTCATGACGGGAGAGCTCGAAGAGATCGACGGCCAACTCTCCAGCCGCAATGCCTGCGTCGTCAATCCCGGCAAGCTCGACCGCTCGCCGACCGGCACCGGCTGCTCGGCGCTGATGGCGGTGCTGCATGCCAAGGGTCTGCTGAAGCCGGGCGAACGCTTCATCGGCCGCTCGATCATCGAGTCGCGTTTCGACGGCCGTATCGAGGAAGAAACCGGGATCGCCGGCCGCAAGGCGATCATCCCCTCGATCGCCGGGCGCGCCTGGATCACCGGCACGTCGACCCTGCTGCTCGATCCCGACGATCCCTGGCCTCAGGGCTACAAGATCGCCGACACCTGGCCGAAGCTTTGAGGCAGGGGAAAATCCCGGCCGTCTCCGGCCGGGATCTGGATCGCGCTCAGGCGCGTTTGATGAGTCTCAGTATGACGAGCAGGATGATGGCGCCGATCGTGGCCGAGATGATCGCGCCGACGATGTCGCCGCCGAGCGAGATGCCCAGCCGCGGAAACAGCCAGCTCGCGATGAGCGAGCCCACGATGCCGACGACGATATCTCCGATGATGCCGAAGCCGCCGCCCTTGACGATCTGTCCCGCCAGCCAGCCCGCAACAAGTCCGATCAGGATCGCAATGATGATGCTCATTTAGCCCTCCGGTTGCCTACCCCGTCGAGCCTATCAGAACTGGCATTCTCCGCCAGGGCCGCGCGGCGGTTTTACCCCGCCATCTTGCTCAGGCATTGGCGCCGCCATCGACCAGGAGCGAAGCGCCGGTGATCTGGCGCGCGCCATCGCCGGCGAGATAGGCGACGGCGGCGGCGATATCGGCCGCCGCGCCATAATGGCCGAGCGCGGTGAGGCTGCGCTGCGCGTCGGAGCTCTCGCCGTCCGAAGGGTTCATGTCGGTGTCGGTCGAGCCCGGCTGGACCAGATTGACGGTGATGCCGCGCGGCCCCAGATCGCGGGCCAGCCCCCTGGTGTAGCCGATGAGCGCCGCCTTGCTCGTCGCATAGAGTGCCACGCCCGCATGGGGAACCCGTTCGCCGAGATTGCTGCCGATCGAGACGATGCGGCCGCCTTTCTCCATGTGGCGCGAGGCCTCCTGGGCGGCGACGAAGGCGGCCCGGACATGGATCGCCATGGTGCGGTCGAACTCCTCGAGGCTCACCGCCTCGAAGGGGCCGTAGGGAAACACGCCGGCATTGTTGACGAGAATGTCGAGGCGGCCGAGCTCCTGTACCGCTTGGGCGACGGCGCGGCGCACCGCCTGCGGGTCGGCGCTGTCGGCCTGGATGGCGAGCGCCGTGCGGCCGAGGGCCTCGATCTCGGCGACGACCTGTGCCGCCGCGGCTGCTCCCTGGGTGTAGGTGATGGCGACGTCAGCCCCTTCCGCCGCCAGGCGCAGCGCGATGGCCGCGCCGATGCCGCGGCTGGCGCCGGTGACGAGGGCTGTTTTTCCGGACAGGTCGTTCATGGGATTCTCCATTTCTGTACTGATAGGTAAATATATCTGGAGTCCTTGCGCCGATCCGTCAAGAGATTTATTTACTGATAGGTATGAAAAAGGATCGGACCCCGGCGGAGCGCGGCCGGCCGCGCAATTTCGACCGCGCCTCGGCGCTGCGCCGGGCGATGGAGGTTTTTTGGGAGCGGGGATATGAGGGCACCTCGCTCTCGGACCTGACCGAGGCGATGGGCATCGAGCGGCCGAGCCTCTATGCCGCTTTCGGGTGCAAGGAGGCGCTCTTCCGCGAGGCGGTCGACCTCTACAATGAGATCGAAGGCGCCCCGGCCCGCCGCGTCCTCGAAACGGCGCCGACGGCGCGCCAGGCGATCGAGACGATGCTGCGCGATTATGCGGCGACCTATACGCAGGCCGGCAAGCCCCCCGGCTGCATGATCGTGCTCTCGGCCCTGCTCGGCACGCCCCAGAACAAGGATGTCCGCGATCACCTGGCCCGGCACCGGCGCGAATCGCGCCAGGCGCTGAAGGCGCGCATCGCCCGCGGCATGGCGGAAGGCGATGTTCCCGCGACGGCCGACGCCGAACGGGTCGGTGGCTTCTACGCGACTTTGCTCGAAGGCCTGTCCATCCAGGCGCGCGACGGCGCCTCGCGCCGCGACCTCGAAACGATCATCGACGGGGCCATGGCCGCCTGGGAATCGCTGGTGGCTTGCCGAAAACCGTTACCTGAGCGATAACGGGAAAGTGAAACCTGCGGCGTTGCCATTCTAGGTTGGTCTCGCTAGCGGAACTGCGCCGGCCCACCGGAAACGAGGCATGGTTGGGCGGTCAACCAACGGACAAGGGGATTCCATGGACTTTATGTTTCTTTCGCGTTTCGCGCCTCAGCTCCTCAGCGTGCTGCGCATCATCACCGCTCTGCTTTTCTTCGCGCATGGCTCGGCCAAGTATTTCGGCTTTCCGTTCGTCGAAGGGATGTATGGCATACCGGTCGGGTCGCCCGGCGGCATCGCCGGCATCCTGGAGATCGTGGGCGGCGCCCTGCTCGTCATCGGCCTGTTCAGCCGCCTCACCGCCTTCATCCTGTCGGGCCTGATGGCGGTCGCCTATTTCATGGTGCACGCGCCGCAGAACTTCCATCCGATCCTCAACAGCGGCGAACTGGCCATCATGTTCAGCTTCGTGTTCCTCTATATCGCCGCCGCCGGCCCCGGCCCCTGGAGCGTCGATGCGAGCCGCGGCAAGGCCTGAGCCTTTCCGGCTCGAGTTGCGAGGCCCGCTCACACGAGCGGGCCTTTTTTGTTCTTAAACTTTACGTGACGGGCCGATTGACCCTGGCGCGGATCACGCTTCCCCCATAAGCTCCAGGACATGGAGTTTACGGAGGAACATCCATGTCCCTTAGTCGCCTGATCGCCTGGGCGCCGCTGTTCATTCTTCTGGTGCTGGCGGGGCCGATCGCCCATGCCGCCGAGAATGAGCAGGTCGCCGCCGAGATCCGCAAGATCATCGACAGCGGCGAGCCTCTGATGGGCGACCAGCAGTCGGACGACCGCATCGTCGAGGTCTATGTCTTCTATGCCGACGATCGCGACTACAAGCCGCTCTGGGTGCGCGATTCGGGTCCGAAGGCGAAGGCCCACGATATCCTCATGGCGATCAAGGGCGCGGCCGATATGGGGCTCGATCCCGTCGCCTATCGCGTCGGCGAGATCGAGCAGAAACTGGAGACGGCGAAGACGCCGCGCGAGCTGGCCGAGCTCGAATTCCTCCTCACCCGCGCCTTCATCGATTTCGGCCGCGACATCAATCGTGGCATCGTCGACCCGCAGGCGGCCGGCAAGGAAAATGCCATCACCTCCAAGCAGCTGGGCGCCCTGACCCTGATCGACGGCGCCGAGCGCGCCGACAATATCGGCGACTATGTGCGCTCGCTCGAGCCGCAAACGCCCGAATATCAGCGCCTCAAATCGGCGCTCGCCGCCTATCGCGAGATCGAGGCGAAAGGCGGCTTCCCGGTGATCGGCAAGGGTACGGCGCTGAAGCCCGGCGTGAACGACAAGCGCATCCCCGCCGTCCGTAAATATCTCATCCTCACCGGCGATCTTCCCGAAGGCGCCGACAAGGACAGCGATCTCTACGATGCCGACCTCGTCGCCGCGGTCAAATGGTTCCAGTATCGCCACGGCCTGACCGAGGACGGCATCATCGCGCAGACCACGTTCGAGGCGATGAATGTGCCGGTCGCCGACCGCATCCAGCAGCTCGAGCTCAATATGGAACGCCGGCGCTGGATGGATGACGATCTCGGCAAGTACTATATCCTGGTCAATATCGCCGACCAGGAGCTCAAGGTGGTGAAGGACGGCAAGACCGTGCACACCGCGCGCGTCGTGGTCGGCAAGCCCTTCACGCGCACGCCGGTGTTTTCCGAGAAGATGAAATACATCGTTCTCAATCCCTATTGGAACGTGCCGCCCAATATCGCCAACAACGAATATCTACCCAAGCTCCGGCGCAATCCGGGCGTGCTCCAGCGCGAGCGCATCCGCGTCTTCGCCGGCAATGGCGACAGCGGCAAGGAGGTCGATCCCTACAGCGTCAACTGGTCGTCCTTCAACCGCATGCCCTATTCGCTGCGCCAGGATTCGGGCCCGAAGAACGCGCTTGGCCGGGTGAAGTTCATGTTCCCCAACCGCTTCAACGTCTATCTGCACGACACGCCGTCGAAGAGCCTGTTCAACCGCGACCTGCGCGTCTTCAGCCATGGCTGCGTGCGGGTGCAGAATCCGCTCGAGCTGGCAGAGCTGCTGCTCGCCGATCAGGGCTGGTCGAAAGCGCGCATCGACGCCCAGATCGCGCAAGGCGGCCAGCGCATCATCAATCTCAAGACCCAGGTGCCGGTGCATGTCACCTACATGACCGCCTGGGCCAACAAGGACGGCTCGATCCACTTCCGCCGCGACGTGTACAAGCGCGACGAGCAATTGGCGCGGGTGCTGGCCGGCGCGGAAGTCGGCGGCTGATCCGGCCCGGTGTCTTTCGTCATTACGGTGTAGCGTGACCTCTTTGTAATGCAATGCCTGCTTGCGCCAGGGCGATGGCGGGATCAGGATCGTTTCGCATTCCACGGAGGCTTCCATGCCAAAGCAGACCAGCATCATCCTCGTCCATGGCTTCTGGGGCGGCGCCGCCCATTGGAGCAAGGTCATCGTGGCTCTGGCGCGCAAGGGCCACAATTCCGTCATGGCGGTCGAGAATCCGCTGACCTCGCTCGCCGACGACGCCGAGCGCACCCGCAAGATGATCGCCCAGCAGAAGCAGCCGGTGATCCTGGTCGGCCACTCCTATGGCGGCGCCGTCATCACCGAGGCCGGCGACCAGCCCAATGTGGCGGGCCTCGTTTATATCGCCGCCTTCGCGCCCGATGCCGGCGAAAGCCCGGGCGCCATCACCGCCAAGAATCCGCCGGTGGCGGCGCCCAATCTCGCGCCCGACAGCGACGGCTATCTATGGATCAAGCGCGACAAATTCCATGAGAGCTTCTGCCAGGACCTTACCCCCGACGAGGCGCTGGTGATGGCGGCGACGCAGAAGGCGCCGCTCGCCAGCACTTTCGGCGAGAACATCTCGAAGCCCGCCTGGAAGAAGAAGCCGTCCTGGTATCAGATCTCGAGCGAGGACCGCATGATCGCGCCCGACAACCAGAAATGGATGTCGGGCCGGCTCGGCGCGAAGAAGGTGATCACCCTGAAGGCGAGCCATGCCTCGCTCGCCTCGCAGCCGGACGCAGTGGTGGCGCTCATCGAAGAGGCCGTGGCGGCATCCTGACGTCAGACTGACCCGTTCGCCAGGCGCAGGGGATCGGTCAGCCGGTCGAAATCCTGGCGCGACAGGCCGCCGGTTTCCTCCGCGACCTCGCGCAAGGTGACGCCGCTTCTCAGCGCCTCCTTGGCGATCTCGGCCGAGCGGGCATAGCCCAGAAGCGGCACCAGCGCGGTCACCAGGGCCGTGCTGTGATCGAGATGCTTCAGACATTGCGCGGCATCGACGCTCAGGCCGTCGACACAGCGCTCGCGCAGCATGTCCGCCGCCGCCGTCAGCATAGCGATGCAGTCATGCAGATTGTGGACGATCAGCGGCTCGAAGGCGTTGAGCTGCAGCTGGCCTGCCTCGGCGGCGAAGGTGATCGCCGTGTCATGGCCGATGACCTGGTAGCACACCATGCTGACCGCTTCCGGAATGACCGGATTGACCTTGCCCGGCATGATCGATGAGCCGGGCTGCATCGCCGGCAGCCTGATCTCGCTTAGGCCGCCGCGCGGGCCGCTCGACAGCAGCCGCAGATCATTGGCGATCTTGGAGAGCTTCACCGCCAGGCGTTTCAGCATGCCGGAGAACAGCACGAAGGCGCCCATGTCCCAGGTCGCCTCGATGAGATTCTGGGCGCGCGCGAGATCATGGCCCGACAGGCGCGACAGTTCCGCGATGGCGAGCTCCGAATAGGAGGGGGGAGCATTGAGCCCGGTGCCGATGGCGGTGCCGCCGAGATTGATCTCGCGGAACAGGCCGACCGTCTCCTCGAGCCGCGCAATGTCTTCGCGCAGCGTGACCGCGAAAGCCGTCAATTCCTGTCCGGCGGTCATCGGCACGGCATCCTGGAGCTGCGTGCGGCCGAGCTTGAGCACATGGGCATAGTCGGCGCCCTTCGCCGCGAAAGCATCGGCCAGAGCGGCGACCGCCCGGCTCAGCTCTTCCTCGGCGAAGAGCAGCGACAGCCGCGCCGCGCTCGGATAGGCGTCATTGGTCGATTGCGACAGATTCACATGATCGTTGGGATGGATGACGGCATAGTCGCCCGGCGACCGGCCGAGCTTCTGCAAGGCCAGATTGGCGATCACCTCATTCATGTTCATGTTGGTCGAGGTGCCGGCGCCGCCCTGCAGCACATCGACGGGGAACGCGTCACGATGCCTACCCGCGATCACCTCATCGCAAGCGATCTTGATCGCATCGGCGATCTCGCCGGTGAGCAGTCCGAGCCGGCGATTGGCCTCGGCCGCGGCGCGCTTGACCATCGCCAGCGCGCGGATGAGATGTCCGTGGCGCGCGACCGGCATGCCGGTGATGCGGAAATTATCGACCGCGCGCTGCGTCTGGACGCCGAACAGGCTGTCGGCCGAAATCTCCACGATGCCGAGCGAGTCGGCTTCCAAACGGGTGGAACTGGGCATCATGATCAGGCCGGATCGCGCGGGATCGTGGCCTGCATCGACGGGCGTTCGGCGAAAGCTTCATACCACCCGGCAAGGCGCGGATGTTGCTCCCGCCAGGGCCGGTGGGCGAAGCGGAAGTCGAGATAGCCGAGCGCGCAGCCGGCGGCGATCTGGCCGATGGTCAGGGGGCCGGCCAGCGCCTCGACCGTCTCGTCGAGACGCGCCACCGCGGCATCGACCTTGGTCAATTGTCCCTCGAGCCAGTCGGTCCATTGCCGGTCTTGCGGGCGCATCACCAGCTCATAACGCGACAGCAGGGCGGCATCGACCAGCCCGTCGCCCAGCGCCTGCAAGGTGAGCGCCTGCCAGCGCTTCCTGGGCTCGACTGGAAAGAGTTTTACGTCGGGCGCCTGCGCATCGAGATATTCGCAGATGACCCGGCTGTCGAAGAGATAGTCGCCTTCGGGCGTGATCGCCGCCGGAATCTTGGCGAGCGGATTGGCGACCGCGATGCGCTCGTCGCGCTTCACCGGATTGGCCGCGCTCGGCAGCTTCTCGATCCTGTCGGCCAGACCGAGCTCCCGGGCGGTGACCAGAACCTTGCGCACATAGGCCGAGGTCGGCGCATAGAAGATCTTCAGCATGGTCACGGCACCTGGTCCTCGGCGCCGACGGCGGCAAGCGCGGCGCGCGCCACTTCGACATCCTGGGCGCCGGTGCCGGATCCGACCCCGACCGCGCCGACGCAGAAGCCGTCGATGATGATGGGCAGGCCGCCTTCGAGATTGGTGAGACGGCCGCCGGCCGCGATGGCGAGCTTGATTTCGTTCTTGGGATCGAGCCTGGAGGTCGGCTGGCGGTGCGAGGCGGCGGTGATCGCCTTCGACCGCGACGTCTCGATCGACAGCAGCTTGGCGCCGTCCATGCGCAGGAAGGCGAGGATATTGCCGCCGTCATCCACCACCGTGATGTTCTGCGGCACGCCGAGCTCATTGGCCTTGGCGACCGCTCCCTGGAGCGCCTTGAGCGCCCCTTCATGTGTCAGCTTCAGCGCGGGTCTGGTCGTCATCTGCTTGTCGCTCCTTGCCTTTTGGACGGGACGATGGATTACGGAGGCGACGTGATAAATAACTTTTCCTCTTCCGCCTGGATCGGAAAATCCTATTCATGGCGCCCCTCGCTTCAGCGTCTTCTCGTCTATGGTGGAAGAATGAACGATCGGACGAAGCTGCGGCGGCTCAAGCCTGAGGACTATGCGACCAAACCCTGGAAGAATGGCCAGGGCGTCACGCGCGACGTGATCCTATGGCCGGCGTCCGATGAATTCGAGATCCGCGTCAGCCTCGCCGATATTCCGCCGGTCAGCGTCTTCTCGTCCTTTCCGGGCATCACCCGCCACATCACGCGCCTGTCGGGCGAGGCCATGACGCTCGCTTTCGCCGATGGCCAGGTGGAGCATCTGGCGCTGATGACGCCGCTGACTTTCGACAGCGGCAAGGCTCCCTCCTGCGAAGCCGCGGGCGCCGATTTGCGCGTCCTGAATATCATGACCCGCGAGAGCTCATGGCGGTCATCGGTGAGGGTGCTGACAGAAGGCCGCCACCCCATCGCGCCGCCGGCGGCCGGCGTGCTCCTGCTTTTTGCCGCCGCCGGGGCCTGGACGGTCGATGGCGTCCATTGCTCAGCCGGCGAGACCGTGCTGGCCATGGGATCGGACGACATCGGCCTGACCGGCGCCCCGGGCGCCCAAGCCCTTCTGGCCAGACTGGAGCCGCTCGAGCGGGGCAAGGATGCGGCCTTTTGTTTTTTTGAAGCAATCGGCAGGAATTAATTATTTTCGCTATCCAACGTCCTCTCCTAGGCTTCCCGCACCCTCAAGAAACAGCGTGAAGACAATGATCAGAACAGGTGAGCAATATCGGGAAGGCATCCGCGACGGACGCGAGGTCTGGATCGACGGAGAACGCGTCAAGGATGTGACCAGCCATCCGTCCTTGAAGCCCATCATCGACATCCGCGCCCGCATGTACGACATGCAGCATGACAACAGCCATGCGGATACCCTCACCTACAGCGACGCGGCCGGCGCCCATTCGATCTTCAACCGCCTGCCCAAGGAGCAGAAGGACTGGCACGACAAGTGGAAGGCGGTCGACACCGTCATCTCCGACATCGGCGGCGTCGTCACCCGGGTCGGCGACGAGACGGTCGGCGAGATGTGGTCGCTCTATGACGGCCAGGACGTGCTCAACGAGATCGATTCGCAATTCTCCGAGAACATCGCCCGTCACATCCAGGGCGTGATCGAGACCGACGTCTTCCACGTCTCCGCCAATACCGATCCCAAGGGCGACCGCTCGAAGCCGCCCCAGGACCAGGATCCCGACATGATGGTCCATGTCGTCAAGGAGACCGACAAGGGCATCATCGTGCGCGGCGCCAAATACGAGACCGCCGCCGGCTATGCCGACCAGGCCTTCCTCAAGCCGACGGTCGGCGCCTGGACCAATGAGAAGCTGTCGAACTATGCGGTGGGCGGCATCGTCAAGATGGGCGCGCCCGGCGTGAAGATGATCGCCCGCGCGGGCTTCGCCGGCAAGGGCAGCAAGGAAGACTATCCGCTCGCCAACAAATATGACGAAGTCGACTTCCTGATGGTCCTCGACAATGTCCTCATTCCCTGGGAGGACATCTTCTTCTATCGCCATACCCGTGCGGCCGCCTATATCCGCGGCACGCTGCATCGCTACTCGGCCTTCCCCTATACGCTGCGTCTGCTCTATGTCGCCGACATGATGATCGGCGCGGCTCTGTGGAACGCCAAGCAGACCGGCCTCGACAAGCTGCAGGCGGTGCGCGAGAAGCTCGCCGACCTCGTCTGCTACCGCGAAGGCATCAACGCCCATCTCACCGCCTCGATCGCGCTCGCGCAGAAGAGCCCGGGCGGCCTCCTGATGCCGCATCAGTCGATCCTCTATGCCGGCCGCATCCATGCCTGCGCCAATCTCCCGCAGATGATGCATATCGCGCGCGAATTGTGCGGCGGCCAGATCTGCGTCACGCCGAGCGCGGCGGCGTTCGGCAATGGCGAATCGAAGGACTGGCTGGCGAAGTTCTACAGCCTCAATGACGCGTGGCAGGCGGAGGACCGCCGCAAGCTCCTGGCTTTCGCCCGCGACCTGTTGAACTCGGACTACGCCAATCACCGGCTGACCTTCGTCCAGTTCGCCCAGGCCCCGCATTTCAACCATCTGGCGGCGACCTACAATGCCTTCGACTTCTCGGGCCCTCTCGATTTCGTGCGCAAATCGGCCGGCCTGTCGGATCGGGTCAACGGCTCGCTCTGACGGTCCGGGGACATGACGCCGCGGACATCCGCCGACATCCTGAAGGAGCTCGTCGGCTTCGCCTCGGTCAGCGCCAATTCGAATCTCGATATCATTGCCTATATCGAGCGGCGATTGGCGCCCCTTGGCATTGCGTCGCTGCGTATTCCCGACAGTACCGGCCAGAAAGCCTCGCTGCTGGCGACGATCGGACCAACCGATCGCGCCGGCGTGGTGCTTTCGGCCCATACCGATGTGGTGCCCGCCAACGAGCCCGGCTGGTCGAGCCCGCCTTTCGCGGCGTCCCTGCGCGACGGCCGTCTCTACGGCCGCGGCGCCTGCGACATGAAGGGCTTCATCGCCGCGATCCTGGCGCAACTGCCGGCACTCCACGCCGGCGCAACCGAAACGCCGGTTCATCTTGCTTTTTCCTATGACGAGGAAGTCGGCTGCCGGGGCGCCCCCGATCTCGTCGCCGAGGTGGCGGGCCTCAAGGCGAAACCGGCGCTCTGCATCGTCGGTGAGCCGACCTCGCTCGAAGTCGCCACCGCGCATAAGGGCAAGGTCGCCTACCGCATCACCGTCACCGGCCGCACCGGCCATTCGGCCCTGCCGCACCGCGCCGCCAATGCCGTGCTCGCGGGCGCCCGCATCGTCGCGCTGCTCGGCGATCTTGCGGCGGAATCGGCCAGATCGGCGAGGCGCGACGAGACCTTCGATCCGCCCTATACGACGATCCATGTCGGCTCGCTGCATGGCGGCTCGGCGCTCAATCTGGTGCCCGACCGCGCCGTGCTCGAATATGAGATCCGCAATATTCCCGACATCGACATTCCCGCGCTCTTGAAGCGCATCGACGCCGGCATCGCCGCCGAGCGCGAGACGCTGCGCCGGCAGGCGCCCGAGGCCGATATCCTCGTCGAGGAGATCGCCGCCTATCCGCAGCTCGCTACACCCGCCGGTCATCCGGCCATCGCCACCGTCGCCGATCTCGCCGGGGCGCCGGCCAGGCCGCGGACCGTCAGTTTCGGCACCGAAGCCGGCCTCTATGCCGAAGCAGGAATCCCGACCGTCATCTGCGGCCCCGGCGACATGACCCGCGCCCACAAGGCCGATGAATGGATCGGCCTCGATGAGCTCACCGCCACCGACCGGATGCTGGAGCGCCTCGCGGCGAAACTCAGCCAGCCGGCAGCGACATGGATGACCACATGACGTCGATTCCAAAGACCATGCGCGGCGTGATCGCCAAGGAGAAGGGCGGGCCGGACGTGCTGGCGCTCGACACTTTCCCGGTGCCCGAGCCGAAACCCGGCGAGGTGCTGATCAAGGTCGTCTATGCCGGCGTCTGCCGACCCGACATCATGCAGCGCCGCGGCATATTCTCGCCCCCGCCCGGCGCATCCGACATTCTCGGCCTCGAAGTGGCGGGCACCGTCGTCGCCTGCGGCTCCGAGGTGAAGGATATCGCCGTCGGCAACCGGGTCGCGGCTCTGCTTTCCGGCGGCGGCTATGCCCAATATGCGGTGGCCGATGCGCGCTGCTGCCTCAAGCTGCCGGGCTTCCTCGCCGAGCGCGACTGCGCCGCCCTGCCGGAAGCCCTGTTCACCATCTGGCACAATCTGTTCGAGCTCGGCCGTCTCTGCTGCGGCGAGGCGGTGCTGATTCATGGCGGCGCCAGCGGCAACGGCACCATCGCCATCCAGCTCGCCAGCGCCATCGGCGCCACAGTCTTCGCCACCGCCGGCACCAAGGAGAAGGCGGCGCTTCTGCACAAGCTCGGCTGCGCCCACCCGATCGTCTACCGCAACCAGGATTTCGTGTCGGTCATCGGCGAGGCCCGCGGCGCCCGCGGCGTCGATGTCGTGCTCGACATCATCGGCGGCTCCTATATGCCGCGCAATCTCGAGGCCTTGGGGCCGGGCGGGCGCCATGTCAGTGTCGCTTTCATGGAAAGCGCCAATATCACGCTCGACTTCACCGTCGTCATGCGCAAGAGCCTGACCCTGACCTCCTCGACCTTGCGTCCCAAGCCGGCGGATGAGAAAGCCCGCCTCAAGCGCGCGCTCGAACGCCATGTCTGGCCCTTCGTCGAGGCGGGCCGCGTGCGCCCGGTCATCCATGCCGAAATGCCGCTCGCCGAAGCGGCCGAAGCGCATCGCATTCTCGAGGCCTCCGAGCAGGCCGGCAAGGTCGTGCTGCGCTGCTGACGATTTACGATACCGCTTTCAACTCTTTCAAAGACGAGGAAACCCCATGACCCATAAGCGCATCCGTCCCTTCAATACCAAGCAGACCTATCCCGAGCAGAAGCTCGACAATGACCTCTCGCAGGGCGTCGTGGCGCGCGGCACGATGGTCTTCCTGCGCGGCCAGGTGGCGCAGGATCTCGACACGCGCGAAAGCCTGCATGTCGGTGATGCCGGGCTGCAGACGCGCAAGACGATGGAGAATATCAAGATGCTGCTCGAGGAAGCGGGCAGCGAGCTGTCGCATATCTGCCGCATCGTCGTTTACCTGACCGACATCCGCTACCGTGAGGCCGTCTATCGCGAGATGGGCGTGTGGCTCAAAGGCGTCTTCCCCTGCTCCACCGGCCTCGTGGTTCCGGCCTTGGCGCGGCCTGAATGGGTGGTCGAGATCGAAGTGACCGCCGTCATTCCCGACAAGGCCTGAGGCGGCGCCGTCATGACCTTCTCGATCTCCGCCCGCTGCCGGCGCACCGGCATGTTCGGCATCGCCGTCTCCTCCTCGAGCCCCTGTGTCGCGGCGCGCTGCGCCCATGCCCGTGCCGGCGTGGGCGTCGTCGCCACCCAGAACATCACCGACCCGACGCTCGGTCCCAAGGGCCTCGATCTCATGGCTTCGGGCCTCACAGCACCCGAGGCGCTGGCGAAGCTCAAGGCAGCCGCGCCCCATCTCGATTACCGGCAGGTGGCGCTGGTCGACTGCCAGGGCGGCACCGCCTCCTTCTCGGGAGCGAGAACGCTCGGCACCCATCGCATCACGGAAGCGCCGGATGTGGTGGCGGCGGGCAATCTGCTGAAGGACCCGAAAGTGCCCGACCAGATGGTCAAGGCGTTCCTTGCCGATGAGAAAGCGGCGCTCGGCGACCGGCTCATCGCCGCGATGCAGGCGGCGCTTGCCGCGGGCGGGGAGGAAGGACCGGTCCATTCGGTGGGCATGCTCCTGGTCCGCGACGTCGCCTGGCCGGTGGCCGATCTGCGTGTCGACTGGCACGAGACCGATCCGATCGGCGAGCTGGCGCGGCTCTGGGAGCTGTGGAAGCCGCAGATGGATGCCTATGTGACCCGCGCCCTCAACCCGTCCTCCGCCCCTTCCTATGGGGTCCCGGGCGACCAGTAGAGGCACTGAGTGATACGCATTGAACCGGCCTTCAAAGGTGACATAAACTCGTATCTCCTGCAGGAGGAGATACGTGTTCAAGTCCGGTCGAATATGGTGACCAAGGCCGATCCATCGCGATCGCCGTTGCGCTTTACATTACGGCAATTGCTTTATTTCGTCGCCGCCGGCGAGACCAAGAGCGTCAAGCTCGCTGCTGAAAGACTAAATATCTCGCAGCCCTCCATCTCGACCGCCATCGCCCAGATCGAAGCCGAGTTCGATATCCAGCTCTTCGTCCGCCATCACGCGCAAGGCCTGTCGCTCACCCCGGCCGGCGTGCGTTTCCTGCAGGCGGCCAAGACGCTGCTCGACCAGGCCGAGGAGCTCCACAATGTCGCCGACGAGGTGGCCGGCTCGATCAGCGGTCCATTGAATATCGGCTCCTTCCGCACCTATGCGCCCCTGATCATCTCGGAAGTCTGCAAGGGATTTCTCGATCAGTTTCCGCGCGTGAAGCTGCATGTCTCGGAGGGCGACGAGGCCTCGCTCGTCGCCAAACTGCGCCGCGCCGAGATCAGCATTGCCGTCACCTATTCACAGAACATTCCCGAGGACATCGATTTCGAGCCGTTGGCGCAATTGCCGACCTATGCGCTGCTGCCCGCCGATCATCCGCTGGTGACGAAGGCGCCGATCCATCTGAGCGATCTCGTCGAATTGCCCTTCATCCTGCTCGACCTGCCCTTGAGCCGCGAATATTTCATGTCGCTTTTCCTGCGCGAGAATCTGGCGCCCAACATCCTCACCCGCACCGAATATCCGGAAGCCATCCGCAGCTATGTGGCGAGCGGCTTCGGCTATTCGCTGGCCACCGCCCGGCCGCGCAACAAGGCGGCGCTCAACGGCAAACCGCTGGCCTATGTGCCGCTCGCCGGCAACTATCCGCCCATGGTGCTCGGCCTCGCGACGCTCAAAGGCCTGCGCAAGACCAGCATCACCCAGGCTTTCGAAACCCACTGCCGCCAGGTGATCTCGACAAACCAGATGCCCGGCATGGCGCCGCTCGACTAATCCCAACCATCGCATGCAATCTCAAGGAGTGCTCGGATGAGCCAATCTTTCAGGGCCCTGATCGTCAATGGCGCCAACACCAATCTCTATGGCGTCGATCCGAGCGGCGTCTACGGCTCCAAGACCTTGGCCGATATCGAAGCCGGCTGCCGCGCGGTCGCCAAGACGGTGGGCGTGGAGCTCGAATTCCGCCAGTCGAATCATGAAGGCCAGCTGATCGACTGGATCCATGCGGCGCGCCAGACCGAGGACGGTATCATCATCAATGCCGGCAGCCTGACCTATACGTCGATCGGACTGCTCGATGCGCTGTCCGCTTTCGCCAAGCCGGTCATCGAGGTGCATATGACCAATATCTACAAGCGCGAGCCCTTCCGCCATCACTCCTTCATCTCCAAGGCGGCTACGGGAATCATTGCTGGCCTGGGTCCGGCCGGCTACGAATTCGCCATCATGGCCATGGCCCGGCTGCTCAAAGGAGAAAAATGACAATGCACGGCGAAGCTCTGGTTTTCTACAGCCCGACCGACGATCCGTCCGCCTGGCGGGACGCGCTCAAGGACGAGCTCCCCGATCTCGACTTCCGCGTGAGCTCCGAGCTCGGCAACAACTCGGACGTCCGCTATGCCCTGGTCTGGAAGCCCCCGGCGGGGTTCTTCGCGCCCTATCCGAACATCAAGCTGGTGACCAATCTCGGCGCCGGCGTCGACGAGATCGTCGGCCGTGACGACCTGCCCGACGTCCCCATCTGCCGCCTGTCCGATCAGGGCATGGTGCAGCTGATGACGAGCTACGTTCTCTTCGCCGTGCTGCGTTATGCCCGCGACATGCAGGAGTTCGAGCGCTCCACGAAGCGCGGCAAATGGGAGTTCATCCATCCGCGCCCGCTCGCCGAAATCAAGGTCGGCGTCTTAGGGCTCGGCGATCTCGGCGCGGCGGCGGCCATCGCCTTGGCCAATCTCGGCTTCGCCGTCTCGGGCTGGAGCCGCTCGCAGAAGCAGCTGCCCAAGGTGAATTGCGTGTCGGGCGCGGACGCGCTGGACGGCTTCCTGGCCGCCAACGAAATCCTGGTGAGCCTGCTGCCGCTGACCGAGGAGACGCGTGGCCTTCTCGACAGGCGGCGGCTGGCGCTGCTGCCGAAGGGTGCCAAGTTCATCAATGTGTCGCGCGGCCAGATCACCGATGAGGATGCCCTGATCGAAGCCCTGCGCAGCCGCCATATCGCCGAGGCGACGCTCGATGTCTTCCATAAGGAGCCGCTGCCGGAAGGCCATCCGCTCTGGTCTCTCGACAATGTGCTGATCACGCCGCATCTCGCCAGCAACACCACGCCCCGCATGGCGGCGCGCGATGTCGCCGAAAGCATCAGGCGCATCCGCCGCGGCGATGAACCGTTGCACCGGGTCGACCCGAAGCGGGGATATTGAGTCAAACGCCGAACAATCCTCGGCACTCCGCCGCAAAAGCTTCAGCCCCGGCGCCAAGTGCGGCGCCGGCGCGCCGCGCCAGCACCACCTGGCTCGGCCGCGTCGCATCCGCCAGGGGCCGCGTCACCAGCGCATTGCCGTCATAGGACATGGTGGCGGCGGGCTTGGTCGACAGCAGGCTGAAGCCGAAGCCGCCGGCCACGAGACCGCGCGCCATTTCGAAGGATGCGGTGCGGAAGCGGATATTGGGCGTCAGCCCGCGCTCGCTGAACAGCGACAGAAAATATTCACCACTCGGCGGCGGCTCGAGCAGGATCAGAGGTTCCCCGGCCAGCGCCGCCAGCGACAGCGAACTCTCTTTCGCGAAAGGATGGTTCTCGGCCAGAAGCACATAAGGCTGCAGCTCGGTGAGCAATTCGGTCTCGATCTGGTCACCGAGATCGAAGTCGTACACCAGCGCCAGATCGACATCGCCGGCCTTGATCGCCTCGAGCACCCGGCGATGGTCACCCTCGACCAGCTTGAGGTCGATCTGGCGGCCCTTTGCCGCGAGCCGGCCCAGGACCTGCGGCACCACATGCGGCCCGAAAGTGTGGAAGGCGCCGAGCCGCACCGTCTCGACACTCTGGATTTCCGCGGCGCGCGAATTGTCGATGCGCGACGGCGTGCCATAGGCGCGGTTGGCATAGATCAGGGGGGAACCGCGCTCGAGAGAGAAGATCTCCTCGACGCTGCCGATGATGACATGGTGGGTGCCGATCTTCTGCGCCGACAGGATCCGGCAGTCAAAGGCCGCCAGCGCGTCGACGACACGCGGCGCCCCGGTCGCGAGCGTTGTCCAGCTGGTGCAGGAGAATTTGTTGCCGTCCGCCGTCTTGTACCGCCCGGCGAAGCAATCCGAGATGAAGGACTGGTCGTCGCGCAGCACGTTCACGCAGAAGATGCCGTTGTCGATGATCGCCTGCGCCGCCGGGCTCAAATGATGGACGCAGACGAGCAGCGTCGGGCGCGATGTATCGGCCGAGACCGAGGCCATCGCCGAGACCGTCACGCCATGGCGGCCGGCCGCCCCTTCGGTGGTGACGACATTGACGGTGCAGGCGGCGAGCCCCATGCCATTGAGGAAGCGCTGCCGCAGCGCCGGATCGGGCATCGTGTCTGGAGCTTCTGCCATGGGATATCTCCTCCTCAAGCCGGCAGGATGACGGCCTCATCGAGCGGCACCGACAAAGCGATTTCAGAGCCGAGCGGCGCCTGGTCGATGGCCGCCGCTCCCTTGGTGCGCAGTTCGATGAGTCCGATGCCCGGCACGTTCACCCGGGTCTGCGTATGCGTGCCCTGATAGATATGCGCGGCGACGTTGCCCTTGACGACATTGCCGCCATTGTGACGCGGACCGGCGATCTCGATATGCTCGGGCCGGATGAAGATATGGACCATCTGGCCATCTTTCAGCTCCTGGCGGGCCGGCTGACGGCCGTTGAGGCTGATCTGCGGGCAGACCTCGAAACGGACATCCTGCCCGCTCTTCTGGCAGCGCGCTTTGGGCAACGCATTGATCTCGCCGATGAAGGACGCGACGAAGCCATTGGCGGGCTGGGTATAGAGCTCGATCGGCGCCGAGACCTGCTGCACCTCGCCCCGGCTCATGACCACGACGCGGTCCGACAGGCTCAGCGCCTCGCCCTGATCGTGGGTCACGAAGATGGTGGTGAGGCCGGTCTTCTGGTGCAGCTCCTTGAGCTCGACCTGCATCTGCAGGCGCAGATTCTTGTCGAGCGCGGACAGCGGCTCATCGAGCAGCAGCACCTTGGGCCGGATGACGATGGCGCGCGCCAGCGCGATGCGCTGCTGCTGGCCGCCGGAGAGCTGGCGCACCCGCCGGCCTTCCATGCCCGAGAGCTTCACCATGTCGAGGGCGCGTTCGACTTCCGCCTTGATTTCCTTCGCGCCCAGCTTGCGCATGCGCAGGCCGAAGGCGATGTTGTCGAAGACATTCATATGCGGGAAGAGCGCGTAGCTCTGGAACACCATGCCGGTCTCGCGCATGTAGGGCGGCACGGCGGAAATGTCCTTGCCGTCGATATGGATGGCGCCGGAGGTCTGCGTCTCGAAGCCCGCCACCATGTTGAGCAGCGTGGTCTTGCCGCAGCCCGACGGGCCGAGCAGCGTCATGAACTCGCCCTTGCGGATATTGAGCGACACCTTGTGGACCGCGGTGACATTGGCGAAGGTCTTGGTCACCTCGACGATATCGACCGAATGTCCGCTGTCCCCTGCCTTGTTGTTCGTCTTCATGCTGTTCGGTCCACCTGTCAGTGAGAATCTATCGCAAGGATCTTGCGCAGGCCGAGGAAGTGATTGGCCACCATCAGGATGAGCATGGTGGCGATGATGAGCAGCGCCGAGACCGCGGCGACGGTCGGATCGGTATATTCGCGGATATAGTTGTACATGGCGACCGGCAGCGTCTGGGTCCGGCTCGCGGTGACATAAAGCGAGGCCGAGAATTCGGTGAGCGACAGGATCGCCGCCACCAGCCAGCCGCCCGCCATTCCCGGTATGATGAGGGGAACCGTGATACGGCTCAGCACCATGAAGGGCGAGGCGCCGAGATTGGCGGCCGAACGCTCGAAATTGGGATCGATATTGAGCAGGCTCACATAGACGGCCCGGGCGACGAAGGGCAGCACCAGCACCACATGCGTGATGATGATGATCGTATAGCTCTGGTTGAGATTCAGCTGCGCGCCGAGCAGCAGGAAGCCGAAGCCGGTGGTGAAGTGCGGGATGATCAGGGGCGACGACAGGATGCCCTCGAGCAGGTTCTTGCCCGGGAACACGTAGCGCACGACCAGGAAGGCGAAGGACGTGCCGATGGCCAGCGCCAGCGTCGACGCCACCAGCGAGACGATGAGGCCCGTTTTGAAGGCGGCGCGGAAATCCGGGTAGGTCAGCGCCTTCTCGTACCAGCGCAGCGAGAAGCCGCTGGGCGGGAAGGACAGGATCTCGCCCGGATTGAACGAGGTCATCACCACGACGATCGCCGGGATCGTCATGTAGAACAGGATGCAGCTGACGACGACCCAGAACAGCGTTTGTCTCCACATGCTGGACTCCGTCAGTGAATCGCCGTTTGCCGCTCGAGGCGGTTGGCGACGAGTTTCATGAGCGCCAGGCTGGCGAAGGCGCTGATCAGCGCGATCACGCTGAGCGTGGCGGCGAAGGGGAAATTGAGGGCCGAGAAGCCCTGCAGATAGATGGCGTTGGAGATCATCAGCACCTTGCCGCCGCCGATGAGCTGCGGCGTGGCGAAGGCGCTCATCGTCCAGGCGAAGATCACGATGAAGCCCGAGATGATGCCGGGCATGGTGAGCGGTATGACCACCCGCGCGATGACCGTCGAAGGACGCGCGCCCAGATTGGCGGCCGCCTTCTCGTAATCCGTATTGATGTGGCTGATGGCCGTGGCGAGAATGATGATCATCACCGGCATGGCGAATTGGACCAGCGCGATGACGACGCCAGCATGCGTGTACATGAAGGTGACCGGCGCCGCGATGATGCCGAGATCGATGAGCAGCGTGTTGAGGAAGCCATTGGTGCCGAGCACCAGCATCCACGCATAGGTACGCACGATCTCGCCGGTGAACAGCGGTGTGATCGACAGCAGGATGAGCAGCGTGCGGATCCATTCGATCTTCGTGCGCACCAGCGCGAAGGCGATCGGATAGGACAGGATCAGCGTGAAGAAGGCAGTGGCGAGACTGAGGACGAAGGTATTGACGACCGCCTTGAAATAGACCGGCCGGTAGATGCGGGCGAAATTGTCCAGCGTGAAGCCGCCGACATCGAGTGAGCCGGGGATGAACTCACGGAAGCTGTATTGCAGGATCTCGGCGAGCGCCGCGAGGAAGATCACCGCGACGAGGACGGCCGGCACCAGGAAGGGAATGAGGAACGGGCGCTTGGACATGGCGAAAATGAAAGGGCTGGCCCGCTTGGGACGGGCCAGCCGACGTCCGCTTTATTGCATCATGTTTTCGGTGAACCAGGCCTTCCAGGTCGGAAGCAGCTTGGCCTGCACCTCGTCGGGTGTGACGATCGCCTGTGTCGCCCATTGCTCGGGCGTGGTGAAGATGCCGGGCAGCTTGGCGAGCTCAGGATCGATCTTCGCCTCCTTGTTCATCGGCGAGCATTTATGGAAGTCGCAGATTTCCTGCTGCACCACCGGATCGAGCGCCACATTGATGAACTCATGCGCCGCGTCGAGCTTCTTGGTGCCCTTGTTGATGCCGAGCGCGCCGATGCCGACGACCGCCCCCTCCTTCGGAATCTCGATGGTGACCGGCACGCCGTTCTGAATCAGGTGATAGGCGTTGATCGACAGCATGATCTGCACCGGCGTTTCGCCCGTCTTGAGCAGGTCCTGGCTGGTCGCATCCGACTGGTAGAAGGCCTTGATATTGGGCTTGAGCTTCTCGAGCAGCGGAACACCTTTCTCCCATGTCGACGCGTCGCCGCCGGCGAGGATCGCCGAAGCGACGATGATGTGGCTCGGATCGAAGTCCGGCATCGACAATTTGCCGGCGACGGCGTCCGACCACAGGTCGTTCCACGAGGTGATGCGGAAGTCCTTGGGCATCAGGTCGGTGCGGAACACCGGGCTGTAGACGTAAGAATAGACGCCGACCTCATAGTCGCCGCGATCCGCCGCCGGGTAGAGATTGGCGAAATTCGAGAGCTTGCTCTTGTCGAGCTTCTCGAACAGGCCGTCGGCCTGATAGAGATAGCCGACATGGCTGGTCGTATAGGTCACATCCGATTCGGGATTGTCCTTGGCGACCTTCGCCTTGGCGAGCCGGTCGAGCGTGCCGCCGGTGATGAACTCTACCTCCATGCCGGTGCGCTTGGTGAACTCCTTGGCGATGATGGCGGCGCCGTCCTTCCAATTGCCGCCCCAGACGCTGACGATGAGCTTTTCCTGCGCCGAAGCGGCGGTACTGGCAAACGCGACCGCGAGCGCGCCGAGTGCTACCATGAGCTTCTTCATCTAGCCATTTCTCCCTGTTTTCATTGGTTTATTCGTATTTTGACCTTGCGTAGCGACAATGAGCTTGCGAGATCGGGACAATCTTACGGACAGGGCTAAATCAGAAAATTATTATTTTTTGTTCGCTTGCTTCCAATGTTCCTAAGTAGAGGCACGGATGCGAAAAAGCGGACGCCGGTCTTCTCCGGGATCCCGCCCCCACACGTGATGTCGCCCAAAAACGAAGCGCCGGGACGTTGCCGTCCCGGCGCGCAGTGTCCGAGAATAAAGGGCGACTGTTACTGCATCATGTTCTCGGTGAACCAGGCCTTCCAGGTCGGCAGCAGCTTGGCCCTGATGTCGTCGGGCGTGATGATCGCCTGTGTCGACCACTGCTCGGGTGTGGTGAAGATGCCGGGCAGCTTGGCGAGATCGGCATCGATCTTCGCGTCCTTATGCATCGGCGAGCATTTGTGGAAGTTGCACAGCTGGCGCTGGATCTCAGGGTCCAGCGCCACATTGATGAATTCCTGCGCCTTGTCGAGCTTCCTGGTGCCCGCATTGATGCCGAGCACGTCGATGCCGACGACCGCCCCTTCCTTCGGGATGGCGATGGTGACCGGCACGCCGTTCTGGATCAGGTGATAGGCATTGATCGACAGCGTCACCTGGACCGGCGTCTCGCCGGTCTTCAGCAGATCCTGGCTGGTCGCATCCGACTGATAGAAGGCTTTGACATTGGGCTTCAGCTTCTCCAGCAGCGGAACACCGACGTCCCAGTTCGCCGCCGTGCCGCCGGCCAGCACCGCCGAGGCGATGATGATATGGCTCGGATCGAAATCGGGCAGCGACAGCTTGCCGGCGACGGCTGGCGACCACAGATCGTTCCACGAAGTGAGCTTGAAATCCTTCGGCATCAGATCGGCGCGATAGACCGGGCTGTAGACATATGAATAGACGCCGACCTCATAATCGCCGCGATCGGCCGCCTGGACCAGGCCGGCATAATTGGCGAGCTTGCTCTTGTCGAGCTTCTCGAACAGGCCGTCGGCCTGATAGAGGAAGCCGACCTGGCTGGTGGTGAAGACCACATCCGATTCCGGATTGTCCTTGGCGACCTTGGCCTTGGCGAGCCGGTCGAGCGTGCCGCCGGTGATGAACTCGACCTCCATGCCGGTGCGTTTGGTGAACTCCTTGGCGATGATGCCGGCGCCGTCCTTCCAGTTGCCGCCCCAGATGCTGACGACAAGTTTTTCCTGCGCCGACGCCGCCGTGCTGGCGAGCGCGAGAACCGCAGCGCCGAGCACACTCCAGATCCTTTTCATCAGGCTTTCCTCCATGTTGGCGACAGGCAAGTCTGTCCCCAATGGCAGGCGGAGGAAGCTATTATTTTCCGTGGGTCTGGTTTCGATGTTCCGAACCAGTCGGCAAGGTCAGCGGCGCCAGCTCCGCCAGCTTGCGCCGGCGCGGGTCGTTCTCGCTGATCCGCGCCAGGGCGAAACGCTGCGCCTCGGCAAGCGCCCGCGCAGCCGCATCATAATCGAGATGCACCGGCCGCCCAAATTCGACGACCCGGTCGCCGTCGACATAGACGGCCTCGATGGCGCGCTCCGCTGCGCAATGAAGGAGATTACGCAAGGGATCATAGACGGGTTGCAAGGCGGGATGCTTGAGATCGACGATGATGAAGTCGGCCTTCGCCTTGTGGCCGACACGGCCGATATCGTCGCGCCCCAGCGCCCTGGCGCCGGCGAGCGTCGCCATATCGAGCACGTCGGAGGTCGCGACATCGGCGAAGCTCTTGCCGGCGATGCGCCCGCAGATCAGCGCCTGACGCATCTCCTCGATCATGTTGTAAGGATAGCTGTCGGTGCCGAGCGCCACATTGACACCCTGGCGGCGATAGGCGCCGATCGACTCCAGCACCATGCCGCTCCTGGCGAAAGTGACCGGGCAGTGGGCGACATTGGCGCGATACTCGGCCAGAAGCTCGACGTCGCGCCTTGTCCGCTGACGCGTCCAGCTGTGGCTGTCGACGAAGATGCAATGGCCGATGATGAGATTGTCGGCGAGGAGATCGAGCTCTTCGAGATATTGCACGGCGGTGAAGCCGGTGCGGCGCAACAGTTCCTCATGCTCGGTCATGGTCTGGGCCGCATGGACGGTGATCGGCACGCCGCGCGAGCGCGCCGCCTGCATCGCGTCCTGCAGCAACTCGGCCGAGCAGGTCTCGATCTGGGCGGGCGAGACCACGCCGCCGAGCCGGCCAGACGGATGGGCGCAAGCCTCATCGACGACGGCGAGCGCGCGGGCGAAGGCCTCGCGCCCACGTTCTTTGTCCCATTGGAAGTCGAGGCGATGGCTCACTTCCACATGCCATTGCGCCTCGCGGAAACCCGGCGCCACATAGGCGCGCGCGCCGCTCTTCGCCAAGGTCGGCAGCCATGTCTCATGTGGCCCGGCGATGTCGACCAGCGTCGTGACGCCGCTGCGCATCAGATCGCCCAGCATCACGGTCAGCGCCGCCTCGACCGCTTCCCGGCTGATCTCGATCAGGTTCGAATATTCATAAAGCGCATTGCCCCACAGAGCGGGCGAGCCCATATCGTCGAAGATGCCCTTGGCGACCGGTTCCTCGCCCGAATGGCAGTGGACATTGACGAAGCCCGGCATGACCATCTTGCCGCGTCCTGGAATTTCCGCGCCGCAGCCGCCCTCATAATGCCCGCCGACCTGCACGAAGCCGGTCCGGTCGAAGGCGACATCACCATCGGACAGATAGACATGCGTTCTTCGCGATGCGTCATAAGCGACGATCCGCTCGGCATTGCGGATGACGGTGATCGGGCTAGTCATGGGTGGTCCTGTAATATCGCTCGAGGAAGCGGCTATAAGCGCCCATCAGGGCGCTGAAGGTGAAGTAGACGAAGGCGGCGAACAGATACCCTTCCAGAACCGCAATGCCCTGCCAGTCCGGATCGCGCAAGGCCGAGCGCACCGTGTCGAGGAAATCGAGAATCCCGATGATCGTCACCAGCGTCGTGTCCTGGAAGAAGCCGATGAACAGGGAGACGAGCGGCGGGATCACCTTCTTCAAAGCCTGCGGCAGCACGATCTTGCGCATGATGAGCCAGTAATGCAGCCCCAGCGCATTGCCTGCCTCGATCTGGCCTTTGGGCACCGCCTGCAGGCCGCCGCGCACGATCTCGGCGATATAGGCGGCGGCGAAGAGGATGATCGCCACCTGGGCCCGCAGCAATTTCTCGATCGTCACCCCTTCCGGCATGAACAGCGGCAGCATCACCGTCGCCAGGAAGAGCAGGCTGATCAGGGGAACGCCGCGCACGACCTCGATGAAGCTGATGGCAAGCACACGGATGGCCGGCAGGTCGGACTGGCGCGCCAGCGCCAGCGCGATGCCGAGCGGCAGCGCCGCGGCGAGGCCGATGAAGGACAGCATGAAGGACAGCGGCAGGCCGCCCCATTTCGAGGTGGGCACGGCACTGAGTCCGAGAACGCCACCGGCCATCAGGGCATAAAGCACCGGAATCAATATGAGGAGCCAGACGAGGAACAGTCCCCGGCTCCAGAAGCGCGGCGCCATCGAGACGAGCGCCGCGCCGAGGAACAGAAGCAGCGCCGCGAAGGGACGCCACTGCTCTTCATAAGGATAGAAGCCGAAGATCATGTAGCGCAGCTTGGCGCCGAGGAACGGCCAGCAGGCGCCGGCGCCTTCCTTGCAGTCAGCCGGCGTGCCCGTGAAGACGGCGTCGATCAGCAGCCAGTCGACGGCGATCTTGGCCAGAAGAGCGAGCGCCACCACGCAGAACACCGTGATGAGTACATTGCCCGGCGTTCCGAACAGGTTCTTGATCCAGGGCCGCGCCTGCCGTGGCGGGCCTAGAGAGACGGACAGCTGAAGCTCGGCCATCTCAGCGCTCCTTCAGCGCGACGCGCGCATTGTACCAGTTCATGAACAGCGAGATCGCCACCGAGAGGCCGAGATAGACCGCCATGAAGATGGCGATGGTCTCGATCGCCTGGCCGGTCTGGTTCATCACGGTGTTGGAGACCATCACCAGATCGGGATAGCCGATGGCGATGGCGAGCGAGCTGTTCTTGAACACGGTGAGATAGATATTGGTGAGCGGCGGCACCATCAGCCGCAAGGCCTGCGGCAGGATGACGAGACGCATCACCCGGCCGCGCCCGAGACCCAGCGCCGCCGCCGCTTCCCACTGGCCCTTGTTGATCGCCTGGATGCCGGCGCGCACGATCTCGGCGACACTCGCCGAGACGCTGAGCGCCAAGCCCACCAGAAGGGCGACGAATTCCGGCCTTACATGCAGACCGCCGGTGATCCGGAAGCGTCCGGCTTCCGGGATTTCCCAGGTAATGGCGACGCCGCCCAGCAGCACCAGCGCGAGCGCCGGCCCGACAAGCGCCAGGAGCGCGGCCAGACCGCCGGGATTGGGCTGCCCGGTCTCGACGCGACGGCGCAAGGAAGCGCGGCGGATGAGGAAGGCGGCGATGATGCCGAGGATGACGGCCCAGCGCAGGAGCACCGCGCCCTTCTCGAAGGTGAAGGACGGCAGCACGAGCCCGCTATTGGAGAGATAGACATGCGGCGCCAGCTCCAGCGCCTCCTTCACCGGCGGCAGCGCCAGAAGAAGGATGGCATACCAGAGGAAGAGATAGAGCAGCAGCGGCACATTGCGCAGCGCTTCCACATAAGCGAGCATCAGGCGCTGCAGCAGCGGGTTGCGCGACATACGTCCGATGCCGACGAGAAGACCGATGATCGTGCCGAGGATCGCCGCCAGAAGCGAGACCTTCACCGTATTGGCGATGCCGACCAGCAGCGCGCGGCCGATCGTGTCGGTCTCCTGATAGGGAATGGTCGTTTCGCTGATGATGAAGCCGGCTTGGCGCGACAGGTAGCCGAAGCCAGTGGCGATATTCTGCTTGGCGAGATTGTCGCTGACGGTCACGAACATCCACCAGCCGGCGATGAGGACGATCCCCACCGCGCAGAACTGATAGAACCAGGCGCGGAACCGCTTGTCGTGGAGAAGGGTCATGCGGCAAGGGCTTGCGCCGCCGGATCAAAATACCGGCGGCGCGAGCTGGTCTCAGCGGATCGGGGGCGCGTAGAGAAGACCGCCCGCATTCCATTGCGTGTTCGGGCCGCGTGTCATGCCGAGACGGGTACCCTGGCCCATATTGCGCTCGAACACCTCGCCGTAGTTGCCGACGGACTTGATGACGTTGTAGCCCCACTTCTTGTCGAGGCCGAGCATCGGACCGAGTTCGTCGGTAACGCCCAGCATGCGCTGGATTTCCGGATCCTCGCTCTTGAGCTTCTCATCGACATTGGCCTGGGTGATGCCCTTCTCCTCGGCCGCCATCAGCATCCATACCGACCACGAGACGATGTCGCGCCAGGCGGAATCATTCTGCCGCACGGCGGGCGCCAGCGGCTCCTTCGATATCGTTTCCGGCAGGAGGACATAGTCGTCGGGATTGTTGGCGACGGCGCGGATCGAGGCGAGATCCGAACGGTCGGACGAGATCGCCTGGCAGCGGCCGCCGAAGAAGGCGGCGCGGTTCTCATCCGGGCTTTCGAACACGACGAGTTCGAACTTGGCGCCGAGGGTGCGGAAGAAATCGCTCAAGTTCTGCGCGGTAGTGGTGCCGGGCAGCGTGCAGATCGCCGCGTCCTTCAGCTCTTTGGCGCTCGATACGCCGAGGCTCTTCGCCACCATGAGGCCCTGGCCGTCATAGAATACGGTCGGTCCGAAATCGAGGCCGAGCGAGGCTTCGCGCGTATAGGTGAGCGTCGTCTGGCGCGACAGCACGTCGACCTCGCCCGACTGCACCGCCTGGAAACGCGTATTGATATTGGTCGGGACGAAATCGACCTTGTCGCCATCGCCGAAGACGGCGGCGGCGATCGAGCGGCAGATATCGGCGTCGAAGCCGGTCATGCGGCCCTTGTCGTCGGGCGCGGCGAAACCCGGCGTCGCCAGCGACACGCCGCAGATCAGCTTGCCGCGGCCCTTCACCGTATCGAGCGTCGCGGCACCGGCCGACATCGCCATCGCGCCCAAAGCCGCAATGGCCGCCAGAGCGAGAACAGATTTATTCATGCATTTCCCTCCATCGCTTTGTTTTTGTTGCCCCGTCCCGATTTTCGCCGCCCTGGGCGATTAGCCGGAGACTTGCATACAATAATTGTGTACAATAATGTACACGCGATGACAACACCATTGCGCGAGAGGTCGAATTCGACCAGACCGGCATTGCGAGGTGATGCACAGTGACGACCAGCGACCTGCCGCCCAAGCGAAGCCGCGCGCACAACGTCTATCAGGCGCTGCGCGATGCCATTCTCGAGCAGAATCTCAAGCCCGGCACCAAGCTCTCCGAGGACGTCATCGCCGGTGAGTTCAAGGTCAGCCGCACCAGCGTCCGCGCCGCTCTGCAACAGTTGCGCGGCGACGGCCTCGTCGATCATCAGGCCAATCGCGGCGCCTTCGTCGCCGAGCCGACCGCCGAGAATGCGCGTGACATCTTCGCGCTGCGCCGCATGCTGGAAAGCGAGGTCATCCGCCGCCTCGCCGGCAACCTCAAGCCCGACGACGTCAAACGCCTGCGCAGGCATGTCGAGCAGGAAGAGCGCGCGCGGCCGGTGAACGGTCCGCTTTCCGTCCGCCTGGCCGGGGAATTCCACATCCTGCTCGCCGAGCTCACCGGCTCCCAGGTGCTTACCCGCTTCGTCTGCGAGACCGTGTCCCGGAGCTCCCTGATCCTCGCCCGCTTCGCCCGCCTGCACTCTTCCGAATGCGCCGTCGACGAGCATGTCCGCATCATTGCGGCGCTTCAGGCCGGCGATGCAAGCGCCGCCGAGGCGCTCATGCTGCATCATCTCGAATCGGTCGCGGTCCGCGCCGATCTGCGCGCGCCCAATTCCGACGGCGACACCGCCGCCATTCTTAAACGTTACGCCCGCGCGTTGCCGACGTGACCGCCGATCGTCCCCCACCGACCGGCGCGGATACGGCGCCGGCGGCGCGCAGCCTTGCCTTCGTGGCGCTCATCGTCGTCGTCGGCCTCAATCTGCGCCCCTTCCTCACCGCCATCGGTCCGCTGGCGCCGCAAATTTCCGATGCGACCGGCATGAGCATGACGCTGCTTTCGGTCATGACCTTCCTGCCGATGTTCCTGATGGGCGTGCTGGGTTTCACCGCACCGCGCCTGCAGGCGGCGCTCGGCGGGCGCGGCATGGTCATCGGCGGCATGCTGCTGCTCGGCATCGGCCTCGCTCTGCGCGGCGTCGCCCATGGGCAGATACTGCTTCTGGCTTCAGCGCTGATCTGCGGCCTTGGCGTCGCCGCCGTCCAGGCGGTCTTTCCGGGAATCCTCAAAGCCGGATTTCCGCACCGGGTCCCCGCCATGACCGGCCTCTATTCCGCCGCCTTGATGGGCGGCGGCGCGCTCGGCGCGTTCCTGGCGCCCCGTATTGCCGCCGCCGCGGCGAGTTGGGAGCTGGCGCTGGCGATTTTCGCGCCGCTGGCGCTGGTGGGCGCCCTCCTCGCCGCCCTGATGATCGCCAGGACCGATCCCCGCAAGCGCGCCGAATTCGGCCCGATGCCGGCTTACTGGCGCACGCCCCGCGCGATCCTGCTGATGGCGTGTTTCGGGCTGGTCAATAGCGGCTACTCGCTGACCGTCGCGTGGCTCGCCCCGTTCTTCCAGAGTCTCGGGCATTCGGCCGCTGCGGGCGGCACCATCGTCGCGGTCATGGCGCTGGCCCAGACGGTGACGGCGCTCGGCCTGCCGATCCTCAGCCGCCGCTCGCGCGACAAACGGCCCTGGTTCTGGCTGGCGCTGGCTCTGCAGCTCTCAGGCTTCGGCGCCCTCATCTTCGCGCCGGGACTCAGCCCCTATCTGATCGCCCTCCTGCTGGGCTCAGGCCTCGGCGGCTGCTTCGCCCTGGCCCTGGTGATCAGCCTCGACCATCTCGCCGATCCCTGGCGCGCCGGGGCGCTGAGTGCGGCCATGCAGGGCGGCGGCTTCATCATCGCGGCGCTGGTGCCGCTGCTGATCTCGGCCCTGCACGGCATCGTGCCGGATTTCGCCCTCATCTGGGCGCTGCAATCCGCGCTCATCCTCATCGTCGCCGTGCTGACGCTCCGGCTCGATCCCGACCGCTACGCGCAGGCCCTCGCCTCGCATGGCTGATCAGAACTTCAGCACCGCCTCGACCTCGTCATCATACATCGCGCCGGTCGTGACGAAGCCGAGACGCTTATAGAAGCCCTCGGCATTGCCCGTCTCCTGCCCATAGCTGGTAAAGAGCTCGGTGAACCCTCTCGCCTTGAGATCGCGCACGATGAGAGCGATCGCCTTCTCGCCATAGCCTTTGCGCTGATGCGCGCCGCCGACCATCAGGCGCCACAGAAAGGCGCCCGGGCAATCGATGCCGTCATCATAATCGGCGCCGAGATGCAGCATGACGAAGCCGACGATGGTTTCGTTGGCATAGATGGCGCGCATCCAGGCATTTTCGGAGAAATGCGCCTGGGCGATCGAGGCGCCGTTGTCAGCCACGAGGTTGCGGTGCTCGGGCGACAGCGTGTTGCTCAAGGCGCACACGTCCCACACGGTCGTGGCAGATATCCGACGCAGCGTGACTTCGGCGTCGGCGGGCAGTTGATCGGTCATGGTCGTCCTGTATTTCTGAAGATCGCGTAGAATCCGCGCGGTGACGCGTCAAGCCGGAGGCTTCAGCGAATGAGAAGTCCCTGGCCGGTCGGCAAGGTAACGATCACCCTGTCGACCGAGCGGGCAAAGTCGTTCCACATCTCGTGCTGATCCGCGAAAGCGGCGAATCCGTAGTCATCGAGCAGGATGATGGCGCCCGGCGTGACCTGCGGCCACAGCCGCTCGATGACCGCTTTCTCGCCGACCACATTGTTCAGGTCAATCGACAGATAGGCGATGCGCCTACCGTCGATGGCGCCCAGCGTGTCGGGCAGCACACCCTTCACCAGCTCGATATTCGGATAGGGCGAAAAATTGCGCCTTGCGATGGCGAAGACGTCGAAATATTTACGGTCATTGATGGTCCGGCCCGTATCTTCGGCCCGCTTCAGCGCATAGTCCGGCAGACCGGCGAACGTGTCGAAGAGATAGAACTTCTTCGGCTGCCGCGCGAAGTCCAGGAACTCGGCGATCGTCACCGAGAACAAGCCGGTATGGACGCCGCATTCGACGAAGTCGCCTTCGAGCGCAAGCCCGCGGCTCGCCGCCCAGCAGGCGACATGCGCGCGCCACGCCACCTCGGGCACGCCGCGCTTGCTCTTGACCCAGCCCTCCTTGTTCCGCTCGCGCGATTTCGCCCAGGCGGCGGCGAATTTCGGCTCCTGCAGGAAGCTCAGATTCTTGCCCCATACGCCGACACCATCGGCGGCATAATCGAGCACGCCCCGCCGCAGACGGCCGAGGAGATATTTTCGCATCTTGGTGATCTGGCCCACGTCGTCCCCGCTCGCAGACCGGCATTCGGTTGCGTCTTCAACACATGCTTATAGTCGATGACTGTCCAAAGACAACGGCGCCTGCCATTCCGCCGAGAAGGAGCACCGGATCGGAGGTGCACCCCCGCTTCCGCCGCGGCAGAAGAATATGGTTGCGGGTTACCGGTTTGAACCTATGGCCCCAAAAGGAAAACCCCAGCAACCTTTTCAGATTACTGGGGCTTCCGTTCCGGAAATGGTTGCGGGAATAGGATTTGAACCTATGACCTTCAGGTTATGAGCCTGACGAGCTACCGGGCTGCTCCATCCCGCGTCAAAACGGCTTGGACGATCCAAGGGATGTGCCAACGCGGGGTGTATGTAGCAACCGGAATGCCGCTTGTGAACCCCCACCCGCAAGAAATTTCTGGGGAAATCATTGATTGTGACAAGGAACCCGGACAGGGTGCGGGCCGGGCAGTCGAGGGTTATGAAAAGTGCCGAAGATCTCGGTGGATCATCCGGCAGGTGAGGCTTTGCGCCGCCTGATGCGCAAGACCATGCGAGGGCTCGCCCAGGATCTGGAACAGGCCCGATCCGGCAAGACCGTCCACCCGGCAAGACGCCGGCTCAAGCTCGCCCGCAGCCTGTTACGGCTCATGAAGCCGGCTCTAGGCAGGGATTCCTTTCAGAAGGAGAACCAGACGCTGCGCGACGCCGCCCATGCCTTGGCGGTGCTCCGGCACACCGAGGCCATGGGCGAGGCCATCGCCAAGCTCAAGGCCGCCACACCCGACGCCAAGGCCAATGAGCCGGTCTTCTCAGCCTTGGCGGCAGCGGCCCATGAGCTCCGCGCCGACGTGGTAAGCCCCGAAGACGCCGGCCGGCAGATCGCCGCCGCCCTCGCCCTCATCGAGGAGCTGCGCCCGCGCATCGCCAACTGGCCCTTGCCCAAGCGCGATATGAGCCTGTTCGTCAAAGGCATGCGCATCTGCTATGCCGAGGCCCGGCGCCTGCTGCGCGACGGCCTGGAACGGGGCGAGGCGCCGCTCCTCCATGAGGCGCGCAAGTCGGTCATCCACCACCTCCATCATGTGGATCTCCTTAGGCCCCTGTGGCCGAAACTGTTCAAGGTCTGGGCGAAGGAGCTCCAGGAGCTGCGCGAGGATCTGGGCGACCTTCACGATCTCGACGAGCTGATCGCCGAATTCGGCCGGCCGGAAAGCCCCTTCGCCGCCCTCGCCGGGAAGGACCAGGCGCTCCTCCTGATCGACCGGCGGCGCAAGGCCATCCTCACCCGCATCGCCAACGAGACCGGCCATCTCTTCGCCGAGGAGCCGAAGAATTTCGCCGCCCGCATCGATGCTTTGTGGCGGCATCTGGCCGGCTGACCGGGGCGGCGCGCCGGTCATGCAAAATACTCAATCCTGAGGTAGTCAGCCCTGCGTCGGGCCCGCTTGCCGGATCAGCCGGCGAGAACTAACGTCCCGGCGCATATGTTCCCCGAAGCCCGCTATTTGACCTCGCCCCGCGCCGCCATGACGGCCGTCTTCATCGGCTATGGCGTATCCTCCGGCATGTGGGCCGGGACGATCCCGGTGGTGATGCGCAACGCCGGCATCGACAGCCTGATGCTGGGCCTCGGCATCACCTTCTATGGCATCGCTTATGTGATCGTCATGTCGTCGGGCGGCACCCTCGCCCGCTTCGCCAGCAACCGCGCCCTGATCCTGGCCGGCATGCCGCTCGTCGCCGTAACCGGCGCGCTCCTGCTCCTCGCTGCGAGCCCCCTCTGGTTCCTCATCGCTCTGGTGCTGTTCGGCGCCGCCCAGGGCCTGCTCGACCTCTTCATGAATGCCGAGGCGAGTTATGTGGAGGCCGATCTGAAGCGGCCGATCTTCACCCGCTTCCATGCCTCGGCTTCGGGCTCGATGGCGGTCTTCGCGCTGCTCGGCAGCCTCGTCAGCGCCGATGCCGGCATCGGCTGGGCCGCCTTTCTGCTCTGTCTCGGCATCGGCGCCATGATGGTCTTCGCGGCGCGGCGCCTGAAGCCCCGTTTTTCGGCCATGGCGCGGGTGTCGCCGGACACGCCCTCGCCGCCCTTCACGCCCCTCGTGATACTGGGCCTCGCGGCCGGCCTCGTGATCGCCGGCGAGACCGCGGCGATCATGTGGTCGGCCAAGCTCCTCGACGAGCAGGCGCCCGACCTCGCCGCCATCGCCGGCCTCGGCACCGCCTTTTTCGGCCTGTGCAACTCCACCATCCGCGCCGGCGGCGACGGCATCAGGGGCCGCTTCGGCGACATCCCGCTGATTCTGGGGTCGCTGCTGCTGGCCACCACCGGCTTCGTGATGATCGGGCTTTCCGACAATTTCCTCCTGAGCGCCGTCGCTTTCGCGGTGACCGGCTTCGGCACCGCCTGCGTCATCCCGGCCATCTTCGCCATCACCGCCAGGCACATGCAGGAGAACCCCGCCCGCGGCCTCGGCATCGTCTCGCTCATCGCCGGACTGCCGCGCGTCCTGGCGCCGTGGTTCTTCGGCTGGGTGGCGACCACCCATTCGACCAGCTTCGCCTTCGGCCTGTGCGCCGTCGCCATGGCGGTGGCGCTGGGCTTCATCCTGCTCCTGCAGATGGTGCAGAAGCGCGCCGCCGCACCTCTCCCCACCAAGGCTCTATAAGGTCAGGCGACCCCCGCGGCGGCTTGCGGGAACATCAACCCCACCGGCATCGGCCGGCCGAGGAAATAGCCTTGCGCCTCATCGCAGCCCTCCTGCCTGAGGAAGTCGAGATGCGCCTTGGTCTCGATGCCTTCCGCCAGCACCGGGATTTCGAGGCTGCGGCCGAGCGCCAGCACGGCGCGGATGATCGAGGCCGATTTGCTGTGCTTGCCGAGCTTGTCGAGGAAGGAGCGGTCGATCTTGATCTTGTCGAAGGGAAAGGATTGCAGCGTCGACAGCGAGGAATAGCCGGTGCCGAAGTCGTCCATCGCGATCGAGACGCCGAGGGCTTTCAGGCGGCGCAGGATGTGGAGCGCCATGTCGGGATCGGAGATCAGGAGCGATTCGGTCACTTCGAGCTCGAGCCGTTTCGGTGAGAGGCCGGTTTCGACGAGGATCGCATGCACGGTCTCGGGCAGAGCGCCATGGCTGAACTGCACCGGCGAGAGATTGACGGCGATGCGGTAGGGCTCGGCCCAGGACGCCGCCGTGGCGCAGGCCTGGCGTAGCACCCAGTCGCCGATCTGGATGATGAGGCCGGTCTCCTCGGCGATCGGGATGAACTCGGCCGGCGAAACGAGGCCGCGCGTCGGATGATGCCAGCGGATGAGCGCCTCATAGCCGATGGTCTGGTTGTCGGTGAGGCGCGATTGCGGCTGGTAATAGAGCTCGAACTCGCCCTGCGCCAGAGCGAGCCTGAGATCGCGCGCCAGATTGCGTCTTTCGCGCATCTGCAGATCCATGCTGGGCTCGAAGAAGCAGGCGCGCCCGCCGGCGATCTCCTTGGCGCGATACATTGCGAGATCGGCATTGGCCATCAGATCCGGCGCGGTATCGGCGTCGGTGGGATAGAGCGCGATGCCGACGCTGGCGCCGATATGGAATTCATTGCCCTCGATCGTCATCGACGCGCGCAATTGGGTGAGGATGCGATCGGCGAAAGCCATCACCTGCTCCGGCTTGCCGGCGTCGGGCAGGATCGCGAAGAATTCGTCGCCGCCGAAGCGCGCCGCATATTCCGCGCCCTTGAGCGCGGCGGTGAAGCGCCTGGCGACCTCGGCCAGCACCAGATCGCCCGCCGCATGGCCGAACATGTCGTTGGCCTCCTTGAAGCGGTCGAGATCGAAGCTCAGCAGCGCGAAGCGCTTGTCGCGCTCGCCGGCTTCGCGGATCTCGGAGGCCAGGCGATCGAGGAAGGAGCTGCGATTGGGCAGCCCCGTCAGGGCGTCGAAATGCGCCAGATAATGGATACGGCCTTCCGCCATTTTCTTCTCGGTCAGGTCGCGCACCGAATAGACGCGGCTGCCGGCCAGGAGATCGGCGGGCTTCGACAGCAGCTCGACCGGGATCAGCCGGCCGTCGGCGCCGCGCAGCACGCCTTCGCTCTTGACCGCTTGGGCGGACGGCGCGCCGCCTTCGAGCGCCAGGAGCGTGTCGAACAGGCCGCGATTGACGATCTGGTCGCGCCGGTAGCCGGAGAGCTCCTCGAAACTCGTATTGACGTCGACGATGCGATCGTCCTTGACGATGATCAGGCCCTCGATCGCCGCATTGGCGAGACGCCGGAGACGGGCCTGCCCTTCACCGCGCGCACTCTTGTCGGCGAAATAGGCGGCGATGCCGATGGCGAGCACCAGCGCCGAGGCGGCGGCGATGAAGAACACCATCACATGCTTCGGCACCGCGCCGAGCGGCACGTCGATCAACGGATCGGGCAGGATGGTGACCGCCGCCATGCCGGTGAAATGCAGGCTGCAGATGGCGAGCAGGAAAGCGAGGCCGGCGGCGTAGCGGCCCTGCCAGCCGTCGGGTCGGCGCGCGCAATGAATGGCGAGCATGCCGAGCAGGACGCTGGCCGCGACCGAGGTCGCGACATAGCCCACGTCCCATTGAACCTGGCCCGCCACGCGGAAGCCCGCCATGCCCGTATAATGCATGGCGCTGATGCCGAGCCCGGCCAGGGCGCCGCCGAGCTTCGGATGAAAGCTCCTGGACGACCAGGCGGCGATGCCGAAAGCGGCGGTCAGCGCGACGACCGCGATGAGAAGCGACAGCGTGGTGAGGAAGGGATCGTAGCCCGTCGGCAAGGTCGGGGCGAAGGCCAGCATGGCGAGAAAATGCGTGGCCCAGGTGGCCGTGCCGGCGGCGGTTCCCGCCAGAAGCAGCCACTGCCGCCTGAGGCTCCCGTCGGACGCCCGCGCCCGCATGAAAAGCCTGAGCGCCACGAAGCTCCCGAGGGCGCAGATGGCCGCCGCTATCGCGACGAGCCGCAGATCATGGTCCACGGTCAGGCAGGTCAGTACTTTCAGCATAGCGGCGCCCCTTCAACTATGCGGAAAAATGCAGGCAAATCTCTAATAAACCGTGGATTGCATGGGTTAAAAATACCCTAAGGGAATTCAGCGCCTTTTAGCGAATAGGCGACGCGCGAGAACGGGCTTCGCCGTCCTCGCGCGTCGCATCATGAAATGGCTGGCGTGCTATCGCGCCCGGAGCAGCCTCAGCGCATTGGCGGTCACCAGCACCGTGGCGCCGGTGTCGGCGAGGATCGCGATCCACAGGCCGGTCGTGCCCAGGACGGTGGTGACGAGGAACACCGCCTTGAGGCCGAGCGCGATCGTCACATTCTCGCGGATGATGCTGAGAGTGCGCCGCGACAGGCGGACGAGCGCCGCGACGTCGCTGACGCGGTTGTTCAGCACCGCCGCATCCGCCGCCTCGAGCGCCACATCGGTGCCCGAGCCCATGGCGATGCCGACGGTGGCGGCGGCGAGCGCCGGCGCGTCATTGATGCCGTCGCCGACCTTGGCGACGCCGCCCTCGGCCGCGAGCTTCTTGATGAAGGCGAGCTTGTCCTCGGGCAGCAGCTCGGCATTGACTTCCATGCCGAGTCCCTTGCCGATCGCCTCGGCATTGGCGCGGTTGTCGCCGGTCAGCATCACGGTGCGGATGCCGAGCGAGGTGACGTCCTTGAGGCCCGCCACCGCATCGGCGCGCGGCTCGTCGCGCAGCGCAATGAGGCCCAGCGCCTGGCCGTCCGATTGCAATATCGAAACGCTCTTGCCCTGCGCCTCGAGGCCGCGCGCGCGCATCAGCAGGTCGGCGCTGGTGACGCCGAGCCGGGCCGGCGCGCCGATGGTGACGATCCGCCCGTCGACCGTGGCGTTGAGGCCCTTGCCGGGCAGCACTTCCGAATGGCTCGCCGGCGTGAAGGCGATCTGGCGCGCCTTGGCTTCCGCCACGATCGCCGCGGCGAGCGGATGGGAGGAGGCCGACTCCGCCGCCGCGGCGAGCCTGAGCACACCCGCCTGATCGAGATCGGCGAGCGGCAGGATGTCGGTGACCTTGGGCCTGCCTTCGGTGAGCGTGCCGGTCTTGTCGAAGGCGATCGCCTTCACCTTGCCGATCGCTTCGAGCACGCCGCCGCCCTTGACGAGCAGACCGCGCCGGGCGCCGGCCGCCAGCGCCGAGGCGATCGCCGCCGGCGTCGAGATGACGAGCGCGCAGGGACAGCCGATGAGCAGCAAAGCGAGGGCGCGATAGACCCAGGTCGACCAGTCCTGCCCCCAGACCAGCGGCGGGAGGATCGCGACCAGGATGGCTACGGCGCAGATCGCCGGCATGTAATAGCGCGAGAAGGTGTCGATGAAGCGCTCGGTCGGCGCCTTGGCGTCGGCCGCTTCCTCGACGAGGCGCACCACGCGTGCGATGAGCGTGTCCTCGGCGGGCTTCTCGACCCGGCAGCGCAGCATCGCTTCGGTATTGATCGAGCCGGCGAGCACCGTGTCGCCGGGCTCCTTAACGCGCGGCACCGATTCGCCGGTGAGCGCCGATTCATCGAGCGACGACGTGCCCGAGATCACCGTGCCGTCGGCGGGCACCCGGTCGCCCGGACGCACGACGACGACCGCGCCGACCGCGATCTGCGCGATCGGCGTCTCGACCAGGCCGTTGCGGGTCTCGACCATGGCCGTCTTGGGCGCGATATTGGCGAGCGCCTTGATGCCGGAGCGGGCACGGCCGGCGGCGACGCCCTCCAGCAGTTCACCGACCGCGAAGAGGAAGACGACGAGCGCCGCCTCCTCGGTGGCGCCGATGACGATGGCGCCGACGACGGCGATGGTCATCAGCATCTCGATGGTGAAGACCGAGCCGAAACGCGCCGCCATGAAGGCGCGCTTGACCACCGGAATGGCGCCCGCCGCACAGGCGGCGAGGAACACGTAATAGGAGGCCTCGGGAACGAACTGCGTCGCGGCATAGGCAGCGGCGATCAGCGCGCCCGAAACGAGAACGAGCCTGCCCTTGGCCGATTGCCACCAGCGCTCCTCGACAGGCTTGGCGTGATCGTCCTGCGCCGCCGCCGCAACGGCGCTCGCCGCAACGGCGGGCTCGCCGCGATCATGCTGATGGTCGTGATGATGGCCGCCGCAGCTGCCATGATCATGGTCGTGATCATGCGTGTGAGCGGGCTTCGCCGCCGGGGCGACGGCAGCGCCGAGCGGTGCCACGGCATAACCGAGGCTCTTGACCGTGGCGGTGACGTCGGCGGCGCGCTCGAGCGTCGCCAGGGTCACGGTCAGGGTTTCGCTCGTCAGGCCGACCTTGACGTCGCTGGCGCCGTCGATGCGGGCGACCGCGACCTCGATCTTGCGGGCGCAGCTGGCGCAATCCATGCCGGTGATCTTGAATTTCTGCACCAGCGGTTCTTGCGCCCCCGGCGCGTGATGCTGACCCCCGCAGCTGCCATGGTCGTGGTCATGATCATGCCTGTGCGCCGGCTTCGCGGCGACGGGCCCCGAGGTGGCGCCGACGGGCGCGATGCCGTAGCCGAGGCTCTTCACCGTGCTGGTGACGTCGGCTGCGCCCGCCGCCTCGGCCAGGGTCACTGTGAGGGTTTCGCTGGTGACACCGACCTTGACGTCGCTGGCGCCTCTGACGCGGCCGACGGCCACCTCGATCTTGCGGGCGCAGCTGGCACAGTCCATGCCGGTGATCTTGAACTTCTGGATCTGGGGTTCTCTTGACATCATGCACAAGCCGTACAATCTCTAGCCACTAGAGATACAAGAGGAAAAATGCATGGCCGGTTTCACCATAGGGAAGCTCTCCGAGGCGACCGACACCAAGGTCCAGACCATCCGCTATTATGAGAGCATCGGCCTCATGGCGCCCTTCACCCGGACCGAGGGCGGTCACCGCCTCTATGGCGTCGAGGACAGGAAAAGACTGACCTTCATCCGCCACGCGCGCGAGCTCGGCTTTTCGATCGACGCCATCCGCGAGCTTTTGAGCCTCTCCGACAATCCGCAGACGAGCTGCGAGCGCGCCGATGACATAGCGAGCCGCCAGCTGGACGAAGTGGAGCAGCGCCTGAAGCGGCTCCGGGCGCTGCAGAAGGAACTGAAGCGCATGGTGAGCGAATGCGGCCATGGCCGCGTCTCCGACTGCCGCGTCATCGAGGTGCTGAGCGATCACCGGCTCTGCCAGACGTCGCATTGAGCGGCGTCAATTCTCCTCCGCTCATGGGGTGATCCTTGACTTGCGCCGCATCGCGCCTGATGCCTAGACTTGCACCGGGGGTGGAACGGCTTTCGCTCAATCGATCCGATGTTGCGAAGCCCTGCCGGCGAAGGATGATGCGCGACATGTCTGACCTCACCCCTTCTCATATCCTGCAGATCGGCATGGGCTTCTTCGCCTCGAAGACGCTGCTGTCGGCGATCGAGCTGAAGCTCTTCACCCTTCTCGCCGGCGGACCGATGACGGCGGCCGAGATCGCCAGGAGTCTCGCTTTGAACGAGCGCGCGGTGCCCGACTTTCCCGACGCGCTGGTCGCTCTGGGCCTGCTCGAGCGCGCCGGCGACGGGCCCGGGGCCCGCTACGCCAACACGCCGGAAGGCGCCGCCTTTCTCGATGCCAACAGTCCGGCCTATGTCGGCGGCATATTGGAGATGGCCAATGCGCGCCTCTATCGCTTCTGGGCCGACCTGACGGAAGCCTTGCAGACCGGCAGGCCGCAGAACGAGACCAAGCATTCGGGCGAGCCGATGTTCGCCAAGCTCTATGAGGTGCCGGAGCGGCTCGAGCAGTTCATGAATGCCATGTCCGGCATTTCGGCCGGCAACTTCCGTGCCTTCGCCCAGAAATTCGACTTCTCGGCCTACCGCACCTTGTGCGATGTCGGCGGCGCCACCGGCCAGCTCTCCTGCATGGTCGCCGCCGCCCATCCGCATATGCGCTGCACGAGCTTCGATCTGCCCAATGTCGTGCCGATCGCGACGCGCCGGATCGCCGCGGCGGGATTGAGCGATCGCGTCACGGCGGTGGCTGGCGACTTCTTCGCCGATCCCCTGCCGCGCGCCGATGTCATTACCATGGGCATGATCCTGCATGACTGGAATCTCGAGAAGAAGAAGCAGCTGATCGCCAAGGCCTATGACGCGCTGCCCGACGGCGGCGCCTTCGTGGTCATCGAGGCCCTGATCGACGACGAGCGCCGCAAGAACGCTTTCGGCCTCCTGATGTCGCTCAACATGCTGATCGAGTTCGGCGACGCCTTCGATTATACCGGCGCCGATTTCGAGGGCTGGTGCCGCGCCGCGGGCTTCCGCCGCTTCGCAGTCATTTCGCTCGCCGGGCCATCGAGCGCGGCGGTGGCCTATAAGTAGGCGCCGGATTTACAGCGGAAGGCCGCTGTTCATTTACAGCAGAATATCAGCGGATTTACAGCGCTTATCAGCGGATCTACAGCATCTCCGAAACGCCGCTGTTTCCGGATCACACGAATCAACCATGACGGCGTCCGCGATAGCAAGCCGAACTATTGCGAGGTCTCGACCGGACATTCCTTGCCGGGCTCGACCTGCCATTGCGCCGGATCGACGACCGGGCCTTGCTGGCAGATGGACATCTTGTCGGTGAGCGTGCCCGTCAGCGTGCCGTAGGTGCCGGGCTCCGGCGCCGGCTGCGCCGCCGTCATGTCGTAAGTCTTGCCGTCTTCGGCCTTGAGGATCATGCAGCTCGCCTCGACGCCGGCCGCCGCGCAGCCCGAAACGGAAATCTCCTCGGCCAGCGCCGGCATTGCCGCGACGACAAAGACCGAAGCAAGAATGAGGCGCAGATTCATGAGATGATCCTCCTCTTGGCGTGGGGCGGAAGGATGAACGCCGCTCAAGGCAATAATAAGTCACCAGATCACGATGAGTTTGGATCATAACGGTCCAAACTCATAAACGTGATCGATTTCTAGATTTAGCGCATCGGACCGAAAAGTGCGAAGCGGTTTTCGGATAATCCGATGAGCAAAACAATGAGATAGAGCGCCGTAGCGATTCTATGAGAGCGTCCGGCGCGCTAGCGCGGAATTCTTGCGAAAGCCGGCATCCACTTTCTCGCATCCCGCGCTACGGATAGTTCCGCTGCCACACTGCCCTGAGCTTCGGCAGATCGTCGCATTTGCGGCCCGCCGCGAAGACCTTCGGCGCGTTCGCCTCGAACCAGGCTTCGCGCGGACGCCAGCGCGTCATGGCGCAGAAATAGATGTCGAGCGCCGAGAACCGCTCGCCCAGGAACCACGGCGCCTTCGCCTCCGTCTCGACCATGCCCCAGAGCTTCTTCTGGTAGTCGTCGATATTGGCGCGGAAGCCCTTGGCCGCTTTCTCGCCCGGCACGAAGCGCCCGGGGACGTCGGCATAGGTGAAGGTCGGGTAGATATTGGCCACGATGAAGACGAGCCAGCGCAGGAAGCGCGGCCGCGTCGGATCGGCGGGCTCGGGCACCAGCTCGAAGCTCTTCGCGGCATCGGCGAGATGGAGCGTGATCGCGGCGCTTTCCGTCATCACCTGGCCGTCGGGCAATATGAGGGTCGGATATTGCGGCAGAGGATTGAGCTTGGCGAGCTTGCGGCGGGCTTCTTCGTCCTCGAAGAGATCGCCGTCATCGACGAAATCGTAAGGCAGTCCATACCAGTCGAGCTGCGCCTCGGTGAGAACCGAGCCCCAGCCCGCCCGTCCATGCAGAATATATCGTCCCATCCGACATTGCCCCGCTCATTGCCGGACCTCATCATAGCCGCAGTCCAGCCAGGTAAGAACCCCTTTTCGGGCCGAGTCTGAAGCCGACACTTCGGCATCGGTGCTGAACATGCCACGACAGGAAACGCGCAGAGCGAGATCGTCAGTTCAAACGGACCCGAATCCGGCGCCAAAAGGAGCTCGTTAAACCGGGCAATTGACTGCACTGTCACCGACCGAAATACGCAGCGTAAGACTTACAGCGAAAGCCGCGGCTCGGGTGAAAATGTCGCGGCATGCGCCGCCCATCCCTCATTGCCCGCCGCGCAGCAAATCAAATAGCTTTCACCGTGATGCAGTATCACCACAGAAGAACAGGACAAAAATGCTGAAGAAATTGTTTTTGAGCGGCGCGACGGTCATTCTCACGACGTCGGCGGCGCTGGCGGCCGACATGGTCGAGCCTGCCGCCTATGACTGGAGCGGCCCCTATATCGGACTGCAGGGCGGCTATGGATGGGACAAGCCGTCGGTCAATCTCGACAAGTCTCCCGCGCTGGGATCGATCGATCAGGACGCGCGTTCCTTCAATCGCGACGGCTTTCTCGGCGGCATCTTCGCCGGCTATCTCCTGCAGCAGGACAGCCTGGTCTTCGGCCTGGAAGGCGATGTCGAATATGCGGACATGAATGGATCGACGAAAGCCGTTCAGGGCGGAGCGATCGAGCTCGGCCGCCTCGAAAGCGACATCGACTGGCTGGCCTCGCTGCGGCTGCGCGCCGGCTTCGCCATGGACCGCGCTCTCATCTACGCCACGGGCGGCCTTGCCGTCGGCGGTGCCGAGCTCGAATTCTCGCCGACGCCGGGCCCCTTCCTCGACATGAGCCGCGATTCGGATGAAGCCACCAAGGTCGGCTGGACGCTGGGCGGCGGCATCGAATATGCGATGGCCGACAGCCTCAGCATCAGGCTCGAATATCGCTATACCGACCTCGGCACGCTGGAGGCGCGGGCAACCGACAATGTGGATCCGGCGGTCTTCGAAGACCTCGAGGTCAAGAACGCCTTCCACGCGGTCCGCGCCGGCCTGAGCTGGCGCTTCTGAGCCGGGACCGGCCCAATCCAAGCGCAGCATGATCCGGGGGGCGCTTCCGGCGCCCCTCTGTGAGCCCCGAGGTCGTCGGCGCGCGTCATCACAACGAGAGCGATCGAAATGCCGAGCAGCCTTGCGCCACAGCAAAAACCCGCCGGCGATTGCTCGCGCGGCGGGTTTGAATGAGATCGGTGAAGAAGTTGTTTGCACGCGCGTCTGTCTTTTGCAGGCCTGGCAGCGACCTACTCTTCCGCGTCTTAAGACGAAGTACCATTGGCGCTGAGGCGTTTAACGACCGAGTTCGGGATGGGATCGGGTTCAGACACCTCGCCATAGCCACCAGGCCGGCGAAAGACAGACAATCAACTAGATTTCTTTTGCAATACCGATGGGTATTGAAAATGAGAACGATCAAGCCGTTCGAACGATTAGTACCAGTAAGCTTCACGCCTTACAGCGCTTCCACACCTGGCCTATCAACGTGGTCGTCTTCCACGGTTCTCAAGGGAGAAATGGTTTCGAGGTGGATTTCCCGCTTAGATGCCTTCAGCGGTTATTCCGTCCGCACATAGCTACCCTGCTGTACCGCTGGCGCGATAACAGGTCCACCGGAGGTGCGTTCATCCCGGTCCTCTCGTACTAAGGACAAATCCTCTCAATTCTCCTACAATCACGGCAGATAGGGACCAAACTGTCTCACGACGTTCTGAACCCAGCTCACGTACCACTTTAATCGGCGAACAGCCGAACCCTTGGGACCTGCTCCAGCCCCAGGATGTGATGAGCCGACATCGAGGT
>JBMOOM010000025.1:0-16388 GCA_049323275.1 Pseudomonadota bacterium
TAATGTTGAATGTCAACGAGCTAGGAATTTCGGTGATGTGGTGGACGGCGCCCGCCAGCGGCATCTGATGTGCCAAGATGGGTCCGTTGCAAGATCCATCTGAGGAGCCATCCACCATGTCGAAGAATATCACCATTGGTCTTGATATAGCAAAGAACAGCTTTGCGGCGCATGGATTTGACGAATGCGGCAAGACGGTTTTGAAGAAGGAGCTGAAGCGAGGTCAGGTCCTAGCGTTAGTGAGGGGACTGTATAGGTTCATTTCACCAAACGTGTGCCGTTCACATCGATCAGCGCGCAGCTGTAAACACGAGGTTGACTGGAGAAGGAATCCTTGCCGAAACTGGCGTCGCATCCGAACAAGGCTGCCTCTTCCGCGTCGAATGGTGTTTCCGCAGCCTGTACCCAATGCCAATTACCTTCTTCGTCCGCAGCAAGGGCCTTGTTGTGTTTTGCTTCTCGATATCCGGGTATCCGATCCACTGGAATGTGCGGGATGCCATCGGCGGATCTCCGTGAAATCCTCACGGACGATGTTCTTAGAAACGTTGCTATCGCTTCGTTGACCTCTGGCCACCATATCGCGGCCACGTTTCCCATTCCCTGAATTGACACTGCAGTCAATTTGCCTGCACCCTGAGTCTCTTTACAACGGGAAATAAACTCACTTGCGTCGTCGCTGCCTGGAACAAAGGGATCCTTGGTTCCGGCGATGACGAGGATGGGCACGTCAGGGGCTGTCCAATAAGCCCCCGAATTTCCTACGCCACATGTGGAACCTGTGGCAATGATACCGGCGACTTTCTCGCCGAGGGCCTGAGCGACTACGCCTCCTTCTGAAAGGCCGTGCACGTAAATTGGCTCGCCGGGGAAGTTTTCTCTGAGAATCTTCAGAGTTCTCCGCGTTTGCGCGATTCGGAGCTTGAGAATTCGGGTTTGTTTGTCGATTTCAGTTTCTCCGAGATCGCCGCAGGCTTCCTCGTCCCGGGTTTCTGCGAAGCTGTCAGGCAGGAAGACCCAAAAACCAATGGCACGATAGAAATTTATCCACGCGAGCAACCATTCGCTCATTCTTGCTCTATTGCATGCATGCAACATGAGCATGATGCCGCGGCGATGATCGCTGCTCGTTTTCCATATTCGTCCGGGTCCGAGTGTGTCATCAAGTCCCGTCAGAACGGTTCCAAAGGGGATGCCAATCGGCGGTGCGTGGCCCGTTAAAGTGCCGTCCACATCGAACAAAACGCAATGACGTCCTGTTGTGATCTGACGGGCGGAGGTCTTTAAGGACTTATTGCATACAGACATTGCCGCATCTTCAGCGCTCTTGGATGATGGAGCTCCCTTCACCCAAGCCCAATTTCCGCCTGGGCCGACAGCAAGTGCTTTATGCCCTTCCACGCTCTGATATGTGTGGAGGTAGTAGAACTCCGCCTCCATTGGTATGTGAATGCTATCATCTGCCGATGATTGCGCGAAGACTCCGTCCACTGGCATAGGAAAAAAGAGAAGAATGCAGGCTATGCGTTGAAGTCTGAGGAGTAGGGGCTTCATCATGTTTGTCCGAGGACGTGAGAGTGGATGCGCTGCAGGCCGATTTAGAGAAGGTGCGGCGTCGGATTCATGACGTCAAGCATGGGAGTTTCGGTGACAGCCCAGCACTGTCACCGCAATCTGATCGACATTGCGAATTTCTTGAGTTTCCGAGTTCGGCTTCGGTGGTGAGCACGGCGTCCGTAAATGCCTGAAAATCATGCAGGTCCATCGGGTAGTATTGATGGTTCCCAAATGTGGTGCAGGCCCATCACTACATACCGGTCGTTGCCCTTAGTCTTGATACGAAACGAAATGGTCGTGTTGTTTCCAAGCGTCATGCTCGTTTTTTTGATCACTTTCCCGGTGAGCGTTCGCCGGAGCGACTCGAATATTCCGAACCCCATATGGCCCTCCCTTTGTTTTCTCTTCAGGCTATCAGTATTGTCGTGTCGCTGCTATGCGGGGGGGCAGAAATGAAAAGAGCCGCGGAATCGCTCCGCGGCTCTCATGGTCATAGGTGCTGATTACGCCGTGAGATCGAAGCGGTCTAGATTCATCACCTTGGTCCAGGCCGCGGCGAAGTCCTTGGCGAACTTCTCCTTCGCGTCGGCCGAGCCATAGACTTCGGCCAGCGCGCGCAGCTGCGAGTGCGAGCCGAAGATGAGGTCGGCGCGCGTCGCGGTCCACTTGACCTTGCCGGTCTTGCGGTCGCGTCCTTCGAAGACCTCGCCGGCGTCGCCTTGCGCCTTCCACTCCGTGCCCATGTCGAGCAGGTTGACGAAGAAGTCGTTGGACAGCGTCTCCGGCCTGTCCGTGAACACGCCGTGCTTCGACTGCCCGGCATTGGCGCCCAGCACACGCAGGCCGCCGACGAGAACGGTCAGCTCCGGCGCCGTCAGCGTCAGCAGCTGGGCCCGGTCGACCAGCGACTCCTCGGCCTTGAGCCGCTGCTTGCCGCGCTGATAGTTGCGGAAGCCGTCGACGACCGGCTCGAGCGGCGCGAAGGACTCGACATCGGTCTGGTCCTGCGATGCGTCCATGCGGCCCGGCGTGAAGGACACCTGCAGGTCGACACCGGCGGCCTTGGCGGCCTTTTCGACCGCCGCCGAGCCGCCGAGGACGATCAGGTCGGCAAGCGACACTTTCTTGGCCCCGGCATTGAAGTCCTTCTGGATCGCTTCGAGCTTCTTCAGGACCTCGGCGAGCTGGGTCGGCTGGTTGACTTCCCAGTCCTTCTGCGGGGCGAGCCGGAGGCGCGCGCCATTGGCGCCGCCGCGCTTGTCGCCGCCGCGGAAGGTCGAGGCCGAGGCCCAGGCCGTCGATACGAGCTGGGCGACGGTGAGGCCGGAGCCGAGGATCTTGGCCTTGAGCGCCGCGATATCGGCGTCGCCGATGACCTCATGATCGAGCGGAGGGATCGGGTCCTGCCAGATCAGCACTTCCTTCGGAACGAGGGGGCCGAGATAGCGCACCACAGGTCCCATGTCGCGATGGGTGAGCTTGTACCAGGCCCTGGCGAACGCGTCGGCGAACTGGTCCGGATTGTCGAGGAAGCGCCGCGAGATCTTCTCATAGGCCGGGTCGAAGCGCAGTGCTAGGTCGGTGGTCAGCATCTGCGGCACGTGGCGCTTCGCCGGATCATGCGCGTCGGGAACGGTATTGGCGCCCATGCCGTGCTTCGGCTTCCACTGCTGCGCGCCGGCCGGGCTCTTGGTCAGCTCCCATTCATAGCCGAACAGGTTCCAGAAGAAGTTGTTGGTCCACTTGGTCGGCGTGGTCGTCCAGGTGACCTCGAGACCGCTGCCGATCGTGTCGCCGCCCTTGCCGGAGCCGAACTTGTTCCTCCAGCCGAGGCCTTGCTCCTCGATGCCGGCGGCTTCCGGGTCGGGGCCCACCAGGGCCGTGTCGCCGGCCCCATGGGTCTTGCCGAACGTATGACCGCCCGCGATCAGCGCCACCGTCTCTTCATCGTTCATCGCCATGCGCCGGAAGGTCTCGCGGATGTCGCGCGCCGCGGCGATCGGATCGGGATTGCCGTTCGGGCCTTCCGGATTGACATAGATGAGGCCCATCTGCACGGCGCCGAGATTGCCCTCGAGATCGCGCTCGCCGCTATAGCGCTCGTCCGCCAGCCAGGTGCCTTCCGGACCCCAGTAGACGTCTTCCTCGGGCTCCCAGACATCGGCGCGGCCGCCGGCGAAGCCGAAGGTCTTGAAGCCCATCGATTCCAGCGCGACATTGCCCGTGAGGATGAGCAGGTCGGCCCAGGAGATCTTGCGGCCGTATTTCTGCTTGATCGGCCACAGCAGGCGGCGCGCCTTGTCGAGATTGACGTTGTCGGGCCAGCTGTTGAGCGGCGCGAAACGCTGCTGGCCGCTGCCGGCGCCGCCGCGCCCGTCACCGATGCGATAGGTGCCGGCGCTGTGCCACGCCATGCGGATGAAGAACGGCCCGTAATGGCCGAAGTCGGCCGGCCACCATTCCTGTGAATCCGTCATCAGGGCTTTCAGGTCCTTGATCACGGCATCGAGGTCGAGGCTCTTGAACTCCTTGGCATAGTCGAAGGCCTCGCCCATCGGGTCGGACAGGCTCGAATGCTGGTGCAGAACCTGAAGGTTGAGCTGATTCGGCCACCAGTCGCGATTCTTCTTGGCCACCGGCGCATGGGCGACCGGGCACTTGCCCGTGGGTTCGTTGGTTTTCGTGTCCATATTGGCTCCGATCCTGGCTGAGTTGAGGTCCTGGCTGAGGGTGATTGAGCGTGAGGGCCAAACCCCGTCCTGCCGCTTCGCCTAGCAGAGTTGCATGATAAATTTAAGTTGGATTTTTTGATTGTACCAATAAATTGAAGTTATGAACAATCTGACGATCAAGCAGCTTCGCTATTTCGAGGCGCTCGTCCGCCACGGCCATTTCGGCCGCGCGGCCGATGCCTGCGCGATTTCCCAGCCGGCGATGTCGGTGCAGATCAAGGAACTGGAGGAATCTCTCGGCGCCGACCTCTTCGAGCGCGGCGCCAGGCAGGTGCGGCTGACCAATTTCGGCGAGGAATTCGCGCTGCGCGTGCGCGAGATTCTGCGCTCGGTCGACGAGCTGGGCGATCTGGCGCGCGCCTCTCAGGAAAGGCTCACGGGACGGCTGCGCATCGGGGTGATCCCGACCATCGCGCCCTATCTGCTGCCGACCATCGTCGGCAATTTGAGCCGCCTCTATGAAGGTCTCGACATTCATGTGCGCGAGACGCTGACGCGCAAGCTCATTGCGGAGGTGGCGGAAGGCCGGCTCGACACCGCGATCGTAGCACTTCCGATCTCCGAGCCTTCGCTCAACGAAGTCGCGCTGTTCACCGAGAGCTTCGTGCTGGTCCGGCCGGGCGAGGATGCGGGCAAGCCGGTGCCCGACGCCGAGAAGCTGCGCGAGATGCGGCTGCTGCTGCTGGAGGAGGGGCATTGCTTCCGCGACCAGGCCTTGTCGTTCTGCAATATGCATTCGGTGCGGCCGCGCGAATTGCTGGACGGCAGCTCGCTGTCGACGCTGGTCCAGATGGTCGGCGCCGGCATCGGCGTCACCTTGATCCCGGAAATGGCTGTTGCGGTCGAGACACGCTCGGCCTCGGTGTCCGTGGCCCGCTTCAAAAATCCGCAGCCGGCGCGGACGATCGGCATGATCTGGCGCAAGGCCAGCCCGCTCGGCCGGCAGCTCGAGGAGATATCCGACGTGGTCCGCCAGTCCGCCGATATGTTGCGGCAGCGGCACGCCGCCCCGGGCTGACGGCTTCACGTTTGAACTTTCCCAAGGAAAGATTACAAAGTTCCAGACTCGCTCAACTGAGTCGGAGGGGACTAATATGCAGAAGAAGCTTGCGGCGGAATTCTTTGGTACGTTCTGGCTGGTTCTCGGCGGTTGCGGAAGCGCGGTTCTGGCCGCGGCCTTCCCCGGCGTAGGGATCGGCCTGCTTGGTGTTGCGTTTGCGTTCGGCCTCACGGTGCTGACCATGGCTTATGCGGTGGGCGGCATTTCGGGAGGGCACTTCAATCCGGCCGTCACGGTCGGTCTCGCGACGGCCGGCCGTTTTTCATGGGGCTCGGTCATTCCCTATGTCATCGCCCAGGTGATCGGCGCCATCGTCGCCGCGGGCGTGCTTTATCTCATCGCGTCGGGCAAAGCGGGCTTCACCATCGATCCGGCGGCTCCCGGCGCCTTCGCGACCAACGGCTATGGCGCGCATTCGCCCGGCGGCTACTCGATGCTGGCGGCCCTCGTCACCGAAATCGTGATGACCGGGTTCTTCCTGATCATCATTCTGGGCGCCACCGGCAAATCGGTGCCGGCGGGCTTCGCGCCGATCGCGATCGGTCTCGGGCTGACGCTCATCCATCTGATCTCGATCCCGGTGACCAACACCTCGGTCAACCCGGCACGCTCGACCGGACCGGCGCTCTTCGTCGGCGGCCTGGCTTTGCAGCAGCTGTGGTTCTTCTGGGTCGCTCCGATCGTCGGCGGCGTGCTCGGCGGTCTCGTCTATAAGGGACTGCTGAGCGACAACGACTGAGGTGTGACGGCGAAGCGGAAACGCTTCGCCGCGACTATTCGCAGCAAACAAAAAATCCCGTCAAAGTCGTCCACTTTGGCGGGATTTGCTTTTGGGACGGTACGCCGAAGCGTGTCCTGATCAGGCCTCGCGGGCCAGCCGCTTGTCGAGATAGCCGGCGCAGATCTTGGTCAGATCGTCGATCTTGTCCTGGAAGAAGTGGTTGGCGCCCGGCATCACCTTGTGCTCGATGACGATGCCCTTCTGGGTCTTGAGCTTGGTGACCAGCGTGTTGACGGCTTCGGGCGGGGTCACCGTGTCCTTGTCGCCATTGACGAAGAGGCCGGAGGCCGGGCAGGGCGCCAGGAACGAGAAGTCGTAATGCTTGGCGAGCGGCGCCACCGAGATGAAGCCCGAGATTTCCGGGCGGCGCATCAGGAGCTGCATGGAGATCCAGGCGCCGAAAGAGACGCCGGCGATCCAGCAGATCTTGGCCTCGCGGTTATGGGCCTGGAGCCAGTCGAGGGCGGAAGCCGCGTCCGACAGCTCGCCGGCGCCGTTCTCGAACAGGCCCTGGCTGCGCCCGACGCCCCGGAAGTTGAAGCGCAGGGTCGAGAAGCCGCGCTGGGCGAACATATAATAAAGGGAGTGCACGATCGGGTTGTTCATCGTGCCGCCGAAGCTCGGATGCGGGTGGAGGAGGATCGCGACGGGGGACCCTTGGGCCTTGGAGTGATGGTAGCGGGCTTCGATACGGCCGGCCGGGCCATTGAAAATCACTTCAGGCATGAGGGAATGTCGATCCTGTTCTGCATCTGGCGGTCATTGATATCAGGGCAAAAACCGGCGGAATAGTTGACTCCGGTAGTCGGATTTTCTATATCCCTTGTTTAGAATTGTTCAAAGAAATATAGAATCCCACGGACGCCGGGCGAGGCCGGTCCTTAGCACGGCTCCGGGGTCAAATGGCAAGTTTTCTCAAGCGCGGCGGCAAACGGAAGAGCGACCCATGAAACTTTCTACCAAGGGCAGATATGCGGTGATGGCGATGGTCGATATCGGCCTGAACGGCCATGGCCGGACCGTCTCGCTGGCCGAGATCGCCGAACGTCAGGACATCAGCCAGGAGTATCTGGAGCAGCTTTTCGTCAAGCTCCGCAAGGCCGGCCTGGTCCAGAGCGCCCGCGGCCCGGGCGGCGGCTACCGGCTGTCCCGCGATGCCGACGAGATCGTCATCTATGACGTCATCGCCGCCGTCGACGAGCCGATGCGCGTGACCCGCTGCGAGGGTGACGCGGTCGAGGGCTGCGTCAAGGGCGAGCGCTGCTGCACCCATGATCTGTGGTCGTCGATCGGCCGGCAGGTGAACACCTTCCTCGCCAATGTCACGCTCGACGACGTGGTCAACAAGCGCAACCTGGCATTGGCGTCATCGATCCGCCAGGCCAAGGCGCGTCATGTCCGAAAGGATCAGCCCGAGGTCAATGCGCATCTATCTTGACCATAATGCCACGAGCCCGCTGCGCGACGCCGCCCGAAAGGCGATGCTCGCCGCGCTCGAGCTCACCGGCAATGCGTCCTCGATCCATGGCGAGGGCCGCGCCGCGCGGGCATCGCTCGATGCTTCACGTGAAGCCCTGGCGCGCGCGCTGGGCGTCATCCCGCCCATGGTCGTCTTCACCTCGGGCGGCAGCGAGGCGAATAATCTTGCTTTGAAAGGTGCGCCGGCCGCGCGCCTGATCGTCTCCGCCGTCGAGCATCCCTCCGTCATCGAGGCCGCCAAGGCTTCCGGCAAGCCGGTCGAGTTCCTGCCCGTGGACAAGGACGGCATCGTCGATCTGGCGGCGCTCGACAGGCTTCTCCAGTCCGGCCCCAGGGCGCTGGTCGCCGTGATGCTCGCCAATAACGAGACGGGCGTCATCCAGCCGCTGCGCGATGTTGCCGCCGTGGCCCAGAAGCATGGCGCGCTCGTCCATTGCGACGCGGTCCAGGCTTTCGGCAAGATCGCCGTCAATTTCGGCCTGCTCGGCGTCGATACGCTGAGCGTCTCGGCGCACAAGCTTGGCGGCCCGGTAGGGGCGGGCGCGCTGGTCGTCCGCGACGGCCTGGCGCTCGAGGCCCTGATCCAGGGCGGCGGCCAGGAACTGCGCCGGCGCGCCGGCACCGAGAATATCGCCGCGATCGCCGGCTTCGCCGCGGCGGCCGAGGAAAAGCGACTCGACATCAAGAGCTTGCGCGATGAGCTCGAAGCAAGGCTCGAGGGCGCGGTGATCTTCGGCGGTGCGGCCGAAAGGTTGCCCAATACCAGCTGCTTCGCGCTGCCCGGCCTGTCCGCCGAGACCGCGCTGATGGCGCTCGATCTCGCCGGCATCGCCGTCTCCTCGGGCTCGGCCTGTTCCTCGGGCAAGGTCGCGCAATCACATGTGCTGGCGGCGATGGGGGTAGCTCCCGATCTCGCCGGCAACGCCGTCCGCATCAGCCTCGGCTGGAACACGAGGCGTGAGGACATCGAACATTTCATCACCGCCTGGAGCCGCCTCGCGGCCCGGCGGAAAGCGGCATAAGGAACTCGGAAAATGGCCGATATCGACACTATCGAACTCGTCAAGGACATTGACGTCGACAAGTACAAATACGGTTTCACCACCGAGATCGAATCCGAGCTGGCGCCCAAGGGCCTCAATGAGGATATCGTCGCCTTCATCTCGCAGAAGAAGAACGAGCCCGAATGGATGCTCGAATGGCGCCTCGAGGCCTATCGGCGCTGGGTGCAGATGGACGAGCCGACCTGGGCCAAGGTCCATTATCCCAAGATCGATTTCCAGGACCTGCATTATTATGCGGCGCCCAAGAGCATGTCAGGCCCGAAGAGCCTCGATGAGGTCGATCCCGAATTGCTCAGGACCTATGAGAAGCTCGGCATCCCGCTGCGCGAGCGCGAGGTGCTGGCGGGCGTGCAGGGAACCAGAGTGGCGGTCGATGCGGTGTTCGATTCGATCTCCGTCGTCACCACCTTCAAGGACGAGCTCGCCAAGGCAGGCGTCATCTTCTGCTCGATCTCGGAAGCGATCCGCGAGCATCCGGAGCTCGTGAAGAAATATCTGGGCTCGGTCGTGCCGCAGGGCGACAATTTCTATGCCGCGCTCAATTCGGCGGTCTTCTCCGACGGCTCCTTCGTCTATGTGCCGCCCAATACGCGCTGCCCGATGGAGCTCTCGACCTATTTCCGCATCAACGAGAAGAAGACCGGCCAGTTCGAGCGCACCCTGATCATCGCCGACAAGGGGGCTTACGTCTCCTATCTGGAAGGCTGCACGGCGCCGACCCGCGACGAGAACCAGCTCCACGCCGCGGTGGTCGAGCTCATCGCGCTCGATGACGCCGAGATCAAATATTCGACGGTGCAGAACTGGTACCCGGGCGACAAGGAAGGCAAGGGCGGCGTCTACAACTTCGTCACCAAGCGCGGCGACTGCCGTGGCAAGAATGCCAAGATTTCGTGGACCCAGGTCGAGACCGGTTCCGCCATCACCTGGAAATATCCGAGCTGCATCCTGCGCGGCGACAATTCCAGGGGCGAATTCTATTCGATCGCCATCTCGAACGGCCGCCAGCAGGTCGATTCCGGCACCAAGATGATCCATCTCGGCAAGAACACGTCGAGCCGCATCGTATCGAAGGGCATCGCCGCGGGCAGGAGCGACAACACCTATCGCGGCCTCGTCTCGGCGCACCGCAAGGCGACCAATGCGCGGAACTTCACCCAGTGCGATTCGCTGCTCATCGGCGACAAATGCGGCGCCCATACGGTGCCCTATATCGAGGCGAAGACGCTGTCGGCGCATTTCGAGCATGAAGCGACGACGTCCAAGATTTCCGACGACCAGCTGTTCTACTGCCAGTCGCGCGGCCTGTCGCAGGAGGAGGCGGTGACGCTCATCGTGAACGGCTTCGTGCGCGACGTGCTGCAGCAACTGCCGATGGAATTCATGGCCGAGACGCAGAAGCTGATCGGCATCTCGCTGGAAGGCAGCGTCGGCTGATGGCCAAGCGCCGCGGCGATATCTGGTTCGTGCGTTCCAATGGCGGGCAGGGGTCTTATCCCGTCAACGCCGATGGCTGGCGCGTCGTCTGGGTCTTCGTGGCGGGCATCGTGGCCTCGGGGATCATGGGCGCCGTTCTCGCCCAGACCATGGAGACCTGGCTCTGGGTGACCATCACCGCGATCGGCATGGCCGTGTCGGCGATCTGGTTCATCATGACGGCGCGCGCCCATACCGATCATTCGATTACCTATAATGAGTATGTGAAAGACAAGAATAATGCTTGAGATCAACAATCTTCATGTGAAGCTCGCGGATGAAGACCGCGCCATCCTCAACGGCCTGACGCTCAATGTGAAGCCCGGCGAGGTCCATGCCATCATGGGGCCGAATGGCTCCGGCAAGTCGACGCTGTCCTATGTCCTGTCCGGCCGCGAAGGCTATGAGGTGACCGACGGCTCGGTCACCTTCAAGGGCGAGGACCTGCTCGAGCTGGCGCCCGACCAGCGCGCCGCCAAGGGCCTGTTCCTGGCCTTCCAGTATCCGATCGAGATTCCGGGCGTCGCCACCATGCAGTTCCTGAAAGTGGCGCTCAATTCGCAGCGCAAAGCGCGCGGAGAAAAGGAGCTGACGACGCCCGAATTCATGAAGCTGGTGAAGGACCGCGCGGCGAAGCTCGACATTTCGCAGGACATGTTGAAGCGTGCCGTGAATGTCGGCTTCTCGGGCGGCGAGAAGAAGCGCGCCGAGATCCTGCAGATGGCGGTGCTCGAGCCCTCGCTGTGCATTCTCGACGAGACCGATTCCGGCCTCGACATCGACGCCCTGCGGGTCGTCGCCGACGGCGTCAACGCTTTGCGCTCGCCCGAGCGCGCCATGGTCGTCATCACCCATTATCAGCGCCTCCTCGACTACATCGTGCCGGACTATGTGCATGTCCTGTCGCATGGCCGCATCGTGAAGTCGGGCGGCAAGGAGCTGGCGCTCGAGCTCGAAGCCAAGGGCTATGCCGAGTTCACCAGGGAAGCCGCATGAACATCGCCGTGAACAAGACGCCGGCGGAGCTCGCCTATGACGGCATGCTTCTGCCGCATCCGCGTCTCGAAGACTGGAAATGGACCAATCTCCGGGTTCTGATCGACCGGCCTTATCCGCCCCGCCTCAAGGTCGCGGCGGCGCCCAAGGATATCGAGCGCCTGCTGAAGCGCGATCCTCTGGCCAGGCTGGCGCAGGCCCGCATCGTGTTCGTCAATGGCGAGTTCGCGGCCGACTATTCGAGCTTGCCGACGGGCGGTGAAGTGCGCGTGCGGCGGCATCTTGCGCCGGTCACCGCCGAGGCCGAGCCGGTTCTCGACATGAGCGCCGCCTTCGCCACCGGCGGCGTCGAGATCGAGATCGCCTCCAATATCGACGCGCCGGTCGCGATCGTCCATATCGCGACCGACGGCGAGGCCCGCACCATCGCCACGCGGCATCAGGTCAAGGTGGCCGACGGGGCGTCGGCGACCTTGCTCGAAACCCATCTGGGCGAGGGCGCCTATCTCGCCAACAGCGTCATCGACATCTCGGTCGGGGCGAAGGCCAGGCTCGACCGGGTGAAGCTCGAGGTCGAATCGCGCTCCGCCATCCATCTCGCCCATGCGGTGACCACGCTGGGCGCCAATGCCATCCTGCGCGACTTCACCCTGAGCTCGGGCGCCCGCGTCAACCGCCAGAACGGCACGCTCGCTTTCAAGGGCGAGAACGCCGATGCCAAGGTTTCCGGCTCCTATCTGCTGTCCGGCAAGCAGCATGCCGATACGCGCCTGGTCATCGACCACCAGGTGCCGAGATGCACGAGCCGCGAATTGTTCAAATGCGTGATGGACGAGAATGCGCGCGGCATCTTCCAGGGCAAGGCCATCGTCCGGCCCGGCGCCCAGAAGACCGACGGCAAGCAGTCCTCGCATGCACTGCTGCTCTCGGAGACGGCCGAGTTCGACGCCAAGCCCGAGCTCGAGATCTATGCCGACGACGTCGCCTGCGGCCATGGCGCCACCAGCGGCGATATCGACCACAATCATCTGTTCTATCTGCAGTCGCGCGGCATCCCCGAGGCCGAGGCCAAGTCGATGCTGATCGCCGCTTTCGTCGGCGAGGCCTTCGACACGATCGGTCATGACGGCGTGCGCGACGTGCTGACCCGCTTCGCCGGAAAATGGCTGGTCAATCACAAGGAAGAAACAAGGTGACCGCTCAGCAGAAGATCCGTCCGGCCTATGACGTCGAGGCGCTGCGCCGCGACTTTCCCATCCTGTCGCGTGAGGTCTACGGCAAGCCGCTCGTCTATCTCGACAATGCCGCGTCCGCCCAGAAGCCCAAGGTGGTGCTCGACCGCGTGATGCAGGCGATGTCGGAGGACTATGCCAATGTCCATCGTGGTCTGCATTATCTCTCCAACACCTCGACCCAGGCCTTCGAGGATGCGCGTGAAAGCGTGCGGCGCTTCCTCAATGCGCCGTCCAAGGACCAGCTGATCTTCACCCGCAACGCCACCGAGGCGATCAATCTCGTGGCGCAGTCCTTCGGCGGCATGGTGATCGGCGAGGGCGATGAAATCGTGCTGTCGATCCTCGAGCATCATTCCAATATCGTGCCGTGGCATTTCCATCGTGAAAGGAATGGCGCCATCCTCAAATGGGCGCCGGTCGACGACGACGGCAATTTCCTGATCGAGGAATTCGAGAAGCTTTTGTCGCCGCGGACCAGGATGGTCGCCATCACCCATATGTCGAATGCGCTCGGCACCATCGTGCCGATCAAGGAGGTCATCCGCCTCGCTCATGCGAAGGGCATTCCGGTGCTGGTCGACGGCAGCCAGGCGGCCGTGCATCTGCCCGTCGATGTGCAGGATCTCGACGCCGATTTTTATGTCTTCACCGGCCACAAGACCTATGGGCCGTCGGGCATCGGCGTGCTCTACGGCAAGATGGAACATCTGCGCCGCATGCCGCCTTACCAGGGCGGCGGCGAGATGATCGGTGAAGTGTCGCTCGACCGCATCACCTATGCCGAGCCGCCGCATCGTTTCGAGGCGGGAACACCGGCCATCGTCGAGGCGATCGGCCTCGGCACCGCTCTCGATTACATGAGGGGCATCGGCCTCGAGGCGATCGCCGCCCACGAGGCGGACCTGCGCGATTACGCGACGGCGCGGCTTTCCGAGATCAATTCGCTGAAGATCTTCGGGCGCGCCCGCGAGAAGGGAGCGATCGTCTCCTTCAACATGGAAGGGGCGCATGCCCATGACATCTCGACGGTGATCGATCGCGCCGGCGTCGCGGTCCGGGCCGGCACCCATTGCACCCAGCCGTTGCTGGCCCGTTTCGGCGTCACCGCCACCTGCCGGGCGTCCTTCGCCCTGTACAACACCAGGGCGGAAGTTGATAAACTGGCGGAAGCGCTTATCTCAGCACAGAGGATATTTCTGTGACCGACACCCAGGAACATATCGCCGCTGCCGAGACGCCGCCGGCGGCTCCGGCCCCGGAGTCCGCGATTCCGGCGGAGGAGGTCGCGCGTCTGACGGACGACATCACGGCCGCCCTAAAGACGGTCTATGACCCTGAAATTCCTGTCGATATTTACGAGCTGGGGCTGGTCTACAAGGTCGATATCGAGGATGACCGGCAGGTCAATATCGACATGACCCTCACGGCACCTGGGTGCCCGGTGGCCGGCGACATGCCGGGTTGGGTCGAAAATGCCGTGAGTGCGGTTCCCGGTGTTTCGGGGGTGAAAGTTAACCTGGTATTCGACCCGCCGTGGGATCATTCCCGCATGTCGGATGAAGCGCGCGTCGCGCTCAATATGTGGTAGGCTTTATACATGGCTACATCCCGTCCCCGTCCCAAAGTGATGACGCTCACCGACGCCGCGGCTGAGCGCGTCAAGGCGATCATGTCCAAGGCCCAGAAGCCCGTCGTCGCCTTGCGCCTCGGCGTCAAGAATGGCGGCTGCGCCGGCATGGAATATACGATGGAATGGGCCGAGTATAAGAAGCCGCTGGATGAGGTCGTCGAGGACAATGGCGTCACCGTCTTCATCGATCCCAAGGCCGTTCTGTTCCTGCTCGGCACCCAGATGGACTACAAGGAGTCCATGCTGAAATCGGGCTTCGTCTTCAACAACCCGAATCAGACCTCGGCCTGCGGCTGCGGCGAGTCGGTGATGCTGAAGCCGGCCGAGGCCGTGCCGGCCTAGCCTTGCCTCACGCTGAGGTGCCCGCCGAAGGCGGGCCTCGAAGCGTCCTTCAGGATAGAGCGAGAATGCTGAAGCACACCCTTCGAGGCTCGCTTCGCTCGCACCTCAGGGGGAGGGGACTGCGGGCTTTGTCCAGCGGGCACTAGCATGGCGACGAGCGCCGAATTTCTCGATTTCATCAATGAGCAGCTTCAGGGTTTCGGACCGGTGTCGGTGCGCCGCATGTTCGGCGGCGCCGGAATCTTCCGTGACGGGATGATGTTCGCGCTCGTCGCCGACGAGACGCTCTACCTGAAAGCCGATGCGGTCTCGCAAGGCGAATTCGAGGCGCTTGGTCTTCCACCCTTCACCTATGGCGCCAAAGGCGGCAAGCGCACCGTGATGGCCTATTGGCGGGCACCGGAAGCCTGTCTAGACGATCGCGATGAGATGACGGACTGGGCGCGGAAGGCCTTCGCGGCGGCCTTGCGGGCCAAGAAACCCTCAAAGGCACCTAAGCGCGGCAAGGGCAGGGGCTGACCCGGCTTTACGCCGTCTTCACCGGTTGGACGGTAGGAAGGGCCCATGTCGCTCGCCCATCTGATCAGGCGCCTGTTCAGCGCCGTCGGCGCACGCGCCGCCGCGGCCGCTTTCGGCCTGCTCAGCCAGCTGGCTCTGGCGCGCGTCTTCTCGCCGGCCGATGTCGGCATCTTCCTGTTGACGATGAGCGTCATGGCCTTCGCCAGCCTGTTGATGACGGGCGGCTACCCGGCGCTCGGCTTCACTTATCTGGCGCGCTACCAGTCGCTCGCCCGCAAGTCGCTGGTGTCGGCGTTCCACGCCGCCGCTTTGCGCACAACGCTGGCTCTGTCCCTGGTCATGGCGGTCCTCGCCATCGCCGCCTATTTCCTGCCGGCGCTCGAGCATATGCGCCCGGCCATTCTCTATGGCGCGCTTGCCGCACCCGGCCTCGCTCTCATCCGGCTCAATAATGCGGCGGCCAATTCGCTGCGCCGCTTCGACCTCTCCTTCATTCCCGATTTCATGCTGCGGAGCGGCTTTCTCCTCGCCGCGATCCTCGCCATCATTGCTTTGGCGCCCCAGCCGCAGATGGTCTGGATCCTGTGGGCGATCGTGATCTCGACCTATGTCGCGGCGGGGATCCAGGCGCTGCTGCTCGGGCGCTCCGGCGTGGTGGCGAAAGTGTTTTCGGTTCAGCGCCGCAGCCTGGCGCCCTTCTACCGCATCCGCGCCGCCGCGCTTCTGGTCGGCGCTTTCGTGTCCTTCACTTTCGCCGAGATCGTGACGCTGGTTGCCGGGCTGCTGCTGCCGACCCACGATGTCGCGGTGGTCGGCATCGCGGTCAGGCTCGCCGCCATTGCCGGCTTCGTCGTGCAGACGATGCAGCTCATCGCCATTCCCGATCTCACCGACACGATGGCGCGCGGCACGCGTGCGGAGGCTGACCGGCTGATGCGGCGGACCAATCTGGTGAATGTCGCCTTGATGGTCGCGGCGATCCTGGTGACGCTGGTGCTGGGCGACTGGGTGCTGTCGCTGTTCGGCCCGGACTATCTCGCCGGCAAATGGGCGCTCGTGCTGTTCCTGCTCTGCCAGATGGTGCGCTCCGCCGGCACGATGAACAACCATCTCCTGTCGCTCGGCGGCTATCAGACGCGCACCGCGCTCGTCTGCGCCGTTGCGCTCGCCGTGCTGCTCGGCGCCGCGGCGATCCTGACGCCCCAGCTGGGGCTGATGGGCATCGGCTGGGCGGCGCTCGTCGCCGAATGCGTATGGGCGGTCGGCCTCGCGGCGTCGGCCCAGTCGCTGACGGGCCGGCGCGGCGATCTCCTGGCAGGCTTGCGTCTAAAGCGGATCAGTTAGACGCGCTGCGCACCGGACGCGACAGGAAGGCCGGCATGTTGCCGGCATGGAAGCCGTCCGAATCCGGCACATCACCCGAAGGCGAATGCCGGCGGTCGCGCGATTCCTTGCGGCGCTGCTGCTGCGGCTCGTGGCGGGGCTTCGCGTCGCGCGGCCGGTCTTCACGCGGCCTT
>JBMOOM010000026.1:0-16323 GCA_049323275.1 Pseudomonadota bacterium
TCAATTCGATCAGAACGGGAAAGTCGAGCAACTCGGGCGGGCAGCGCTCTACCCGGAGCGTGCCCGCCCGCGGCGCGGCATATCCACGCCGGCCGCGTCCGGACGGGGGTTTTCATGCGCGCCGTTGACCGGCATCCGTTTCCAGATCGATGAGGGCGATGCCGAGATCCTTCCGCCGGCGGCGCCTCAGTTGCGCGGGCGTCTCGCGCAGGACCACCTCGAGTGTCGGATGGACGATGCCTTTCAGGAAATGCCCGCCTTTCGTCGAGCCGTCGCGCAGGCCAAGGACGGCATGGAGATGCAGGCTGGCCTTGCCGTCGTCCCCGGCCGCCACGTCGCCGAGGAGGCTCAACACTTCGCATTGCTCGCCGACCGGAATTTCCCGGTAGGTCCGACCTTCGAAGTCGAACCACCCGACCGTGGCCTCGGCGAAGGCGCCGATCGCCGTCACCATGGCGGCCGACAGACCTTCGCTTGTGCAGAAACCCTGGATCGTGCCGAAGGCTTCCTCCTGATTGTCGAGGATCAGCACGAACGTCCGTTCGGCCGCGCTTTCACTGAGAAGGGTCGATTTCATAGCCTCACTCTATTTCTCCAACCCGAGGATAAGCCAGGGGACGCCGAACCTGTCCGTCACCATGCCGAACTGCTCCGCCCAGTCGACCTTGCTTAACGGGGTGCTGACCTTGCCGTCTTCGCTCAACGCAGCGAAAATCCGCCGCGCGTCATCCGCCTTTTCGACATGCAGCGAGATATTGAAGCCCCGCATCGGCGCGAATTGATCCTTGGGAACATCATTGCCTCTCAGCCTGGAGTCGCCGACGCGGAGTTCGGCAAATCTGATCTGATCGGCCTCGCCGGCCCTCGAACCGGGTGGCAGGGCGCTGTCTTCATGGCCTCCGAACGTATTCATGATGGCGATCTCGCCGCCCAGCAGTCGGGCGTAGAACTCGAAGGCCTGTCGGCATTGCCCCGAAAAGGCCAATTGCGGCGCGATGTTCATCTGACACTCCGTCTGCGGATGCGGGGAAACGATTTACGCTCTGAAGCAACGCACGGCCCGCTGCGAGTGTTCCCTTGTTGCGCCAAGCGCTCGTAGCCCGCATGGCTGTGCAGAGCGCGCGAAGGCGGGAAAGGGGACGATGGCGCGCGGGCCTGTTCGGACAGCGCTTTCAGCAGCAGCGACTGGAGGGCGATGAAGCCGATCCCGCCTGACCCCATGACGCCTGTCCTTCCGTCAGCCCCAAGCCCCTTACCTTTGTCCATGAAGAGGCGATAGTCTTCGCCACCGCCGGTCGGTTTGGAGGCGACATCCGCGATGACGATGACGGTCTACACATTCGAGGTCGTGGAGGGCCAGGAATGGATATTCCCGGCCGACGAGGAGCATTTCGAGATGTTCTTCGCCCTGGACGGCAGCGTGATCTCCGACTGGGACCCGCCCGTGATGGCGATCGACAGCGAGGAGAGGACCTATTCCGACTTCCCCTGGCTCGGCGAGCATGTGCCGTTCCTGAGACAGCCGGCGGTCGAGGCCCTGAACCCCATCCTGCAGACCCATGGGCAGCTCCTGCCGGTCCGCGGCGTGGATGTCCGGCTCTTCAACGCGACGACGGTGATCGACGCGCTCGACGTCGAGCGCTCCGGGATCGTCCATTTCGACGACGGCAGCATCCTGGCGATCGAACGCCATGTCTTCCACGCAAGCCGGATCGGGACGGCGGAGGTCTTCAAGCTCCCGTTGCGGGCGTCGGCCGTTTATGTGACCGACGCTTTTGTCGAGCGGGTGCGGCAGGCCGGGCTGCGCGGCGTCTCATTCAAGGCGCTGTGGCGTTCCGCCGACGCTTGACCCGCGAGCCGGCATCGGGCGAGCATGCGGCATGACACCCGATACAAGCAAAAATCGTCGCCCAAGCACCACGGGCCTGCGCCGGTTGCTGGATCTCGGGCAGCAGCGCGCCTGGATGGAGGGCAAGGCCGCCTTGCGCGACACCGATGAGCGCGCCGAGTCGCCGGAGCTGCGCTTCAGATATGTCGCGCGCTACCAGAAGCTGCTGCGCCGGCCGCAGGCGCCGGCGGTCCTGGAGATCCTCCGGCTCTATGGCCGGGACTGCCTTCCGATCCCGGTCAGGACCGAACGGGACTACTGGTCGGTTTCCTGCCTGCCCTCGACGCCCGGCAAGGCGCTCATCCGCGTCAATGCCAGCTGGATGGAATTCTTCTCGCTCTATGCCGAGGGCGACGATATCCGCGCGCTGTTCCTGGTGCATCTGTCGGATTTCACCAGGGACCGTTCGGCCATGCCCGACCAGGTGGACGAGGCTCTCCTCGGGCGCTGCGTCAAGACGCCTGAAGACGTCAGCTGGTTCATCCCGCGCGGTAAGGATATTTTCGGCATCAAGGTCCGCAGGCTTGCCTCGATCCGCAAATTCATGGCGGCGCGCCGCGCCTTGCGCGCCATCCGGGCCTTCAACCTGACGCATATGAACCGCGGCCGGAACGCCTATCAGGCGAGCCACTGCTACAGCCTGGCGGATCACATGCTGGGGCGGTGAGGAAGCGAGAGCGGCGGGATCAATCCATGTCGATCCGTGTTCCCTTGGCGCCATTCAGCAGTCTCTTGAGATGGAAGGCGGCGAGCTGATCGTCCGGCCGCTTGCCGACCGCGGCGGCGAACGCCCCGAGCGCGCCGGCATCGCCGGCTTCCAGCTTGGCGAATGCGGCGACATAGCCTTCCGTGGCGGGATCGTCAGGGAGCCCAGGGGCCAACGGTTCAAAGGCGCGCAACGGCGCCTTCTTCCCCCTCAGCACGAGATCGCCCACCGGCCGGCCGCGGAACCCGGCTACCTGTTCCGCCACGCTTTCGCTCACGCAGACGCGCGTTCCGAGGTCCTTGTTGGCCGTCTCCAGCCGCGCCGCGATGTTGATCGTGTCGCCATAGGCCGTATAGTCGAAGAAGCGGCCGCCGCCGAAATTGCCGACGATCGCCGCTCCGGTGTTCACGCCGATGCGCGTCGCGCCGAGCGCGATGCCCTTTTCCCGCCAGCTCTCCCGGAAGGACTGCGAAAAGGTGTCGAGCTCGAGCGCGCAGGCGACGGCCCGCCCGGCATGATCGGCTTGCATCCCCGGCGCGCCGAAGAGCACGTGCAGCGCGTCGCCGACGATCTTGGCGACGGTACCCTCATGGCTGAACACGATCGACGTCATGCCGGCGAGATAACCATTGAGCATCTCGCCAAGGAGACGCGGATCCATGGTCTCGATCAGGGTGGTGAAGCCCGCCATGTCGGTGAAGAGCGCGGTGACCTCGCGGCGCTGCACGGCGAGATCGACCTCGTCCGCGCCGGCGGCGAGCCGTTCGGCCAGGTTGGGCGAGAAATATCGCGACAGCACCTCGCGGTTGCGCGTCTCGAGCTCGGAGATGAGGCGGGCGTTTTCGATCGCGATCACCGCCTGGTCGGCGAAGGTCTGGACGAGGGCGATCTGGCGGTCGGTGAACAGCCGCGCCTCCGGCCGCGACAGCGAGATCGTGCCGACCACCTTGCCGTCGCGCTTCAGCGGCACCGCCAGTCCGCCCCGGTAGTCGCCGAGCTGATGCGCGGAAAGCGAGCGGAAGCGGGGGTCGTTCGGCACATCCTCGACATTGAGGATCTCTCCGGTGAAGGCGGCGAGGCCCGACGTCGTGACCGCATCGGCGGCGGGCGTGATCGTCAGCGTCTGCGCGAACCTCACCCATTCTTCGGGATAATTCACATGGGCGGCGAGATACAGCTGTCCGTCCCTCAGCAGCCAGATGACGCCGCGCGTCGCCGCGCACAGGTCGATGGCCGAGCGGATGAGCGTGGTCAGCACCGTGTCGAGCTCGAAGGCGGTGCGGCTGATGAGCTTCAGCACATCGGCGGTCGCGGTCTGCTGCACCAGCGCCTCGCGGAGCTCCGCGGTCCTGCGGTCGAGGGTTTCGAACAGCCGGGCATTTTCGATCGCGATCATCGCCTGGTCGGCGAAGCTCTGCAGAAGCGCGATATGCTGGTCGGAGAAAGCGCCGGGCGCATAGCGGCTGACCGAGAACACGCCGTCGACCTCGCCGTCGCGCAGCATCGGCACGCCGAGCATCGCGCGCGTGTCGCTGAGGCTGGCCGCTCCCGGGAAGGCGAAATCCCGGTCGAGCAGCTTGTCGGGGATATGCTCGGTCGCCTTCGACTCAGCCACCCGCGGCACCAGTGATTTCTGTCCCTTGCGCCTGGGATTGGCCTTCAGAAAGGCCAGGAGCTTTGGATCGGCGCCATAGGTGGCATGGGCATGATATTCGTCCCCGTCGCGCAGGAAGATGATCGCCTCATCCGCCTTGCAGAGTTCCGCCGCCGAGCGGGTGAGGGCCTGCAGCACTTTCTCGAGATCGAAACCCGAATGGCTGACCAGCTTCAGCACGCCGGCCGTGGCCGCCTGTGTCTCGCGCGCATCTCTCAATTCGCTGGTGAGGCTTTCAACCTTGGATTTGAGTTCGAGAATGAGTTCCTGCATCTGATGGTCTTGCCCGCTCGCATCGTCGCCCAGATCGAGCCATCGACCATAAGGCATGACCCGGAACAGCGCGAAGCGATTTTCCGGAGACCACGCTGAACGCCTATTTCGGTATTTCGGTGACAGTGCACTTAACTGCTGCGTCGCCCAGTGGCCCGGGCCGCCGCGGCGCAATTGAATGCACTGTCACCGAATTGAGGGCGCTGCGATCGCCACGGCGCGGCTATTTCACCGTCAGAACGGTGTGCATCCCCGATTCATAGTGCCCCTTGATGTTGCACAGGAGCTCATAGGCGCCCGGCTTCAAGGTGACGACGAGCTTGCCGTGCTCTCCCGCCTTGAGGTCGGGAACCTCGCCGAACGACTGGAGCCTGCCCTCGTCGACCCGGTGCTTGTCCTTGACGACGGGGATCGCCTGGTCGGGAGATTTGAGCTTGACCAGCACCACCTCGTGACTCTCGGTGATCGCGTCATTGGTCACGTCGAATTCGACCTTGCCCGCTTTCACGCTCGCCTGTGAAAGCTTGATCTCCATCCCGGCGCCGCCTTCGCCGAGCAGCGAGACCTTGATCTTGGTGGGCGCGGCGGCAAACGCCGTCCCGGTGACGATGGCCGATGACAGAACGGCGGCAGCGACGAGAATGCGCAGATGCATGAAGGTTTATCCCCTGAAGGAGTTCCGCCACCCGCCCGAGCGGAAGCATTAGGCCAAGATCCTTCCGGCTCCGACTTAAAGTTTATTTAGGCGGATCGATCCTCATGAAGGGAAGCCGAGCGCCAAGGCGCGGCTTCAACCGCGCTTCTTCTTGTTCTTCTTCGGCTTCTTGCCGAAAGCGGGCTTGGCAAAAGGTCGAGCGGCATTGTCGCGCCGTGGCCGCCCGGCATCGGCCGGCTTGTGCTTGTGCCACTTCTTCTTATCCGGTCCCGGCTTGCTCTCGGACCTGGACGCGCCGTCGCCGGTCGAGGCCTCGCCGTGAGATTTCGGGCCCCGCTCATGATGGGACTTGTTTTTCCAGGGCGCCTTGCCTTTGTAGGGCTTGTCGTGGCCCTCAGGCTTACCGGCCGGCTTTTCGAAGGATGCTTCGTCCTGGCGGGCCTCGCCATGAGCCGCGGGGCGCCGTTCATGATGCGGCTTGTCCTTCCACGACGCCTTGCCTTTGCCCTTGTGGGGCTTGCCGGGACCCGCCTGTTTGTCGGCAGCTCTCTCGAAAGCCGCTTCGCCTTGCGGGCCGTCCGGCAGCGCCTCGATGCGGATATGCTCCTCGCGGTCGGCGGGGTTCTGCAGGGCGGCGGTGAATCTTTCCGCCGCTTCGGCCGAGATCTCGAACTCGCTGTGCGTCCCGTAGATCCGGATGGCGCCGATATCCTGCTTGCCGACGCCGCCGCGGCGGCAGATCATCGGCAGCAGCCAGCGCGCCTCGGCATTCTTCCTGCGCCCGACGCCCAGGCGGAACCAGGCGCTGTTGTGAAATTCGGGCCGCGGCTTTCTCGGTTCCATCCCGGCGTCGCCGCCGCGCGCCGGACGATCGTCGCGCGCCCGGCTCTTGCCCGGACCCGGATCGGCGATGTCCTCGGGCGCCGGCAGCCTGGCGCGATAGAGCCGCGCGAGCGCCGCCGCGATCTCCTCGGGGCTGCGCTCGGCGATGAGCGCCCGCGCCAGGGTCAGGTCGTCCTCGGTCGACTCCTCGGTGAAGAGCGGCCCCTCCATCATGCGCTGGTGGTCGAGCTTGCGGATATCCTCCGCCTGCGGTGCGGTGCCCCAGTCGCTATCGATGCCGGCCTGGGCCAGCAGCGACTCGGTCCGCCGCCGGCGCGCCGGCGGCACCAGCAGCGCGCTGATGCCCTTGCGCCCGGCGCGGCCGGTGCGGCCCGACCGGTGCTGCAGCGTCGCCGGATCGTTCGGCAGGTCCGCATGGATGACGAGGCCGATATTCGGCAGGTCGATGCCGCGTGCCGCGACATCGGTGGCGACGCAGACGCGCGCCCGCCCGTCGCGCAGCGACTGCAGCGCATTCGTCCGCTCGTTCTGCGTCAGCTCGCCCGACAGCGCCGCCACCAGGAAGCCGCGCTCCAGCAATGCCGCCTGCAGATGCCGGACGGTGTTGCGCGTATTGCAGAAGACGATGGCGGCGGGCGATTCATAATAGCGCAGCAGGTTGACCACCGCATGCTCGACATCGCGCGCCGCGATATTGAGCGCGCGGTATTCGATATCGGCATGGCCGCCTTCGTCGCCCGCGACCTCGATGCGGAAGGCATCCTTCTGATATTGCCGGGCCAGCGCCACGATGCCGCGCGGCAGCGTCGCCGAGAACAGCAGGGTGCGGCGGGTGTCCGGCGTCGTCTCCAGGATGAATTCCAGATCCTCGCGGAAGCCGAGATCGAGCATCTCGTCGGCCTCGTCGAGCACCACGGCATGCAGCTCCGAGACGTCGAGATGGCCGCGCCGCAGATGATCGCACAGCCGCCCCGGCGTGCCGACGACGATATGCGCGCCGCCATGGAGCTCGCGCTGCTCGCGGCGCGGATCCATGCCGCCGACGCAGGACACGATGCGCGCGCCCGCGTGATGATAGAGCCAGGCGAGCTCGCGCTGCACCTGCAAGGCGAGCTCGCGCGTCGGGGCGACGATCAGCGCCAGCGGCTTGCCGGCGCCGGCATCGAAGCGCGCCGCCTCGCCCAGGATGTCCCTGGCGATCGACAGCCCATAGGCGACCGTCTTGCCGGAGCCGGTCTGCGCCGAGACCAGGAGATCGCGGCCGGCCGCGTCATCGGCCAGCACCGCCGCCTGCACGGGCGTCGGCTCGGTGTAGTTGCGCTCGGCCAGGGCTTGGGCGAGGGGCGGGCTTGTCGGCAGGAACGTCACGGGATGTCAGACCTTGATGAGGGCCGTAAAAAACAGCGAATTGAACGGAATGGGCCGCCGGAGCGTAATGACCGGCCAGGCGAGTGAGGGGTGGTAGAGCTTTGCGCGGCGACAAGCAACAGCGGCGAATGATCGCTGGCAATTTCGGCTGGAAGCGGCCAGATCAAAATCCTTCAGCGCATAGACTCTGTCAACTTATTGGGATATATTATTGAACAATAACAAATAATTAGAATTATTAGATGCATGAAATATTAATGAAATTACTTGCAAAGCGAGATGAGATTGCCTATATTGGCGAGCATGAGCAGGCTTGCGGAACTCAAACAGCATTTGCGTCCGGGCGAGGTCTACCGGCGAGCGGATTTGGCGCGCTGGTCCAGCGCCGTCGATCGCCATCTCAAGCAACTCGTTGGTGACGGGGCGCTCGCCAAGCTATCGGGAGGGCTATACGTCGTTCCGAAGCGTACAGTGTTCGGAGATGCGCCTGCCGAGGACGGCAAGCTAGTCAAAAGTTTTCTGAAGGACGACCGCTTTCTGCTGACCTCTCCTAATGCGTATAACAGTCTTGGGGTGGGCACGACGCAGCTCTATGACAAAACGGTGGTCTATAATCATAAGCGGCACGGACGCTTCTCGCTCGGGGGGCGTACTTTCGATTTCCGCATGAAGCCGTCGTTTCCGAAAAAATTGACACCGGAATTCTTGCTAGTCGATCTTGTCAACAATCTCGATCGGCTTGCGGAGAGCAAGGTCGATGTGCTTGCGCGCGTGACGGAGCGTGCCGCAACCTATGACCGGCGCCGCCTTTGCAGCGCTGTCCGCGACTACGGCAACGTTCGGACGAAGAGATTTTTCCGGGACGCTTTGGCTCTCAATACAACCTGACTTCCTGCATAAGCATCAAGATTTTCCCGAACTCGTCCGCATTGTCGCGCGCGAAAGGGGCATCGATCCTGCGCTGATGGAAAAAGACTACTGGATCATGGATTTCGGTGACAGTGCATTCAACTGCCGGGCTGCAGAACGAATATCGCAGGGCCGCACCCTTATTGAATGCACTGTCACCGAAATTAGAATGATCGCTGGTGATTCCGGCTGGAAGCGGCCAGATCAAAATCCTTCAGCGCATAGAGTCTGTCAACTTATTGGGATATATTATTGAACAATAACAAATAATTAGAATTATTAGATGCATGAAATATTAATGAAATTACTTGCAAAGCGAGATGAGCATTTCGGTGACAGTGCATTCAACTGTCGGGCTGCAGAACGAATATCGCAGGGCCGCACCCTTATTGAATGCACTGTCACCGAAATTAAAGAACGCTGGCGAGCCATGATGCCGGAGGAGCGTTTCACTCATTCCGCCTTGTGGCATTCGCCACAGACGCCCGGTGTGGCGGCAAATAGGATCTCACCCACGACCGGTATCGTCTGGAACGAGAGGGAGAATGGTCATGACGACGACTCTTCGGCATTCCGTGCTCACCCCCATGACAGCTCGCCACCTGATCGGCGCGATGATTCTTTCCGCCTTTGCCGCGCTCTCGACCGTCGATAGGGCGGTGGCCGACCCCGTCAGCTTCGGCAAGGCGCTGAGCTTCTCGAGCGAGCAGAATACCAGCTACGCGCCGACCGATGACAAGCATGCCTTCAGCATCGACTTCAATGGTCTCGAGATCGGCCTGGGCCGCAATCCGGTGGCCACGCCCATCGTCACGCGCAGCTATTCGATGGTCATTCCGGTGTCCGATGCCGACAAGGGCGCCGAGATCCCCTTCAATTTCCAGGGCTACGCCTTGTGCCTGGAGGGCGTGAACGCCTATGCGGTGTTCAGCGTCAACGGCCAGACCTCGGCCGTCAGCTTCCCGCCGGGGCATGACGACAGCTTCGTGCATACGATGAAATTCAAGGCGCCCTATGCGGACGATCTCAGGGTCACGATCCTGCTGTCGCTCGAGCGCGACGCCGGGCATGCCGACGCGGAGGGCTATCTGAATGTCTCGCAGATCGACTCCGAGACGAGCCCGGCGGCGGCCGAGCCGCGCCTCCCCGACACCGTCAAGACCCTGAGGAAGAAACCTTGATCGCCGTGACCGCGGCTCACGCCGGAACATAGCGCAGCCTGATCACATCCGCGTCGATCCGGTCATGCGCCATGAGGCGGAGCGGCGGCCGCGGGCCGGCGAAATAAGGCTTGCCGCCGCCGAGCACGACGGGATGCAGGTAGATGCGGTACTCGTCGATCAGGCCGAGCTCGGTGAGGCTGCGCGCCAGGTCGGGACCGGCCACCTCGATCTCGCCCTCATGCTCGGCCTTCAGCCTGCGCATCGCATCTGCGAGATCGCCTCCGACGAGCCGGGCATTCGGGCCGACCGACGTCAGCATGCGCGAGGCGACCCATTTCGGCTGTCGGCGCCACGCCGCCGCGAAGGCCCGCCGGTCTTCATCCCAGTCCGGATGATCGTCGTCCCAATAGCGCATGAGCTCATAGACGCGGCGGCCATAGACGCTGCCCGCCTGCGCCCGGGCCTCTTCGATGAAGTGGCGGAAGAGCGTGGGACTCGGTCCGAACGCCATGTGGTCGACATAGCCGTCGAGTGACTGGTTCATGCCGAACACCAGCTTGGCCATGTCATGTCCTTTATCAAAGCGATGCGGAGGTCTATTCTGATTGCATTATGCAATCAGTAGACTAGATCGGCTCATTCGATGTCGCAATTGCTTTTTTTTGAGCACGCGGGAACGCCGTCCCTTGCACGCCGCCGTTCATATGCATATACTGAACCACATGGTTCAGTATTCCGCGACCCGGCTCGATGCCTCTTTCGCCGCTTTGTCGGACGTCACCCGGCGCGGCGTTCTGGAGCAGCTCGGGCGCGCCGACGCCTCGATCACCGAGCTTGCCGCGAAGTTCCACATGACCCTCACGGGCATGAAGAAGCATGTCGGCGTGCTGGAGCAGGCGGGGCTCGTCGTCACCGAGAAGGTCGGCCGCGTGCGGACCTGCCGGCTCGGCCTGCGCCGGCTGGAGGAGGAGGCGGCATGGATCGAGAGGCACCGCCGGCTCTGGAGCGCCCGCTTCGACGAGCTGGACAAGGTTGTCGAGGAATTGACACGCAAGGAGAAGCGCGATGGTCGAAAGAAGAGAGAGTGAGTCCGCCCCGATGAAGGACCGCACGACGGCGGAACGGAAGTCCGACCGCGAGCTGGTCGTCACGCGGATCTTCGACGCCCCGGCGCGCATCGTCTACCAGGCCTGGACCACGCCCGAGCTGTTCATGCGCTGGTGGGCGCCGAAGTCGATGGGCGTGCCGCTGCTGTCCTGCGCGATGGATGTCCGCGCCGGCGGCACATACCGCCTCGAATTCGGTCACGACGCCTCGGATGCCATGGCCTTCTTCGGCAAGTATCTCGAGGCGACCCCGCCGTCGCGCCTCGTCTGGACCAATGAGGAATCGGGCGACGCGCCCGTCACCACGGTGACCTTCGAGGAAAAGGACGGCAAAACGCTGCTGGTCCTGCACGAGCTCTATCCTTCGAAGGAAGCGCTCGATGCCGCCATCGGCATGGAGGAGAGCATGGCCGAGCAGTTCGAGCAGCTGGACGAGCTTCTCGCTGCCCTGGCGGCGAGCGCGGAACGGTCGTGAAGTCGAGGACCAGGCGCGCGATCAGACAGGATGTGGGACAAATCTGATCACATTCTCGCGGATCGGCCATGAGTCGCCAGGGTCCTCATCCTGCGGCTCTGGCATTGCGCGAGAACCGCGGTGTCGAGCTCATGAACGTGATCGATTCCTGTATGTGGCGCGCGTGATTCCCCTCACGTCGCAGCGCCGGTTGAATGATCGTTGACAAAAGGGAAGGTTTCGCCAAACTTCGCCCCGTGGCGCAGATGGGGCTGAGTGGGCCGCGCATCATCGCGCGGGCAGCGTCGATATGAGGGGTGGAACATGTCCGACAAGAAACCGGCCGCTGGAGTGGATGTCACCAAGGATTGGCAAGCCAGTCAGGGACAGAAGGGCGCTGCCCGGCGGCTTCGGATTTTCGCCGGGCTTTCCTGGGCCGTGGCGATTGCCGGCGAGATCGCCGGCATCTACCTGCTCAGACAGCACAAATTCGACGACGGCAATCTTCCGCTGCTGATCGGCATTCTTGTCGGGATCGCCGTCTTCGCCATTGCGGGCAGTATGTTGTGGAAGGCCGCCAACCGGCACGATCCGGCAAGCAAGGCCGACGGGTTCCGCTTCTTCGTCCAGAACCAGCTCGGGGCGATCATAACGCTGATCGCCTTCCTTCCCTTGATCGTCCTGATCCTCATGGACAAGGACATGGACCCCAAGAACAAGCAGATCGCCGGCGGCATCGGTGCCGTCCTCGCCGTGCTCGCGACGCTGATCGGGGTGAATTTCCAGCCGCCGTCCGTCGAGCAGTACACCCAGGACATGAATGAGTGCGCCGCCCAGATCAAGGCCGGCCAGCCGACCACCGCCTGTTCGCCGGAGGTCGCCGCGCAGGCGCAGGACATCGCCCGGGATTCCCAGGTCGTGGCCGACGCGACGAAAAATGCCGATAACCCGGCCGGTCAGGATGTCGTGTACTGGATCGCGCCGGAACCCGGGGCCACCAAGTCTTCGACGCCGCATGTCTTCCATCTGTGCGAGGCCGTGAGTCCGCTGCGCGGCAAGACCGTCAATCATGGCTCGGTGACGCAGGCCTATGCGGAGAACGCCATCCGGATTACCCAGCAGATCGCCATGGAGCGCAAGCAGTGCGGCTTCGACACCGCGCCGTAACCCTAATTTCGGTGACAGTGCACTAATCCTGGCGGGCTTCTCGTCACTCCGACGGCGCGTATAAGGCGAGCGTGAAGTCGTCGATCTCGCGCATGGAGGAACGCCCAGTCCTTCGAAGGACCTGGCGCAAGCCGGATCACCATGTGGAAATGTCATCGGAGGCGCTCACCCTGTCGGGTCGCCGGCCGTGCCGTTTCGGACCGATCGAATTTTGCCTGTTGACTTGGAGTGCGCTCTAACCCGTAGCTTCCTGCGCGTCGTGACGAAAGAAGGGCGTTGATGAAGATCGGAGAGCTGGCAAGGCATTCGGGGCTGACGTCCTATACCATCCGTTACTATGAGCGGATCGGCCTGCTTCCGCGCGCCGACCGGGACCGATCGGGCCACCGCGACTACGACGCATCGATCCTGACCTGGATGGAATTTCTCGACCGTCTCAAGACGACCGGAATGCCTATTCGGGAAATGCTGCGTTATGCGGCCTTGCGGGAGCGTGGCGCCGGCACGGAAGCGGAACGCCGCGCTGTGCTCGAGCGGCATCGCGAACGTGTTCGCGCCCAGGTGGCCGATCTGCAAGCCTGCCTTCTCGTCCTCGACAACAAGATTGCCGGATATGCCGGCGACGAACAGAGGATGAAGGAACATGACGCATCAATCCCCGGGCGCCGGCGAAAGCCGGCTGGAACGCGGCAAGCGGGCGCTCGCTGAAATTGACGGCGAAGCCGGCCACAAGGTCATCGCCGCTCTGGCGGACATCGCCCCCGACTTCGCCAGATATGTCTTCGAGTTTTCGTTCGGCGACATCTATTGCCGCCCCGGCCTCGATCTGCGCGCCCGCGAAGTCGCGACCATCGCGGCGCTGACGGCGATGGGAACCGCGACGCCGCAACTGAAGGTCCATATCGAGGCCGGGCTGAATGTCGGGCTGACCCGGGACGAAATCACCGAGATCATCATGCAGATGGCCGTCTATGCCGGCTTCCCCGCCGCGCTCAACGGTCTGTTCGCCGCCAAGGAGATATTCGCCGCCCGGTTTCCAGACCCATGAGCTCCGCGCGTCCCCGTAATGTCGGTGATGTGGCGGGCGCCGTCCACCACATCACCGAAATATCTTGGATTACCTGTAACCGAATTTACCGTGTCTCACTTAAGGGGTGCAGTCCAGTGCGCTTAATTTTAATTCGGTGACAGTGCACTTAATTTTGGTGCGCCTCGGGTTTCGGTGACAGTGCATTTAATCTTGGCGCGTCCCTCGCAGAAGTTTTCACTCTGCGGCTTGGCAATTAAGTGCACTGTCACCGAAATAGCGTGTCTCACTTAAGGGGTGCAGTCCAGCACTGTCACCGAAATAGGCATTAAGTGCACTGTCACCGAAATAGGCCGCCTTCCGCGGTCAGGATGGTGTATTGCCGGGCCGCATTTCGACAAGCTTCTCGCCTGGGCGTCGTCGTGGGCGCAGTAACCGCCTTCGAACTCTTTCTAGAACTCGACCGCGAGCGTGGCGTTGAGTCCGTGATCCTCGGCATCGTCGCCGATCTCGCCGCTATAGGCGATGCCGAACGTGGCGTCGGGCGAGATCGCGAGGTCGAAGCCCGCTTCCAGCACCGCCGCGTCGCGCGCGATCGGGGCGCCCGCGATCACGAAATCGGCCGAGCCGTCGAAAGCCAGGGTCGCTTCCGGCCGCACATCGCCGAAAGCATGGCGCCAGCCCGCCATGGCGCGCAACGATGCCGGCACCGCGCCCAGCTCGAAGCCCGTCGCGGCGCGCAGGCCCAGCGTCGTGAAAGTGTTGTCGTCGGTCTCGGAGTCGCTCTCGAGCGCCGCCGGCCCGCCATCTTCCGCGAAGCTGCCGGTATGGGTCGAGACATAGGCGGCATTGGCGAAGGACTCGAGCCGCATGGCGTCGAGATCGAACGCATAGCCCGCCTCGCCGAAGACCTGCACGGTGTCGGCATCGTAGTCGGCGGTGAGCTTGTCGCCGAGCGCCTGCCGCTCGGTATCGACATCGTGCCAGGCATAGGCGGCGCCGGCGCGCAGGCCGAAGGCGTCGATCTGCGTGCCGCCATAGAGGCCGATCTGGAAGCTGTCGGCAGCGCCGGAGGACTCGCGATCGTCGGCATCGAAGCTCGACTTGGCGTAGCCGGCGAGCACGCCGAGCCGCGCTGCAGCGCCGACCGCCATGTCGGCGCCGGCGAGCATGCCGCCGGTATTGCGGGTGAAGCCGGCGGCATTGCCGTCGCCGTCGGTCCTGGCCCAGGAGCCGAAGCCGCGCGTCCACAGAGCGAGGCCTTGCGTGTCGGCCGGCGCATTCGTCAGGCCGGCGGCGCCGAAGCCCATGACCTGCTGGCCGGTGGCGGCGACGCTGCCGAAGGCCGAGCGCAAGCGGTCATTGGCGGCATTGCGCCAGAACCGGCTGTCCTGTTGGAACATGCCGATGAGCGAGGCATGCGCCTCACCCGACAATTGCTCGAGCAGCGCGAGCGCTTCTTCATCGCTGCCCGTCAGGGCGAGCGCCATCCACACGGCGCTGGTATCGTCGAGCGTGTCGATGGCGCCCGCGGTGGCGCGCTGGTTGCGCGTCAGGGCGACATCGGTGAATTCGACGTTGTTGCGCTTGAGCTCGAGCGTCACGTCATTGCCGTCGCCGCCGGCATAATCGATGAGCTTGTCCAGGAAGACGAGATTGTTGGTGTCGTTCAGCGTGAACGTGCCGGTCACGGCGTCAGCGAGATCGTTCTCGATGATGACATAGGGCCCGGTGAGCACGCGCCAGCTGGCCGCGGTCGTAGGGGTGAGCACCAGATTGAGCGTGGCGCCGGTGATGTCGACGGTCCCGTTCACGATGATCTTGTCGGCCTGATCAGGATTGGCTTCGATCTCCAATATGCCGGCATTGACGTAGTCGCCGTCGACCGTCTGGGTATCGATCGAGCTGCCGGGCGCATGAATCCCGCCTGCCGCGATCGTCGTCTTGCCGATCGTGCCGTTGCCGCCGAGCGTCGCGCCGTTGGCGACAAACAGGGCGCCGCCGAGCGTGTTGTTGACCCGCAAGGTGCCGGCATCGACATGGGTCTCGCCGTCATAGGCCGAGCTATCGCCGGTGAGGATGAGCGCGCCGGTTCCTTCCTTGGAAAGGATCCCGGTGCCGTCGCTGGTGAGCTTGCCGGCATAGGTGCCCTGGAAGCTCTGGTCGAAGACGAGCCTGGCCTCGTTCAGGATGTCGCCCTGCAGGCTGTCCGTGTCGCCGAGCAGCGTGCCGTCCTCGACCGTCGTGCCGCCCAGATAGCTGCTGGCGCCGAAGAGCTGCAGCGTGTCGGCGCCGGTCTTGGTGAGCGAGCCGCTGCCGGTGATATTGCCGTTGAGGACGAGGTCGCCCGTTTCGATGTCGATCGTGGCGTCGCCGGTCAGCGAGACGGCCCGTCCGCTGGTGAAGCCTGCACTCGCGCGCAGCGTGGCGTCGCCGATCTCGATCCCGCCTGTCAAAAAGCCGAGATTGCTGTCGGCTCCGACCTGCAGCACGCCGCCGGTGATCGCCGTGCCGCCGGTATAGGTGTTGGCGCCGGACAGGATCAGCGTGCCGCCGCCGGTCTTGTCGACGCCGAAGGCGCCGGTCGATGAGATGACGCCCGCATGGGTGCCGGTCTCGCCGGCATCGACATTGATGTCGAGATCGGCCTGGAGGTCGGTGTCGTTGCCGATCGTGATGCCGTCCTGGATGTCCAAGGTCGAGCCGAGCACGGTGAGGGTGCCGGTGCCGAGCGCGTTGTCGTGGCCGACGCTGATGGTGCCGCCGTTGATCGTCACCCCGCCGCTGAACGTGTTGTTGCCGGTGAGCACCAGCGTGCCGGCGCCGGTCTTCGTGAGGCGCCAGGAGCCGGCGGCGGAATAGCCGCCACAGCCGTCCGCGCAGTTTGGGCCGCCGGTTGCGTAGAGGGTTTCCGGGTCGCCGCCGGAGCCGGTCTGGTCGGCGATCACGTCGTTGAGGGTTTGCGTATTGCCGGCATCGGGCGCGAAGGTGAGCGTGCCGTTGTTGCCCTGCAGGAAAATGCCGGAGCCGAAGGCCGAACCGGCGCCGGCGTCGCTGCCGCCCGCTGTCCCGCCCGCGACGCTGTTGCCGTTGACCGTCAGATTGCCTTT
>JBMOOM010000027.1:0-15522 GCA_049323275.1 Pseudomonadota bacterium
ATCACGGCCATGACCATGCGCATGATCACGATCACGATCACGACCATGGCGGCGAGGCCAAAGCGGCACCGGCCAAGAAGAAGGCCCCGGCCAAAAAGGCCAAGAAGGCGGAGTGATCTCCTTCTGAACGGAATTGAAAAGGCGGCCGGTGGGCCGCCTTTTTTGCTCAGACGTTGCCGTCTATCGGCCGCCAGCCATGGAGAAGGCGAAGGTCGGGCACTGAGAAGGCGAAGTAGTTGCCGCCGCCGCCCGGCTGGTCGGCGCTCCGGCTGATCGGGCGGTCGGTCAGGGAGAGCAGCAGCAGCGTACCGACGCCGCCATGCCCGACGAAGGCGATATCGCCCTCATCGTGATCGCCGAGGACCGCGTCGACCTCGCTCCGGATGCGCGCTTGCGCGTCGACCGCGCGCTCCCAGCCGCGAATGCTCGTTTCCGGATGGGCGAAGAACTGATCCGCGACGGCCTCGAATTCCGGCGGCGGCAGGAAGCCCGTCGCCGAGCGGTCGTTTTCGTGCATTCTCTCGCGGATCTCCGGCGTGACGCCGAGAGGGGCGCCGAGAATTTCCGCCGTCTCGATGGCCTTTCTTTCGCTCGACGACACGATCCGGCGGAGGGAACTCACCCAGGGCTGCCTGAGCATCTCATGCGCCCGCGCGCGGCCGAGATCGGACAGGCCCCAGTCCGGCACCGGCAACTCGGGATCGATGCGGACCTGCGGATGGGTGATGTAATAGGCCGTCGCCATGCCTTCGGTCAGGGGCTGAGCCAGTTGCTGAGATAGGCGAAGATCGCGGTGCCGAAGAGATAGAGCAGGATCAGGATGACGACGGTGGCGGCGGTGCCGAACCAGCCGCCGGCCATGGCGAGATCGTCCTGCTCGATGAGGCCGAGCGCGAAGCAGCACAAAGCGAGCGCCGGCGCCATATTGGCGCCGGGGATGGGCAGCAGCAGGATGATGGCGCAGAAGAGGCCGGCAAGGCCCGCCAGCCTCTCACCCAGCGAGGAGGTGAGCAGGGTGCCGCGCGGCTTGAGGAGCCGCTCGACCTTGACCACATAGGGCACCAGCCGTTCGAGCAGATAGGGCAGGCGGCCGCCGCCGACCCTGGCGTTCATCAGCTTCTGCGGCAGCCAGACCTTGTTCTGCTTGATCATCAGCTGTGCGGTGATGAAGACGAGCGGCACGCCGAAGATGAAGGAGGAGCCGGGCGGCAGGGGGATGATATTGGGCGCGGCGAGCAGGAGGATGAGCGCGCCGAAGCCGCGCTCGCCCAAAGCGCGCACGATGTCGCCCAGTGTCAGGTCCGGATTGCTGTCCTGCGCCAGCCTTTTGAGAATGTCGGACAGGCGTTCATTGTGCGGTTCGGTCACTTATGCCCCCTTCCGCCGGAGCGCGGGCGCCCGCGTGGCCAGGACCTTGTCGATGCGGCGCTGGTCGAGATCGAGGATCTCGAAGCGCCAGCCGGCGAAATCGGTGTGCTCGCCGATCTTGGGCAGGCGGCCGAAGCGCTCGAGCATCAGGCCCGCGACCGTGTGATAGACGCGCTTCTCGGGCAACGGAATGCTGAGCAGCTCCATCAGCTCGTCGACCGGCATGGCGCCGGCGAGCAGCCAGGAGCCGTCGTCGCGCTCGACCGCATGGGGCTCGGGAGCGCCTTCCTCGGTGCGGAACGTGCCGACGATCGCCTCGAGGATGTCGGCGGAGGTGACGACGCCTTCGAAATGGCCGAACTCGTCATGGACCAGGCCGACATGGACGGCGCTGTCCTTGAGCTTCGCCACCACGTCGAGCGCGTCCATCGTGTCGGGGATGACCGGCGCCTCGCGGACGAATTTCTTCGGGTCGGGCCGGCGGCCCTTCAGATAGGCGTCGAGCAGGTCCTTGGCCTGGAGAATGCCGATGATCACCTCGGGGTCGCCGTCGGTGACCGGGATGCGCGAATGGACGCTTTCGGTGATCGCCTTGCGGATCTCGGCGGCGCTGTCGGTGAGGTCGATGATGTCGACGTCATGGCGCGGCGTCATCACCGCGCGCACTGGCCGGTCGCCGAGCTGCATGACGCCGGAGATCATCTGCCGCTCGTCGCTCCCCAGCACCCCGGCGGTCTCGGCCTCGGCCACGAGGATGCGGATTTCTTCTTCAGTTACTTGCGATTCGGCCTCGGCCTTGCGACGCAGGATGAACAGGACGAAGCGTCCGGAGGCGTCGAGCAGCGACACCACCGGCGCCGCTACCTTGGATAGTATGGTCATGGATGGCGCCATGATGCAGGCGATGCGCTCGGCATTGCGCAAGGCGAGCTGCTTCGGCACCAACTCGCCGATGATGAGCGACAGATAGGTGATGAGCGCCACGACGACGCCGAGGCCGACGGGTTCCGCCCAGCCCCGCGCCATGCCGAGGCTTTGCAGCCATTGCGACAGGTAATCGCCGAGCGAGGCACCGGAATAGGCGCCGGCCAGGATGCCGACCAACGTGATGCCGATCTGGACGGTGGACAGGAAGCGGCCCGGATTGGCGGCGAGGGCCATGGCGCGGCGGGCGCCTTTGACGCCACGGTCGGCCAGGGTCTGGAGGCGGGCGCGCCTTGCGGAAACGATCGCGAGCTCCGACATCGCGAACAGGCCATTGATGAAAATGAGGATGAGAACGACAATAATGTCTAGGACAGGCATGATGCCGCAATAATGGGGCACGGGGGCCCGGCTTGCAAATCCCTTGACGCTGAACCGCGGAAATGCTGGACCTCTTCCGGTTGGCCCGGCAATCACCTATCTATGCAGGGCTCTAACCTCATCCTGATTCGCAAATTCCAGGACATTCATGCGCGATCCTATTGAAACTTATGCATCTTTCTGGCCACAGGTCATCGTCCAGGAGTCGCGCGGCGAGCGCGTCTATGACCTGCCGTCGCGGCTTCTGCGCGAGCGCATCATCTTCATTACCGGCGCGATCGACGACGCCGTCGCGGCGTCCGTGTCGATGCAGCTTCTCTTCCTCGAGGCGGAAAACCCGAAGAAAGAGATCTCCATGTATATCAATTCGCCGGGCGGCGTCGTTACGTCAGGTCTGTCGATCTACGATACGATGCAGTTCATCCGCCCGCCGATCTCGACCACGGTGATGGGGCAAGCGGCGTCGATGGGCTCCCTGCTGCTCTGCGCCGGCGACAAGGGCATGCGTTTCGCGCTCCCCAATGCCCGGATCATGGTGCATCAGCCCTCGGGCGGCTTTCAGGGCCAGGTCACCGACATCCTGATCCACGCCAAGGAAGTGGAAAACCTGAAGCGCCGGCTGAACGAGATCTATGAGAAGCACACCGGCCAGCCGCTGAAGGCGGTGGAACAGGCGCTGGAGCGCGATAATTTCATGACCGCCGAGGCGGCCAAGGAATTCGGTCTTATCGACAAGGTGATCGACAAGCGTCCGGTTCCGGCGGAGTCCAAATAATTGGCGAAATTGGCCTTTACACCCTATTATTTGTGATGTGGGAACTACCCCGTAGGCAGCTGGCACGCCAGTTGAATCAATTCTTGATTAACCAACGGGGCGCATGCTCAAATTGAGTCGGCCGTGTCAAAATGATGACAGTTATTGGGGCGCGGCCCGTTCAGAGTTCGAGGAAGTACTAAAATGACCAAGTCCGGTGGCGGCGACAGCAAGAACACTTTGTACTGCTCCTTCTGCGGGAAGAGCCAGCACGAGGTCCGCAAGCTCATTGCCGGACCGACGGTGTTCATCTGCGACGAATGCGTGGAATTGTGCATGGACATCATCCGCGAGGAGAACAAGTCCTCGCTGGTGAAGACCAAGGACGGCGTGCCGACCCCGCACGAGATCCGCAAGGTTCTCGACGACTACGTCATCGGCCAGGATCACGCCAAGAAGGTCCTCTCGGTCGCGGTTCACAATCACTATAAGCGCCTCAATCACGCGCAGAAGAACAACGACGTCGAGCTGGCGAAGTCGAACATCCTGCTGGTCGGCCCGACGGGCTGCGGCAAGACCTTGCTCGCCCAGACGCTGGCCCGCATCCTCGACGTGCCCTTCACCATGGCGGACGCGACGACGCTGACCGAAGCCGGCTATGTCGGCGAGGATGTCGAGAACATCATCCTGAAGCTGCTGCAGTCGGCCGACTACAATGTCGAGCGCGCCCAGCGCGGCATCGTCTATATCGACGAGGTCGACAAGATTTCGCGCAAGTCCGACAATCCCTCGATCACCCGCGATGTGTCGGGCGAGGGCGTGCAGCAGGCGCTGCTCAAGATCATGGAAGGAACCGTCGCCTCGGTTCCCCCGCAGGGCGGCCGCAAGCATCCGCAGCAGGAGTTCCTGCAGGTCGACACCACCAACATCCTGTTCATCTGCGGCGGCGCCTTCGCCGGCCTCGAGCGCATCATCGCGCAGCGCGGCAAGGGCTCCGGCATCGGCTTCGGCGCCGAGGTCAAGTCGCCTGAGGATCGCCGCACCGGCGAGGTTCTGAAGACGCTGGAACCGGAGGACCTGCTGAAGTTCGGTCTCATCCCGGAATTCGTCGGCCGTCTGCCGGTCGTCGCCACGCTCGAGGATCTCGACGAGCCGGCGCTCATCCAGATCCTGAGCGAGCCGAAGAACGCGCTGGTCAAGCAGTACCAGCGCCTGTTCGAGCTCGAGGGCGTCAAGCTGACGATTGCCGAGGAGGCGATGCGCTCCATCGCCCGCAAGGCCATCGACCGCAAGACCGGCGCCCGCGGCCTGCGCTCGATCATGGAAGCGATCCTGCTCGACACGATGTTCGATCTGCCGGCCATGGACGGGGTCCAGGAAGTCGTCATTTCGAAGGACGTCGTCGAAGGCGATGCCCGTCCCTTGCTGATCTATGCCGACCGCGAAAAGCAGCCGGTCAAGGCAGCCCCGGTTTCAGCCTGAGGGGGCTGACCCGACCGGTGGCGCAGGGCCTTTTGTCAAGGGATTGAAATACGTTAACGCTGCCTCCATGTGAGGAGCGGATTTAAGCTGTCCGTCCGTCGAGTTCCGCGTAAACTGCGTAATCGCGGATAGGTACAGCTTGAATCCCGGCACCGAAAGTCCGTGGCTTAAAGTTGATGCGTTTGCCCGTCGGGAGGCGTATCCAGAGTGCGGATTTCACGCGTGGCCTAACCCGCGAAAGGAAACAAAATGACCTCGACCCCCTCCCGGCCAGCTTCTTCAGCCGGACCCGAAACGCTCCCCGTCCTCCCGCTTCGCGATATCGTCGTTTTCCCGCACATGATCGTGCCGCTCTTCGTCGGCCGCGAGAAGTCGATCCGTGCCCTCGAGGACGTGATGCGCGAGGAGAAGCGCATTCTGCTCGTGGCGCAGAAGAACCCGGCGGATGATGATCCGCAGGCCAATGCCATTTACGAGGTCGGCACGCTCGCCCAGGTGCTGCAGCTCCTCAAGCTGCCGGACGGCACCGTCAAGGTCCTCGTCGAGGGCCTTGAGCGCGCCAAGATCGAGACCTTCACCGACCGCGCCGAGTTTTTCGAGGCGAAGGTCAATATCCTGCCCAACGACGCCGACGACCAAGCCGAGACCGAGGCCCTGTCGCGCACCGCCATGGCGCAGTTCGAGAGCTATGTGAAGCTCAACAAGAAGGTGCCGCAGGAAGTGATGGCGACGCTGTCGCAGATCACCGACTATGCGAAGCTCGCCGACACGATCGCGGCCCATCTCGCCATCAAGATCCCCGAGAAGCAGGAACTGCTTGAGCTCACTTCGGCCTCGAAGCGGCTCGAGAAGGTCTATGCGCTCATGGAAAGCGAGATCTCGGTTCTCCAGGTCGAGAAGCGCATCCGTTCGCGCGTCAAGCGCCAGATGGAGAAGACCCAGCGCGAGTACTATCTGAATGAGCAGATGAAGGCCATTCAGAAGGAGCTCGGCGACGGCGACGAGCGCGACGAGCTGAACGAGCTCGACCAGAAGATCAAGAACACCAAGCTCTCGAAGGAAGCGCGCGAGCGCGCCGAGGCCGAGCTGAAGAAGCTCCGCCAGATGAGCCCGATGTCGGCCGAAGCGACGGTGGTGCGCAACTATCTCGACTGGTTGCTCAACATTCCGTGGAGCCAGAAGAGCAAGATCAAGCGCGACCTGAAATTCGCCGACGACGTTCTCAATGCCGATCATTTCGGTCTCGAAAAGGTGAAGGAGCGCATCGTCGAGTATCTCGCCGTGCAGAGCCGCACCAACAAGCTGCGCGGGCCCATCCTGTGCCTCGTCGGCCCTCCGGGCGTCGGCAAGACCTCGCTCGGCAAGTCGATCGCCAAGGCGACCGGCCGTGAGTTCATCCGCATGTCGCTCGGCGGCGTGCGCGACGAGGCCGAGATCCGCGGCCATCGCCGCACCTATATCGGCTCGATGCCCGGCAAGGTCATCCAGTCGATGCGCAAGGCGAAGAAGGCCAATCCGCTCTTCCTGCTCGACGAAATCGACAAGATGGGCATGGACTTCCGCGGCGACCCGTCTTCGGCGCTTCTCGAGGTGCTCGACCCTGAGCAGAACTCGTCCTTCATGGACCACTATCTCGAGGTCGAATACGATCTCTCGAATGTGATGTTCGTGACCACGGCGAATACGCTCAATATCCCGCCGGCCCTCATGGACCGCATGGAGATCATCCGCATCGCCGGCTATACCGAGCAGGAGAAGCTCGAGATCGCCAAGCGGCATCTTCTGCCCAAGGCCCTGGAGAACCACGGCCTCGACAAGAAGGAGTTCGAGCTCTCCGACGCCGGCATCATGGAAGTGATCCGCCGTTACACCCGCGAAGCGGGCGTGCGCAACCTCGAGCGCGAGATCAACTCGCTCGCCCGCAAGGCGGTCAAGGACATCATGATGTCCAAGAACGCCAAGAAGAAGATCAAGGCGACGCCCGACATCGTCGAGAAGTATCTCGGCGTGCCGAAGTTCCGCCATGGCGAGGTCGAGCGCGAGGATCAGGTCGGTGTCGTCACCGGTCTGGCCTGGACCGAGGTCGGCGGCGAGATCCTCACCATCGAGGCGCTCATGATGCCGGGCAAGGGCAAGATGACCGTCACCGGCAACTTGCGCGACGTGATGAAGGAATCGATCTCCGCCGCATCCTCCTATGTGCGCTCGCGGGCCACCGATTTCGGCATCAAGCCGCCGGTCTTCGACAAGAAGGACATCCACGTGCACGTGCCGGAAGGCGCGACGCCCAAGGACGGACCTTCCGCCGGTATCGCGATGGTCACTGCGATCGTCTCGGTGATGACCGGCATCGCCGTCCGCAAGGACGTGGCGATGACGGGCGAGATCACCTTGCGCGGCCGCGTGCTGCCGATCGGCGGACTCAAGGAGAAGCTGCTCGCCGCCCTTCGCGCCGGCATCAAGAAGGTCATGATCCCGGAAGAGAACGCCAAGGATCTGGCGGACATCCCGGACAATGTGAAGTCCGAGATGGAGATCATTCCGGTCGCCCGGATGGACGAGGTGCTGCGTCACGCGCTGACGCGGTATCCCGAGGCCATCACCTGGGACGAAGCGGCGGAGGAAGCCGCGGCGCGTGCCGCCGCCCGCAAGGGCGACGATGCCGGCGAGGCCATGACCGCCCACTGAAGCGCTACCGGATTCCCATAGGAATCAAGGGTTTCGGCGAATCAGTCTGAACAGAAAATGTGCGGCGTCTCCATGCGGAGGCGCCGCCTTTTTGTTGCCCGCAGTGAATAAGCGCTTGAATTAGGCCGCGAATTCCCGGGCGGGAGAATTGCCCTTGCAATGCTCCGGGGTTGGACGACCATGCGCTGAATGGCGTGTTGCGTAGTGCGTGAGCTCACTCATCAGAACGAGGATAGAGGTCATGAACAAAAACGAACTCATCGCCAAAGTGGCAAAGGATGCCAAGCTGACCAAGGGCAATGCCGGCGAAGCCGTCGTAGCGACGCTCGCCAACATCATGAAAGCGCTGCGGGGCGGCGACGATGTCAGGCTGGTCGGCTTCGGCACATTTTCGGTGACGCGCCGCAAAGCGGGCCAGGCGCGTAATCCGCAGACCGGCCAGATGATCAAGCTGCCGGCCATGAAGCGACCGAAATTCAAGGCCGGCAAAAACCTGAAGAAGGCGGTGAACGGCTAGAACATTCACTCAAGCTACTCAAATCACATCGGCCCCGCATGCCCTTCAGAACATGCGGGGCATTTTATTTGAGTTGTAGGGGAAGACCCCGCCCGCTCTCCGCCATCTTCCCGCCCGATCCGTCCTTTCATCTCCTGGCACCAAATGGTGCCGCGAAGCGTAGAGGGGAGATGATGACAACTGCGAGGGAACAGGGCGAATTGTGGGGCGCCAGGGCGCGCGATTGGGCGCGCTGCGGTGAGCCGGCCTGGCGCGATGTGTTCACCGCCGTCCTCGACCAGGCGCGGATCGGCACGGGAACCCGTCATCTCGATATCGGCTGCGGCGCCGGCGGCGCCCTGGTCCTGTCGCATGAACGCGGCGCCGTCGTTTCGGGTTTCGACGCGGCCGAGAATCTCGCGGCGATCGCCCGCGAGCGTCTGGGCGACGTCGACGTAAGGGTGGGCGACATGCAGGTCCTGCCATTCGACGACGAGAGCTTCGATGCGGTGACCGGCATCAATGTGTTCCAGTTCGCCGACGATCCGGCGCGGGCCTTCGCGGAAGCCGCGCGCGTGGCGCGTCGCGGCGGCACCGTGACCATGCTGGTCTGGGGCCCGCGCGACAAATGCGAGTTGATGAGCGAGGTGATGCCCGCGGTCTTCGCGCTCGACCCGCCGAAGCCTCAGCCTTCGCGCCCGCCGCTGGCCGAGACGGCGGAAGGCTTCATGCGCGCCGCCGGGCTCGATCTCGAAATCTGCGGCGATCTCACCGCGACCTTGATCTATGCCGATCGCGACAGCGCCGCCAACGCCATCCTGGCGGCATCGGAGAGCACCGTGCGCCATGCCGGCGAGGCGAGGGTGAGAGGCGCGCTCGACGCGGCGCTGGCGCCTTTTGTCGGCGCCGAGGACGGCCGGGTGAGGCTGCGGAACATGTTCCGCCTGGTGACCGGCCGGCGCCCGGCCTGACAGGCTTGCTTTAAGGGTCCCCTGCGGCTAAGACCCGGGCCGCAGCGGGCGGTTAGCTCAGTTGGTAGAGCGCTTCGTTTACACCGAAGATGCCGGGGGTTCGAGTCCCTCACCGCCCACCAGATCTCCTTCAGCGACTGCATGACGCGGCGCCGGCATGGAACGGCGGGTTGAGACGTATATGCGTGATCAACCAGTCTCCGGGAGATTCCATGATCACGCCCGATCCGGTCTGTTCGATCCGCCGCGCCGTGGCCGAGGATGAGCCGGCCATCCAGGCGATGGTGCGCCGTGAGCGGCTCAATCCGCATCATCTCCACTTCTGTAATTTCGCGGTCGCGGTCATAGGCGACGAGCTCATCGGCGCCAGCCAGATCCGTCATCACCGCGACGGCTCCCGCGAGCTGGGTTCGGTCGTCGTCGCGCCCGCCTGGCGCGGCTGCGGGATCTCGGCACGGATCATCGGGTTCCTGCTGGAAGACGAAGTGAATACCGTTCACGCGATCACCCGCAGGCGTCACGCGCATCATTACGAACGCTGGGGATTCACGGCCATTCCGCCGCGCCAGGCGCCGGGCCCGATCCGTTTGAACTTCCGCATCGGCGATACGATCGGCACCGTCATGGCGTTGCTGCAGCGAAGACGGGTCAACCGCTTGTTGATCCTGCGCCGCCCGGGCCAGCCCTGAACTTGCCTTGTCCGGCCTGCCGATATGTGTATGGTCCGGGCGGGGGCGTGGGAGAAGATGCGTGACAACAACAAGACTGTTTATGGCGACGCTGGCCGTCGTCCTTTCGACGGCGGCTGCATTTGCGCTCGAGGGCGTTACGGTCACGCCGTTGCGCGAGATGACCGAAACGGCGTCGGGAAGACCCATCACCTTGCCGCAGAACAATGTAAGGGTGATCGTTTCCACCTTCGATATTGCGCCGGGCGCAACGTTGCCGATCCACAAGCATCCTTTCGCGCGTTACGCCGTCGTTCAGGCCGGGACGCTGAAGGTCATCAATGTCGAGACCAATGAGCCGAAGATCTACAAGACGGGCGACTTCGTCGTCGAGATGATCGACCAATGGCACCGCGCCGAAAATATCGGGAGCGATCCGGTCAAGCTGCTCGTCATCGACCAGGTCGAGGGAACGGCGGGCAATACCATTCTGAAGGATCAGTAGGCCTCAGTCACCGAGGAAGCTCGTGCTGTTGCACGAGACTTCCGCCTTGCCTTCAGCGATGGAAGGCGCGCCGATGACGAGCTTTGTTTCGCCTTTGACGAGCGCGCGCTCGTTGATCCGTTTGACCCAGCCGTCGAGAGCGGCGCTGTCCGCATCGGTGATGAGCCGGAGGCCGGTGCCGGCCGAGGTTCCAGGCCCCCTGTAGTAGAGGCGCGGGAACAGCTCGATGAGGAGGGGATCCTCGGCCGAGGCGCAGATATGCGTGAAGGAGACGCCCTCGATCCGGAGCGGCGGGCGCAGCGACCAGCAGGTCTCGCTGTCGACGCGCTCGCCTTTTTTAAGGTCGAGTCGCTTGATCCTGTTGAGATAGAGCAGCATCGCCGTCGGGTCGGGAGGATAGGCGCAGGCTATCTGGCGGGCGGCATGATCGATGAAGGGGCCGTCATCCCCCTGGGCATGAGCAGCGGGTAAAGCCCCGATCATCAGGACAAGGATGAAATACGCGATCCGGCTCAGTCTCGCTGTCATGCCCATGATCTGCCCTCCGCCATGGCGTGGCCTCGAGCATATAGGCGGGCTTCGCTCCGGCAAAGAGCCGGTTGTCCCGCAATGTCCCGAAATGCCCCGAGACGCCATTTTGTCTGCGCGCTATCACCACGAGAAAGACAGGGGATCGGCTTAGATCCGCAATGCCGGGCCGGCCTCACATGCCTGATTGACCTCAACCCTCGAACTGGGAGACCTCTATGTATCTGGGACGGAAAACCGTTTGCGCGGGCGCCCTCGCGGTGCTCGTCGGAGGCTCGACGCTGACCATGGCCGGCGAGACGATGAGCCCCGAGAAATTCGCCAATCTGCGCATGCGCGTCGAGACCGGCACGGCGCTGGCGACCATCGCCGAGCATGAGAAGGACGGCGAGATGTTGCTCGTCGCCGCCAGGCTTCTGTCGACCGTCGGGCCGGTCGAGCAGCGCGGCAAGAAGACATCGGACGGCAAACCCGAATTCTACGACATCAAGAAGATGGTCGAGACGGCCAAGAGCATGGGCGCCAGGCCCGACGAGAAATCGGCCAATGTCCAGATGTCGCCCAAGGCCGGCATGGTGGCGAGCTACTGCGCCATCGGCGCCTGGATCCAGACCTGCGATTATCAGGGCTATTGCCGCTGGGAATATCAGTGCTGAGCTGACGGACTATTGTCCGGTGGCCAGGGTGCTGGAGTCCGGCTTTGCCGCGGTTTCCGGCGGCGTGGCGCCGGCGCGCATGTCGGTGATCTGCTGGGTGACGAATGGCTTGAATTTCGCGATGGTCTTTCGCTCCAGCTCACGCTTCCGCGCGGCGGTCGTCGCCCCGAGCTCGACATAGCTCTTCAGCTGCGGCGTGCATTGGCCGAGCACGGTCTTCACGATGGCCGCGGCGCTGTCGGTCGTTGCCGAGGCCTGGCTGCGGGACGCGTCGGCGCCGCAATTGAACAGCTCGTTCAGCGCCGCCCAGGATTTCTCGTCCAGCGCCGACCGCTGGCCGGCCTCCACTGCGAGCTTGCGCTGGATCGCGTCATCGAGCGCCGGCAGGATCGTGCTCTGCGAGATGCGGTCGAAGGCAGCCTTCACCTTGTCCTCATCGTCATACGCCCTGGCGAGGACGTTATGGAGATGGTCGAATTCCTTCGCGCAGGCGCGGAACACCGCGCGGCCGGCCAGATATCCCGGTGAAGTGGCGTCCGGGTCGACCGTGATATGAACGATGGCGCAATCGCGGAAGGCATAGACCGCAGGATCGGCGACCGTCTGCCACCATGCTTTGACGGTCGGCGTCGGGCCGTCCTCCGTCCGAGGCGAGGCTTGCTTCTTGCCGATCTCCGAGTTGAGGACGCGTTCCGACTCGCGGCCGCGTTCGGCCCAGGCCGGAAGCATCGCCGCGAGAAGCGCAATGACGATCAGTACGCTGCGCATTGTACCGCCATCCAGAAAAGTCTGAGGCCAGATTAAGCCAATTTGTCCCGACAGCAAGCGCGCTCTTGGGCGGTCAGGTTTCCGCCCTGGCCACGCCGGCATTGATGCTGCGCGACAGGAGGATCACCGGCAGGATGCCGGCCAGCATGATGAGGAGGGCGGCGACGGACGCGTCCTCGACGGCGGCCCGCGACGCCCGTTCATAGACATAGGTCGAGAGCGAATTGTAATTGAAGGGCCGCAGCAGGATCGTCGCCGACAGCTCCTTGATGCCGTCGATGAAGACGAGGAGGCCGGCGGTGAGGAAGGCCGGCTTGAGAATGGGGAGCAGGACATGAAACAGCGTCTCGCGCGGATTGCGCCCAAGGGTCCGCGCCGCCATGTCGATATGGGTCGGGATCTTGTGGAAGCCCGCCTCGATGGCGCCTTCCGCCATCGCGAGGAACCGGACGCTCATCGCATAGATGATGCATAGGGCCGATCCGGTGAGGAGCAGGCCGGTCTTGATGCCGAAGGCGCCCTGCATCCAGTGGTCGAGGAGATTGTCGAAACGCGCCAGCGGGATGAGGATGCCGAGCGCCAGCACCGTGCCCGGTATGGCATAACCCAGGGCCGCGAAACGGTTGAGCAGCAGCATGTTGCGGCTCCTGGTCACCCGCACTGCATAGGTGAGGAGGAAGGCGAGGCCGACGGTGACGAAAGCGGCCGCGGCCGCCACCAGGATGCTGGTGAGGATCGCTTCCTGAAGTGTGGGATTGAGCAGCTGGTCGAGCCGCTTCACTGCATAATCGCCGAGCACATAGACGGGCAGGCCGAAGCCGGCGACGATCGGCATCAGGCAGGCGAAGAAAGCCAGCGCGCCGCGCCATCCGGCGAGTTTCTGAAGGCTGCTGCGCCGGATCATCGACGTGCTGCGGCCGAGATTGAAGCGCTGCCGGCGCCTGGCCCAGCGCTCGGCCAGGATGACGCCCAGCACCACCACCAGCATGATGCAGGCGATCTGCGCCGCGCCGTTGAGGCTGCCCTGGTTGAGCCAGGTCGTATAGACGGCCGAGGTCAGCGTCTTCACGCCGAGGAACTCGACGGCGCCGACATCGTTGAGCGTTTCCATCAGCGCCAGCGTCACGCCGACGATGATGGCGGGCCGCGCCATCGGCAGCAGGACCCGGAAGAAAGCGCGGGCCGGCGAGGCGCCCAAGGTCCGTGCCACGTCGGTGGCGTTGCGGCCCTGCATCAGGAAGGCGGCGCGGGTGGTGAGATAAACATAGGGATAGAGCACGAAGGACAGGATCACCACCGCGCCCCACAGCGAGCGGATGTCGGGAAACCAGTAGTCGCGCGAGGTCTTGAAGCCGAACACCGCGCGGATCAGCGATTGCGCCGGGCCGGTGAAGGTGAAGAACTCGGCATAGGCGTAAGCCGCGAGATAGGTCGGCACCGCGAGCGGCAGCACCAGCGCCCAGGCGAGCGCGCGCCGGCCGGGAAAATCGTAATAGGCGGTGAGCCAGGCCGGGATGATGCCCATGCTGGCGGTGAGGAGGGCGACGCCCGCCATCACCATGAAGGTGGTCTTCAGCGCCACCGGCAGCACATTGCGGGCGAGATGCGGCCAGTCGGCGCCGCCCCCCGAAAGCGACAGAGCGATGAGCGCGAGGAGGGGAACGAGGACGCAGAGCGCCGTCAGCAGCGCGCCGATGGTGAGTGCGCGATGTTCCCTGAACGCGAAGAAGGGGCGCGAACGCCCCCTCTGGATGCCGTCCGCAGTCACCGCTGGTCGGCTCAGCTGGCCGGGCCTTCGTCGAAGCCGACCTTGTCGACGAGCTCGGAAGCGGCCTTGCGGTTCTTGGCGATGTCGGCGAGCGGCAGTGTGTCGGGCTTGAGCGTGCCCCAGGCCGAAACGATGTCGGACGGCTTGATGCCGGGCTCGACTGGATATTCGAAGACGCGCTCGCCATAGAGCGTCTGGCCCTTGTCGCTGGCCAGGAATTCCATGAGCTTCACGGCATTGTCCTTGTTGGGCGCGTATTTCGCCAGCGCCATGCCGGAAATGTTCACATGCGTGCCGCGGTCATTGGCATTGGGGAACAGAACCTTGATCGAGGCCGCCCATTCCTTCTGCTCGGGCTCCTTCTCGGCGGTCTGCATCTGGCCGACATAGTAGGTGTTGCCGAGGGCGATGTCGCATTCGCCGGCGAAGATCGCCTTGGCCTGGTCGCGGTCGCCGCCGTCCGGCTTGCGCGCCAGATTGGCCTTGACGCCCTTGAGCCACTCTTCGGTCTTTTCGGCGCCGTTATGGGCGATCATCGAGGCGATGAGACCGATCGTGTAGACATGCTGGCCGGAGCGCGTGCAGATCTTGCCCTTCCACTTGGGATCGGCGAGCTCTTCATAGGTGATGGCGTCCTGCTTCACCCGCTCCTTCGAGGCATAGACGACGCGGGCGCGGGTGGTGACGCCGAACCAGTTGCCTTGCGGATCGCGATATTGCGCCGGGATGTCCTTGTCGATGATCTCGTTGACAAGCGGCTGAGTGACGCCCTTGTCCTCGGCGGCCTGGAGACGGCCGATATCGACGGTGAGGATCACATCGGCCGGCGAATTGGCGCCTTCCTCGGCGATCTTCTCCTCGAGGCCCTTGTCGAGGAACAGCACATTGGTCTTGATTCCGGTCTCGGCGGTGAACGCGTCGAGCAGCGGCTTGATGAGCTCGGGCTGGCGATACGAATAGACATTGACGACACCATCGGCCAGCGCGCTGGTGGCCAGCAGGGCGGCGGCAAAAGATGCCGCAACCGCAAGTTTCGCCAATTTCCCGAGAGACTTCATGTGTTTTCTTCTCCTCTTGCTCCACCGGCCATTGACCCCATGCCGGCTAATTCCTGACTATTGCTGTCAGGTTTTGCGGTAAAAGCCCCGGAGCGTCAAGAAAAAACCTTGTTCGATCAGTTATTTGAAAAATACGTTCAGATCACAATCGCTTGCGCATATTCGGGCGATCCGGCGGGCGGAGCGCCGGATGCTGTGCCGCTGGACGGTGCACATGGCGGGGAAAAATGACGATCGACCAGGCTGAAATCGAAGCGACGAGGATATTGGACATCCTGCTCGGCTGGCTGGTCAGCCCGCAATTCTATGCCCAGATCGGCGCCGTCATCCTGGCCGTCGCGGTAGCCCATTTCGCCAATCGCCAGATCAAGGCGAAGACGCCCTATTTCAGGAGCCCGCCGGAGCAGGGGCCGCTGCTCAAGGCGCGGCGCTGGCTCTATAGCTGCCGCGACCTGCTGTTTCCGATCCTGTGCGTCCTGATGCTGGCCATCGCCGTCCAGGTGGCGG
>JBMOOM010000028.1:0-145934 GCA_049323275.1 Pseudomonadota bacterium
CCCCGGCCATGACGAATAGGGGAGGAGACATCCCATGACCTCATCGAAAGCTCCCTCGCAACGCCAGCTGCGCGCCGGCGAGCTCATCCGCCATGCGCTGGCGGACATTCTCCTGCGCGGCGAAGTGGGCGATCCCGAGCTCGAGCGCCTGGGCGTCGGCGTCCATGAAGTGGCGATGTCGCCCGATCTGCGCATTGCGACCGTCTATGTGCGGCCCTTGCTCGACGGGCAGAAAGAGCGCGCGGTGAAGCTTCTCGCCGAGCATGCCCGTTACATAAGGGGACTGCTGGCGCCGCGCGTCGACATGAAGTTCATGCCGGAACTGCGCTTCCGCATCGATACGGCCGCCGATTACGCCGACAAGATCGACCGGCTTCTGAAGGATCCGGCGGTCGCCCGCGACCTCGCCGACAAGAAGTGAACAAGCGCCAGAATATTCATGGCTGGATAGCCCTCGACAAGCCGGAAGGACTGGGATCGACCCAGGCGCTGGCCAAGGTCAAGCGGCTGTTCAATGCCGCCAAGGCGGGTCATGGCGGCACGCTCGACCCGCTTGCTTCGGGTCTCCTGCCGATCGCGCTCGGCGAGGCCACCAAGACCGTGTCCTGGGCCATGGACGGGCGCAAGACCTATACTGTGCTCATACGCTGGGGCGAAGCGCGCACCACCGACGACCGGGAGGGCGAGGTCTGCGGCCTGTCCGACCGACGCCCCTCGGAGAGCGACATCATCGCCATTCTGGGCCGCTTCGAAGGCGACATCCTGCAGACTCCGCCCAAATTCTCGGCCATCAAGGTCGCGGGCGAGCGGGCCTATGACCTGGCCCGGGCCGGCGAGGAGGTCGAGCTGCAGGCCCGCCCCGTTCATATCGAAAAAATCACGCTCCTGGCCCGGCCGGACGCCGATCATGCCGAATTTTCAGTCACTTGCGGCAAGGGGACGTATATCCGTTCGCTTGCCCGCGACATGGCGCGGGCGCTGGGGACGCTCGGCCATGTGGCTGCCTTGCGGCGCATCGCGGTCGGGCCGTTTACCGAAACGGACATGATTTCGCTGGAAAAGCTGACTGAACTGAGCCATAAGGCGCCCGGCGACAACGCCATGGAAGGGGTTCTCCGCCCCCTCGAGACCGTGCTGGACGGCATCCCGGCACTGGCCGTGAAGGATGCGGAGGCCCAACGCCTGAGACAGGGCCAGCCGGTTCTGCTCAGAGGCGCAAGCGCTCCCATCGCACAAGATGCGGTCCTCGTCATGTGGGGTCAAAGACCTCTGGGGATCTGCTCTATCGAAAAGGGCTCGCTCAAGCCGAAGCGTCTGTTCAACCTGTAACCATCTTTTGGAGATGACCGAATGACCATGACCCAGGAGCGCAAGAATGCGCTCGTGAAGGAATATGCCACCAAAGCCGGCGACACCGGCTCACCCGAAGTCCAGGTCGCCATTTTGACCGAGCGCATCAACACGCTCACCGACCACTTCAAAGCCCACAAGAAGGACAACCATTCGCGCCGCGGCCTGCTCAAGATGGTCAGCCAGCGCCGTGGTCTCCTCGACTACCTCAAGAAGGTCGATGAAAGCCGCTATCAGACGCTGATCAAGCGTCTCGATATCCGCCGGTAATCGGATACGAAGTCAGTACGAGCGGGCGGATCACCGATTTGCCGCCCGCGATCCCCGAAGTGGCGTCCGGCAATAGGGCCGGCGCCAGAAGGCCCAATGGGGATGCCGTCCACGGTGTAGGTGAACGCAAATCTAGCGGCGGCCAAGGGCAATCAGGAAAATCATATGTTCAATATCGATGTTGAAGAAATCGAATGGGGCGGCAAGAAGCTGAGGCTCGAGACCGGCCGCATGGCGCGCCAAGCCGATGGCGCCGTCATCGCAACCTACGGCGAGACCACGGTGCTCGCCACCGCCGTCGCCGCCCGCTCGGAGAAGCCCGGGATCGATTTCTTCCCGCTCACCGTCAACTACCAGGAAAAGACCTACGCCGCCGGCAAGATTCCCGGCGGTTATTTCAAGCGTGAAGGCCGCCCGACCGAGCGCGAGACGCTGATTTCCCGCCTCATCGACCGGCCGATCCGTCCGCTCTTCATCGAGGGCTTCCGCAATGAGACGCAGGTCATCGCGACCGTGCTCTCCTATGACCTCGAGAACGACTCCGACATCGTCGCCATGGTGGCCTCGTCCGCCGCGCTGACGCTCTCGGGCATTCCCTTCATGGGTCCGATCGGCGCCGCGCGCGTCGGCGTCGTCAATGGCGAATATGTGCTCAATCCGACGATCGAGCAGATGAAGACCTCCGAGCTCGATCTCGTCGTCGCCGGCACCCAGGATGCCGTGCTGATGGTGGAATCGGAAGCCAAGGAACTCACCGAAGAGAAGATGCTCGGCGCCGTCATGTTCGGCCATCAGCACTTCCAGCCGGTCATCGAGGCGATCATCCGTCTCGCCGAGCGCTCGGCCCGTCCTGCGCGCGACTTCACGCCGCCGGATCAGGACGCCCTGTTCAACTCGGTGAAGCAGATCGCCGAAGCCGATGTGCGCGCCGCCTATGCCATCGCGAAGAAGGAAGACCGCCAGGAAGCCGTCGCCAAGGCGAAGGACAAGGTGCTGGCCGCTCTCGTCGTCGAGGGCAAGGAAGATGCCCCGCCCGCCAACAAGGTCGGCGAAGCGTTCAAGCATCTCGAGAAGGACGTCGTCCGCAACAGCATCCTCGACACCGGCCACCGCATCGACGGGCGCAACCTCGTCACCGTTCGGCCGATCGTTGCCGAGGCTTCGGTCCTGCCGCGCACCCATGGCTCGGCGCTGTTCACCCGCGGCGAAACCCAGGCGCTGGTCGTCACCACGCTCGGCACCGGCGAGGACGAGCAGTATATCGACTCGCTTGAAGGCACCTACAAAGAGACCTTCATGCTGCACTACAACTTCCCGCCCTTCTCGGTCGGCGAGACGGGCCGCCTCGGCGGCGCCGGCCGGCGCGAGATCGGCCACGGCAAGCTCGCCTGGCGCGCCATCCATCCGATGCTGCCGCCACAGGACCAGTTCCCCTATACGATCCGCGTCGTCTCCGAGATCACCGAGTCCAACGGCTCGTCCTCGATGGCGTCGGTCTGCGGCGCCTCGCTGTCGCTGATGGATGCGGGCGTGCCGCTGCGCGCCCCGGTCGCCGGCATCGCCATGGGCCTCATCAAGGAAGGCGAGCGCTTCGCGGTGCTCTCCGACATCCTGGGCGACGAAGACCATCTCGGCGACATGGACTTCAAGGTGGCGGGCACGGCCAATGGCGTGACCTCGCTGCAGATGGACATCAAGATCACCGGCATCACCGAAGACATCATGAAGACGGCGCTGTGGCAGGCCAAGGACGGCCGGCTCCACATCCTCGGCAAGATGGCGGAAGCGCTCGAAAAGGCGCGTCCGGGCCTCGGCGAGCATGCGCCGCGCATCGAGGTGATCACCATCCCGACCGACAAGATCCGTGAAGTGATCGGCACCGGCGGCAAGGTGATCCGCGAGATCGTCGAGAAGACCGGCGCCAAGATCGACATCTCCGACGACGGCACCGTCAAGGTCGCCTCCTCTTCGGGCCCGGCGATCGAAGCGGCGATGAAGTGGATCAAGTCGATCGTGTCGGAGCCGGAAGTCGGCGAGATCTATGATGGCAAGGTCGTCAAGGTCGTCGATTTCGGCGCCTTCGTGAACTTCTTCGGCGCCCGCGACGGCCTCGTCCACGTGTCGGAACTGGCGCCGCGCCGCGTCGCCAAGGTCTCCGACGTGGTCAATGAGGGTGACATGGTCAAGGTGAAGCTGCTCGGTTTCGACAACCGCGGCAAGGTCCGTCTGTCGATGAAGCAGGTCGACCAGCAGACCGGCGAGGACCTGTCCAAGAAGCAGGCGGAAGAGCAGCCGGAAGCCGAAGCCGGCAACGACTGAGACCGTTCAAAGTTTCGAAGGTTCGAAGGCGCGGGGGCGATCTCCGCGCCTTTTTTGCTTGTATTCACACTCAGTTAACTACGCGAAGAGCCTTTTCCCGAACCGAAGGTAATTTTAAGCGCCTCTTGCATTCCGGCTGCAATGATGGGGCAGGGCGGAATAGCAAGCCATAATAAGATGTTACGCCGCCTTGGATGATATGCCGGTCGGAGACATGACGATTTCCGTTGTGGAAACCCAACAAGACGACGCGTTCGAGCAGGAGAGGCTGCGCCGGCTCGGGCGATACGGACTCCTGCGGACGCCGCCCGAGCCGGCATTCGACGATATTGCGAGGCTGGCGGCGGATCTGTTCGAGGCGCCCATCGCCTATCTCAGTCTGACCGACTCCGAGCAGCATTGGTTCAAGGCGAAGGTGGGTTTCGATCTGGAGGAAGTGCGCCGGTCCATCAGCTTCTGCGATCATACCGTGAGGGACCGGGACGTGATGATCGTTCCGGATGCAAGCAGGGATGAACGGTTCGCCGACAATCCGTTCGTGACCGGGGCTTACAATATCAGATTCTATGCGGGCGTCGCGCTGAGGGATTCGGACGGCTTTCCGCTCGGCACACTGGCGGTGGCGGATGTCAGGCCGCGTGAGGTCAGCGATCGGCTCAAGAGCTTCCTGAGAAGCCTGGCGAGCATCGCGCTCGACAGGATGGAACTTCAGAAGGTCAAGGCCGAGCTTCAGGAGACCATCGCCGCGACCGAGGCGGCGCGGCAGAATGCGGTCACAGGACATGCCGAATTGCGCCAGGTCATCGAGTGCCTTCCGCAGGCCATCGTCCTCCTGGACGAGCAGAACAATCTCATCCTGTGGAACAAGAACTATGAGACGATGTTCCCCGGGACGGCTCCCTTCGTCAAACCGGGTGTCGGCATAGAGACGCTCTACCGCAGTGCCTTCCAAAAGATCACCGGCCATTCCGACCAGGACGAGGCCCAGACCGAAGCGTGGATCAGGCGACGCATGGATCTCCTCAATCACAGCGATTCCTATATCGAGCAGAATGTCAGTGATCTGCGCTGGATCCGCTACGATCAGCATGTCACGGCCGAGGGGAAAAAGGTCTTTGTCAGGACCGACGTCACCGACGACAGGAATGCCGCCGAATCCTTTCGCCTGCTGTTCGAGAGCAATCCGGTTCCGATGTGGGTCGTCGAAAGGTCGAACCTGAAATTCCTGGATGTCAATGCCGCGGCCATCGAGCACTATGGTTTCTCGCGCAAGCAGTTCCTGAATATGACGTCGCTGGAAATACGGCCCACTTATGAGCGGCAGAGGGCGCTCGACGACGCCACGAACAATTTCTCCACGGACAGCGGTGAAAAGGACTGGATACACAACAAGGCCGACGGCACGGAAATCCTGGTCAGCAGCTACGCCAAGCCGATCAGATACAGCGGCAAGGAGGCGGCGATCGTTTCGGTCGTCGACGTCACCGATCGCCGCAAGCATGATGCGCGCATCAAATACATGGCGGAACATGATGCGCTGACGGGCTTGCCCAACCGGCGGCTGTTCCTCGAAATGCTCGAGGATACGCATCTGCAGAAGACCCTGAAGCCCGGCCTTTGGTCGATCATCCTGGTGGATATCGACGACTTCAAGAACATCAACGATACCCTCGGTCACCATGTAGGCGACAATCTCATTACCGCGGTGGCCGGCAGACTGGAAGAATGCGTGGGCGACAAGGGAATTGTCGGCCGCCTGGGGGGCGATGAATTTGCGGTGCTGCTGCCCAAGATCGTCGACCCGGTGGATGCGCACAGCGCCGCGATCGGACTGGTCAAGGCCTTCGCCGATCCCGTCAAGGTCCGGGAACACGAAATTCTGGTCGGGGTGAGCGCCGGGGTGAGTATCGGCCTGGACAAGTCGCTCGATGCGTCCTCCATGCTGAAGAATGCCGATCTCGCCCTCTACAAGGCCAAGTCGGATGGCCGCGGCGTCTGCCGGATCTATGAGCCGCATATGTCGCTGCAGATGATCGTGCGCCGCGAAATGGAGCGGAATCTGCGCCAGGCATTGGCCGAGGAGCAGTTCGAGATTCACTATCAGCCCTTGCTGGAGCTCGGGACCTGCAAGGAAATCGGCTTCGAGGCGCTGCTGCGCTGGAATCATCCGAGCGAAGGCATGATCGCGCCGTCGACATTCATTCCGGTCGCGGAATCGAGCGGCTTGATCGTGCCCATCGGCGCCTGGGTGCTGGAGGAGTCCTGCCGTCTCGCCACCACGCTTCGGGAAGATCTGACGGTCGCGGTGAACATATCCCCGGCCCAGTTCAAGTCGGGCAGGCTCGTCGAGGTCGTCTCCGGCGCTCTTGCGAATTCAGGTCTCGCCGCCCGCCGGCTCGAGCTCGAGATCACCGAATCCTGCCTTCTGGAGAAGACGTCCGAAACCCTGCAGACATTGAAGGAGCTGAAGGAGCTCGGCGTGTCCATCGCGCTCGATGATTTCGGCACCGGCTATTGCGGGCTGGGCTATCTCGGCAGTTTTCCGTTCGACAAGATCAAGATCGACCAGTCCTTCGTCAAGGACGTCGAGACGACGCGCAAGTCCGCCGAGATCTTCCGGGCGGTCATCAATATCGGCCACAGCCTGGGCCTGGTCACGCTGGCGGAAGGCATCGAGACGCAGGAGCAGCTCGACTTCCTGCGCGCGCTGGGGTGCCAGCAGGGACAGGGCTTCCTGTTCAGCGCGGCAGTTCCCGCCGACAAGATTGCCGCGGAGCTCAGGGGCAAAAGGAACTCGCAATCCGCCAGGCCGTCCGCCTGACGGCTTACATCCTAGGTACGGCGTCATCCTGCCTGATTGCCTGGACTGCAGGCGCGTGTTTCTCATATGCGCTTCAGACTGGGAGCTCTCACAATGGATGCTGCGACCACGATCAGGCGCATTCTGAAAGTCAATCACGCCGGCGAATATGGCGCGATCCGCATTTATGGAGCGCAGATCGCGGTGGCCCGCCTTTTTTATCCGGCCATCGTCGCGACGCTGTCGGAGATCCGCTCCCATGAGATCGAGCATTGCCGCCTGTTCCGCGCGGCGATGCCGGCGCGCGCCGCCCGACCCTGCCGGGTAATGTCCTTCTGGAGTCTGGGTGGCTTCGTTCTGGGTTTCGTTACGGCGCTTCTGGGCGAGCGGATGATCTGGATCTGCACCGAGGCGGTCGAAAGCGCGGTGCATCGGCATCTCGACGATCAGCTCGCCTTTCTGGACGGGCGTGATCCCGAGCTGAAAACGCTGATCGCTTCCATCCAGGAGGAGGAGCTGTCGCATCTCCATGAAGCACAGCATCGGCGTGGCGGGACCGGTGCGATCCAAAAAGGCGCGGTCGCGGTCATCGGCGCGGTGACCGATCTCCTGATCTGGCTGTCGACCTGGGGTGACTCCACCCGCATGATCCGCGAGATGCGCTCCCGTTGACCTGCAGCGGTGCAGCCCTTAAGGCGTGAGGATGCTTCCGCTCGTGATGATACCGGCACTGTGCTGCGACGAAGGCCTTTACGATGATGTGAAGGATCGCTTCGCCGATCTCGCAAATGTAAAGATCGTCGTGCCCTATGAGGACAGCCTCGCGGCCTGTGTCGACAAGGTGCTCAGCGCTGTCGATGGCGACTTCATCGTCATGGGTACGTCCTTCGGCGGGCATGTGGCGCGTGAGACGGCTTTCACGGCGCCTGAGCGTATAAAAGGCCTATGGATCATCGGGGCAGGGGCGGGCGCCGTCGCCAATCCGCAATTGGGCTTCGAGCGCAGCGCCAAGCTGCGCGACGGCCGGGCCGATGAGGTCTATCGCCAGTTCTATCAGACCATCACCCATCTGCCGGGCGAGCGCGGGCAGGAGGCGGCCGACCGGTTCCTCGCCATGGCGGGCCGTGCCGACCCTCTGAAGGTGGCGCGCCAGTCGGATGCCCTGGCGGTAAGGCCCGACCGCTGGGCCGACCTGCCCAAAATCGGCTGCCCGAGCCTGCTGATGTGGGGCGTCCATGACCAATTCTCGCCGGCCGCGGACGGTCTGCGCATGGCCGGTCTCATTCCCCACGCCCGCTATGTCGAAATCGCCGATTGCGGCCATCTGCCCAGCTTTGAGACCCCGGAAGAGGTGGTCGAAGCCGCCCGGCACTGGCTGGCTGATCTGGATATTTGAAATTTACGCCGACTGTTATAATATAACAGTCATGTCTTTCCCCGACCCCCGCCATAACCACGATCATTGCACCGCCGATCTGGTGAAGCGGGCCGAGCGCATCTGCGCGCGCCGCGGCTCCAAGCTCACCGCCCAGCGCCGCGATGTGCTCGATTGCGTCGCCCAGAGCCATCAGGCGGCCGGCGCCTATGAGATCATCGAACGCATGGCCGCCAATGGTCCACGTCCGGCGCCGATCACCGTCTACCGCGCCCTCGACTTCCTCCTGGCGCATGGGCTGGTGCACAAGATCGAAAGCCGCAACGCCTTCATCGCCTGCTCGCATGCGCATGAGGGTGAGCCCGCGGCACTGCTCATCTGCGAGGGCTGTGGCATCGTCGCCGAGCTGGATATCCCCGAGACCTTCGCCTCTCTCACCCAGCAGGCGGCGGCGCAGGGCTTCCGGGCGGAACGCAGCATGGTCGAAATATCGGGCCGGTGCGGCCATTGCGCCGGGAGCGCCTGAGCATGGACGCGCTGGTTCCGAGCCAACCCTTGATCGAAGGCCTCGGGCTTTCCCTCACCTATGGCGACCGTGTGATTCTCGACCATGTCGATATCGAGGTGATGCCGGGCGAGATCGTTACTCTCATCGGGCCCAACGGCGCCGGCAAGTCGTCGCTGGTGCGCGTGCTGCTGGGCCTGCAGAAGCCGAGCGGCGGACGGGTCAAACGCAAGCCCGGCCTGCGCATAGGGTATGTGCCGCAGCGCTTTCCGCTGACGCCCAACGTGCCGCTCGATGTGAGGCGCCTGCTGTCGCTCACCCTGCGCGCCGCGCCCGCCGATATCGATGCGGCTCTCGCCGAGACGGGTATTTCGCATATGAAGGACGCCGCCGTCGCTTCGCTGTCGGGCGGTGAGCTGCAGCGCGCGCTGCTGGCGCGGGCGCTGCTGCGCAAACCGGAGCTCCTGGTGCTCGACGAGCCGGTGCAGGCGGTCGATTTCATCGGCGAGACCAAGCTCTATGAGCTGATCTCGCAGATCCGCCGCAAGCATGGCTGCGGCGTCCTGATGGTGAGCCACGATCTCCATATGGTCATGGCGGAAAGCGACCGCGTCATCTGCCTCAACGGCCATATATGCTGCGAGGGCGGGCCCGAGACGGTGCGTCACGATCCCGAATTCACCAAGCTCTTCGGCGCGCAGGCGGCGCGGGTCATCGCCGCCTATTCGCATCATCACGATCATGATCACGAAAGTCATGCGCATCACGACCACAAGCATCATGACCACAAGCACTGATTGATGTCCATTCTCTCTGAACCTTTCTTCATCCGCGCGCTCATCGCGGGTCTCGGCATCGCGCTCATCGCCGGGCCGATCGGCTGCTTCATCGTCTGGCGGCGCATGGCCTATTTCGGCGAGACGCTCGCGCATGCCTCGCTTCTCGGCGTCGGCTTGGGTCTTCTGTTCGGCGTCGATCTCACTTTGGGCGTCATCGCCACGACGGTCGCCGTCGCCGTTGCGCTGCTGGCGCTCAGATCGCAGCGCGAGCTCGCCACCGACACGCTGCTCGGCATTCTTTCACATGGGGCGCTGGCCGCCGGCATCGTGGTGGCGAGCCTTCTCACCTGGGTGCGTTTCGACCTGATGAGCCTGCTCTTCGGCGACATCCTCACCGTATCGGCGAGCGACATATTGTGGGTGTGGCTCGGCGGCGCCGCCATGATGGTCGGGGTCGCCTTCCTGTGGCGCGATCTCCTGGCGCTCACCGTGCATGAGGAGCTGGCGACCGCCGAGGGCGTCAAGGCGCAGAGGGTGGAGGTTGGTTTCGTGCTGCTGATCGCGGTGCTCATCGCGGTCGCCATGAAGATCGTCGGCATCCTGCTCATCACGGCGCTGCTCATCATCCCGGCCGCGGCGGCCCGGCGCATGGTGCGCTCTCCCGAGGGCATGGCGGTCTCGGCGAGCCTTCTCGGCATGATCGCCGTGGTCGGCGGGCTCGTCCTGTCGGCGCTGCTCGACTCGCCGTCGGGCCCCTCGATCGTGCTGATGGCTGCGGCGCTGTTTATCTTGACCTTGGCGCTGCCCAAGGCCACTTAACCCCCATGCTTCTCCCGCGCAGAACCTCCATCGGCGTCAAGACCGGTTCCGTCCAGATCGGCGGCGGCGCGCCCGTCGTCGTCCAGTCGATGACCAATACCGACACGGCCGATATCGAGGGCACCGCCCGGCAGATCGCCGCCTTGCACCGGGCCGGTTCCGAGATCGTGCGCATCACCGTCGATCGCGAGGAGGCCGCCGCTGCGGTCCCCCATATCCGCGACAAGGTTGCGGCCAAGGGGCTCGACGTGCCGATCGTCGGCGACTTCCACTATAACGGCCACATGCTGCTCAGCCAGTATCCGGCCTGCGCCGAGGCCTTGGCCAAATACCGCATCAATCCCGGCAATGTCGGCTTCAAGGAAAAGAAGGACCGCAATTTCGGCACGATGATCGAGACGGCGCTGCGCTTCGACAAGCCGGTGCGCATCGGCGTCAATTGGGGCTCGCTCGACCAGGCTCTGCTGACCGAATTGATGGACCGCAATGCGAAATCGGCCGCGCCCATCGAAGCGCGCGCCGTGATGCACGAGACGGTGGTGCAGTCGGGCGTGCTGTCGGCCGAGCGAGCGCGCGAGCTGGGCCTGGGCGCCGACAAGATCATCATCTCGGCAAAATGCTCCGAAGTGCAGGATCTCATCGCCGTCTATCGCCTCCTCGCCAAACGTTGCGATTACGCCTTGCATCTCGGCCTCACCGAAGCGGGCATGGGCTCGAAAGGCATCGTCGCCTCAACGGCGGCGCTCGCGGTGCTGCTGCAGGAAGGCATCGGCGATACGATCCGCATCTCGCTGACGCCCGAGCCCGGCGGCGACCGCACCCGCGAGGTCACGGTGGCGCAGGAGATCCTGCAGACCATGGGCCTGCGCTCCTTCGCGCCGATGGTCATTGCGTGTCCCGGCTGCGGGCGCACCACCTCGACGGTGTTCCAGGAACTGGCGCAGGACATCCAGACCTATGTGCGCGACCGCATGGTGGACTGGCGGCGCGACTATCCGGGTTTCGAGACCTTGTCGCTCGCGGTCATGGGCTGCATCGTCAACGGACCGGGCGAATCGAAACATGCCGATATCGGCATCTCGCTGCCGGGGACCGGCGAGCTGCCGTCGGCGCCCGTCTATGTCGACGGCAAGAAGGTCGCCACCTTGCGCGGCGCCGACATCGGCAATCAGTTCAAGGGCATTGTCGAGAATTACGTCAAGGAGCGCTGGGCCAGGCGTAATCCGTCGCCTGAAGGCAAATAGCGATTGAACTTAGTTCCTAATTTGTTCTATGATCCCGCTTCCCATTTTCATGAAGCGAGGCCCCTCATGACCCGTCCTTTCAGTTTTTCCGACCGCCAGCATTTCGTCCAGTGCCTGGCCATCGTGCGCAATCTCTCGATCGCCTGCGCGCGCGGCGAACGGCCCGATTCGGAGCTCGGCAAGCGCTGCGATATGCTGGTGACCTCCGTCGATGACCTGATGGGCGAGCTCGTCGGCGATTCCGCTTATTTCCACGTCCAGGATGCAGCCAGTCGAGCATAGAGGATACGCATGCAGAAGAGACGTTTCGGTGCGGCCGGCCGCGAAGTCGCCGCCGTCGGCCAGGGCAGCTGGTATATCGAGCATGCGGCAAAGGCCGATGCCATCGCAGCCTTGAGGCGCGGCGTCGATCTCGGCCTGACCCATATCGACACCGCCGAGATGTATGGCTCGGGCGAGGCCGAGACGATCATCGCAGAGGCGCTCAAGGGGCTGCGCGAGGAGATCTTCATCGTCTCCAAGGTGCTGCCCAGCAACGCGTCCAAGGCCGGCACGAAACGCGCCTGTGAAGCGTCCTTGAAACGGCTCGGCACCGACCGGCTCGATTGCTATCTGCTGCATTGGCGCGGGCAGTATCCACTCGCCGAGACTTTCCAGGCCTTCGAGGAGCTGAAGCGCGACGGCAAGATCCTCTCCTGGGGCGTCAGCAATTTCGACGAGGACGATCTCGCCGAGGCGCTCAGCGTCGCGGGGCCCGGCAAGATCGCCTGCAACCAGGTGCTCTATCATCTCGAAGAGCGCGCCATCGAGCATGCGGTCATTCCCTGGTGCGAAAAACATGATGTCGCCGTCGTCGCCTACAGCCCTTTCGGACATTCGGGCTTTGCCGATGCGGCGAGCAAAGGCGGCAAGGTCCTGGCGGAGATCGCCAGGACCCATGGGGCGAGCCCGCGCCAGGTGGCGCTCGCTTTCCTCACCCGCAAGCCCTCGCTCTTCGCCATTCCGAAAGCGGCAAGGCTCGCGCATGTCGAGGACAATGCGAAAGCGGGCGATCTCGTTTTGAGCAAAGCCGAGATCGAGCGCCTCGATCAGGCTTTCCCGCTCGGCCGCAAGCCGCGCGGACTGCCGATGATCTGATTATCTCCGCCGGCTCACGACGTAATCCGCGGCGGCAGTGAAGATATCCGCCTTGCCGCCGAAAACCGTCATCGCGTCCTTGGCTTCCCGCACCAGCTTGCCCGCTTCGGCCTTGGCGCCGTCGAGCCCGAGGAGATCGACATAGGTGGCCTTGCCGGCGGCCATGTCCTTGCCGGCGGTCTTGCCGAGCGTCGCGCTCGAGGACTCGACGTCGAGAATGTCGTCGGCGATCTGGAAGGCGAGGCCGATGCGGTCGGCATAGAGGGCAAGCGCGGCACGCTCCGGCGCGCCGGCCTGGCCCAGTATGGCGCCGGCATTCAGCGCGAAGCGGAAGAGGGCACCGGTCTTCATCGCCTGCAGGGTGATGATGCGGCCGAGATTGGCCACCTTCTCGCTTTCGGCCTGAAGATCGAGCATCTGGCCGCCGGCCATGCCGTTCTTGCCGGCGGCCTGGGCCAGCTCGGCGATGAGCGCGCCCCTTATCGCGGCGTCGGGATGCGTCGCCTCCTTGCTCAGTATCTCGAAAGCGAAAGTGAGGAGGGCGTCGCCCGCCAGGATGGCGGTCGCCTCATCGAAGGCCTTGTGCACGGTCGGCCGGCCGCGGCGCAGATCGTCATCATCCATCGCCGGCAGATCGTCATGGACGAGCGAATAGCAATGCACGCATTCGATCGCCGCGCCGGCCTGCAAGGCGCGGATCCCGGCGACATCGAAAAGTCGGGCGCTCTCGGCCACGAAAAAGGGCCTGATCCGTTTGCCGGGCGCCAGGAGCGCATAACGCATCGCTTCGACGAGGCGCGGGGCCCTGGCGCCGTCCGCCGGCAGGAGACGCTCGAGATGGTCCGCGATCGTCCCCGCGAAGTCGCCGAGATGCTGTTCGAAATGCTTATGCGGGGCTGACGCCAAGGCCGTGATCCTGTGCTAGGTTTCGCAAGGAAGACCTAGAGCAAACCCCGCCAAAGTTGAAGACTTTGACGATGAGGGTTTGCTCCAGGTTATTGATTTGGCGCGAATCCTTTTCGGCGAGGTGAAGCCACTTCGCCGGGACGCGCGCTTTGACAAGGACAGGGGAAACTCAACCTATGGGGAGCCGCCGGCCATTGCACAGGTCCCGCCATGACTGATATCGGGGTCAGGCGGCGGGCGCTCCTCCTGAGGCGCGGCGGCCCGCCTCAGGACCGCGCAGATGCCGGAACAAGCGACGAGACCCCATCCGTGCCCCGAAAGACCTGGCGCATCAGCGCATTCCTCAAGCGCTTCGATCCCTGGCCGCGCCGGGTCGCCACGGTGGCCCTCATCATGGCGCTGTGGCCCCTGGTGATGACCTTCGTCTATGCGGTCCTTCCGCCGCCCGCCTCCAACCTGATGATCACCCGTTTGGTCAATGGCAATGGCATCACCTATGACTGGGTGAGCCTCGACAATATCTCGCCGCATCTGCCGCGCGCCGTCGTCTCCTCGGAGGATGCCCGGTTCTGCTCGCATAATGGGGTGGACTGGATCGAATTCGGCGATGTGCTGGACGAGGCGACCGATGGCGACGGGGAAGGGCCGGTCCGCGGCGCCAGCACCATTTCCATGCAAACCGCCAAGAACCTCTTCCTATGGGACGGCCGCAACCCGATCCGCAAGGTGCTGGAGCTGCCGCTCGCCTATTGGATGGACCTGGTCTGGACGAAACGCCGCATGATCGAGATTTATCTCAATATCGTGGAATGGGCGCCAGGAGTTTACGGGGCGGAAGCCGCGGCGCAGTATCATTTCAAGAAGCCGGCCGCCAAATTATCGAAACGGGAAGCGGCCTTGCTTGCGGCCGTCCTGCCCAACCCGATCAAACGGAACGCCGGAAAGCCCTCCAAGCGGGTCAGCCGCATCGCCCAGCGGATCATGGCGCGGATGAACATGATCGGCCCCTATGTGACTTGCCTCGGGCTCTGAAGCCCGCTATAAGCCGCCCAGATTTGGCGCCCCGGCCCGGCCGGGTTTGCGCCTTTTGTTTGATGGAGAGTTTCGATGGCCGTTCCACGCAAGAAAATGTCCCGCAGCCGCATCGGCATGCGCCGCTCGGGCCACAAGCTGCAGACCGTCACCTGGATCGAAGACAAGAAGTCCGGTGAGCTGCGCCGTCCGCATCATGTCGACCTCAAGACCGGCATGTATAAGGGCCGCCAGATTCTGGAACCCAAGAGCGATTTCTGATCGCTCACGCTCAAGGTTCATGAGCGGGTTCTGAGGGGAATTCGTTCAAAGCGGGGGCCGGCGCTTGCGCCGGCCTTAGCCTTTGGCGGCATGCCTCATCCGATCTCTTGACGATGCCGACCTGAATCTCGACATCGGCAGCGTAGCGAGGTCCGATGATGAAACTGTACTACCAGACGCACTCACCCTATGCGCGCAAGGCGTTGGTCTTCGCCCATGAAGCCGGCCTGGCTGACCGGATCGAGGTCATCCATCACGAGACCAGCCCGACACGCCGCAACGCCACGGTCTTCGCCGAAAATCCGCTCGGCAAGGTGCCGGTCCTCATCCGCCCAAACCTCGCGCCGATTTTCGACTCCGACGTCATCTGCGCCTATCTCGACACGCTGGCGCCCGACCGCCGGCTGATCCCTAAAGAGGGCGAGCGGCGCTGGGACGCGCTGCGCCTCCAGGCGGTGGCGCAAGGTCTTTGCGATGCCGGCATCCAGCTTCGCTGGGAAACCGTGCGCCGGCCGCCGGAATTGCGCTACGCGGCATTGCGCGACGGTTATGCCGAGAAGCTCATCGCCAGCTATGACTGGCTCGAGACGGCGTTCGATGACGCCGCGCCCCTGCATGTCGGGCATATTGCGCTGGCCACCGCGCTCGACTGGCTATTGTTCCGTGAACTGCCGAGTTTCCGCCAGGGCCGGCCGCGCCTCGCCGCCTGGTTCGATGCCTTTCGCCTCAGGCCCTCCATGCAGGCGACGCCGCTTTCCGGCGAAACAAGGGACTAGTCGTTAACCATCCGGCCAAAGGGAAGCTTAGGCATTGCCCCTTACCTTGCGCACCGGCTGAAATATGTTTCAGCCGCGCAATTTCCTGTGGCTGGAATGGATCGGTTGTTGAGATTGATGCCGTCGGCCTTGCGACAGCAGGCCGAGACGCTGCTCACCGGCAGCGGCGAGGGCGCGCGCTCGGGCCGCGGCGCGCTGACCGCTTTCGCCATCCGCATCATATCCGCTGTGCTTGCCTTCATCAGCCAGATCCTGCTCGCCCGCTGGATGGGCGCCTTCGAATTCGGGGTGTTCTCCTATAGCTGGGTGTGGGTGCTGGTGCTCGGCTCGCTGGTGTCGATCGGATTCGCGACCTCGGTGATCCGCTTCCTGCCCGAATATCGCGAGCGAGGAAAATGGGATCTATTCCACGGCTTCCTGCGCGCCGGCCGCGTGATCGTCATCGTGCTCGGCGCTATCGTCGCCGCGCTCACCGTGCTCTTCCTCGAAGACTGGAGCAGCTTGCTGGAGCCCGTCTATGTCATCCCCCTGAGCATCGCGCTGCTGAGTCTGCCGGCCTACGGCCTGACCGATTTCCAGGACGGTGTCGGGCGGGCGCAAGGCTGGATCGACCTGGCGCTCATCCCGCCCTACATCATAAGGCCGCTTCTGCTTTTCGCCTTCATCGGCGCCTTCTACTGGGCGGCGCGCCCGCCTGGCGCCGCAACGGCGGCACTGGCGCTGGTGCTGGCCTGCTGGGTGACCGCCATCGCGCAGTATCTGGCATTGCGCCGGCGCCTCGAGCATGCGGCGCCCGCATCGCCACCCGGATTCGACCTGAAGACGTGGATACGCACATCGCTGCCGCTCTTCATGATCGACGGCTTCACGCTTTTCATCCTCAATCTCGACGTGCTGCTGCTCGAATATCTGCATGTCCCGCCCGACCGCATCGGCATCTATTTCGCGGCGCTGAAGACGATCTCGCTCGTCGCCTTCGTGCATTTCTCGATCAGCGCGGTGGCGATGCCGCGTTTCGCCGCTCTTCACGCGCGCGGCGACGTGGTGGAGCTGCGCAGCTTCCTCACCCGCATGCAGGCCTGGAGCTTCTGGCCGTCGCTTCTCGGCGCCGCCGGACTGCTCATTATGGGCAAGCCGCTCCTCTGGCTCTTCGGACCTGAATTCACCGCGGCCTATCCGGTGATGTTCATCCTGGCCGTCGGCCTGCTCATTCGCGCCTATGCCGGCCCGGCGCAGAACTTGCTTGCCGTGTCCGGACACCAGGACAAGGCGGCGATGATCTTGTTTGCGACATTTCTGATCAATGGCGGGCTGGGCCTGGCGCTCATCCCGCGCTGGGGCATCGAGGGCGCCGCCGTCGCCATCTCTGCCGCCTTTGCCTGCGAGGCCATCGCCACGCTCATCCTGACCAAGCGTCTGTTCCTGGCCGGGACGCGGTCATGAATATGATGGCGGTGATGCCGAGAGCGCGAACCATCCGGATCGAGAGCCTCACCAAGCCGGCGGAGATCGACCGGATTTCGGCGGCCTGGCAGGCCCTTGGCGCCAACAGCTTCGCACCGGCCGGCTCCTCCTTGCAGCCCTGGCTCGCGCCGGCGCTCAAGGCCTATTGGCCGACGCTTCCCGCCGAAATACAGGCGCTGTGGCGGGATGACGAGCTCTGTGGTGTCTTCGTCATGAGGGCCGGCAAAGGCCCTCTGAGGCGGGCCTGGAGCTCGCCCCTGAGCTTTTCCGGCACCCCGCTCATCGCGGCCTCCGATCCCGGTTCCGTGCTTCGAGCCTTTCTGAGCGCCGAGCGTGGGCGGGCCATCCAATTGCGCGCCATCCCCGCCGCCGGCCCATTTTGGGACATGTTGGTCGCTGTCGTTACAGAAGCAGGCGGCGGCTTCGAGATCCTGAACCGTCGGGAAAGGGCGGCGCTCTCGGCACAAACAAGCTTCGAGACCTGGTATGCGGGCAATTTCGAGCGCAAGCGGCGCAAGGAGTATCGCCGGCTACGCTCCAGGCTCGGCGAGGAAGGGACGCTCGACAGCGTGAGCTGGACGCAGGGCGATCCGGTCGATCCCTGGGTGGACGAGCTGATCGCGCTCGAGGAGCAGGGGTGGAAAGGCCGGCGCGGCACGGCTCTTGCTACCGATGCCGTCATGGCAAAGGCATTCCGCGAAGCACTTCATCTTCTGGCCGGCGAGGGCAGTCTCCGCTTCTGGAAGATCACCTTCAACGGCAAGCCGATCGCCATGATGTCGGGCCTCGTCAAGAACGGACAAGGCTGGCTCGGCAAGATCGCCTATGACGAAGGTTTCGCCCGCTATTCGCCCGGCGTCATGCTCATCCTCGATGCGACCGAGACGCTGATCGACAAAGAGCGCCTGGCGCTCGTCGATTCCTGCGCCATTCCCGGCCATCCGATGATCAGCAATATCTGGCGCGACCGCATCGCGCTCTGCGACGTGATGATCCGCGCGCCCGGTCTGCCGGCGCCGGCCTTCCGCCTGTTGGTCGAAGCCGAAAAAGCGCGCTCAGCCCTGCGCGCCGCGGCGAAAAGCTTGTTCTATCGCGTTATGAGGAGAAAAGAATCATGAGCATTGTCACCATCGACGCGCAAGTGGCGCGCGAGAAGTTCCTCAAGGCTCCCTTCGCGCTCCAGCACGGCCTCGCCGATCATCCGCTGTTCACGCTCGAGCGCCTGATCACGCTCGCCCAGTCGATGCCGCGCGACCGCATCGAATATAATTCCGGCAAGCTCCTGCCAGGCCAGAGGCCGGAAGACATTCCGACCATCGACATGGCGCCCGCCGAGGTCATCAAGCGCATCGAGCAAGCCAATGCCTGGATGGTGATCAAGGGCGTCGAGCTCGATCCCGACTATGGCGCGGTCCTCAAGAGCTTCGTCGATGCGGCGCAGAAGGCGGCCGGCAAGAAGGCCGACGACTACAGCGATCTTCAGGGCTATATCTTCGTCTCGTCGGCCAATTCGACGACGCCCTTCCATGTCGATGCCGAAGAGAACATCCTCATCCAGATCCGCGGCGACAAGTTCGTCCATATCTTCGAGAACGGCGACCGCTCGCTGATCTCTGAAGAAGCGCTCGAAATATCGCCCTCCAAGCACCGCAACCAGCATTACGAGGCCTCCTTCGAGGAGCGCGCCCAGGTGTTCGCGATGAAGGAAGGCGATGCGGTGCATCTGCCCTATATGTGGCCGCACTGGGTGCGCACCGGCGGACGTTATTCGGTGTCGATGGCGATGACCTGGAAGACGCCGGAGGTCAACCGCCTCAACAAGATCCGCCTGATGAACGGCACGCTGCGCCACTTCGGCTGGCCGCAAAGCGCGCCGGGCGTCTCGCCGGCGATGGACGGCATCAAGGTCGCCGCCCATGACGCGATGCGCGCCGTCATCGATCCCTTGCGCAAGTCGGAAGGCATGCGCCGCCTGCTGCGCGGCGCCATCTACGGCAAGAAGGCGAATTACTACTACGGCAAAGAAGAGAAGAAGCCGGTCTGATCACTTCCGCTGCAAGGGCTGAACGTTCTTCAGCAAAGCCACGAGCTGGCTCTGCTGGCGCGTGCCGGTCTTCTGAAAGATGTTCTCGAGATAATGGCGCGCGGTGCTGAAGCGGATATCCTGCAGCTCGGCCGACACTTTGAGCGACTGGCCGGCGCTGAGACTGGCGGCGAGGCGCGCCTCGGCCGAAGTGAGATTGAAGAGCGTCCGCAAATGCCCATCGAGGCCGTCCGGCGGTTGCGGCGCCACTTCGCGCAGGATGACCGCCGCCGCCGGCTCCCAGGCCGGGCCGAATTCCCCGCTATTGATCAGCGGCATCACAGAAACCATCAGATTGCCGCTTCTGCCGTCCAAAGCGGGCTGACGGACCAGAAGATCATAGCCGGCCGGCGCATCCGCCGGCCGCGCGAGGCGTGCATCGGCAATGGCGCCGCGCAGCTCGCCGGCATTGGAGGACGTCGAAACCAGACGGCCCGCCTCGACGCGCAAGCTGTTGCCTGGCCGTGAGAGCAATTCCTCGGCAAATTCATTCATCTCGATGATACGCTGCTCGGCACCGATGAGCAGGATGCCGAACGGCAGCTGATAGAAGGCCGAAGTCACCGCCTGAGCGGCCTGCCGGCAGCGATTGATGCGCAGTGCGCGCGAGAGGTGCGGCAACAGGCGTTCCAGCAGGGCGATCTCGGCGCATCCGAATTCCTCCTGAGCGCGGCCGCGCTGGACATTGAACGCCCAGACGGAGGTGTCGGAACTCCAGATCTTGCAGAACATGCCGCTATACATATCCTGCGGCGCCATCCATTCATTCCAGTACCGGCTGGCGCGGAAGGCATCGCGGTCGAAAAGCGTGCGGTGGGTGAACACCTTGCCGGCTTCGGCCTGCATCGCCTTGTGGATGAAGGGATTCGCCTCGGAGGCGAATTCGGCGACGAAGCGCGTCAGAAAGACGGGATCGGTCTCCGTCGCGATGAGGTCCTGCGGGCCGATATCGGGACCGTGCCGCACGAAATTGGCGCTCGATCCGTGAAAGAGGCGGCGCAGCGTTTCGACCGCCGTCGCCCATTCGCTCTCTCCCGAAGCGGCTTCGTATAGATCGCCAATGGCATCCGAAATGCCGTTCGAATGGATATCCTGCATGCCCGCCGCCCCCCAAGCGTCAGTCTCCCGTCTCGCGGCCGATCGCCCGCCGCCTCGGAAGGTGAACAGTTCCCCTCGGCTGTGACGAAAAAAGGGCGCCCGCTGTCGGGGCGCCCTTTGAAGTTACGAGGGAGAGACCCTTGTTCTAGAAGTGCCAGCTGAGGCCGGCGCGCACCGCATGGAAGGCCGTGTCGGCCTTGCCCCCGTCACCGTCATCGTCGGCTTCGATATCGCCCAGGTCGGTATAGCGATATTCGATTCGTGCACTGAGGTCGTCGGTGAAGGCGTATTCGACGCCGCCGCCGAGCGTCCAACCCCAGTTCGTCTCGCTGTTGCTGGCGAACTCGTCGCCGGCGCCGTCCTTCAAGGTCAGCTCGACGCCGCCGACGGCCAGACCGCCGGTGGCGTAGAAGAGTGCGCGGTCCGCCGCAAACCCGGCGCGCAATCTGAGCGACCCCAGCCAGTCGATCTCCTGCTCGATACTGCCGATCTTGGTGCCCATGGCATCGACTACATCGGTGTCGCCGTCCATGTCGGAGAATTCGATATCACCCTCGACACCCAGAACCAGGGCATCCGACTGCCAGTTGTAGCCCAGATGAAGTCCGCCGATGAAGCCTTCGAGGTCCATGTCGCCGTCGCGGCCATTGGCAATCGCGGCATCGAAAAGAATGACCTCTTCCGTTGAATCTTCCGAATCGGTGGCGCTGACATCGTTCTCGCCCCAGCCATAACCGCCTTGCAGGCCGAGATAGGGGCCGGTCCAGTCATAGACCTCGGGCGCCACGATGTCGGCGGCCTGGGCGGCCGATAGGGTGAACAGCGACGCGGCGCCGGCCAAAAGCACTTTCTTCAGCATTGAAATCCCCCGGGAAATCGTCTGTAGACGGAACGGAGCATAACCGGGGATTCGGCCGGGCGGCTACCCGGCAAATGACGGGGGTGCCGCAGCTTTTGGGCTGGTGTGATAATTAGGCCACAGAGCCGGCCTTGGAGGCGAAAATCATTTCAGGCTGACGAGATATTCGGCGATCGCCTGCACATCGGCCTCCGGCAGCTTCGACAGATTGGTCTGGACGGCGCCCATGCCGCCCGAGGACAGCTTGTCATAGCCGAGAGTCTCGCCGAACTGCATGGCCGAGACGAGGTCCTTGGCGTCCTTGTAGCGGCCGCGTTCGACAAGACCGCGCAGAGACGGGACATTGCCGTCGCCTTCGGGATGCGGGCCACCGGCGAAGGCGCGCGTCTCGTCGAGCGTCATGAAGACGGTGCGCGGCGTATGGCACTGGGCGCAGTGGCCGGGACCATTGACCAGATAGGCGCCGCGATTCCAGCTTGCGGTCCGTCCAGGGTCGGGCCGCCACTTGCCGGCGGGGAGGCCCAGATGGTTCCACAGGCCGACGCCGCGGCGAAGCAAGAAGGCCAAGGGAATGTCGGCCGGCTTCGGCTCGGCCTTCACCGGCTCGAGCGACATCAGATAGGCGCGGATGTCGAGAATATCCTCGGTGCGCATGAGCGCATAGGAGGTATAGGGAAAAGCGGGAACGGCGTGCTCGCCCGTCGGCGACAGGCCGCGCTCGAGCGCGTTGACGAAATCGAGCTCGCTCCATTTGCCGATCCCGGTTTCCGGATCGGGCGTCAGATTGGGCGGGAAAAACGTGCCGATCGGCGTCTTGAGCGGCGCGCCGCCCGAGGGCAGGCCGGCCTTAGCCGATGCGTCGGCGGGATCGGGCCTATGGCAGTTGAGGCAGCCGCCGATATTGAACATCAGGCCGCCATTGGCGAGATCGGCCTGGTGCTGCGGTATGGCGTCCGGGCCCAAGGGCCGCGGCGCCGAGAGGAACCAGAACACTGCTCCGCCCAGCAGGACGAGTCCCGCCAGGCCGAGCAGTGCCGATCGTTTCGTAACAGCCAGGTTGAGTTATTCCTTCGGCCGGCGATATTTGGTGTGACAACCTTTGCAGGCTTCACCCAGGCCGGCAAGCGCCGTCTTGAAACCCGCTTCATCGGTGGTCGCGCCCATGGCCTCGACCGCCTTCAGCGCGGTGTCCTCCGCCGCCTTGACGCCTTCCGGATCGCTCCAGATCTCAGGCTTGGCATAGGTCTCCGGCGGACCCTTTTCGCTGCCCGGGGTGAAGTTGGCGAAAGCCTGCTTCATGCCGGCGAGCATCGCATCGGCGTTGGTCTTGACGACGGCTGCATCATAAGGCGCTTCGCCCTTGGCGATCGAGGCGAAGGCGCCCATGGCCTTGCCGACCTGTTTCATTCCCGCCTGACGGTCCTCGATGGGGCCGGCGAGGGCAAAAGTGGCGCCCAGCCCCGCAAGGACAGCAAGGACAGGCATCGTCTTCAAGATCGTAGCTGGCTTCACCATATATGTCTCCCGAATGGCATTGGCTCGCAACAGGAGTATACGCACAGGGACCTGTGGTAATTTCATCACGATTTATTGTTTTTTTCCTTCGCCACGAAATGGCCCGGCTTCAGCCCCGCGAGCGCCCGTCTCGGCTCCCATCTTTGGATCATGAACGCGGAATGAACCGCTCATTCGGATGTGAGTCAGTCCGTGCGTCGTAAACAGGGTCTTAGGTAATTCTTATATTTAGCGTGCTATGAGCGACAATACCGAAGGAGAAGAAGTTATGCGTAGCGTCGAGGCGTCAGACCGTACGGAGCCCTATCAAGGGCATGTCAACCGGCCGGCCCGTGTGAGCCCCGAATTGGCGGAATTCCTGCACATGTTGAATTCCCTCGAAACTCACCTGGTCGAGAAGACCAGCAGGAACGACTAGGCAAAACTCTTCAGTTGCGGGCCTGCACGATGTGCGGGCTTCACTTTTTGTAATCATGCTTAACAATGCGTGATCGCGGCGGGTGCCGACACGATTGCGTCGCCGCCAGGCTCCGGCCATTCAACTTCCAGATTTGCAGATTGCTCGGCGGACGCCGAACGAGGTCGTTCAGCGCAGGATCTTCTGGATCGCCGACTGCAATTCGCTGCGGCCAGCCGGCTTGGGCAGCGCCATGTCGAAACACTCATGCCAGTTGCCGCCCTTGTGCCAGTCGGCGAGATAGGCCGACAGCGCCATCAACGGGGTGCGCGAAGCTCCGCCGCCGAGAGCGCGAATTTCACGCGCGGCGATCATGCCGTCCATCACCGGCATTTCGATATCGAGAAGGACCAGGTCATAGGACTGGATGCGCGCCTGCTCCAGCGCCTCTTCGCCATGCTCCACGGCATCGACATCGCAGCCCATGCGGCGCAGGAGCGCCGCCGTCACCAGACGGACGGTGTCGGAATCCTCGGCGAAGAGAATGCGCGGCCTCGATCCGTCGGGGCATTTGAGCTGGGTCTGCATTGTCGGCGCCATATCCTGTGTGGTCTTCTGTTATGGAGCGCTCGCAGGGATCGCTCTGGAGACCGGATTGTGCCCGCCAATTCCTGCCTAAATATTGTCGAAACCAAAAAGCGCGACGCATAGCTAACGAAGGGTAACTGACGTTAGGTCTTCGTTTGCCGAGCCGATGCGGCTTATTTCGTGCCGAACATGCGGTCGCCGGCATCGCCGAGGCCCGGCACGATATAGCCGTGGCCGTTGAGCCTCTGGTCGACGGCGGCGGTGAAGATCTGCACGTCGGGATGATCGGCATTCACATGACGGATGCCTTCCGGCGCCGAGAGGAGGCAGACCAGCTTGATGTCCTTGGCGCCCTTGTCCTTGAGGCGCTGAATGGCGGCCGACACCGAATTGCCGGTGGCGAGCATCGGGTCGACGATGATCACGCGGCGCTCGGCGATGTCCTCGGGGACCTTCAGATAATATTCGACGGGCTGCAGCGTCTCCGGGTCGCGATAGATGCCGATATGGCCGACGCGCGCCGAAGGCATCAGATCGAGCATGCCTTCGAGAAGACCGTTGCCGGCCCTGAGAATCGAGACGATGACCAGCTTCTTGCCCTTGAGGATCGGGGCCTCCATCTCGGCCAGCGGCGTCTCGATGGTCTGCGTCGTCATCGGCAGGTCGCGCGCCACCTCGTAAGCGAGCAGCAGGCTGATCTCGCGCAGCAGCTGGCGGAACACCGCCGAGGGCGTGTGCTTGTCGCGCATCAGGGTCAGCTTGTGCAGCACCAGCGGATGGTCGACGATGACCAGATTCGCCGGCAGATCGGCTTTGCTCATGGAGGCCTCCTTAACCGCCTTTTCTTAGAGGGTCGGGCGATCTAAACTCAAGCCGGACCTGCGGGCAAATCCGCCTTCATCCACCGGAAAAGCCCGACCCCGGAAAGACCCATGACATCGCTCAACTTCCGCCAGCACGAGATCCTGCTCATCGCCCGCCAGAGCGGCAAGGTGACGGTCGACGGGCTGGCCGAGCGCTTCGACGTCACGCCGCAGACCATCCGCAAGGACCTCAACGACCTGTGCGAGCAGCGGCTCCTGACCCGCACCCATGGCGGGGCGCTTTTGTCCTCCGGCGTCGAAAACGTCGCCTATGAGGCGCGGCGGCTCCTGGCCGAATATGAGAAGCAGCGGATCGGCGCGCGTGCGGCCCAGCTCATTCCCAACAACTGCTCGCTCTTCGTCAATATCGGCACGACGACAGAAGAAGTGGCGCGCGCCCTCACCAGGCATGAAGGGCTGCTCGTCATCACCAACAACATCCATGTGGCGACGACGCTGACCCCGTGTCCCGGCGTCGACGTCATCGTTATCGGCGGCATGGTCCGGCGCTCGGATGGCGGCATCGTCGGCGAGGCGGCTGTCGATTTCATCCGCCAGTTCAAGGTCGATTACGCGGTGATCGGCGTGTCGGCGATCGACGACGACGGCGCGCTGCTCGATTTCGACTATCGCGAGGTGCGCGCGGCGCAGGCCATCATCGCCAATGCCCGGCGCACCATCCTGGTGTCGGATGCGATGAAGTTCACCCGCTCGGCGCCGGTGCGCATCGGGCATCTGAGCCAGATCGACACTTTCGTCACCGATCAGCCGCCGCCCGACACGATCGCGGATATCTGCCGCCATCACGGCGTGACGCTCGAAGTGGCGCAGGCCGCGGAAGAGCCGGCGAGCGGGCTCTCGGCGGCCTGAGCGGCGCGGGCGCTGTTCTTATGCTGTAAATTAACAGCAGAGATAACAGCACGTTTTCAGCAGTCTGCAGCGGCTTACAGCGGGAGCGGGGGGCTTGTGAGCGAGGTCTTCGTCCCGACCGCGATTCTGCCAATTTCCAACAACCGCGCCCGAAGATTCAAGTGCTATCCACGGTTGCCGGCCGGCGGCGTTGCGATTTTCGTTGAGTTTCGCTTTCTTTCGTAATATAGCCGAAAAGAGAAAATTGATGGTTCATTTGGTTCGCACATGCGAAATGTGTCTTTCGCACGTGCAAAAAGCGAATCAAAGTGAATTCAAAGACGAGATGGGAGCGGCATGGCCGGCGAAGCGGGCGTCTATGATCTGGCCATTATCGGCGGCGGCATAAATGGCGTCGGCATCGCGCGCGATGCGCAAGGCCGCGGCCTCAAGGTCTGTCTCGCCGAGCAGGGCGATCTCGCCTCCGGCACCTCATCCGCCTCGACCAAGCTCATCCATGGCGGCCTGCGTTATCTCGAGCATTACGAATTCCGCCTGGTGCGCGAAGCGCTGATCGAGCGGGAAGTCCTGCTCAAGGCGGCGCCCCACATCATCTGGCCATTGCGCTTCGTGCTGCCGCATCACAAGGGCCTCAGGCCCTGGCCGGTGCTGCGGCTCGGCCTCTTCCTCTATGACCATCTGGGCGGGCGCAAGATCCTGCCGGGGACCCGCGGCATCAATCTGGCCAGCGATGTCACCGGGGGCCCCCTCAAGCCGGACTTCGCCCGCGCCTTCGAATATTCCGACTGCTGGGTCAACGACGCGCGCCTCGTCGTGCTCAATGCGCGCGATGCGCTGGAGCGCGGCGCCGATATAAGACCGCGCACCCGTTACGTCTCGGCGCGGCGCGACGGCAATCTGTGGCGCTGTATTCTCGAGGACGCGAACAGCGGAGTGCGGACGGAGATCAAGGCGAAGCTTCTCATCAATACCGGCGGGCCATGGGTCAGCCAGGTGCTGGGGCGGGTGATCGGCGAGAACAATCCCGACAAGATCCGCATGGTCAAGGGCAGCCATATCGTCGTCGACAAGCTTTATGACCATGACCGCTGCTATATCTTCCAGAACCAGGACGGCCGCATCTGCTTCGCCATTCCCTATGAGCAGAACTACACGCTGATCGGCACCACCGACGAGGACCACAAGGGCGATCCCGGCAAGCCTGAGATCTCCCTCGCCGAGCGTGACTACCTGCTCGCTTCGGTCAGCGAATATTTCAAGACGCCGGTCACCGCCGACATGGTGCGCTGGTCCTATTCGGGCATTCGCCCCCTCTATGACGACGGGGCGAGCAAGGCGCAGGAAGCGACGCGCGAATATGTGCTGAAGCTCGAGGCGCCGGACGGCCAGCCGCCTTTGCTGTCGGTCTTCGGCGGCAAGATCACCACCTTCCGCAAGCTCGCCGAAGCGGTGCTCGACAAGATTTCCCCTTTCTTTCCCGGCCTCAAGCCGCAATGGACGGCCGGCGCGGCGCTCCCCGGCGGCGACTTCCCCTATGCGGAGGTCGAGCCGCGGATCGCCGATTTCCAGCGCCGCTACGCGTTTCTCGACGCCGAAAATGCCCGCCGGATCTTCCGAGCCTATGGCACGCGGGCGGACAGGATTTTCGACGGCGTGCGATCGGCGGCCGATCTGGGCGAAAGCTTCGGCCGCCTGAGCGCCCGCGAAGTGGATTATCTTTTGAAGGAGGAGTGGGCAGAAACGCCCGAGGACATTCTGTGGCGCCGCTCAAAGCTCGGACTGCATCTGTCCGCGGCCGAGCAATCGGCGCTGCACGCCTATCTGAACGAGAAAGCGGGCGACAAGACCCGCCAGAAAGTTTCGGCTCTCTAACGAGACTTAGGACTGCCCGGAAGGCGCAAGCGCCATTTTCCGGAACGTGCCTACCGACTTTTACCGGACATGCGTGCGCTCCGGTCGGGCTTAAGCCGCACGCGAAATGGGAGGACTAACGATGTCGCTTTTGAAGACAGTATCGGCGGCCGCCATGTTGCTGGCACTCGGCGCCGCCCCTGCCTTCGCGGATATGGAAGCCGCGAAGAAATGGGCGGAAGCTGAGTTCCAGCCGACGACGCTTTCCAAGGAAGACCAGCTGAAAGAGCTCGAATGGTTCGTCAAAGCGGCAGAACCGTTCAAGGGCATGGAAATCAACGTGCTGTCGGAAACCATCCCGACGCATGAATATGAATCGAAGACGCTGACCAAGGCCTTCGAGGAAATCACCGGGATCAAGGTGAACCACCAGCTGCTGGGCGAAGGCGAGGTGGTGCAGGCGGTGCAGACGCAGATGCAGACCAACCGCAATCTGTACGACGCCTATATCAACGACTCGGATCTCATCGGCACGCATTCGCGCCTGCAGAGCGCCGTCAACCTCACCGACTGGATGGCGGGCGAGGGCAAGGACGTCACCCTGCCGACGCTCGATATCGACGACTTCATCGGCAAGTCCTTCACCACCGGGCCGGACGGCAAATTGTGGCAGCTGCCCGACCAGCAATTCGCCAATCTCTACTGGTTCCGCAAGGACTGGTTCGACCGCCCCGATCTGAAGGAGAAGTTCAAGGCCAAATACGGCTATGAGCTCGGCGTGCCGGTCAACTGGTCGGCCTATGAGGACATCGCCGACTTCTTCACCAACGACGTGAAAGAGATCGACGGGGTGCGCGTCTATGGCCACATGGACTACGGCAAGCGCGCGCCGGATCTCGGCTGGCGCATGACCGACGCCTGGCTGTCGATGGCCGGTTCAGGCTCGCCCGGCCTCCCCAATGGACGCCCGATCGATGAATGGGGCATCCGCATGGAGAAGGATTCGTGCAACCCGGCGGGCGCCTCCGTCTCGCGCGGCGGCGAAACCAACGGTCCGGCCTCCGTCTATGCGATCGCCAAATGGGACGAGTGGCTCCGGAAATACGCGCCTCCGGGTGCGGCCGACTACGACTTCTACCAGTCGCTGCCGGCTTTGAGCCAAGGCAATGTGGCCCAGCAGATCTTCTGGTACACCGCCTTCACCGCCTCGATGGTGGCGCCGAAGAGTGCGGGCAACAACACGGTCGACGACACCGACACGCCGCTCTGGCGCATGGCGCCGTCGCCGCATGGTCCCTATTGGAAGGAAGGCCAGAAGCTCGGCTACCAGGACACGGGCTCATGGACGATGTTCAAGTCGACGCCGACCGACCGCGCCAAGGCCGCCTGGCTCTATGCGCAGTTCACGGTGTCGAAATCCGTGTCGCTGAAGAAGAGCCATGTCGGCCTCACCATCATCCGCGACTCGGATATCCGGCATCAGTCCTTCACCGACCGGGCGCCCAAGCTCGGCGGGCTTGTCGAGTTCTACCGCTCGCCCGACCGGGTGAACTGGACGCCGACCGGCATCAACGTGCCCGACTATCCGAAGCTGGCCCAGCTCTGGTGGCAGCAGATCGGCGACGTCAATTCCGGCGCCTTCACGCCGCAGGAAGCGATGGACCGTCTCGCCTCTGAAATGGACCAGGTGATGGCCCGCATGCAGGCCGCGGACGAAGCCAACAAGACCTATGGCGGCTGCGGTCCGAGGCTCAATCCCGAGAAGGACCCGTCCGAATGGCTCGGCAAGGAGGGCGGCCCCCATGCCAAGCTCGAGAACGAGAAGGAAAAGGGCCAGACCATCGCCTATGACGAACTGATCAAGCGCTGGACCTCGGCGCAGTAGCTCGTCCACAGCCCAGACCCGGGAAGCACCGCTGGTGTTTCCCGGGAAACGGGCGCTTAATGTCGATCCTCACGTCAGAAAGCTCGGGCGGGCGATGTCCCTTGAACTGAAGAATGTGTCCAAGCGCGTCGGCGCGGATATCTATATCCACGAGACGAGCCTCATGCTGGAGAAGGGATCCTTCAACATCCTTCTCGGCACCACGCTTGCCGGCAAGACCACGCTGATGCAGCTGATGGCGGGTCTTGACCATCCGACGAGCGGCGAAATCTGGTTCGACGGCCGCAATGTGACGGGCGTCGCGGTGCAGAAGCGCAATGTCTCGATGGTCTATCAGCAATTCATCAATTATCCGAATTTCAGCGTCTATGAGAATATCGCTTCGCCCCTGCGCGTGGCCGGCATGACGCAGGCCGAGATCGACAAACGCGTGCAGCAGGCGGCCGAGCTCCTGCGCCTGGGGCCGATGCTCAAGCGACGGCCGAATGAATTATCGGGCGGCCAGCAGCAGCGGACCGCGATCGCGCGCGCCCTCGTCAAGGATTCGGACATGATCCTGCTCGATGAGCCGCTCGCCAATCTCGATTACAAATTGCGCGAGGAGCTGCGCGACGAATTGCCGAAGCTCTTCGCCGGTCGCAACTGCATTGTCGTCTATGCGACGACCGAGCCTTCGGAAGCGCTGCTCTTCGGCGGCAATACGGCGCTTCTCTTCGAAGGCCGTGTAACCCAGTTCGGGCCGACCTCGGCCATCTATCGCAAACCCTCCAACCTGGTGAGCGCGCAGGTTTTTTCTGACCCGCCGATCAACACCGCCAAGGTGACGAAGAAAGGCGAGGAAATCACCCTCGAGAACAAGGTCACCTGGCGCTCGCCCAGAGTGGCGAAGGTGCCGGACGGGACCTATACGATCGGCATCCGGCCGCATCACATCACGCCCGTCCGGCAAGGCGGCGGGGCGTCCTCGATAGAAGGCCGCGTGCTGGTGACGGAGCTTTCGGGCTCGGAAAGCGTCGTCCATTTCGACATGAACGGCCAGACCTGGGTATCGCAGTCGCATGGCATCCATCCCTTCGAGGTGGGGGCGACGGCGAAGCTCTATGTCGATGTCGACCAGAGTTTCTTCTTCGACGCCAATAACCGTCTGATCGGAGCGGCAGCCTGATGGCCAGGATCACGCTTCAGGATATCCGCCATGCCTATGGGCCGAACCCCGAGCGCGAGGAGGATTGGGCGCTCAAGAGGCTGACGCTCGAGCTCAAGGACGGCGGCGCCTACGCGTTGCTCGGGCCCTCGGGCTGCGGCAAGACGACCTTGCTGAACCTCATTTCGGGCCTGCTTGCGCCGACCGAAGGCCGCATCCTGTTCGACGGCAAGGACATCACCGAGGCGAGCCCAGAGCAGCGCAACATCGCCCAGGTCTTCCAGTTCCCGGTCATCTACGACACGATGACGGTCTACAGCAATCTCGCCTTCCCCTTGCGCAACCGCGGCATCGGCGAAAAGGACGTGGATGCGCGGGTGCGCGAGATCGCCCATATGCTCGAGCTCGACGCGACGCTGATGAAGCGGGCCTCCGGCCTCACCGCCGACGGAAAGCAGAAGATCTCGCTCGGCCGCGGCCTGGTGCGCTCCGACGTCAATGTCATCATGTTCGACGAGCCGCTCACCGTCATCGACCCGCATCTCAAATGGGTGCTGCGCTCGAAGCTCAAGGAGCTGCATCACCGCATCCGCCGCACCATGATCTATGTCACGCATGACCAGACCGAGGCCCTGACCTTCGCCGAGCAGGTGGTGGTCATGAAGGACGGACAGATCGTGCAGATCGGCACGCCGATCGAGTTGTTCGAGCGGCCGAAGCACACTTTCGTCGGCCATTTCATCGGCTCGCCCGGCATGAATGTGCTGCCCTGCGAGGTGAAGGGCGGCAAGGCGGTCTTCGCCGGCAATCCGGTCGGCGCCGTCAACGCGTCAGCCTATAAGGGCAATGGCAAGGTGCTGGAGCTCGGGGTCAGGCCGGAATTCGTGCGGTTTGCCGGGGAGGGCATTCCGGTCGATATCGTGAAAGTGGCGGATGCCGGGCGCTATCGCATCGTCGAGACGCGGCATCAGGCGCACAGCATCAAATTGCTGGTGGCGGAGGGCGCCGATCTGCCGACGGGCCGGGCGCATCTCGATTTCGATCCCGATCACACGCAGATCTATGAAGACGGATGGATGGTGTCCTGATGAACAAGACCGTCAATCAGAAGGCCTGGTTCTTCGTCCTTCCCGTCGTGCTGCTGGTCGCGTTCAACGCCATCATTCCGTTGATGACGGTGGTGAATTTCTCGGTGCAGGAGACCTTCGGCGACAATGTGTTCTTCTGGGCGGGCGTCCAGTGGTTCGAGCAGGTGCTGCAATCGGACCGCTTTCATGCGGCGCTGGGCCGGCAGATTTTGTTCACCGGCATCGTGCTCGCGATCGAGATTCCGCTCGGTCTCGCCATCGCGCTCTCCATGCCGCGCAAAGGCCCCTGGGTCTCGGTCTGTCTGGTGCTGATGGCGCTGCCGCTGCTCATTCCGTGGAATGTCGTGGGCGCGATGTGGAACATCTTCGCGCTGCCCGATATCGGCCTGCTGGGGCGTCTCATCAACGGGCTCGGCATCGAATACAACTATACCCGCCAGATCGTCTCGGCCTGGTTCACCATGGTGCTGATGGATGTCTGGCACTGGACGTCGCTGGTGGTGCTGCTCTGCTATGCCGGCCTCGTCTCGATCCCCGACGCCTATTATCAGGCGGCCAAGGTGGACGGCGCCAGGCCCTGGGCGGTGTTCCGCTATATCCAGCTGCCTAAGCTCAAATATGTGCTGACCATCGCCATATTGCTGCGTTTCATGGACAGCTTCATGATCTATACGGAAGCGGTGGTGCTGACCGGCGGCGGGCCGGGCAATGCCACGACCTTCCTGTCGATCGATCTGCAGAAGATCGCGCTCGGCCAGTTTGACCTGGGTCCGGCCGGCGCCATGTCGATCATCTATTTCCTGATCATCCTGTTCTTCAGCTGGCTGTTCTACACGCTGATGATGAAAGACGAGGCCCGGTGATGAAGCGCGCGCCCTGGCTGGTCCCCGGCCTCTATATCCTGTTCCTGCTGCTGCCGATCTACTGGCTCGTCAACATGTCGTTCAAGACGACGAACGAGATCCTGGGCGCCTTCACCCTATGGCCCCGCGACTTCACCTTCGACAATTACATCAAGATCTTCACCGATCCGACCTGGTATAACGGCTATATCAATTCGATCACCTATGTGGTGCTCAACACGGTGCTTTCGGTGGTGGTGGCGCTGCCGGCCGCTTATGCCTTCTCCCGCTACCGCTTTCTCGGCGACAAGCACCTGTTCTTCTGGCTGCTCACCAACCGCATGGCGCCGCCCGCGGTCTTCGCGCTGCCCTTCCTGCAGCTCTATTCGGCGGTCGGACTGTTCGACACGCCGCTCGCGGTGGCGCTCGCCCATACGCTGTTCAACGTGCCTCTGGCGGTGTGGATTCTCGAAGGGTTCATGTCGGGCGTGCCGAAGGAGCTCGACGAGACGGCCTATGTCGACGGCTATTCCTTCTGGGGCTTCTTCTTCAAGATCTTCGTGCCGACGATCGCCGCCGGCATCGGCGTCGCGGCCTTCTTCTGCTTCATGTTCTCGTGGGTCGAGCTGCTGCTCGCCAAGACCCTGACCTCGGTCGCGGCAAAGCCGATCGCCGCCACCATGACGCGCACCGCCAGCACGTCGGGCTATGAGCTGGGACTTCTGGCGGCGGCGGGCACGCTCACCATCGTGCCCGGCGCCATCGTCATCTATTTCGTCCGCAACTACATCGCCAAGGGCTTCGCCCTCGGGCGCGTGTAAGAAGGAGAGAGCCGCTCATGGAAAATGCCGCATTCCTCTCCTGGATGGCCTGGACCTGGCCGACCGCGGCCTTCTTCGTCTTCATCTTCCTGTGCCTCGTCGGCATGTCGGTATGGGAGTATTATTCGCCGGGCGGCACGCCGCGTCACGGGATATTGGGTCTGGACACCACGCGCGGTGACCGGCTGTTCATTTCGCTTCTGGGCAGCGCTTTCATCTTCCTGGCCTGGCTCGGCCTCGTCGGCACGCCGCTGTGGGGGCCGCTGGCGATCGCGCTCGTCTATGCCTTCGCCGTGTTCAGATGGGTGTAGGGCACGTGCTCATCAGTCGGCTGTTCCACCTCGAATGCCGTCAAGCACGCCCTTCCAAGGGAGCGTTATGCAGCCGTTCCGGTATCGCAAAGAAGATTTGGACCGGCGGTATCACCGGACGTTTTGTGCCGCCGGCGACCACGGCGACGAGCGCTCCCTGATATTTGAACATCGGAGGCGAGCCGCGAATTTCCTTGATGACCACAGGACGATCGACGACATAATGCAGGACGTCCACAAAGGTGCAGACGACCGCGTCACGGTTGGCGAGTTCGACGGCTGACCGCGGCGACAGGCCTCTGCGCATGTGAGTCAGAGCCTCGTCGATCTGCTCCGCGGTATTGCAGAACAACCCTTGCAGCGCGTGCGTGCGGTCCTTTGCCAGCCCTTCGTCCGGCGCGAACGCAAAAAAGCCAGGTAGCGTCGCGACAATCCAAACGGAAATCCACCGGTTAGCTCTCGGCACTGAAATCCGATTGTCCAGCATTCGTTGGCGCTCCTCGAAATCCGGTCACTGGATTCTGGCACCGCCCGAATAGCCAGTAACGAGTATTTTCCGATGGATTTCCGATATTTCGCCGAAGCCCCGACGCCGAGGTGGCCGACAGGCTGTTGCGAAATCATTCTCAGAATGCCAAGCTGGTTGGCGTCGCTGGAGACCAGGAGATGGAGCCGTCGTCACGGATCGCATTTTCTATCAATGGTGTGCTGGCCGATCTGAGCAACGAGTCTCTGCGCGGACCCGACGGCGATAGCGTCCCGGTACGGCCCCAGGCCTTCGCGACGCTCCGCTATCTGCTGCAAAATCCAAATCGATTGGTCACGAAAGCCGAGCTCATGCGCGTAGTGTGGCGCGGAACCTCGGTTACCGACGACAGCTTGGTGCAATGCATTCATGAAATCCGCCGCGCCCTGAAGGACGAGGGGCACGCCGTCCTTCAAACGGTGTCCAGGCGCGGCTATAGGATCGTCTTGCCTGATAAGAACTTGCCGATGCCAGCGAACAGGGCTTCGCTCGCCGTTCTGCCTTTCACCAACCTCAACCACGATCCTGAGCAGGACTATTTCGCGGACGGTCTCGCCGAGGACCTGATCACCAATCTGGCGCGAATCCCGGGGTTGTTCGTCATCGCGCGCAACTCGTCCTTCGCCTACCGGGGCCAGCCGCGAGATGTTCGCAGGGTGGCCGAGGAACTGGGTGTTCGCTATCTGTTGGAAGGCAGCGTGAGGCGATCCGCCAATAGAATTCGCATCAACGGACAACTCGTCGATGGCGCGTCGGCAAGCCATATCTGGGCGGGCAAATTTGACGGCATCGCTGCGGACATCTTCGATATGCACGACCGACTGACGGAGCAGATTGCCGGAGCGATCGAGCCTTCCATACGCCGCGCCGAGATCGACCGGGCGCGCCGCAAGCGGCCGGATAGCCTCGACGCGTATGACCTGTATCTGCGCGCGCTGCCTCACGCTCATGCCAACTCGCCGGCCGAGACCGAAGAGGCGCTGAGGCTGCTTCATTTGTCACTGCGGCTTGATCCCAACCATCTCGCGGCACATGGCTATGCAGCTTGGTGCCATGAGCAGCGATATTTTCGAAACGGCTTTCATCCGGAGGACCGCAATGCGGCGCTTGAACACGCCGATATTGTGCTCGGGATCAATTCCGACGATCCGCAGGCGATCAGCATGGGCGCGTTTATTCGCGCGATCCTGACGCGCGACTATGACAGCGCCGTCGGTGCGTTGGATCGGGCGCTGGCGATGAACGAAAATTCCGCCTTGGCGCTTGGCTTCAGCGCGCTTGTGAGTTCGCATAGCGACCGCTACAGCAGGGCAGTCGATCACGCTCAAAAGGCGCTGCGGCTAAGCCCCCTCGACGACCCGTTGAATTACCATCCCTATTGCGCCCTGGCGCTGACCCATCTCTTCACCGGCCAGTTCAATGAAGCGGTCAAATATTCGAAGCTGACCGTTCGCGCCAATCCAAGCTTCAGTGTCGCACACGTATATCTTGTGGCCAGCCAGGTCGGCTTGGGCGACATGCCCGCCGCGCGCATGGCCGCAAGCCGTCTGCTTGAGGTTGCTCCAATGTTCACCGTGGCCGCCTTCGTGCAAATGGGCCAGTTCCGGGAGCCTTTGATGGAAGGATTGGCGGCAGCCTTGAGAAGAGTTGGCCTGCCGGAACATCGGACCGCCGAGTAGTCGTGGTGGCCACGCCCCAGTCAGCAGAGCGAGGCCTGGACCGGGCTCGCCGCGTGGGTGGCCTCGTTGCATATTGGGACTCGACACGACGCATGGCGACTTTCTCGCCCGGCTCGGCCTCGTCGGCACGCCGCTGTGGGGGCCGCTGGCGCTCGCGCTCGTCTATGCCTTCGCCGTGTTCAAGTGGGTGTAGCTATTCAGTGATATCGGGGGCGTCATAACAGGTAATGGCGGGAAGATCGTCGACGAACAATTCCACTTCGACGAGGCAGGAATTGGCACTGCAGCCCTGCGCCAAGTTGGACGTGCCGCGATCCTCAGTCAGCAGATTCGGGTTTCCATGCTTGTCCAAGCTTCCCGGTGAACCCGGCACCAGTGGATCGTACCAGGCGCCGGTCGAAAGCTGCACAACACCTGGCATCACGTCCGCCGACAGTCGGGCGCCGGCCAGGCAAGCACCACGATCGTTGAACACCCGGACGACCGCTCCGTCGGAGATGCCGCGCAGCGCCGCATCCGAAGGATGCATGCGTATCGGCTCACGGTGCTGTATCTTGGACTCGCGCGAATTGATCCCGTGATCGAGCTGGCTATGAAGCTTCGTTCTGGGCTGATTCGAAAGAAGATGCAGGGCGCGCTTCGCCGTGGGCGCTCCCAGCCATTCTTTCGGCGGCAACCAAACAGGGTGTCCAGGACAGTTCGTGTAGCCGAAACCGGCAATCCGCTCTGAATAGATCTCGATCAGGCCTGAAGGCGTGGAAAGCGCATTGATCGCGGGGTCGGACCTGAATGCCTGGAGTAGTGGAGGCGAGTTCGTTTCTTCAGGAAGCAACAGCATGCCGTTCTGCCAAAATTCGTCGAAATCAGGCAGCGTCAAGCCATGCCGGGCATTTTCACGTTGCATCACGTCATATAGATGACGCAGCCAATCCTCCTCGCTGCGGTTCTCCGTGAAGCGGCTCTCGAGGTTCAATTCGCGCGCCAGGCTTGCAAAAATCCAATGGTCGTCGCGGGCCTCGCCGGGAGGCTCTACCAGCTTATGGGAGGCGATCAGTGCCCGATCTCGCGGCGAGCAGGTGAGATCATTCCGTTCAGCCTGGAGTGTCACGGGCAACACGATGTCGCTATGGCGGGCCAGGCCATTCCAGAATATCTCGTGCGCGATGACAGTCTCAGGATGCCACCATGCTTTGAGCAGCCGATTGAGATCCTGGTTATGATGAAACGGATTGCCGCCGGCCCAATAGATCAGGCGAATATCGGGATAGGTCAGTTTTCGGCCGTTATAGTCGTATGCGCCCCCCGGCGAAAGCAGCATATCTGCCAGGCGCGCAACCGGGATGAACGTCTCTACCGGGTTGTGCCCCTGTGGCAAGGATGGCCACTTGAAGCCCTGCGCGGCGTTCCCGACACCGTCAACCGAACCGTATCCAAACCCGAAACCGCCTCCCGGCAAGCCGATTTGTCCGAGCATCGCGGCCAACGTGATCAGCATCCAATAGGGTTGTTCGCCATGCTCGGCCCGCTGGAGCGACCATGACATCGTCAAGAGCGTCCGGCGGCTGCTCATGCGCCGAGCAATGTCCCGAATGACGGCCGCCGGGACTGAGCAGATCGGCGAAGCCCATTCCGGTGTCTTGGCCGGTTGGTGGCCCTCACCCATCACGTAAGCGCGGAACGCCGGAAAGCCCACTGTGTAGCGCTCCAAGAACGCCATGTCGTGTCTATCCTCGGTGATCAGGACGTGGGCAATCGCCAGCATGAAAGCAACATCGGTCGTCGGCCTGATCGGCAACCAGGCTACGTTGCTCGCCGGATCCGTATCATCGCGGATAGGACTTACAGACAGGACGTCGATTCCGGACCGCCGCAGACGCTCTACATTCTCAGCGAGGCCGTGCCGGCGAAGCCCCCCGGCATTGATCTGTGCGTTCTTGCTTGAGAGACCGCCGAACGCGACGATGAACTCGGAATGCTTGGCGATAGTCTGCCATGTCGTCAGTTCCGTGAACAAACCGCGATGGTCCCCTATGACGTGAGGAAGAATGACTTCCGCCGCGCCAAAGCTGTAACTGTTCACGGAGCGGGTATAGCCGCCTATGATATTGAGAAAGCGATGGATCTGACTTTGAGCATGGTGAAACCGGCCGGCACTCGCCCATCCGTATGAACCTCCGAAGATCGCGGAGTTCCCGTGGGCGAGGCGCACCCGATCGAGTTCGTTGGCGACCAGGGCAATTGCTTCCGGCCAGCCGACCGCGACGAACGGCTCGCGGCCGCGAAGCTCGCCGCTAGCCTTGTGGCCTTTCTCGAGAAAGGAGGATCTGACCATTGGTCGCAAGATTCGGGCCGGACTGTGCATCGTATCGATGATCGAACGTGCGATCGGTGACGGCGCCGGATCACCTTCGAATGGACCCAGCCCCACCAACTCTCCACCTTCAAATGTCGCGACATACGTGCCCCAGTGAGTCGACAGGATCCTTCGTTTTGGCACAGGAAACAAAATTGCCTCCAGCAGGACTCAAACCTTGGCCGCCAATCAGCAGGCTCGCATAGGGACTGATATGCTAGAGCCCTTCCCGTTTTGATCGAATCGTTCCGATTCAATCAAAACGGGAAAAGGGGCTCGTAAACATATAATCTGGAGCGCTTCCTTATCACCAAAGTCGAGCAACTTTGGCGGGAAGCGCTCTAGACCGCCATCTTATCAGTCGTCCAAGGCTCCGTAAGCCGTCGCGGAGCGGCACGGCCTCCCACGCCCTAATTGACGCCGAGCACAGCGCGCGCGGCATGGGCGACCTCGTTCATGCCGGTGAAGCGATCGGCATCGAGAACCAGCCGCCGCGCCAGCGTCAGCGCCTTGCGCTCACATTTGGCGCGCAGCGCCGGGTCCTTGATGCTTTCGAGATCCTCGGTGTGGGCGAGACCCAATATGCGGCGGATCATCTTGATGCCGGCAAAGGAGATCGTATCGGTCAGCAGCTTGCGCATGAAGCGCTGCTTCTCGGCGGCGAAGGCGGCCGCTCCCTCGGGCTCGGTGAAGAGCTCCGGCATATAGGCGTCGCCGGCCTTGCTGCGGTCCCAGAGATCGAGAAAACGCTTGCTGAACAGGCGCCAGACATTCTCGGTCTGCAGCAGGATCCAGTGGCGATAGGCGTTGCGGCCGCCGATGCGCTCCTCATGGCCGGTCTGGGCGTAATAAGCGATGAGCAGATTGCCGATGACGGCGCCGGTATCGAAGCCCATCGGGCCGACAAAGGCGAATTCGGGGTCGATGATCCGGGTGTCCTGGGGGGTGAGCATGACGGAGCCGGTATGCAGGTCGCCATGGATCATCGCCTCGGCGGAGGTAAGGAACTGCAATTTGCGCTCCTGGACCTTGATCTTCAGAGGCTCGTCGCGGCGGAACTGGGCGGCGATGTCGTCGAGATAGGGCGTGGTCCAGCGGTTGAGCTTGGCGATCCGGTAGGGATCGGTGAAGACCAGATCCTCGGTGATCTTGCACAGCTCGGTATTGCCGGCGAAGGCGGCGATACGCTGCTTGTGCGCGGCCGCCGGCACGGCCAGGGCCGAGGTATTGAACAGCGACTGCGCCATGAACTCGGCGATATGGCCGGCGAAGAGCGGATATTCGACGCCGCGAATCAGTCCCTTGCGCATGATGATGTGCGGCGAGAGATATTCCATCACGATCAGCGCCAGGTCGCGGTCGTAATGATGGATCTTCGGCACCAGGCTCGGCGCATGCCGCGCCTGCTCGGAAAGCGCCATATGCTCGTAATAGGAACGCTCGAGCGGCAAGGGCCAGCTGTCGCCGACCAGGCGGACATAGGGCAATGCCTGCTTCACGACGACCGCGCCGGCTGATCCCTTGACGATGAAGACCAGATTGAGATTGCCGTCGCCGACTTCCTGGACGGTCCAGGCCTCGGGCGCGCCGCCGAGGCGGTCGCGGACATTGGGCAGTTCCGAGAGGACACCCGGCAAGGTGCCGTCATTGAGGGCGCGATAGGCTGTCGACATGGTTCCGTGGTTCAATGCGATGCCGAGCGGGACACGCGCAGACGCTCGGCATAGATATTGATGATCAGCGCGGCGAGCAGGATGAGGCCGCGAATCAGAATTTTCAAGAAGCTGTCGATGTTGATGTGGTCGAGGCCGTTATTGAGCACGCCCAGCACGAAGAGGCCGATGATAGTATTGCCGATGCCGCCGCGGCCGCCGAACAGGCTGGTGCCGCCGACCACGACGGCGGCGATGGCGTCGAGCAGATAGGTGCCGAACTCGTTCTGCTGGGCGCTGCCGAAATAGGCGACGCCCAGCATGCCGGCGAGGCCGGAGCAGAAGGCCGAGATCATCAGCACGGCGGCGATGATCAGCTTGACGTTGACACCCGAATATTCGGCCGCCTCGCGGTTGCCGCCGACCATGTAAACATAGCGGCCGAAACGCGTATAGGTCAGCACGATATGGCCGATCAGCAGGGCCAGAGCAGCGACGATGATGAGCCAGGGGATGCCGAGGATGGAGCCAGAGCCCAGCTCGCCGATGAGGGACGGCACGGCATAGGCGATCTGGCCCCTGACCAGCATGGCGCTGATGCCGTCACAGATCTGCAGCATGGCGAGCGTCATGATGAAGGAGGGGATGCCGATCCGCGTCACGCCGAGGGCGGTGATGCCGCCCAAGGCCAGGCAGGTGGCGACGGCCAGGATGATGGCAAAACCGCCGGCAAGCGGGATATTGGCGATGTTGACGCTCGAATCCTGGAGCGTGAAGAAGGCGACGACGATGCCGGTGGCGTTGGCGACGCTGGCGACGCTCAGATCGATCTCGGCGGTGAGGATCACGAAGGTGAGGCCTACCGCGATGATGGCGGTGATCGACACCTGCTGCAGGATGTTCTGCAGATTGCCGAAGGAGAGGAAGGACGAGCTGGCGAAACTGAAGAAGACGACCAGGAAAAGCAGCGTCAGGAAGGGCGCGATATTGCTCAGCTGGTTGCGGAACCAGTCGCCGGCGGACTGCCGGGCGGGCCGTGCATCCGAAGTTGACGTCATCCCGCTTCCCTCTCCCTGATTGTCAAGCGGCCGCCAGGAGGCGGTCCTTGCTGATCGTTTCGTCGGCAAATTCCTGCGAGACCGCGCCCTTGCGCATCACCATGATGCGGTCGGCGAGCGAGAGCACGGTCTCGGGCTCGGTCGAGAATACTATGATCCCGACGCCCTGGTCGCGCAGATTCCGCACGATCCGCACCACATCTTCCTTGGCGCCGACATCCATGCCGCGGGTCGGCTCGCTCAAGATCAGCACCTTGGGCAGATAGGTCAGCCATTTGGCGACGCCGACCTTCTGCTGGTTGCCGCCCGAGAGATTGCCGAGCAGGGCCTCGGTGCCCGGCGTCTTGATGCTCAGGCGCTCGATATGCTCGCGGGCGATCCTGCGCTCCGCCTCGGGCTTGAGCCAGAGCCGCGACAGGCGCTCCAATATGGCGATCGAGGTGTTCTTGTAGATCGGCTCCTGGTGGAACAGCATGCTGCGCCGGCTTTCCGGCACATAGGCGATGCCGGCTTTGGCTGCCGTGGCGGTGTTCGGCAGCCTGTGCGCGCGGCCGTCGAGCTTGAGGACGCCGCTGTCGGTCCTGAGCTTGCCGAACAAAGCGCGCGCCAGCTCGATCTGGCCGCAGCCCATGAAACCATAGATGCCGAGGATCTCGCCGCCCCTGACGGTGAGATTGACATCCTGGAAGGCGCCGGCCTTGCTCAGGCCTTGCGCCTCCAGAACAGTTCGGGCGTCCTTCGGGCTCGCCAGAGCGACGTCGCCCAGATAGCTCGATTCCAATTCCTCATGGCCCTTGCCGATCATGCGCTGGATGATCCAGGTCTTGTCGATCTCCGGCGTCACGGATGCCGCGACGACCTTGCGGCCATTGCGGAAGATGGTGATCTCATCGGCGATGGCGAGCACATCCTCGAGGAAATGCGAGATGAAGATGATGCTGTTGCCCTGGTCGCGCAAGCTGCGCAGCGAGCGGAACAGACGCTCGATCTCGGGCGGCGACAGCGCCGAGGTGGGCTCGTCGAGGATGATGATGGACGCGCCCGAAAACAGGACGCGGGAGAGCTCGACCAGCTGCTGGATGCCGATCGGCAGGTCGCCCAGGGTCATGCGCGGATCGAGATCGAGGCCGAGCTTCTGCAATTGCTCGCGGGCGCCCTTGTTCATGGCGGCCCAGTCGACGGCGCCCAGCCGGGTGACCGGCTGAACCCCCAGATAGACATTCTCGGCGACGGTGAGCTGCGGCACGACGCTCAGCTCCTGATGCACCATGCCGATGCCGTGCTTCAGCGCGTCGCGAGCGGAATGAAAATGCACGGGCACGCCGTCGAGCAGCATCTCGCCGTCGAAGCCCGCATGCACGCCGGCGATGATCTTCATCAAGGTCGACTTGCCGGCGCCATTCTCACCTACCAAAGCGTGAATCTCGCCCCGGCGCAAGGTGAAGTCCACACCCCGAAGCGCTTCGACACCGCCGAAGGACTTCGAGATGTGGGACATTTTCAGGCGGATTGCGGCCTCGTCCATAGCGGCCGACTGTATCACAATAAATCCTTAGATAAGGAACTGCTCCTCCATCCAGGCCATGCCGGGGGCGTTTTCCTTGGTCACCACCGGACCGTCGGTGATGATGTGCTTCGGAATGCCTTCGCCCGTCTTGGTGCCGTGCACGACGGCGGCGACGCCGGCGATGATGGCCCCGCCATGGATGCGGCAGGACGGGTTGCGCACCGTCGCGAACATCCGCCCGTCGGAGACGGCGGCGATGGCCGGCGGCATGGCGTCGACACCGCCGATCAGGATGCCCTCGCGGCCCTTGGCCTGCATGACCTTATGGGCGGCGAGCGCCATGTCGTCATTGTGGAAGAAGGCGGCGTCGATCTGCGGATGCTTGGTGAGGAGCGTTTCCCAGATGCGGGCGACCTTGGTGACGTCCCAGTCGGCCGGCTGCTCGTCGAGCACCTCGATCTCGGGAAACTTCTCGACCACGGACTTGAAGCCCTTGGCGCGGCCCTGCGCGCCGGTATGGCCGAGCGCTCCTTGCGTCATGACGATCTTGCCCTTGCCGCCGAGCTTATTGACGAGGGCCTGGGTCACGGAGGCGCCCATGAACTCATTGTCGGGCGCCAGGAAAGTGTGGACATCGATCGTGTCGAGGGGCGCGATCAGCGTGTCCATGTCCATGACCGGCGTGCCGGCATCGATCATCTTCTTGACCGGTGCCGTCAGCGTGCCGATGCCGAAGGCCTGGATGGCGACGAAGTCCCATTTCTGCGAGGCCATGTTGTCGATCGCCGCGCGCTGCTTCACGGCGTCGAGCTGGCCGTCGAACCAGGTCACCTCGACATTGAAGAGCTTGCCCCAATATTCGGCGGCCTGCTTGCCCTGGGCGCACCAGGTGGCCTGCAGCCCGGCGTTGGAGAAGGCCGCCTTCAGCGGCTTTTCCGACTTGCCGGCTTCCTTGGCGAGCGCGGCGAGACCGGGCGCGAACAGACCGGCGGCGCCGGCCACCGAGGCAAGCTTGAGAAGATCGCGGCGAGACTGCACGTTTGAGTCCGACATCTGGGGTTCCTCCGTTTTCATGTCAGGGACATTTGTCATACTTATTGTTTTGGCAAATTTATAAAGCGGCTTTTCGGCTTTGCCTAGAGCGGACACCGTCAAGGCGGTGTAACTTTTCAGTACCAAAGGATACTTGAAATAACCGGCCAACTGTCCTATTCTTCTGTAACGATAAAAGTTACAGATTTTGGAGCGACGGGTGAGCGAGACATCATCGGGTCCGATTCCGGCGGGAACGCGCATCGGCCATGTGCATCTGAAAGTATCCGACCTCGATCGGGCGCTCGGCTTCTATTGCGGTGTGCTCGGCTTCGATCTCATCCAGAAATATGGCAGCCAGGCCGCCTTCATCTCGGCCGGCGGCTATCATCATCATATCGGCCTCAATACCTGGGAAAGCGCCGGCGGCTCGCCGCCGCCGCCCGGCACCACCGGCCTCTTTCACCTCGCCATCCTCTATCCGACCCGCGCCGATCTCGCCGATGCGCTGAAGCGCTTGGCCCAGCACGGCATTTCGCTCGACGGGGCGTCCGATCACGGCGTCAGCGAGGCGCTTTACCTGCGCGATCCCGATGAGAATGGCGTCGAGCTCTATTGGGACAAGCCCGAGAGCCAATGGCCGCGCAATCCGGACGGATCGCTGGCGATGTTCACGCGCCGCCTCGATATCGAGGATCTTCTGCGCAGCACTCAGAGTTAATGAACTTCACACAGAAAGGGGTCACCATGACCAAAGTCCTCGTCCTCTATTATTCATCCTATGGCCATATCGAGCAGATGGCTTATGCCGTGGCCGAGGGCGCCAGATCGGCGGGCGCCGAAGTCGACGTCAAGCGCGTGCCGGAGCTGGTGCCGGAAGACGTCGCCAAGAAATCGGGCTTCAAGCTCGATCAGAAGGCGCCGATCGCCAAGGTCGACGATCTGCCTAATTATGATGCAGTCATCTTCGGATCGGGTACCCGCTTCGGCAATGTCACCGCGCAACTGCGCAATTTCATGGATCAGACCGGCGGTCTGTGGATGAAGGGCGCGCTGGTCGGCAAGGTCGGCTCGATCTTCACGTCGTCGGCCACCCAACATGGCGGCCAGGAATCGACTATACTGACCTTCATCCCCACATTGCTTCATCAGGGCATGGTGGTGGTCGGCCTGCCTTACTCCTTCCAGGGGCAGACGGGCGTCGATGAAATCAAGGGCGGCTCGCCCTATGGCGCCTCGACCATCACCGACGCCGACGGCAGCCGGCAGCCTTCGGCGGTCGAGCTCGAAGGGGCCCGCTATCAGGGCCGCCATGTCGCGCAAATCGCCGCCAAGCTCGCGAAATAATTACGTTTATTGTTGACCTGCGGGTCTCCGAAAAGGAAACTCCTCGCTTATAGAGCGGGGAGTTTTTCATGGCGCCTTATATCCTGGCCATCGACCAGGGGACCACATCGACGCGCAGCATCCTGTTCCGGCCCGATCTGTCGGTGGCGGCGGTCGGCCAGCAGGAATTTCCGCAGCATTTCCCGGCCTCGGGCTGGGTCGAGCATGAGCCCGAGGATATCTGGCGCACCACCGTCGAGACGATGAAGGCGGCGCTCGCCAAGGCTTCCGCCGCGGCGCGCGACATCGCCGCCATCGGCATCACCAATCAGCGCGAGACGACCCTCATCTGGGACCGCAAGAGCGGCAAGGCCATCCACAAGGCGATCGTCTGGCAGGACCGGCGCACCGCCGATCTCTGCGCGCGCCTGAAGGAAGCGGGACACGAAGCGCTCATCGCCGCCAGGACCGGATTGCTGCTCGATCCCTATTTCTCCGGCACCAAGATCGCCTGGCTGCTCGACAATGTGCCGGGCGCGCGAGCGAAGGCCGAGGCGGGCGAGCTCGCATTCGGCACGATCGATACCTTCCTCCTGTGGCGCCTCACCGGCGGCAAGGTCCATGCCACGGATGCCACCAACGCGGCGCGCACGCTCCTTTACGACATCCATCGCGGCCAGTGGGACGACGATCTCTGCAAGCTGCTCGAGGTGCCGAAATCGCTCCTGCCCGAGGTGCGCGACTCCTCCGGCGATTTCGGCGAAACCGATGCGCAGCTTCTAGGCGCCGCCATCCCGGTCAAAGGCATCGCCGGCGATCAGCAGGCGGCGACCGTCGGCCAGGCCTGCTTCCTGCCCGGCATGATGAAGTCGACCTATGGAACGGGCTGCTTCGCGCTGCTCAACACCGGCCCTGCGCCGGTCGCTTCGAAGAACCGCCTTCTGACGACGATCGCCTATCAGCTGAACGGCAAGCGCACCTATGCGCTGGAAGGCGCCATCTTCGTCGCCGGTGCGGCGGTGCAGTGGCTGCGCGACGGACTCAAGATCATCGACGCGGCGCATAAGACCGGCGATCTCGCCGCCGCCGCCGATCAGAACCAGCAGGTCTATCTCATCCCGGCCTTTGTCGGGCTCGGCGCGCCTTACTGGCGGCCGGAAGCGCGCGGCGCCATGTTCGGCCTGACGCGCGCCACGGGGGCGGCTGAATTCGCCCGCGCCGCGCTCGAGGCGGTGTGCTACCAGACGCGCGATCTGCTCGAGGCCATGCAGGGCGACTGGGGGAACAAGCAGAGCACGATCCTGCGCGTCGATGGCGGCATGGTCGCCTCCGACTGGACCATGCAGTTCCTCGCCGACATTCTCGACGCGCCGGTCGACCGTCCGAAGGTGCTGGAGACCACCGCCGTGGGCGCCGCCTATCTCGCCGGCCTCGCCCAGGGCCTGTGCCCGGCGCCGGAGGAGTTCGCCAAGGGCTGGAAGCTCGACCGCCGTTTCACGCCGAAAATGCCGGCGGAAACCCGCGACGAGAAATATGCCGGCTGGAAAGACGCGATGCGGAAGCTGTTGAGCTGAGCCATCGCGCCGCGCGGCATGAAATCGAGATGATGTTCCTGTCATTTGGCCGTCACGGAAACGCCGCATAGCCTCCCTGACGAGACGAGGGAGAGAATCACCGATGACCGCCATAACCGCCGATGCCGAGCTGTCCTCCGCGGATGCTCTGAAAGCGGCCGTCCATCAGCACCGGGCCGTTTCCTTCAACGGCATGCTCGAGCGACTGTTCACGATGGCGTTCGGCGGTCTCGTTTATCCGCAGATCTGGGAGGATCCGATCGTCGATCTCGAGGCGATGGAGCTCAGCCACGATCATCGCATGATCACCATCGCGTCGGGCGGCTGCAATGTGCTGTCCTATATGACGCGCTCGCCCGAAAGCATCGTCGCCGTCGATCTCAATCCCGCCCATATCGCGCTGATGAAGCTCAAGCTCGCGGCGGCGCGGCAATTGCCGGCTCATGAGCAGTTCCGGCGCTTCTTCGCCGATGCCGACAGCCATGCCAACACCGCCGCCTATCATGCCTTTCTGCGCCCGCATCTCGATGAGGAGACGCAGCGCTACTGGGAGAAGAAGACGCTCAACGGCCGGCGGCGCATCGACATGTTCGCCCGGCGCTTCTACCGGCACGGCCTGCTCGGCCGCTTCATCGGCGTGGCGCATCTGGTGGCGCGCTTCTATGGCGTGCGTCCCGAGACGATCATCAACATGTCGGACCTCGCCGAGCAGCGCATCTTCTTCGAAGATCACATCGCGCCGATCTTCGACAAGAGGCTGGTGCGCTGGCTGACCGGCCGGCGGCTGTCGCTCTACGGCCTCGGCATTCCGCCGGCGCAATATGAAAAGCTGGCCGGCGGGCGGACGATGTCGGAAGTGCTGATCGAGCGGCTGCGCAAGCTCGCCTGCGACTTCCCGCTGAACGAGAATTATTTCGCCTGGCAGGCCTTCGCGCGGCGCTACGACACTGGTGCTACGGCGGCGCTGCCGCCCTATCTGCAGCGCGAGCACTTTTCCGCGGTGAAGCGCGGGGCAGGGCGGATCGCGCCCTATCTCGGCTCCTTCACCCAGTGCCTCAAGGCGCATGAGGCGGAAAGCCTAGATCGCTATGTGCTGCTCGACGCGCAGGACTGGATGACCGACGAGCAGCTCACCGAATTGTGGAGCGAGATCACCCGCACCGCCAGGCCGGGCGCCCGCGTGATCTTCCGCACCGCCGGCGAGGCGACAATCCTGCCGGGACGGGTGCGGGCCGACATATTGGAGCGCTGGTCGTATGAGGCCGAGCGTTCGCGCATCCTCGGCTTCATGGACCGTTCCGCGATCTATGGCGGCTTCCATCTCTATCAGCTGAAGGCGGCGGCGTGATCGGATGATCTCGGCGAAACTTAGACCTCACCCTCGCTCCCCCTTCTCCCGCTTGCGGGAGAAGGTGCCCGACAGGGCGGATGAGGGTGTTGGTTCAGTTCGCGATGGCCTATCAGGAGAACGAGACAGGAAAGCTTCGACACTCTCCCCCGCTTGCGGCTCTAGGGAAGCTGAGAAAACACCCTCATCGGGCCTTCGGCCACCTTCTCCCGCAGGCGGGAGAAGGGGAATCGCAGTCGCACAATGACCATCGACGCCCGGCACGGCGATCTCATGGATCGCATCTACCGCCATCAGCGGCACTTCTATGATGCGACGCGCAAATATTATCTCCTGGGCCGCGACCAGCTGATCGAGGCGCTGGCGCCGCCGCGCGCCGGCACGGTGCTGGAGATCGGCTGCGGCACCGGGCGCAATCTGCTGGCCGTGCGGCGGCGCTACCCCGATGCCCGGCTCTTCGGTCTGGACATTTCGGATGCGATGCTCGAGACCGCGCGGACGCAATCGCGCGGACAGGCCATCACCTATGCCAGGGCCGACGCCACCGCTTTCGATCCGCAACAGCTGTTCGGGGTCGAAAAGTTCGACCGCATCTTCATTTCCTACGCCTTGTCGATGATCCCGCCCTGGCAGGAGGCGCTCGCCTCGGCCGGCCGGATGCTGGCGCCGGGGGGCGAATTGCATGTCGTCGATTTCGGCCAGCAGGAGCGGCTGCCGAAGCTCTTCCGCGCCACGCTGCGCCAGTGGCTCGTCTGGTTCCATGTGACGCCCAGGGCCGACTTGCGCGACAGGCTCGAGGAGGTGGCGCGTGCCCAGGGTGCCGCGCTCCAGTTCACGGCGCTCAAAGGCGGCTATGCCTGGCTCTTCGCCGTGAGGAAATCCGCATTCAGTTGAAAGCCGGGCTTGTCACAAGGAGCGAATTCCTCTCTATTCTGATACCCCATGTGGGTCTTCAGCGGCACGATCGAGAGCTTCCTCATCGCCTTTCCGGCGCTGTTCTCGATCGTCAACCCGATCGGCATCGCGCTGATCTATTACCAGGTGACGGCCGGCCAGTCGCGCGCCGAACGCAGCGCGCTCGCCTGGCGGGTGGCGGCCTATTCGCTGGGCGTCATGCTGGTGTCGCTGTGGGCCGGCGCCACGCTGATCGGCTTTTTCGGCGTTTCCCTGAGCGCGCTGCGCGTGGCGGGCGGCCTCGTGGTGGCGGTGCGGGCCTGGGAAATGCTGTCGGCGCCGGAGCAGAATGAGGGCCGCAAGCAGGAGCAGGCGTCCAAGGCGACCGGCGCCAGCGACGACGCCTTCTTCCCGCTCACCATGCCGCTGACCACCGGCCCCGGCACCATCTCGGTGGCGATCGCGCTCAGCGCCAACCGGCCGAAGAACACGCTCGACGTCATTCCCTATTTCATCGGCATGTCGGGCGCCGCGCTGGCCGTGGCGCTGGCCATCGGCCTTTTCTACGCTTCGGCCGACCGCGTGGTCTCGCTGCTCGGCCAAAACGGCTCGCGGGTGGTGACGCGCATGTCGGCCTTCCTGCTTCTGTGCATCGGCGTTCAGATCTGCCTGACGGGCGCGCAGGAGGCTCTGATAAGCATCATTCCGGCGCGCTTCATGCCGTCGCATGTGTAGAAGATGAGGCGCGCATGATCTTCCCGGCCATCGAAGACTGGAACGACGCCTATACGAATGGCGCCCATATTGCCGGCGGCGACAGCTATCCGGGGCGCTGGGCCGAGGCGGCCTCTGCTTTCCGGGACCGGATCGGCGATATCGGCAGCGCCAGGTTCGATCTGTCCTATGGCTCCCAGGCTCGTAACAGGATCGACCTCTTTCTGCCGGCGGAGAAGCCCTGGGGGCTCTTCGTCTTCGTGCATGGCGGCTATTGGATGCGCTTCGACAAATCGAGCTGGTCGCATCTGGCCGAGGGCGCGGTCCGGCGCGGCTTCGCCGTGGCGATGCCGAGCTATACGCTGTGCCCCGATATCGGCATCGCCGGGATCGCGCGCGAAGTCGGCGAGGCCATCGGCTTTGCCGCGCATGAGATCGAAGGGCCGGTCTATCTCGCCGGACATTCGGCCGGCGGCCATCTCGTCTCGCGCATGATGGCGGCGCCGGCGCTGCTGCCGGAAGAGGTGCAGCGGCGCATCGCCCATGTCGTTTCGATATCGGGCCTGCACGATCTGCGCCCGCTCATGAAGACGGGCATGAATCAGACGCTGAGGATCGAGGCGGTGGAGGCTTCGGCCGAGAGCCCGGCCTTGCTCGAGCCCTTGCCGCAGACGCGGATCACCTGCTGGGTCGGGGCGGCCGAGCGCGCCGAGTTCATCCGCCAGAATGCGCTCCTCGCCAATGTCTGGCGTGGCCTCGGCGCCGCCACGGCCGAAGTCGCCGAGGCCAACCGGCACCATTTCGACGTGATCGAGGGGCTGACCGATCCGCGCTCGCCTTTGACGACGGCCTTATTTGAAGCCTGATCGGTCTTTAGATTGATCGGTCGAGGAGGTGCTCGCCGATGAGCCATCCAAAACCGCAAGGGGTGCCGCCCAGCGAGCCTCGGCCGATGCCCCAGCCCGAGCCGCCGCGCCCGGCGCCGATCCCGGACGAAGGACCGAAACCGCCGCCAAGCCGGAATGCCTTCACGGCATAGCGTGCTGGTGGCGGGAAGGGGCCATTGCAATTGCCTGTTTCCTTGTTGTACAATCGTTCAACAAGGAAACAGGCATGTTCAACCCGCGTTATGCCAGGCTGTTCGAGACGGTGCGGATCGGGCCCAAGACGGCGCCGAACCGCTTCTATCAGACGCCGCATGCGAGCGGCATGGGCTGGCGGGCGCCCAAGGCGTCGGCGGCGCTGCGCGGTCTCAAGGCGGAAGGCGGCTGGGGCGTCGTCGCGACCGAATATTGCTCCATCCATCCCTCGTCCGACGATTTTCCCTTCGGCTATCTGTCGCTGTGGGACGAGGACGATGTGCGGGCGCTCGCCCGGACCGCCGAGGCGATCCACGCCCATGGCAGCCTTGCCGCGGTCGAGCTCTGGCATGGCGGTTTCCACGCCAACAACCGGCTGACGCGCGAGCCGCTGCTGTCGCCTTCAGGCCAGCGCGCCAAATTCATCCAGCCCATGGGCGCGCGCGCCATGGACAAGGCCGATATCGCCGCCTTCCGGCAATGGCAAAAGGACGCGGCGGCGCGCGCCCGGAAAGCCGGCTTCGACATCGTCTATGTCTATGCCGGGCACGACTATCTGCCGCTGCAGTTCCTGTCGCCGCGCACCAACCGGCGCAACGACGAATATGGCGGCAGCGTCGAGAACCGCACGCGGCTGCTGCGCGAGATGATCGAGGCGACGCGCGAGGCGGTCAAGGACGACTGCGCCGTGGCGCTGCGCCTCGCGGTCGACGAGCTGCATGGCCCGAAAGGCATCACTCATGACGGCGAGGCGCGCGACATCGTCGGTGTCCTCGCCGAGCTGCCGGATCTCTGGGACGTCAATGTGGCGGGCGCGCTCGGCAATGATTCCAAAAGCGCGCGCTTCTCCGATGAAGGCTTCCAGGAAGATTATGTGTCCTTCGTCAAGACGCTGACGACCAAGCCGGTCGTCGGCGTCGGCCGCTTCACCTCGCCCGACATGATGATGAGCCAGCTGCGCCTGGGCATCCTCGATTTCATCGGCGCCGCCAGGCCTTCGATCGCCGACCCGTTCCTGCCGCAGAAAATCCGCGAGGGCCGCGAGGACGAGATCCGCGAATGCATCGGCTGCAATATCTGCCGCGCCGCGAATAATGAATCGATCCCCATCCGCTGCACCCAGAACCCGACCATGGGCGAGGAGTGGCGGCGCGGATGGCATCCGGAACGGATCGCATCTAAGCGTTCGGAGAAAAGCGTTCTCGTCATCGGCGGCGGCCCGGCCGGCCTCGAATGCGCGCTGGCGCTCGGCCGGCGCGGCCATCAGGTGGCGCTGGCCGAAGCCGGGCGCGAGCTTGGCGGGCGCGTGCTGGCCGAAGCGCGGCTGCCCGGCCTCGCGAGCTGGATTCGGGTGCGCGACCATCGCGAGCATATGATCGGCAAGCTCTCCAATATCGCGGTCTATCGCGAAAGCCGGATGATGCCTGAGGATGTCGAGGGTTTCGGCGCCGATCACGTGGTCGTGGCGACGGGCGGCCTCTGGCGGCGCGACGCGATCGGGGCGTTCGGCGAGGAGCCCCTGAGCCTGCCGACAAACGACCGGATTCTCACGCCCCATGACATCGATGGCCTCGCCGGATCGGCGAAATCCATCGTCATCTATGACGACGATCACTATGCGGTGGGCAGCGCTCTCGCCGAGATGCTGAAGCGCCAGGGCCACAGGATCACCTATGTGACGCCGGCGCCGGTCGTCTCGTCCTGGACGCAGATGACCGACGAACAGGGCTTCATCCAGGCGCGCCTGATGGCGATCGATGTCGATCTCGTCCTGTCGCATCAGCTCACGGGCCTGGCCGGCGAACATGCGCGTTTCGCCTGCGTTTATTCTGGCCGTGCGCGGGACCTGGCTTGCGACGCGCTGCTCCTGGTGACCGGGCGCATCCCCGACGATGCGCTGTATCGGGATCTCCTTCGCCGGCTGCCCGAGGGAACGGTGAGCGCGATCGGCGATTGCTGCGCGCCTTCCCATATCGCCGATGCGGTCTTCGCCGGGCATCGCTTTGCCCGCGAATTCGGCGAGCCCGTCCCCGAGATCATCCGCCGCGAAAGGCCCGAGCCATGACCAGAGCGACTTCGAGACGGCGCGAGCGTCCGCAGCGGACCCCCGGCGCCCTGCAGCAGCGGCCATGGAGGCAGTTCACCTTGCCCTACAGGCCGATCGAGGTGCTGAGCGCCGATCAGGTCGAGGCGATCCACGACACGGCACTGACCATCCTCGAGGAAATCGGCATGAAGGTGCTGGAGCCGCGGGCGCGCGCGCTCTATGGCGCCGCCGGCGCCACGGTCGACGACGGCGAGCTTCAGGTGCGCTTCGACCGGGCGATGATCGCGGATCTCGTCGCCAAGGCGCCGGCGGAATTCTCGTTGCGCGCCCGCAATCCGGCCAAGAATGTCCGGGTGGGTCAGCGCAACGCCATCTTCTCCTCGGTCGGCGGGCCCGCCTATGTGAGCGATCTCGAACGGGGCCGGCGCGCCGGCACCTATGCCGAGATGTGCGATTATCTGAAGCTCATCCAGTCGCTCGACATCCTGCATCAGGAGGGCGGCGGGCCGTTCGAGCCTCTGGACCTGCCGGCCGATACGCGCCATCTCGATCTCTATTATGCCGAGATCACGCTGCTCGACAAAAACTGGCAGCCGCAGGGGCTCGGCGCCGACCGCTCGCTCGATGCGCTCGAAATGGCGGCGATCTCGCTCGGCACGACGCGCGAGGGGCTGATCGACGATCCGGTCTTCACCTGCGTCATCAACACCAACTCACCCCTGCAGCTCGACATCCCGATGGCGGAAGGCCTCATGACCTTCGCCGAGCATGGCCAATGCGTGATCGTGACGCCGTTCACGCTGGCCGGCGCCATGTCGCCGGTGACGCTTGCCGGGGCGCTCGCCCAGCAACATGCGGAAGCCCTTGCCGGCATCGCGCTGACGCAGATCGTGCGGCCGGGCGCGCCGGCGATGTATGGCGGCTTCACCTCCAATGTCGACATGAAATCGGGCGCGCCGGCTTTCGGCACGCCCGAATATGCGCAAGCCGCGCAGGCCTCGGGGCAGCTGGCCCGCCTGATCGGGGTGCCGTTCCGCTCGAGCAATGTCACCGCCGCCAATGATGTCGATGCGCAGGCGGCCTATGAAAGCATGATGGCGCTGTGGGGCTCGATCATGGGCGGCGCCAATCTGGTGCTGCATGCGGCGGGCTGGCTCGGCGGCGGCCTCACCGCTTCCTTCGAGAAGCTCATCCTCGATGCCGATCTTCTCCAGATGATGGCCGCCTATTGCGAGCCCTTCCAGGTGACGCCGGAAACGCTGGCGCTCGACGCGGTGCGCGAAGTAGGGCCGGCCGGGCATTATTTCGGCACCGCCCATACGCTCCAGCGCTACGAGACGGCGTTCTATCAGCCGCTCATCTCCAACTGGGACAATCACGACACCTGGATCGAGCGCGGCCGCGAGACCGCGCCCGTCAAGGCCAACCGTATCTGGAAGCAGATGCTCAAGGATTATGAGCAGCCGCCGCTCGACCCGGCAGTGGACGAGGCGTTGCGCGCTTACGTGGAACGGCGCAAGCGCGGATAGGGCTGGCCTCATCTCGAGTCATCGCTGAACAGAGGCTGAATGGTGCGTAAATCCGCCATTCATGCGTCGCATACTATGTTTCAGATACAAAACTCGCGACCGGAACCGACGATAAAGCGGATCCGGCGGACGGCGGCGCTCTTCTCCTTTCGAACCAGCATGACGGAGGAAGTGATGATCGTCTACGGAACACCTACGGAAAATTCGGACTGGATTATCGGCGACGACGCAGCCGATTTCATCGGCGGCTGGGGCGGCGACGACCTGATCATGGGCGGCGGCGGCGACGATGTGCTGCTCGGCAATCACGGCGATGACGTCATCGTCCCGGGCGCCGGTCGCGACAGTATCTGGGGCGGATTCCTCAATGGCGATTCCGGTACGGACACGGTGTCCTACGGTCTCTACAGCAGCGGCGTCTATGCCGATCTCGCGGCCGGCTACGGCTACCAGCTCTCGCTCGGCATGAGCGACAAGGACAGCTTTCACGGCATCGAAAACATCACGGGCTCCAATCATACCGACGTGCTCGCCGGCGACGGCGGCGCCAACAAGATCTATGGCAATGGCGGCGACGACTGGATCCTCGGCCGGGACGGCGCCGACACGCTTCACGGCGGCAGCGGCGATGATCTCCTCAATGGCGGTGCCGGCGCGGATCATCTCGATGGCGGGTCCGGCATCGACACGGTGAGCTACAGCGATTCGGCCACTTATGTCCGCGTCGATCTGGCTGCCGGCATCGGCGATTACAGCGAGGCGGAGGGCGATATCCTGACCGACATCGAAAACGTCCTCGGTTCGGCCCATGACGACATGGCGCTGGGCGACGGCGCCGCGAACAAGCTCATGGGGGCGGGCGGCAACGACGCGCTCTTCGGTTTCGGCGGCGACGACCGTCTCGAAGGCGGGGCCGGAAACGACATGCTTTATGGCGGCGCGCAGAACGACACGCTGGTCGGCGGAACCGGCATGGACAGCATGGCCGGCGGAAACGGGGCCGACAAGTTCGTCTATGGCAGCGCCGCCGAAACGGGCACCGGCGCGACGACGCGCGATCTGATCGTCGACTTCAATATGGCGGAAGGCGACAAGATCGATCTCTCGGCCATCGATGCCAATGAAAACCTGGCCGGCAATCAGGCTTTCATCTTCATCGGCACGCAGGGGTTCCACGACGTCGCCGGCGAATTGCGTTTCAATCACAGCAACGGCAATACCCTCATTTCCGGGGATATCGACGGCGACGGCAGCGCCGATTTTCGTATCGAGCTGGCCGGGTTTCACGATCCCATGGCGTCTTATTTCGTCCTGTAGCCGGCGAGACGAGGCCGACTGTTTCCTTTCAATGCCTGAACCGCCACTGAACACACCGTGCGGATGTCGTTCAGTCATGTGGCGATAGGGTGTTTTTCGTCCATCAAACCGGAGGCATATCATGATCATTTTTGGATCGCCTACGCTGAACAGCGACTGGATCATCGGCGACGACGGCAATGACTGGATCTATGGCGACGGCGGCAATGATCTGCTGCAGGGCGGCGGCGGCAGCGACCTGCTGCTCGGCAACGACGGCGACGACACGCTGGTGCCGGGCCTCGGCGTCGATTTCGTCTATGGCGGCTTCCTCAACGGCGATTCCGGCAACGATACCGTCTCCTATGCCCTGTATGGCGGCGGCGTGAAGGTCAGTCTCGCCAGCGGCTATGGATATCTCCAATCGCTGGGCGACGCGGACAAGGACACGCTGCGCGGCATCGAGAATGCCAGAGGCTCAGCCTATGACGATCATTTAATCGGCGACGCCAACGCCAACAGGCTCTACGGCAATGACGGCAAGGACACGCTTGCCGGCGCCGCGGGTGACGACAGCCTCTATGGCGGCAATGGCGACGATGAGCTCGTCGGTGGCAAGGGCGCCGATCTGCTCGATGGTGGAGCGGGTATCGACACCATCACCTACTACACGTCGTTCGACCGCGTGGCCGTCAGTCTGCGCGACGGCTGGGGCCTCTATGGCGAGGCGCAAGGCGATACGCTGGTCGGGATCGAGAATGCCCATGGCTCGTTCTACGACGACTATCTGCTTGGCAGCGCGGCGGCCAATCAGCTCATAGGCGAAGAAGGCGACGACACACTCTTCGGCTTCGAGGGAAACGACTATCTGATCGGCGGGGAAGGCGACGACAACCTCCATGGTGGCGACAACGACGACGTGCTTGCCGGCGGAACCGGCCAGGACAGGCTGGCCGGCGGCGCCGGCGCGGACCGCTTTGCCTTCAATGCCTTCGGCGGAAAGCTCGACAGCGCTCTCAGCACCGCAAAGGCCGACGTCATCACCGATTTCAGCCACGCGCAGGGCGACAAGATAGATCTTTCGTCGGTCGGGAAAACGGGATCCCTCGATGGCAATCAAACCGACGACCTGACTTTCACTTTCATCGGCGGTGACAACTATTCAGGAACGGCCGGCGAGCTGCGTATCTCGCATATCGACGGCAATAGCTGGGTTTCGGGCGATATCGACGGCGACGGCACGTCCGATTTCCGCATTATGCTGACGGGCTCGCACCAGCTCGTCGCCAGCGACTTCATCTTGTGATCGAGCGGCTGGGGAGCCATCATGGGCAGCGATCACAAGAACGGGCCGTCACGAGGAAATCTCGTGGCGGCCCTGTCGTCATTCCGCGCCGCCTTCATCGGCATCGGCGCGCTGAGCGGGGCGGTGAATGTGCTGGCGCTCACCGGCTCGTTCTTCATGCTGCAGGTCTATGACCGGGTGGTGCCGGGGCGCAGCCTGCCGACGCTTGTCGGGCTCGTGCTGCTCGCCGGCCTGCTCTTCATTTTCCAGGGTCTTCTCGACTTCATCCGGGCGCGGCTTCTGGTCCGCATCGGTCTCGCCGTCGATGCCAGGCTGTCGGGGCCCGTCTATGCGGCGCTGATCCGCCAGCCTTTGCGCGGCGGGCAGCAGGGCGACGGGCTGCTGCCCTTGCGCGATCTCGACCAGTTGCGCTCCTTCCTGTCGGGCGCCGGTCCCACCGCCTTTTTCGATCTGCCCTGGATGCCGCTCTATATCGGCATCTGCTTCCTCTTCCATGTCTGGATCGGCGCCGCCGCCCTGGCGGGGGCGCTGCTGCTCTCGGTTCTGGCGCTGCTCGCCGAAGGGCGCACGCGCAAGCCTGCCCAGGCAGCGGGGGCGCTCGCCGCCTCACGCAGCGGTCTCGCCGAAGCGGCGCGGCGCAATGCCGAGGCGGTTCACGCCATGGGTTTCGGCCCGCGCATCCTGGCGCAATGGGCGAGCGTCAATGAGGCCTATCTCGACGCCCATGCCAGAGCGAGCGACGTCGCGGGTTCGCTCGGCACCCTCTCGCGCACCCTGCGCATCGCGCTGCAATCGGCCATGCTGGCGCTCGGCGCCTATCTGGTGATCGGGCAGGAGGCGAGCGGCGGCATCATGATCGCGAGCTCGATCATGATGAGCCGGGCCCTGGCGCCGGTCGAGCTCGCCATCGGAAACTGGAAAGGCTTCGTGTCGGCGCGGCAGAGCTGGGGCCGGCTTGGAACGCTGCTGGCCGCCGAGCCGGAGGCCGCATCGCGCACCGCTCTGCCGGCGCCCGAGATCACGCTTTCGGTCGAGGGCGTGAGCGCGGTGCCGCCGGGCGATGGCCGGCTGGTGGTGCGCGACATGAGCTTCAGCCTCGCCAAAGGCGCCGGCCTCGGCATCATCGGCCCGAGCGCGTCGGGCAAGTCGTCGCTGGCGCGGGTGCTTGCAGGGCTGTGGCAGCCGGTGCGGGGCACGGTCAGGCTCGACGGCGCCGCCCTCGACCAATGGGCGCCGGAGGAGCTCGGCCGGCATGTCGGCTATCTGCCGCAGGACGTGCAGCTCTTCGAGGGCACCATCGCCCAGAATATCGCGCGCTTCGAGCCCGAGGCGCCGGCCGACAAGATCCTGAGGGCGGCGCGGCTCGCCGGCGTACATGATCTCATCGTGCATCTGCCGGAAGGCTACGAGACCCGGATCGGCGAGGCGGGAACGCGGCTCTCCGCCGGCCAGCGCCAGCGCGTGGCGCTCGCGCGCGCCCTTTATGGCGATCCTTTCCTGGTGATCCTCGATGAGCCCAATTCCAATCTCGACACGGAAGGCGAGGCGGCGCTCAGCCGCGCCATAGAAAGCGTGCGCGCGCGCGGCGGCATCGCCATCGTCGTGGCGCACCGGCCGAGCGCGCTGGCGCCTCTCGACCAGCTTCTCGTGATGGCGGATGGCAAGCCGCAGATGCTGGGACCGCGCGATCAGGTGCTGGCGCGGCTGGCCCGGCCCAAAACTTCACGGACAGCCCTGAAGGTGGCGTCATGAGCCGTACAGCCCATCAGTCCGACCGTTCCATCAGGCGCTACCTTCTCGCCGGCGTGGCGAGCCTCGGGCTTCTCGTCGCGGGTGTCGGCGGGCTCGCCGCGATGACCAAGCTTTCGGGCGCCGTCATCGCGCCGGGCCGGCTGGTGGTCGACACGAATGTGAAGAAGGTCCAGCATCCCTCGGGCGGTGTCATCGGCGCCATCAGGGTGCGCGAAGGCGATCCGGTGAAGGCCGGCCAGCTTCTGGTCCGTCTCGATGCGACGGTGACCGAGGCCAATCTCGCCATTGTGAGCAAGAGCCTCGATGAATTCGAAGCCCGTCAGGCGCGTCTCGAAGCCGAGCGCGACGGCGCTGAGACGATCAGCTTTCCGGAGGGCCTGCCGTCCGACCTCATGGCCGGTGAAACATCACTGTTCAGGCTCAGATATGAAGTGCGTGCCGGCAAGCGGGCGCAGCTCAAGGAACGTATCGCGCAGCTCGGCGACGAGATTTCCGGCCTCGGCCAGCAGAAAACGGCGAAAGCACGCGAGATGACGCTGATCGCCGATGAGCTCGACGGGATCCGCAAGCTGTGGAAGCAGAAGCTTGTCTCGATCGGTCGCGTCACGCTGCTCGAGCGCGACGCGGCCCGGCTCGAGGGCGAGCATGGCCGGCTCATCGCCGCCATCGCCCAGGCGAAGGGCCGGGTGAGCGAAACCGAATTGCAGATCCTGCAGATCGACCAGGATTTCCGCAGCGAGGTCGCGGGCGAGCTGCGCGATGTCGAGGCGAAGATCGCCGAATATAGCGAGCGCAAGATCGCCGCCGGGGACCAGCTGAAGCGCATCGACATCAGGGCGCCGCAGGACGGCGTCGTGCATCAGCTGACGGTGCATACGGTGGGCGGTGTCGTGCAGGGCGGCGAGACGCTCATGCTGATCGTGCCGGTCAGCGACGAATTGACGGTGGAAGCGCGGATAGCGCCGCAGGACATCGACCAGATCGCGGCTGGACAGGACGCGCTGCTGCGGCTTTCGGCCTTCAACCAGGCGACGACGCCGGAGCTCGCCGGCCGCCTGGTCACGGTCGCCGCCGATCTCACCACCGACGAGAAGACCGGCTCGGGCTTCTATTCCGCGCGGGTGCGCCTGCCGCGCAGCGAAATCGCCAGGCTCAATGGCCTCGCGCTGACCCCCGGCATGCCGGCGGAAGTGTTCTTCCCGACGCAGGAGCGCACTATTCTCTCCTATCTCGTGAAACCCCTGAGCGATCAGATGGAGCGCGCCTTCAGGGAAGAGTGACATGCAACGCAAGGAGATGTCTCATGGCCAAGACCGATCCCATCCCCGGCGCGAGGCCGCCGGGCACTGACGACAGATTCCGGTTCGACCTCGGTATCCTCTTCGGCACCGACAATAACGACGTGCTGGTGGGCGGCGCCGGTGACGACCGCATTTCGGGCCGCAAGGGAAACGACACGCTGATCGGCGGTGGCGGCAATGACCGGATCGATGGCGGCGACGGCAGCGACACGCTCTTCGGGCAGGAGGGCGACGACACCTTCACCCCGGGCGCGGGGCTCGACCATGTCTATGGCGGATCCTCGGCCGGCGATTCCGGCATCGACGCCGTTTCCTATGCCAATTACACCAGCGGCGTCTCGGTCAGCCTGTTGAGCGGCTATGGCTATCAGAAGTCGCTCGGCAAGGATGCCGACCGCGACGATCTCCATGGCATCGAGAATATCGTCGGCTCGGCCTATGACGACAATCTGATGGGCGACAGCAAGGCCAACCGGATCATCGGGGGAGACGGCAACGACTCGCTCGATGGCTGGGAAGGCGACGACTATCTGGACGGCGGTGATGGCGACGACACGCTCTACGGTTCGGCCGGTGACGACACGCTGATCGGCGGCGATGGCGACGATGAGCTGCAGGGCATAGAAGGGGCCGACATTCTCGACGGCGGCGCCGGCGATGACGATCTCTATGGGGGATCGGACGAGGATATCCTGACCGGGGGCAGCGACGCCGATACGTTCCATTTCAGCGTCACGAACAACAATGGCGCCTGGGGGCGCGATACGATCACCGATTTCACCCATGAAGACACGATCGAGCTCCTCGGCTTCTTCTCGGAGCCGAGCTTCATCGGCCAGCAGGCCTTCGATGGGGTCGGCGGGGCGGCGCAGATCCGCTATGAGCATCCGCAGAGCGGCGGCACGCTCATCCAGGTCGATTTCGAAGGCAACGGCACGGTCGACAAGGAGATCTTCCTCACCACCGTCGTGACCCTGACGGGGGATGATTTCGCCTATTTCTGAAGAACTTTCCTTTCTCCCGCAAACGGCAGGGCTATCCGGGGAAACTCGTGAAAGTACATAGGCCCTGCCTGGATTTTCCCCTTCTCCCGCGTGCGGGAGAAGGTGGCCGAAGGCCGGATGAGGGTGCTCTTTCAGCTTCTGCAGAGTCGCAGGGTCTAGGAAGTGATGAAGCTTCCTCTTCTTGATTCTCTTGAAAGGCCGCGGTGAACTGAACCAACACCCTCATCCGCCCTGTCGGGCACCTTCTCCCGCAAGCGGGAGAAGGGGAAAATCTGGATGAAAATTTTGAGTCTCGTCCATCCAATATGCGCTCTATCAGTTGCTTTGTGCCGCTTTCTCTCACATCTCATAATTTTCCCCGGACAGTCCTGCGCAGGCGGGAGAAGGGAAAATTTCTAGCGCTCGAGCTTGCCGAGCCTGGCTTCGAGCACGGCGTAGACCGCAGCGCGCGCCGTGTCGCGGTCGACGACGGAAGAATCGAGGCACCATTCGATCCACAGGCCGTCGATGAGGGCGATGACCGTCATGGCCAATGCCTCGCCGTCGAGCTTGATCTTGCGGGTTTTGGCGATCTCGCTCAAGGCGTCGCCGATGGCCTTGCGATAGGCATCATAGGATTTGCGGTGCGAGGCCTTGAGGCGCGGATTGGTGGCGACCTCGCCCCACAGAGCGAGCCAGGCCCGCAGCGATGACTTCGAGAACATCGGCGGGCGGAACATGGTGTCGATGACGGCGGTGAGCCGCTCCTCGGGACCGCCTTCGAAAAACAAGGTCTCGCGCCCGGCCGCCAGCATCGACTGGGTCATCGCCTCATAGACCTCGATGAGGAGTCCCGATATGCCGTCGAAATGATGGTTGATCAGCCCGCGCGAGACATTCGCCTCGCGCGAGATGCGGTCCACCGTGAAGGCCGCGATGCCGCCTTCGGCCAGGCAGCGTATCGCCGCGTCGATCAGCATCTGGCGGCGCAGATCGGCTTCGACGCGGGCGAAACGCGGCTTGGCTTTGGCGGCGGCGGTCTTGATCATGCTTTCTGCTTCTTGAAGCCGACCGGATTGGGATAGCCGTCGGCGAGGATTTCGGGCTCGATGGTGTTGCGGTGCACGGCGACGAAGGGCTCATGGCAGATGAAGATGAAGCCGCCCGATTCCTCCATCAGATCCTCCATGCGGTTATACATCTCCTTGCGCTTGCCCTGGTCGCTCTCGGACAGCGCCTTGTTGTAGAGGTCTTCATATTCAGGGCTGTTGAAGGCCGACCAGTTGTAGACGCCGATCTGATCGGGCCGGAACCAGACTGTGTTCTCGGACGGGTCGATGCCGCCGGCGAAAGCCATCAGCACCATATCCAGATTCTTGTAGCCGTCGCCCTGGGTCTTGTCGCCCAATACCCAGTAGGCGCCCTCGTCATAGGGCTGGATATCGACGGTGATGCCGGCCTGGGCCATGGTCGCCTGAATGATCTGGCATGCCGTCATGTAGCGCGAGTCGTTGAGGGTGGCGAGATTGACCTTGAGGTCGCTGGCGCCGGCCTCGGCGAGAAGCGCCTTGGCCTTTTCGTAGTCCGGCTTGTCGATGATGTTCTTCGCCCGGGTAAAGGGCGTGCCCGGCTGAACGACGCCGGTCGAGCGCGGCACCAGCCCGTCATAGGTGCCGGCGATCACCTGGTCGCCGTCAAAGGCATATTGCAGGGCCTGGCGGACCTTCGGATCCTTCAGCTTGGGATTGTCGATATTGATGGTGAGCCAGACATAACGCGTCGACTGCGCCTCGATGAGCACCGTCTCGGGCAACGGCTTCTCCTTGAGCGGCTTGGCCGCCGCCACGGCGACCCGGCAATAATCGAAGGCCTTGGCCTCATAAGCGAGCTGGGCCGCCTCGTCGTCCTCGACGATCGAGATCTCGATCGCCGGGAAATCGGGCTTGGGGCCGGGCCAGTCGGGATTGGCCTTGAGCACGACCTTCTGCTTGGGCTCCCATTTCTCGAGGAGATAGGGGCCGCATTGCGCCGGGATCTCGGTCGTATATCTGCCGCCGGCCTTTTCGACCGCCGCCTTGCAGACGATGTGGCCGCCATAATAGGGCAGCGATGTCACCCAGATCGGCTGGAACGGCTCCTTCAGGTGGATGATACCGGAACGCTCGTCCTTGACCTCGACATGATCGAGCTTCTCGAACTGGTATTTCCACGGTGATTCCCTGGCCGGATCGGCGATGCGCTCGAAGGAGTATTTAACGTCCTCAGGCGTCAGCGCGCCGAAGCCCCCGGTCCATTTGAGGCCGGGAATGAGGGTGAAGGCGATGGTGGTCGGGCTCGTCTGCTCGATCTTCTCGGCCGCCCAGGGCGCGACGGTGTTGCCCTTGCGCATGTCGGAAAGGCGCACCAGCGAGGTGAGCACGCAGCGATTGGTGATGTCTTCCAGCCCGCCGATCTCGTAGGCCGGGTCGAATTTCTGGATGTCACCCTCACCCCGGATGCGCAGCAGATCGCCTTCCGCAGCGAAGCTCAGGCGCGGCGAGAGCATGATCCCCGAGCCCAGGAGCGCCGAGAGCTGCAGGAAGCCGCGACGGTCGAATTGTCCTTTGATCTTCATTGGTTCAGTCCTCCCTGATTTATCGGATAGTGGCAACGCACTTTATGGTCGGCAGTCAGAGACGTGAGCGCCGGCGCCTCGGCGCGGCAGCGCGGCTGCGCCAAGGGGCAGCGCGTATGGAATTCGCATCCCTTCGGGCGTTTCAGGATGCTCGGCACCTCGCCGGTGATGGCGAGATGCCGGCGCCGCTGCCGGGGGTCGGGAATGGGCTCGGAGGCGATGAGGGACGCCGTATAGGGATGGCGCGCCTTGGCGAAGATCGCCGGCGTCGGTCCTTCCTCGACGATGCGGCCCAGATACATGACGGCGATCCGGTCGGAGACATGGCGCACGATGGCGAGATTGTGGGTGACGATGATGTAGGAGAGGTCGAGATGATCCTTGAGCCTGGTCATCAGGTTGAGGATCTCGCCCTGGATCGACACATCGAGGCCGGCGGTCGGCTCGTCGGCGATGACCAGCGACGGCTTGAGGGCAAGCGCCCGGGCGACGCCGGCACGGCGCGCCTGGCCGCCCGACAATTCATGCGGATAGCGCGAGACGAAGTCGGCCGGCAGGCCGACGAGCTTCAGCAGCTGCTGCGCGGTCTCGCGCCGCGAATTCATGGCGACTCCGTGGATGACGAAGGGCTCGGTGATGGCGGCGCCAATGGTCACCCGCGGGCTGAGCGAGCCGACCGGGTCCTGGAACATCATCGCCGTTTTGCGCCGCAGATGCCGGAAGGCGGCCGGACCCGTGCCGGCGATGGCGGCGCCCTCGAACCGGACGCTGCCCCGGCTTCGCGGCACGAGGCCGAGAAGGGCGCGCGCCAGGGTCGTCTTGCCGGAGCCTGACTCTCCGACGAGGCCCAAAGTCTCGCCCGGGTCGACGGTGACCGATACATCATCGAGGATCGTCAGGCGGCGGGAGCCCATGCCCAGCATGCCGCCGGGGGCGCGGAAATTCACCGCCAATCCTTGTGCCTCGATAAGGGGTCGGGTCATGGCGAAGAGCCTCTGAGGAAGCCCGCGCGCTCGGATTCCGAGATCACCGGCAGATAGCTGGTGCGCTCGGTGATGCGGGCCGGATCGCAGGCGAGCAAAGCGCGCGTATAGGGATGGCGCGGCTTGTGAAAGATGTCGTCGACATCGCCGCCTTCCACCACCTCGCCCTGATACATGACATAGACGCGGTCGCAGAGCTCGGCGACGACGCCCAGATGATGGGTGACGATGAGGATGCCGCCGCCATAGTCGCGGCGCAGCTCGCGGAAGAGATGGATGATCTGGGCTTCCATGGTGACGTCGAGCGCCGTGGTCGGCTCATCGGCGATGAGCAGGCTCGGATTGACCAGCAGGGCGGCGGCGATGGCGCAGCGCTGGCGCATGCCGCCCGACAGCTCATGGGGATAGGCGCGGGCGCGCAGAGCCGGGTCGGGAATGCCGACCCGGGCCAGCATGGCGATCGCGCGGCTGAGCTTTTCCGCCGCGCTGCCGGGCAGGCGGCATTGGAAGTCGACCAGCTGATCGCCGATGGTGAGCACCGGGTTGAAGGAGGTCATCGGGTCCTGGAAGACCATGGCGATCTCATCGCCGCGCAAGGCGGCCTGTGCCTTGCGGTCGGCGCCGGTGATCGGCCGGCCCTTGAAGGAAACGTCGCCCGTGAGGATACGCGAGCCCGACGGCAGGAGGCCGGTGATGGCCGAGGCGAGGGTGGATTTGCCGGAGCCCGATTCCCCGACGAGGCCCACCGCCTCGCCGAGCCTGATCTCCAGGCTGGCCCGGCGCACCGCCCGGACATGGCCGGCATAGTCGATGGTGAGGTCGCGGATGGCGAGCAGCGGTTCGGTCATGGGGAACGCCTGGTCTTGAGCTTGGGGTCGAGCGCGTCGCGCAGGGATTCGCCCAGAAAGGTGAAGCCCAGCGTCGCGATCACCAGCGGAATGCCGGCCGCGATGACCAGCGCCGGATTGGCGCGCAGGGACGTATAGCCGTCATTGAGGATGGTGCCCCAGCTGGGCGTCGGCGGCTTCACGCCCAGCCCCAGATAGGAGAGGGCGGCTTCGAGCGCCACGACGGACGGAATGTCCATGCTCACCAGAATGACCAGCGGTCCCAGCACATTGGGCAGAAGGTGGATGCCGACGATGCGCGGCAGGCCGGCGCCCATCGACTGCTCGGCGAGGATGAATTCGCTGCGCCGGAGCGAGAGCGTCTGGGCGCGCACCAGCCGGCCATAGACCGGGATGGAGATGACGGCGATGACGAAAACGAGCGTCGATGTGCCCGGTCCCAGAATGACGATGACGGTTAGGGCGAAGAGGATGAGCGGAATGGCGCTCAGGGAGTCGAAGAAGAAGATGAGGAGCGCGTCGAGCCAGCGCGGTCCATAACCCGCCAATATGCCGAGGATGAGGCCGATGAAGGCGCCGATGCCGATCGAGAAGACGGCAATGCCCATGGCGACGCGGGCGCCATAGATGACGCGCGAAAGCGTATCGCGGCCGAGCTGGTCGGTGCCGAGCCAATGCGCGGCCGAGGGGCCCTGCAGCTTGTTGACGATATCGATCCTGGCCGGGTCATAGGGTGCGACGACATCGGCGAAGATCGCGGCGCCGAGCACGATGACGACGAAGACGAGGCCCAGAAGGCCGAAAGGATCGCGCGTCACGCGCTTCAATATATCAAGCGCCCCGGAAGGCATCTCTGATCCTCGGGTCTAGCCGCGCGATCAGGAGATCGGCGGCAATGGTGAGCGAGACATAGATCGCGGTCATGACGAGCACCGTGCCCATGACGACCGGATAATTGCGCAGGGCCACGGCGCTGGTGACGAGCTTGCCGATGCCGGGCCGGGAGAAAATGACCTCGACGAAGACGGCGCTGGAGATGAGACCGCCCAGGCTGACCGCCAGCAGCGAAAGCGTGGGAATGAGCGCGATGCGCAGGCCGTATTTGGTGACGATCTTCCATTCCGAGACGCCGAAGGCGCGCGCCGTGCGGATATGCGGCTCGCCCATGACGTCGAGCATCGAGGCGCGGACGAGACGCGCCAGATAGCCGACCCAGGTGAAGCCGATGGCGAAGGCCGGCAAGATGAGCGCCTGGATCCGGCTCATGATGTCGCCGTCCTCGCCGTCACCGATCGCCGGCAGCCAGTTGAGCTTCACGGCGAAGATCAGGAGCGCATAGATGGCCACGACATAATAGGGCAGCGAAATGGTGGCGACGGAAACGAGGCTCGCCAGCCGGTCGATCCAGCTGCCGCGCTTCAGCACCGCGAGGCAGCCGAGCGGGATGGCGAGCAAGGTCGCCCAGCCGAGGCCCGCGACGCACAGGACCAGCGTATTGGGCAGCACTTCCCAGATCTCGGACGCGACCGGACGGTTCGACATCACGTCGATGCCGAGATTGCCGGTGAGCACATTGGCGAAGAAATTATAGACCTGGATCACATAGGGCTGGTCGAGGCCCATCTCGCGGGTGAGCCTGTCGACCATCTCCTGGGTCGCGCGCGGGCCCAGGGCCGCCCTTGCCGGATTGCCCGGCACGATGAAGACGGCGGCATACATGGCGAACATGACGCCGATGAGGATCAGGAGACCGAGGCCGATGCGTTTGGTGGTGTAAGCAAGCATGGCCTTTCCCGGGGCTTCAACAGAAGTCGCGCTTTATGGTGCGCGTCGCACCCTTGCTGTGGATGACGCGGCCCCTTTCGCGCGCCTCGATCAGCCAGGTCAGATAGAAATTTTCGGCGTCGGCGGTGAGCTCGGTGCGCGACCTCGCTTCCATGTCGGAGGGACCGCTTCTGATCGCCCAGGCATATTCGGTGACGAGCTTCGCCGACAGGGGATCGTCGGGATGGATGAAGAAGGTGTCGTTGTTCCAGGACGAGGTGACGATGCCGCGGTCGTCGATCGACTGCGTGCCGCCGTCGCTCTTCAGCTTTATCGTGCGCAGGCCCGTGCCGAGATCATCCTCGATGGTTTTGGTCGTCTGCCCGATGGCGATATCGGTCGAGGGAACGGGCGGCGCGATCTCGGCCGGGTCGAAGCGCACCGATCTGTCGCGGGGATGGGCCGGGCGCACCGGCAGGCGGATGGTCGAACGGCCGGACCTGATCGTGGCGGTGGCGAGCGTCGGCTGCGGCCACAGGATGAACCAGTGCTGGGTCGAGAGCGCCAGCCGGATGCGGTGGCCGGCGGGAATTTCGCGGGCGAAGTCGTTGAGCTTCAGCTTGACCTTGAAAGGCGTGCCGACCGGACAGTCTTCCGGAAACTCATGGCTGTTCCGGTGGCTCAGATTGAGCACGCCATAGGTCATCAGCGCCGAGGTGCCGTCCGGATAGACGTCGCACAGGCGGGCCGCGAGATTGACCTTCGGCACGTCGACGGTGAGCTCGAGATCGATCTCGGGCGCGCCCAGGAGCGTGATCGCTTCGGGGAGCGGTTCGGTGTCGAAGCAGAGCGCCTGGCCATCCTCGCGACGCTGGTCGATGGCGAGATCGGGCGTGGTGCCGCCATAGCCGCCCCAGCGGCCGCAATCGGTGCCGGCGGTGGCGGGCGAGCGCACCGAACGCTCGGCGCCGGTCTTCGCTTCGGGATCGAGGCCTTTCGAGTTTAGATAATGCGTCCGCCAGTCGATGCGCGGGCTGGGCCAGGCGTCCTCGGCGACCCAGTGGCCTCTATGTGTTTCGTAATAGGGGCGGGGACGCTCCTCCTCGACGACGAAGACGCGATAGAGCGGCTCGTCCATGATGCCGGTCGCCTCGCCGGCGAGCCAGTATTTCCACCAGCGCAGCGCTTCCTGGAGATAGCCGATCCGCGGGCCGGGATCGCCGCGGCAGGGAAAGGCATGTGTCCAGGGACCCATGATGGCGCGTTTGGGTGAAGAGAGGCCTTCGAGCAGGCGGGCGACCGAGTTGGAGTAGCTGTCCTCCCAGCCGCAGACCGCCAGCACGGCGCATTCTATCTTCGAGAAATCCTCGCAGACCGAGCCCTGTTTCCAATAAGCGTCGCGACGCTGATGCTTGAGCCAATGCTCCGACCAGGAGGTATTGGCCTCGAGGCGCTTCAGCCACATGTCGCGCCACGCTTCGCCGACGATCTGCGGATCAGGCGGCATGGCGTTCTTCACCAGCATGAAATTCGACCACATCTCGTTCTCGGTGATGAGCGCGCCGCCCATATAATGGACGTCGTCGGCATAGCGGTCGTCGGTCGAGCACAAAGTGATGATCGCCTTCAGCGCCGGCGGGCGGCGCGCGGCGACCTGGAGCGAGTTGAAGCCGCCCCAGGAAATGCCGACCATGCCGATATTGCCGTTGCACCAGGGTTCCGCGGCGAGATGTACGATGATCTCGCAGGCGTCCTCCTGCTCGCGCGGCAGATATTCATCGGCGAGGAGACCGTCGGAGTCGCCGGCGCCCCTGATGTCGACGCGGCAGACGGCGACGCCGTAGCCCGCCCAATAGGGCTGGATCTCGGTATCGCGGAACACGGTGCCGTCACGCCGGCGATAGGGCACCATCTCGAGGACGAGCGGGACCTTGTCGCCGGTCTTCGGCTTCCACAAAGTGGTGGCGATGCGGGTGCCGTCGGCAAGTTCGATCCACAGAGGATCGACGACCTCCACCGCATAGGGGAATTCTGTTCTGATATCCGCCATGGCGTTTCCTTGTTGAACGAATGTATAACAAGGTTTGCCAGGGGTTCAATGGGTTTGTGGTGAAATCCAGGGCCTTACCTGTATTTTCCCTTCTCCCGCACGCGGGAGAAGGGGAAAACCAGGCTGGGCCTGTGTATTCCGCGAGTTTCCCCGGACAGCCCTGCCGCAAGCGGGAGAAGGGGAAGTGAGGGGAGATTCGACGTCAATATCTCACAAAAAGCTGTCCATCCCGGCATGGCGGAGGTCGCGCTCGGCCATGTCGAGGATCTGCGACATGGCCCTGACCGCATCGTCCGGCTGGCGCAGGCGCACCGCCTCCACCACGGCGAGATGCAGCGCCAGGGCTTCCGGCGGATTGGAGCCGACGGTCTCGGTGGTGTCGAACAGCGAGCTCATGGCGCTGCGCACGACGCCGGCGAGCTGGATGAAGATGATATTGTGGCTCGCGACCAGCAGGGCGGTGTGAAAGTCGATATCCGCTTCGATGAAGGCGGCGCGGTCGGCATGTCTCGCCATGCGCTGCCAGGCCTCGTGGATGCGGGCGAGGTCGGCCGGGCTGGCGCGCAGGGCGGCGAGCCGCGCCGCCGCCGGCTCGATGGTGCGGCGGGCCTCGACCAGCGAGGTGGTGATGCCGTGGCTGTCGCCATTGGCGGCGAGCCAGGCGGCGATATCGGGATCGAGAATGCTCCATTGGGTGCGCGCCGTGACGCTGGTGCCGGCGCGCGGCTTCGAGACCAGCATGCCCTTCGAAACCAGGACCCGGCTTGCTTCGCGGATGACCGTCCGGCTGACGCCGAATTCGCTGCAGAGCGCCGCCTCCTTGGGGATGGTCTCGCCGACCGCCCACCGGCCGGTGATGACGCGTTGCGCCAGCGCCTCGACAATTTCCTTGTGGACGCGAGGTTTGCGGATACGTGCGGGCGCCGTCTTCATGAGGCAATTAATATATCATATTTATTCGGTTTCAAGATCATATTTAGTGATTGACAAGTCTGATCAGAATCCGGAGGAATCCCGCCACGGTCCGCCCATGGAAGGCGCCGAATTGATGGGAGTGAGCAAATGGGTTTCGTGAAAAAGTTCGCCGCGGTCGGCCTGACCGCGGTCGCCGCGATCGCATTCACCGCCGCGGCCTATGCCGCCGATGTGAAGATCGGCTTCGTCGTGAAGCAGCCGGAAGAGCCGTGGTTCCAGGATGAATGGAAATTCGCCGAACAGGCGGCCAAGGAAAAGGGCTTCGATCTGGTCAAGATCGGCGCCGAGGACGGCGAGAAGGTGCAATCGGCCATCGACAATCTGGGTGCCCAGGGCGCCCAGGGCTTCATCATCTGCACGCCCGACGTGAAGCTCGGCCCCGGCATCGTCGCCAAAGCGGCCGCCAACAATCTCAAGCTGATGACGGTCGACGACCGGCTGCTGGGCGCCGACGGCAATCCGATCGAGGACGTGCCGCATATGGGCATCTCGGCGACCAAGATCGGCGAGGCGGTCGGCCAGGCGATCGTCGATGAGGCGAAGAAGCGCGGCTGGGACCTGAAGACGGTCGGCGCCATCCGCATCTCCTATGACCAGCTGCCGACGGCGGTCGACCGCGTCGAAGGCGCCATCTCGGTGCTGAAGGCGAATGGCTTCCCGGCCGAGAACATCTTCGACGCCCCGCAGGCCAAGACCGACACCGAAGCGGCGCTCAATGCCGCGACGACGGTCCTCAACAAGCATGCCGACATCAAGAACTGGGTGGCCTTCGGCCTCAATGACGAAGCCGCGCTCGGCGCCGTGCGCGCCACCGAGAGCGTCGGCATCGCGGCCGCCAATGTGATCGCGGTCGGCATCGGCGGCGCCGAATCGGCGATCAACGAGTTCAAAAAGCCGGAAGCGACCGGCTTCGTCGGCACCGTGATCATCTCGCCGAAGCGGCATGGTTATGAGACGGCGCTCAACATGTATGACTGGATCGCCAACAGCAAGGAGCCGGAAAAACTCATCCTGACGGCGGGCCAGCTGGCGCAGCGCGACAATTACCAGGCGGTGCGCAAGGAACTCGGTCTCGAATAGAGACGCCAACTCGTCATGGCCGGGCCTCGACCCGGCCATCCAGCCTCGCCGCCATACAGCTGTTGCGCGGAAGGACTGGATGGCCGCCTCGAGGGCGGCCATGACGAATAGAGTGCTGAAGCATGCAGGCATTCCTCGAATTCCGCGACATCTCCAAGTCCTATCCGGGCGTGAAGGCGCTGCAGGGCGTGTCCTTCGCCGTGCCGAAAGGCCGGGTGCATGGGCTGATCGGTGAGAATGGCGCCGGCAAATCCACGCTCATCCGCATTCTGAGCGGCGATGCCGCCGCCAATACGGGCGACATCCGCATCGACGGCCAGGTTCAGCATTATGCCTCGACCCGCGATGCTTTCCATGCCGGCGTCGCGGTGGTGCATCAGGAGCTGCAGCTCGTTCCCGAACTGACGGTGGCCGAGAATCTGCGGCTCGGCCGGTTTCCGACCTCGGGCGGCGTCATCAACTTCCGCCACATGTTCGAGGATGTCGGCGCCAAATTGCGCGATATCGGCATCGAGACGGACCCGCGCGAGAAGGTGGCGCGGCTCTCGATCGGCGAGCGCCAGATGATCGAGATCGCCAAGGCGGTGATGATCGATGCCAGGGTGATCGCGCTCGACGAGCCGACCTCGTCGCTGTCCTCGCGCGAAAGCGAGATCCTGTTCAAGCTGATCGAAAGGCTCAAGGCCGGAGGAAAGATCATCCTCTATATCTCGCACCGGCTGGATGAGATCTTCCGTCTCTGCGACGGGTGCACGGTGCTGCGCGACGGCAAGCTGGCGGCGCATCACGACAGCCTGAAGGAGGTCAGCCGCGACCAGCTCGTCGCCGAGATGGTCGGCCGCGAGATCGCCGACATCTGGGGCTGGCGGCCGCGCGACATCGGCGCGCCGCGCCTCGTCGTCGATCATCTTGCCGGCGAAAGGCTGAAGCATCCGGCGAGCTTCATGGCCAAGAGCGGCGAGATTCTCGGCTTCTTCGGTCTCGTCGGCGCCGGGCGCAGCGAGCTGATGCGCCTCGTCTATGGCGCCGATCCGGCGCGGCGCGGCAAGGTCAGCGTCGATGGCGAGGAGAAGCCGCTCGGCGATCCGCGCAAATCGATCCGCAACGGCATCGTGCTGTGCCCCGAGGACCGCAAGTTCGACGGCATCGTCCAGGGCCGCTCGGTGGCCGAGAACATCACCATTTCGTCCAGCCGGCATTATTCGCCGGGCGGCATCCTCAATTTCCGCAGGGAAGCCGAGACGGCCGAAAGCTTCATCAAGAGCATGCGCATCCGCACGCCGTCGCGCCGGCAGGACATCGTCAATCTGTCGGGTGGCAATCAGCAGAAGGTCATTCTCGCCCGCTGGCTGTCGGAGCCCGATGTGAAGGCGCTGATCGTCGATGAGCCCACGCGCGGCATCGATGTCGGCGCCAAGGCGGAGATCTACGAGACCTTGTACCAGCTCGCCGAGAAGGGGCTCGCCATCGTCGTGGTCTCCAGCGAGCTGCCGGAAGTGATGGGCATATCCGACCGGGTGATCGTGATGTGCGAGGGTCATATCCGCGCCGAATTCAACCGCGCCGATTTCAGCGAGCGCAAGCTGCTGGCGGCCGCTCTTCCCGACCGCAAGGTCGATCCTGCCGCGAGAGTCGTTCAATGACGCAAAGCCTGAAGCGCATCTTTCTCGGCGACTGGGGGCTGGTCGTCCTCTTCGTCGTGGCCATCCTCGTCGTGTCGCTGCTGGTGCCGAATTTCATGACCCAGCGCAACATGCTGGGACTGCTGCAGTCGGTGGTGACCATCGGGATCGTCGCCTGCACCATGATGTTCTGCCTGGCGTCACGCGATTTCGACCTTTCGGTCGGCTCGATCGTCGCCTTCACCGGCATGGTGGCGGTGATGGCCTCGAATGCCACCGGCTCGATCGTGCTCGGCCTTCTCGCGGCGCTCGCCTGCGGCACCTTCGTCGGCTTTCTCAACGGCACCGTCATCGCCAAGCTCAAGATCAACGCGCTCATCACCACGCTCGCGACCATGCAGATCGTGCGCGGCCTGGCGCTGATCTCGTCCGACGGCCGCGCCGTCGGCATCAATGATCCGGCTTTTTATCAGCTGGCTTTGAGCCGGTTCCTCGGCGTTCCGACGCCGATCTGGGTGATGGCGGCCGCCTTCATCATCTTCGGCTTCCTCCTCAACCGCACCGTCTTCGGCCGGAACACGCTGGCGATCGGGGGCAATCCGGAAGCCTCGCGCCTTGCCGGCGTCAATGTCGACTGGATGCGCATCTGGATCTTCACCATCCAGGGCCTCGTCTGCGCCGTCGCCGGCATCCTGCTCGCCTCGCGCATCACCTCGGGCCAGCCCAATGCCGCGATCGGTCTCGAACTGGCGGTGATCTCGGCCTGTGTGCTGGGCGGCGTGTCGCTGGCGGGCGGGCGCGCCGCGATGACCGGCGTCATCGTCGGCGTGCTCATCATCGGGGTGGCCGAGAATGTGATGAACCTGCTCAATATCCAGGCCTTCTACCAATATGTGGTGAGAGGCGTGATTTTGCTCATCGCGGTGCTGCTCGACAATCTGCGCTCGCGGGCGCTGGGGCGCCGGGGGTGACATGAAAATCACCGCGATCGAAACCCATGTCGTCAATGCCGAGCTGCGCAACTGGATCTTCGTGCGCGTGCTCACCGACGAGCCCGGTCTTTATGGCTGGGGCGAGGCGACGCTCGAATGGAAGACCCGCGCCGTCGTGGGCGCCGTCGAGGATCTGGCGCCGATCGTGATCGGGCTCGATCCGCGCGACATCGAGCAGGCGGTCCGGGCGATGAAGAAGCAAGGCTTCTGGCAGCCGCTCGGCGTCATCGGCACGACGGCGCTGTCGGGCATCGAGATGGCGCTGTGGGATATCTTCGGCAAATCCGCCGATCTGCCGGTCTGGCGTCTGCTCGGCGGCAAGGTGCGCGACCGGGTGCCGGTCTATACCCATCTGGGCCTCGGCGAGATGGACGCGGTCTATCATTCGATGGACGCGTCGTCGCTGGTCGAGCGCGGCCTCAAGGTGAAGGAAGAGGGCTATCGGGCGATGAAGCTCGTGAATGTGCCCTATACGCATTACACCGCCACGCCCGCCGCCATCGACGGCTTCGTCGACGGCATGCGCCGTTTGCGCGAGGCGGTCGGCGACGACATCGAGCTCATGGTCGACTTCCACGGCCGTTGCGCCTCGGCAGGCGCGGCGCTCTCCTATCTCCGGGCACTCGAGCCCTTCCGGGTGATGTTCGCCGAGGAGCCGCTGCCGCCCGGCGATATCGGCTCGTTCAAGGCGATCGCTGAGGCCTCGCCGGTGCCGATCGCCGCCGGCGAGCGGTTGACCTCGGCCACGGAATTCGCGCCCTATTTCGATCAGCGTGTGCTCACCGTGGCGCAGCCCGATCTCTGCCATTGCGGCGGCTTCACCGAAGCGCGCCGCATCGCGGCGCTGGCGGAAGTGGCGGGCGCCGGCATCGCGCCGCATAATCCGTTGGGCCCGATCGCCGGCGTGGCGGCGCTGCATTTCGACATCGCCACCCCCAATTTCATCATCCAGGAGGAAATGACGGGCGCGGTGCCCTGGTATTTCGAGGTGGTCGAGGGGCCGATCAGACGGGTCGACGGCGCCTGGCAGATCCCGGAAGCGCCGGGTCTCGGCGTCGAGGTCGATCTCAAGGTGGCGGCGAAGCATCCCTATCGGCAGGAGCCCTTCCCGACGCGGGAGGCCAGGATGCCGGACGGCACCATCGTCGACTGGTGAGGAGAAAAAATGGTCGCACGGCTTCAGGACAAGGTCGCTCTCATCACCGGGGCGGCGCGCGGCATCGGCGCCGCCATCGCCGAGGCTTTTGCGGAGGAGGGGGCGAAGCTGGCGCTGATCGATCGCGACGAAGCCACGCTGGCGAAGACGGCGGCGAAGATCGGCGGCGAGGCGCTCGCCTGCCGCGCCGATGTCGCGAAGCGCGAGGAAGCCGATGCGGCGGTCGCCCGCACGATCGAACATTTCGGCAAGGTCGACATTCTCATCAACAATGCCGGCATCAATGTCTATGACGATCCCCTGAAGCTCTCGCAGGAGGACTGGCAGCGCTGCATGGCGGTCAATCTCGAGGGGCCGTGGAATTTCATCCGCGCGGTGCTGCCCGCGATGCTGGCGCAGAAGCGCGGTGCGATCGTCAATATCGCCTCGACCCATGCCTTCTCGATCATTCCGGGCTATTTCCCCTATCCGGTCGCCAAGCATGGTGTCGTCGGCCTCACCCGCTCGCTCGCCATCGACTATGCTCCCAAGGGCATCCGCATCAACGCCATCGCGCCCGGCTATATCGACACCGATATCGTCAAGGACTGGTTCGCCACCTTCGAAGACCCGCAAGCGGCGCGCAAAAAGGTGGAGGACATCATTCCGCTGCGTCGGATCGGCCGGCCGCGGGAAGTGGCGATGGCCGCCGTCTATCTCGCCAGCGACGAGGCGGGCTTCAGCACCGGATCGGTGCTGACGATGGATGGCGGGCGCTCGGTCGTCTATCACGATTAGAAACGGCTCCCGTGCCAGGTAATTGGAGCATTGAGGCGGATTCCATGACCGACGTTCGCGCCGGCCCAGTTTGAGGCGTGAAACGGTCTTGACCAATTTGACTTAGCGTGAAATATTGTCACGCGGATCTCGTAAGTAAGACACGGCGATTTCATCTGTATCCGAGGAAAGTCAGCGGCGCGCGGGCCGGGTATCGCGTGAGCCCTCCTCTATTGTGTGTTGCCGATTTCCTCCATGACTCTATCGCCTTTTTGCGGGGTTGAAACACGCAGGGGAGGACGGGATGGATGAAGAGAAAGTTTACATCGATGTCGTGGCTGCCATCAGGGCCACCACCTCGACCGATCTGAAGAAGATACCCAGCGAGCCGCCGCCCGAGGGCCTCGGTGCGGCACGGTTGGGCGCGTGGAGAGAGAAGCTCTCAGTCATTGTCGATCATCTCAAGGCCAATGGCTATCGCAGACTCAGCTTGGCGAAGGAAGATCCCAAGAAGACCTATGACGTATCGCTGCAAGCGACGGCCATATTGCTTCTTAAGCGCATCATGGGTGTGGCGAGGGTTTCCGCAAGAGCAATAGAAATCGAAGCGAACCTCCTGAACTCGCTGCAAGCGAGCGGCGCCGCCAGAGCGAGACGGAGGCGAGGATGAGGTCCTTGTATGCAGCGAGTTTGGCCACCACTATTGCCTTGAGCATTGTTCATGGTGCTTCTGCGGAAGAAGAGGGAGCCTATATAGATTCCGTCCTGACCGTCGATCGCCAGGATGAGCTCTGTGTGCCGGCGGGCGTCAGGAGGCGGGTCGATCCGGCAGCACTCGCCAACGCGATGCTCGATGAAGCGCGCGTGCCGATGTATCTCAGGATGCGCTCAAACCCGAGCGGCAAGGCCCAGTCTCTGCGGATGGAAAGTGCGATCTATGCGATCCGGGAGCACGAACCTTTCCCCGGGCAGACCAGCGAGGCTGCAACCGGCGCAAGAGACCGGATTCAAGGGATGAGGCTGAGTCTCCTCAATATTTTTATCGACGGCGCTACGGAAGACAGAGCCTATGTCGTCGCCGCCAAGAGCAAGGACAAATATCTGGAAAATTTCTTCGCCGGCCGGACTGTCATCTACTGCGAGGAGCCTGAGGAAACCCGGCAGGCTGGGGGAAAGAAGAAGGCTGTCGGCAGCTGGTTGGCGGATCAGAAGATCATGATCCGCAATTCAATTGAGGATCTGACAGAAGAGAACTACAAAAAGCTTGAGCCCGGCTCGGCGGCCCATGTGAGCTACAAGGATGACCTCCATGCCGACACGAAGAGCATCGAGATAGAGGCGACAGTCGGAAAATCGATCGAGACCGAAAACTTCGGCACGTTCATTCCATTTCTCAGCTACCAGAACAAGACTGCAGAAAAGATTGAGACCGTCGCGGCCGGGGGGTTGTGGTACGGATCGTTTGAGAGCTTCGATGTATCGGCCGGGCCGCGGTATGTCTGGAATCTCGAGGAAGGTACCGAGACGGTGAAAGGCTCGGCCTTTGTCTATCCCAACGTTACCATCGGCGGGTTTACGACCGGCATCTACAATCAGAGAGGGACGGTCTGGTTCAGGCCGGACGCCTATCTCATAGCGGAGGCCGGCGAAACGACGGCCGGTTCGGATCCGATCTTCGAGGATGGTGACGATTATTATGGCGTAGGCGCCAGGGCGTCCCTGGACATCTATATCGAGGCCTTGCGGGCAAATGTCGGTGTCGCTTATCGGTACCTTGCGCTCTTTTCCCTGCCGATCGACGAGGCGGATCGCTTCTCCGCGGCGGTGGATTTCACTCTCGATGAGGCGGAGCATTTCTCGATCGGCGTGGGCTATGAGGATGGACGCAATGACGAAACTTTCGAGGAGGTTGAGAATTACTCGCTGAGATTTGGCGTGAAATACTGATCAATCGCGCTTCTCCGGATCCTGCGATAATGGGCCATTGGTGGCAGGGGATTGGTCCCCCTTGGGGGCGATGATGGCTCTTGCCGCAGCCCGAATGTTTGCTTAATCGAAAGCCGAGCGCATTCGGGAGTATGTATCAATGCCGCAGGATTTCGTCGAAAGCCTTCATGCCGATTATGGCCAGCGCTTCAGCGTGGACGAGGTGCTTTATGAGACGCGCACCGAGCATCAGCATCTGGTGATCTTCCGCAACAGGCGCATGGGCCGGGTGCTGGCGCTCGACGGGGCGGTGCAGACGACCGAGGCCGACGAGTTCATCTATCACGAGATGCTGGCGCATGTGCCGATCCTCGCCCATGGCCAAGTGCGCAAGGTGCTGATCGTCGGCGTCGGCGACGGTGGCATCGTGCGCGAAGTCACGCGCCACAAGACTATCGAGGAGATCGTCGCCGTCGAGATCGACCGGGCGGTCATCGACATGTGCCTCAAATATCTGCCGAACCATTCGGCGGGCTCGCTCGACGATCCGCGCCTCAAGCTCGTCATCGCCGACGGGCTCGATTATCTGCGTGACGCAACAGGAAAGTTCGATGTGATCCTGTCGGATTCGACCGATCCGATCGGGCCCGCCGCGAGCCTCTTCAGCAAGGATTTCTATCGCCTGAGCCGGGAGCGTCTCACCGAACGCGGCATCCTGGCCACGCAGAACGGCGTGCCGTTCCTGCAGCCCGACGAGTTACGCAAGACGGCGATGAATCTGGCGCAGTCTTTTCCCGACCGGCATTTCTTCCATGCCGCGGTGCCGACCTATATCGGCGGGAGCATGAGCTTCGGCTGGGGCGCGATGGACCGGCAGGCCCGCCATGTGCCGGTCGAGACTCTACGCCGGCGCTTCGCCGCCAGCGGCCTCAAGACGCGCTACTATAACCCTGAGATCCATGCGGCAGCCTTCGCGCTGCCGCAATATATGCTCGACCTGATGGATTAATCCGGCGGCCGGATGCGCTCTGCTTTTTCGTCCCGCGCAATGCCGATGTCCCTCAGCATATGATCATTGAGGCGATGAAGCCGGGCGTGACGGTGTTTTCCGGCCGGTCCTTTCGCGCAGGTCAAAAGCGCCCGCAGCAATCGCCGTGCCTGGGGGAGGACGGCGGCGATTGCCGGGGCGTCTGCCGGCTCCTTCCGGTCATCGTCACCGGAAGGAGCGTCGCAGGAACAGCTCATAGATAGAAATAGGGATCGAGCACGCGAACTTCGGTGATGCGGTCGACCGGCAGGCCGTTGAGCTCGGCGACCTTGCGAATGGCTTCGGGCGTCGGCCCATCATAGACGCAGTAGGTCTTTTTCTTGTCCTGGGTGACATAGGAATGAACCCAGGTTACGCCTTCCTCGGCATTGCGGCCGACGACCTTCAGCGTGCCCTGGGCGCCCTTGGCGTCCATCGGGATTTCGAGGCCGGCGGGAAAGGTTCTTTCGATGACATAGCGGGGCATGGGAAACTCCTTTTGCAGTGGACGGCGACACCCTAGGCCGGCCGCTTTGGGCCCACATCGGGAAGTCTCCCTATTTTGGCGCCGCGGCCTCCCTATTTTGGACGACGAGGCCCTGGGCCAGTGCCGCCGCCGCGGCCTCGGCGCGTGATTTCACCTGCAGTTTCGCCAGAATCGACGAGACGTGGTGATCGACGGTCTTGGACGAGATATGCAGCCTGGTGCCGATCAGGGCATTGCTCAATCCGCCGGCCAGGCAATCGAGAATGGTGATCTCGCGGACCGTCAGGCCGTGCGGGTTGCTGAGCGTGCTGGGGCGCGGTCCGCGCGGAATGCGGCGGGTGCCCTGATCGCGCATGCGCTGGCGCAGCATCTGGGCGGCGGGTGCGGCGCCCAGCCGGTCGAAGATTTCGAGCGCTTGCACATTGGCCGCCGCATCACCGTCGGCCAGCGCGCGCGCTTCCTCATAGGGGCATTTGAGCTCGCGCCAGGCCGCGGCGGCGCCCTGCCAATCGCCCTCGATCTGCAGGGCGAACGGCCTGGCGCAGCAGCGCGGAGGTGAGATGTCTTCGCCGGCGCGGCGGCGCCAGAAGGTGAATTCGCCGACATGCCAGGGATGACGGTGGCGCAAGGCGAGGTCATAGGCCGCCGTCGCCTCGGCGGCGACACGCTCCTTGTCGCCGGCGAGCCAGGCGGCTTCGGCGCGCGCCGCATAGACCGGCGCCAGGCGCTGCAGCGTGCCGGTCTGGCGCGCCAGGTCGAGCGCCTCGTCGAGCACGGTGGCGCTGCCGGGATCGCCGCGGCGCACCCGGAGGCGACCCAGTGCGACCAAAGCCATGACCTTGCTGACCAGCGTGAAGTTCGGACAGTCGATGACGGCGGTCGCATGGTCACCCGCCTCGATCCATTGCCCCTTGTAGAGCAGCGTCAAGGCGAGCCAGGCCGACATGTAGTTGTTGGAGTGATCGAGATCGCAGTCCTCGGCATAGGTGATGCCTTGCCTGAGCAGCGCCTCGGCCTTGTCGAATTCGTAGCGCTCGCCATAAGACGACCCCATGTTGAGAAAGACGAGGCCGACGAGATCGTCCATGCCGCCGGCCCGCGCCAGTTCGAGACAGCGGTCGAGATGCGGCAGCCCTTTGTCGTCACCGCTCACCAGCATGGCGGCGCCCACCACCAGCTCGGCGGCGGCGAGCGTCTGCCCGTCGTCGAAGCGGGTGGCGAGCTCGATCGCCCGCTTGCCCCAATGCACCGCCGGCGCCTTGTCGCGGTCGAGCATGCGCAGATGCGCCTGCATGCGGCAGGCGGCGGCCAATTCACGGGTGGGCGGCATCGCCTCGAGCAGGGTGATCGCCCGCTGGCTCGCTTCCTCGGCGGCGGCGTTCTGGCCGCTGCGCACCAATGGCCAGGCGAGATGCGAAAGAGCGGCGCCTTCCTGCAGGGGATCTCCGGCTTCGCGCCAGAGCTGCACCGCTTCGCGCCGCGCCGCGGCGGCATCAGTGAGATTGTCGATGATGGCGCATTGCTCGGCGTAGAGATCCAGCAGCCTCGCGCGCTCGGCGGCAGGTCTCGTCGCAGCAAAGGCCAGCGTGCGCTTATACTGGGTGGCGGCGGTGCGATGGGCGCCCGCCGCCGCCGCCGCCTTGGCCGCCGCCGGCCCGTAGCCGAGAACAGCTTCAGCATCTTCGGCGCCCTGGGCGAGATGCGCCAGTTGCGCCAGGTCGATGCGCTCGATGGGTGAAAGGCGCAGAACCGCGAGGATCCGGCGGCTCAGATCGCGGAAGCTCCCGGCGGGCAGCACCGCCAGTATCGCATCGCGCACCAGCTCATGACGGAAAATGAGCTCTTCGCCCGCGGCCTCGAGAAAACCGGCGCGCATCGCGCCGTCGATCGTGTCGGCATCGGCGCCGCAGATGGCCGCGAGCCTCGCCTCGCGCATGCGGCTGCCAAAGACGGCGGCGGTTTCGAGGACCTGGCGGACCGCCGGGGTCAGCCTGGCGAGGCGCGCCTGCACCGAATCGTTCACCGTGCCTGGAATGCCCTGTCCGCCCGAGGACAGCACTTCGGTGACGAAGAAGGGATTGCCGGCCGTCTGCCGGTGAAGAGCGGCAGGATCGAGCTCGCGCGCGCCGACCAGGTCCCGCACCGCGGCCAATGTCAGACGCGACAGGGTTATGCGCAGCGCCGCATGCGAAGAGGCGAGATCGCCGAGCAGCAGACGCAACGGATGCCGGGCACCGACCTCGTCCGGACGATAGCTGAGAACGAGCAGAGCGCGGGTCTGGGCGATGCGGCGGCCGAGATATTTGAGGAGATCGAGCGTCGCCTCGTCGGCCCAATGAATGTCCTCAATGACGAGAAGGATCGGCTCGGCGGGAGCGCGCAGAATGTCCAGCATGGTCGAGAAGAGCTGGGCGCGCGGCGCATCGCCTTCCAGCTGAGCCAGGAGGCGGCCGCCGAGGCCCCGCGCTATGTCATGCAGCGGGACGAGCGGGGTCGGCGTGAACAACGAGTCGCAATAGCCGGTCAGCATACGGGCGGACTTACCGTTCTGCGCGATGAATTGACCGATGAGGGAGGTCTTGCCGATTCCCGCTTCGCCGCTGATGAGCACAACGCGCCCAGCGCCGGCCGCGGCATCATCAAGGGCGGCGGCAAGAAGGCGCAGATCATGATCGCGTTCGAGAAGCGGCATGGCGGTGGCACGTCTTCGTTGCGGGGGGCTTCAGATACCCGCGGGATACGGCCTGGGAAAGTGGAGTATTTCACAAATGCCGAGAAAAAGGCGAGATTTTCTGCGGCGTTCCCTGTGGGCCAAGAGTCTATGCGGACTATGCAATATCTGGTTGATTGACCCGTCGAGAGGCGTGCCGCAATAGTCCGGCGGGCGACAGGTGGACGGGAATCAGAATGGGCGTGGCGGAGTGGTTTTTCCTGCAAGGGGCGAAAGAAGCGGGACCTTTTACGCGCGATCAGATTCAGTCGCTGTTTTCATCGGGCGCGATCACGGAAGAAACCCATCTATGGCGTCCCGGTTATTCCGACTGGCGTCCCATGACCGCCTTCTCGGAATTCGAGATCGAGCCGCCGCGGCCCAGATATGAGGATAAGCAGCGGCGGAGAGTACGGTCGCTGGCGGCCCCGAGGCAGTCAGACCGGAGCGTGGCCATTGCAAGCGATCAGGTATTGGCCGCCAACGCCAGCCGGCGCAGCATCGGACTCCTGCGGTATGTCGGGTTCACAATGGGCATTCTGGCGCTCCTCGGTTGCGCCGGATTATGGGTCTGGTTGAACAGGCCGGAGTGGCTCCAACTTTATCAATAAAGTTGCCGATAACCCTTCACCTAGCCAGTGCGTGAGGCCGCTGGTTAAGTCCGCGTCATCCGGACCAACCGGTGAAGGAAGCCTCGATGGATATACGCTCCTGTCATTATGTGCACCCCGACGTCGTGCATCAGGGAACGACGCCGGTCTGGTGGCTGGTGGCGCCGCGCGAGATGCGCGAGGCGACGCTCGGCGGCCATCTGGAGCTCGTCAGCGAATTCGAGATCCGCGCCGGCGGCGAGGTCCATACCCACAGCCATCCGACCTTCGAATTCTACTACATGCTCACCGGCCGGGCGCTGATGACCATCGAGGACGAGACGCGCGAGATCGCTCCTGGCGACCTGGTGATGATCCCACCCGACGCGCCCCACAGCATCAAGCCGGCCGGGCCCAATAACGGCATCCGCGCGCTGGCCTTCGCCTTCGGCGTCAAGGATGCGCCCATCGTCGACTACAAGACCGACGTCAATCCATGAGCCTCACGCTTTATGCCGGCTTCGCCGGCGACACCGATCCCGGCCGCTTCCTGAGCGCCGGCCTGTGGCGCAGCCGCGAGGGCGGCGCCTGGGAACGGGCCGAGACCGGCTTTCCCGGCCCGCCGCAGACCTTCGCGCTGCTCGCCGATCCGGCGCGGCCAGGCGAGGTTTTCGCCGGCACGCAGGACGGCATCTTCAGGAGCGACGACTGGGGCGGCAGCTGGCTGAGGCTCAATGCTCCCAAGCCACGTTTCGCCGTCTGGTCGCTGACGCGTCATCCGCATGAGCCCGAAACGATTTTCGCCGGCTATGAGCCGATGGCAATCGTCAAATCAACCGACAATGGCGCGACCTGGCGCGATCTCGAAGTGGAGGCGAGCTATCCGTCCATCGCGGCGGTGCCCGGGCAGCCCAAGCGGGTGACGCGCATCGCCGTCGATCCGCAGGACGGCAAAAGGCTCTATGCCACGATCGAGGTCGGCGGCCTCCTGATGTCGGAAGACGGCGGCGCCAGCTGGCGGCAGACGATCGACGGACTCTACGCGGTCGAGGATGCCGTGGATCTCCATTCCGCCGTCGTCCATCGCGACGGCGCGGTGACGGTGGCAACGCGCGTCGGCGTGTTCCAGAGCCATAATCACGGCGTGAATTGGCGCCCGCTCGCCATACCGCGGCTGCGCGAGAAGGGGACCTATGCCCGCGTCCTCGGGCTTGGAGCCGAGGGTACGCTTTATGCCGGCGGCGGCACCGATTTCGATGGCGAGCAGGGCGGCTTCTTCCGCAGTGACGACGGCGGAAAGACCTTCACCACGCGCGATCTGGGCTTCGTGCCGCGAAGCACCGTCTTTGCGCTCGCTGTCCATCCGGCAAGCCCGGAGCGCCTGGCCTGCTCCGACAAGTTCGGCAATGTGTGGCTCTCCGATGATGCCGGTGAAAGCTTCCGTCCGCATCCGCTCCCCAAGGGGCTCGGCCATCTTTTTTCATTGGCGCTCGCATGACCAATCCCCTCAAAATCCGCCTGTCGCGCGACGAGCCGGTCGTCGTCGTCAATCCGGATCATCCCTCGCCGGCGCTCACCGAATTCCTCGGCCGGCTCGGCATCGACGGCGTGTTCATCGATTGCGAGCATGGCACCGCCTCGGTCGAGACGGTGCAGGACATGTGCCGGGCCGCCCGCGCCGCCGGCCTGCAGGCCATCGTGCGGCCGGAAGCCAATCTCGATCATCTGCTCACCCGCTATATCGATGCCGGCGCCGCCGGTCTCATCGTGCCGCATGTCGATGACGCGGAGGCCGCACGGGCGATCGTCACGGCGGTTCGCCGGGCGCGGCCGCAGACCCATGCACAGCTCACCGTCATCGCGATGATCGAATCGCTGGAGGCGGTGGCGAAGCTCGACGACATCCTCACCGTCGAAGGCATCGACGTCTTCTTCATGGGCCCCAATGATCTCTCCCATTCGATGGGGCTCAGGGGCCAGACGCATCATCCCGACGTCAAGGCGCTGGTGCTCGATTGCGCGCGGCGCATCCGCGCCAAGGCGAAGGTGCCGGGCACGCTGGTGACGCGCGACACCGTTGCCGACTTCGTCCGCGGCGGCTGCCGCTTCCTCTACGAACACGCCAACAATTTCCTCATCACCGGAGCGCAGGACTTCCGGAAATGCTTGAACCTTCAGAAAGAGAGTGCCTCATGAGTGCCATTGAACGTCACCGGCAGACTGACCGGATGTCGCAGATCGTGATCCATGGCGACACGGTCTATCTCGCCGGCCAGACCGCCGCCGATCCGGTGCCGTCGGTCGCCGAGCAGACCAGGCAGATCCTCGCCAAGATCGACCAGTATCTGGCCGAGGCCGGCACCGACAAGACGCGCATCCTGTCCGCCAATATCTGGCTCACCGATGTCAGGAGCTTCGAGGAGATGAACGCGGTGTGGGACGCCTGGGTGCCGAAAGGCAACACGCCGGCCCGCGCCACGGTCGGCTCGCCCCTGGCCCGGCCGCAGAACCTCGTCGAGATCGCCGTCATCGCGGCGCGCTGATCTCATCCAACCGATCTGAAGAGAGGACTATCATGACGAAGCAATTGGGCGTCGGGCTCTATGGCGCCGGCAATGTGGTGCAGGAGGCGCATGCGCCGGCGGTCAACGCGGTCGCCGCGACCCGGCTCGCCGCCGTCTGCGACATCGACGAGGCGCGCGCCAAGGCGCTGGCCGACAAATATGGCGGCGCCAATGTCTATGCCGACTATGCCAGGATGCTGGCCGATCCCGCCGTCGACATCATCATCATGGCGACGCCGAACAATCTCCATCGCCGCGACGTCGAGGCCGCCGCCAAGGCCGGCAAGCATGTCCTGTGCGAAAAGCCGCTCGCCATCACCTATCCCGACGCGCTCGAGATGGTGAAGATCTGCGAGAGGCACAAGGTGGTGCTCAAGACCGGCTTCAACCAGCGTTACCTCAACCAGATCCGCCTGGCGCGTCTCGCCATCGAGGCGGGCCTCATCGGCGAGGTCTATTCCTTCCGCACCGTGTTCTCGGCCAAGTGGGACAATTGGGTCGACGGGGCGAATTTCCGCTGGGACATGGAGCGCTCCGGCGGCGCCACGACCAACGACAATCTGATCCACCGCTTCGACATGCTGCGCTATCTGCTGAAGGACGATTACGCGGAAGTGGTCGCCGATGTCAGCCATTGCGTCATCCCGCCGGTGGTCGACGACAATGTCCATGTCATGGTGCGCACCAACAAGGGCGCGCGCGGCAGCTTCATCGCCGACCGCTACTCGCCGGTGCTGGGCGACGCCACCGAGCTCTATGGCACCAAGGGATCGCTCTCCTACTGGACGAATGCCGGCTCGCCTTTCTTCGACGTGCCGCTCGCCATCAACACCACGGTGCCGATGAACGAGCTGCCGGAGCAGATCCGCAAGGCGGTCTATCCGACGGTGCGCTCCAAGCAGAACCGTCATGTGTGGGACGGCTGGCTGTCGATCTGGCCGCCGCGCAACGAGTGGGACACCTATGCCGAGCAGCTCGCCGGCATGGCGGACGAGATCCTCAACGGCGTCAAGGACGGCATCGGCGCCACCGGCATGGACGGCGCCCGCGCCACCGAGCTCGTCCATGCCTCCTACAGCTCGCAGATCGCGCGCTCCTGGGTGGCGATGCCGCTTGCCGACGACGCGGCCTTCGCCTTCCCGAAATTCACCTGAACGAGGGCCTCGAGAGATGCAAGCCGGCTTCTACAGCACCTTCCTGCACGAATTGCCGATCGCCGATCTGGTCGGCGCCCTGTCCAGGGCGGGCTACACCTCCGTCGAGCTCAACGGCGATCAATGGAGCAACGGCTTCACGCCGCATGTGACGCCCGAGCTCGGTCCGGAGAGGCGGACGGAGATCGCCCGCACGATCTCTGCTGCCGGCATGAGCATCTCGGCGCTGAGCGCCTGTCTCCATCTCGTGAAAGAGACGGAGACCGAGCGCAAGGCGGGCATCGCCTATCTCAAGCAATCGATCGACCTGGCGCGCGACATCGGCGCGCCGGTCGTGTGGGTGTTCACCGGCCGCAAGCCGCAGGACATGGATATCGGCGTCGCCCGCGGCCATCTGGCCGCGGCGCTCGAGGAGGTCTGCGACTATGCCAGGGGCAAGGGCGTCAAATTCGGCATCGAAGGCTGCTCGATGCATATCGTCTGCCGCACCAGCGAGTATCTCGACCTGTTCCGGGCGATTCCCGGTGCCGATCTGCGGGTCGCCTTCGATCCCACGCATTTCCAGCTCCGCGACGAGGACCCGGTCCAGGCGGCGGAAGCGCTCATCGGGCGGATCAGCAATTATCATGTGAAGGATTCGATCGGGCGCTATCCCGATTTCAAATGCATACCGCTCGGCGCCGGCGAGGTCGATCTCAGAGCGGTCACGAGGACCTTGCAGCGGCTCGGCTATGACGGCGTCGCCTCGATCGAATATGAATCGCATCATTTCGGCTGGGATATTCCGGCGGATGAGGTGCTGCGGACGAGCCGCGCCTTCCTGCGCGATCTCGGGATCTGAGCGATGCCGCCGCGCGCACCCATCGGCCCGTTCAAGGACTACGACTTCCATGACGCGCTGGGCCTCGCCGACCTGGTGCGCCGGCGCGAGGTGGCGCCGCTGGAGCTGGTCGAGACCGCGATCCAGCGCATCGAGGCGCTGGACGACCGGCTCAATGCCATCACCATCCGCTGCTTCGAGGCGGCGCTGGATGAGGCCCGGACCCATCATCGCAGCGGGCCGTTCGCCGGCGTCCCCTATCTCGCCAAGGATCTCCATACGTCCTGGGCCGGTGTACGGTCGACGAACAGCATATCCTCCTTCGCCGACACGGTGTCGGTCTCGGATTCGCTCGTCACCGCCCGCAGCAAGGCGGCGGGTTTCATCCTGATCGGCAAGACCAACGTGCCCGAATGGGGCTGGTCGCTGACGACCGAGTCGCCGATGCACGGCCCAGCCCGCAATCCGTGGGATTTCGCGAAATCGCCCGGCGGGTCGAGCGGCGGGGCGGCGGTCGCGGTGGCCGCGGGTTATCTGCCGCTCGCCGATGCCGGGGACGGCGCCGGGTCGACGCGCGTGCCCGCCGCCATCAACGGGCTCGTCGGGCTGAAGCCGTCGCGCGGGCGCATCTCGCCGGGGCCCGAAGCGGCCGATTTCTGGTTCGGCGGCGGCCAGTCGCTGTGCGTCTCGCGCAGCGTGCGCGACACGGCGGCGATGCTCGATGTGCTGCAGGGCGGTTACCCGGGTGAGCCCTATTACATCCCCGAGCGCCGGGTCTTTCTCGACTGCACGGCGCCCTCGACGCGGCGGCTCCGCATCGGCTTCAGCCTGCATAATCCGCGCGGCGACAGCAACAGTCCGGAAGTCGAGCGCGCCGTCGCCCATGCCGCGCGGCTCTGCGCGACGCTCGGCCATGAGGTGGAGCTCTTCGATTTCGATTATGATTTCGCCGATCTGTGGCGGGCCTATACCGGCGTCATCCGGGTGCAGACGGCGACGCAGTTCGACGATCACGCCAGGCGGCGCGGCGTGCCCAACCGGCCGGGAGACATGTCGCGGACGATCTGGACCACCATCGAGCGCGGCCGGGCGACCGACGCCATCCGGCATACACGCGACATCGAGCGCATGCGCTGGCATTCGCGCCATGTCGCCACCCTCACGTCACGCTATGACGTGGTGCTGCTGCCGGTGCTGCCGCAGGGCACCCGCCCGCTCGGCTTCTACGACATGTCGCTCGATGTCGATGACTATGATGCGGGCGCCATGGGGGAGGACGCGGTCTATATGATGCCGTTCAATGTCTCGGGCCAGCCGGCGATGTCGCTGCCGCTCGGCATGGACCGCTCCGGCCTGCCGCTCGGCGTTCAGCTGGTGGCCCCGCCCGCCGGCGAAGCGACGCTGATCGAGCTCGCCGCGGCGCTGGAGCGCGCGCAGCCCTGGTATGACCGGAGGGCGCCGTTTCACGCGGCGAACGGCGAAAGTGGAGTGTTTTAGCGAGCAGAACAGCTAGTCTAATGCCGCACGCTGTTCGCCATATTGTACACGAAGGGCCGGTCAAAATGCGCCTTGCACAATTCGGCGAGGCGTTCGAGATCCTGCTCCTCCAGGGCCTCGATCATCTCGTCATGATCGGCAAGTGACGGCTGGACCAGGCTGTCGACCACCAGCGTCGCGGCGTCGATGCTGCGCATGCCGGCGTCGCAGTCATGGATGGAGCGGATGATGAATTCATTGTCGGTCGCTTCCAGGAAGAGATCATGGAAGACGCGGTCCTGAGCATAAGCGAGCTCGAGATCGCCGGTCGAGATCGCCGAGCGATAAGCCCGCCTGGCGCGGTCGAGCTTCGCCATCAGCACCGGTGACACCGGCAGGCGGATGCGCTCGACGGCGCCGGCGATCAGAAGCTGGCGCACATCATGCAGCTTGCTCAATTCGACCGGCGAGAGATGGCGCACCACGGCGCCCTTATAGGGCTCGATCTTGACGAGGCCGATGCGGGCGAGTTCCTGAAGCACGGCGCGCGCGACATGGCGCTTCACGCCCAGGCCATAAACGAGCTCGTCCTCCATGATCCGCTCCTTGGGCAGGATGCGGCCGAGCACGATGTCATGCTCGATCTTGCGGGCGACCGAGCCGACAATCTCGGAAGAACGCGTGGCGCTCGATTGGCGCATCCGGGCGCCGGCGGGCTTCAGCATCTCCTCGAGCTTCCGGGCCGTGTTGGCGAGGTCGATGGCGGAAGGCCGGCGGCGCATGCGCTCGGCCCGGCGCAGTCGTTCGACGGCATCTTCCGACAGAGGCCGCGCCGCATCGGCGACGCGCTGCATCTCGTCCATGTCGCCGCTGCCATGCAGAATGACGTCGCAGCCCGCTTCCAGGGTCGCCGCGACCTGCGTGTCGAGCGGATGGCTGCGGGCGATGTCGGAGATGTCGTCGCTGAGCAGCACCCCGTCGAAGCGGATCATGCCGCGGATGACCTCGTCGATCACGGTGCGCGATGCGGTGGCGGGTGCGTCGCGGTCGATGGCGCGGTAGATGACATGGGCGGCCATCGCCCAGGGCATGTCCTGGAGCGAGCGGAAGGGCACGAAATCGATCGACTGCATCTCGTCCAGCGAGGCGTTGACGACAAGGAGCGCCTCCGACTTGTCGGGCCGGGCGCGGCCATGGCCCAATATGTGCTTGATGACCGGCAGGACACCGCCGGCGAGCAGGCCCTCGCAAGTGGCGCGGCCGAGGATGCTCGCCATTTCCGGCGTGTCGCCGATCGCCCGGTCGCCGATCACCAGATCGTCATTGCCGAAGGGCAGGTCGAGCACCGGCGCGATGTTGATGTCGATGCCGAGATCGAACAGCTCGGCGGCGACCAGCCTGGAATTGAGGCGCACCGCCTCGATGGCGCGGCGGATATCGGTGCGGGCGATCTGGGCGAAGAGGGCGGCGGGCGGCGGGGCGCGCCAGTGCGGCGGCGCCAGCCTCGCGATGCGGCCGCCTTCCTGGTCGATCAGGATGCGCAGATCGGGCCGGCCGACGCTGTCGCGCAGTTCGGCGATGAGGGTCCTCAGCTGCGCCGGGGTGCCGCAATTGCGCTTATGCAGGATGAATCCCCAGGGCTGCGCCGAATGGAAGAAATCGCGCTCGGAATCGGTGAGCTTGGGGCCGGAGCAGCCGAAGACGACGGCTTTGGGCGTGGATCGGGCGGTGGTCGGCGGCATGGTGATGGTTCTCATGGCGCGCTCTTCCGATCGGCGGCCTCATGCGCGAGCTTGGCAGAAAATATTACCACGTGGAAGGGGAGGCGGAGGGGTAGGCGCGCCATTCGGGCTTCCCTTACGGACGATCCGGCTGCTGTCGTGTGAAGACGACGCCGACGATCACGGCGACGAGGACGATCCACACCGTCGAGATGACCGCCGCCTGCGGATCGACCCGGTCCCTGAGCGACAGGAACATCACCTTGGTCAGTGTCGTATTGGCGCCGCTGCCGATGAACATCGAGACGATAACCTCGTCGAGCGAGGTGAGGAAGGACAACAGAGCGGCGGAGAGGATCGGGAAACGCAACTGCGGAATGACGACGAGGAACAGGGTGCGCCACCAGCCGGCGCCCAGGCTCTCGGCCGCCTTTTCCTGGGTGAAGTCGAACCGGGCGAAGCCGGCCGAGAGGATGACATAGGCGGTCGGGATCGCGAGCACCGTATGGCCGAGCAGCAGGCCGCCGAAAGAGCCGATCAGATGCAGCCTGGCGAGAACGAAGAAGAGGCCGATGCCGATCAGGATCGGCGGCACGGTGGCGGGCATCAGCAGCACGCCGTAGAGCGGCCATTTCGCACGGCCGAGGGCGCGGGTCGTGGCATAGGCGGCGAAGAAGCCGATCGGCACGGCGCACAAAGCGGTGGCGGCGGCGAGCAGGAAGCTGATTCTGGTGGCCGGCATCCACAAAGCCGACTGCCAGTATTCCCGCCACCAGCGCAGCGAGAGCTCGCTCGGCGGGAATTGCAGGAGCTCGGAGGCCGAGAAGGACATCGGCACGACGATGAGCGAGGGGGCGAGCAGGAAGACCGACACCACCGCCATGAACAGGCCGATGAGAATGCGCCAGGGCGTCCCGATGTCGAAGCCGTCAAACATCCTTGCGCGCTCCGAGGCCCTTGAAGCAGCGTTTGAGCAGATAGGCGGCGAGGAAGACGAGGCCGACCGAAAGGAGCAGCAGCACGCCCAGCGCGCTCGCCGCCGGCCAGTCGGAGAGCGTCGAGATATTCTGGTCGATGCGGGTGGAGATCATCGCCACGCGGCCGCCGCCGAGGATCGCCGGCGTGACGTAGAAACCGAGGCTCAGCACGAAGACGAGGACGGCGCCGGCAAAGACGCCATTGGCGGCGAGCGGCAGCACCACGGCGCGCAGGGTGAGGAGCTTGCTGGCGCCGAGGCTCGCCGCGGCGCGGATGATATTGGAATCGATCTGGCGCACCGCGGCATAGACCGGCAGGATATAAAGCGGCAGCATGACATGGGTCATGCCGACCAGCGTGCCGAAGAAATTGTTGATCAGCGGCAAAGGCGACGGGACGATGCCCAGATCGATGAGGAAGCTGTTGACGAGCCCATTGCGCTGCAGGAGCACCGACAATGCATAGGTGCGGACCAGAAGCGCCGTCCAGAAGGGCAGCATCACCACCAGGATGAGGACGGCGGAGAGCTTGCGCCCGACGCTCGCCATCACCAGGGCGAAGGGCGTGCCGATGAGGACGCAGGTCAGCACCGTGGCGCCGCTCACCTGGAAAGTGGTGAGAATCGATCGTGTGTAGACGGGTTTGCTCAGGACACGCAGATAAGTGTCGAGCGACAGGCCGCCAGGGCCTGCGAGCGAGACATAAAGCATCACCGCCAATGGCAGGACGACGGCGATGCCGACCAGCAGCACCGCCGGCAGCGCCAGTCCGAAATAACCGAATTGGGCGAGACGGTGGTCGCGCCTGAGCGCCGCGCTGTTGTCGAAGCCGGCCTCCGTGGCAACCGCGGCCGTCATGTGTCGGTCACGGAAATGAGCGCGTCGCGACGGACATGCAGCGTCACGGGCGCGCCGGCCGCCTTGGCGGCGAGATCGGCATTGGCCGCGTCGGCGGCGGCGATGCGGGCCGAGACCGCGCTGCCCGGGCCGAGATCGACGGCGATCAGCCAGCTGTCGCCCTGGAAGACCGAACGGGTGAGCGTGCCGGTGAGCGCCAGCTGGTCATGGCCATTGGCCTTGACGAGGGAAAAATCCTCGGCGCGGATCATCACCTTGCCGCCGGGCGTCGTGACGCATCCGGCGACGAGATCGGGGGCCAGGATGTTGGCCTCGCCCAGGAATTCGGCGACGAAGCGCGAATTGGGCCGCTTGTAGAGCGCCGAGGGCGAGCCCAGCTGGCAGATGACGCCGTCCCTCATCACCGCGATGCGGTCGGACATGGTGAGCGCCTCGCGCTGGTCGTGCGTCACATAGACGGTGGTGAGGCCGAGGCGATCATGCAGCTTGCGGATCTCATACTGCATCTGCTCCCTCAGATTCTTGTCGAGCGCCGACAGCGGCTCGTCCATCAGCATCACCTGTGGTTCGAAGACGATGGCGCGCGCCAGAGCGACGCGCTGGCGCTGGCCACCCGACAGGGTGGCGATGTCGCGCTCGGCCATGTGGGCGAGGCTCACGATCGCGAGCGCCTTCAGGGCGCGCTCCATGGCCTCGGCCTTGGCGATGCCCCGGGCGCGCAGGGGAAACATGACATTGCCGGCCACCGACATATGCGGGAAGAGAGCATAGTTCTGGAAGACGACGCCGATGCCGCGCCGGTTGGCGGGCAGACGCACGAACTCGCGGCCGCCGACCGAGATCGAGCCGCGATCGGGGCGGACGAAGCCCGCCAGCGCCATGAGAAGGGTGGTCTTGCCGGAGCCGGATGGCCCCAGGATGCTCAGGAATTCGCCCGCCGCAACATCGAGCGCGACATCATTCAGGGCGCGGAACGTCCCGTAGGATTTCGAGAGATTGCGGATCCCGATGAAGGCGGTGCTGGTCATTCCGTGTGCTTGTGCGATCAAGACGACCCTCGGCTTCACCAAGGGCCGTCGTTGTTGACGGAGGAAGTTAGCGCGACATCAGATCCTGGAAGCCGAGCTGGGCCTCCTCGACATGCTCGACCCACCAGTCGTTCTGCTGGGCGAGCTGGCTCTTGGCGTTGTCGGGATAGGTCGGCAGCTTCTTGGAGACCTCGTCGGGAATGAGGCCGGTCTCATAAGCGCGCTTGTTGGCGGCGCCGTATTTGACGCCGACCGAGAACTTCGCCTGCGCCTCGGGCTTCGACATCTCGTTGATCATGCGCATCGCGTCGGCCGCGTGAGGAGCCCCGGCCGGAACCGCCCAGCAATCCATGCTCATGATGCCCTGGTTGAAGGTGTAGTCGACGGGCGCGCCGTCCTTCTTGACCGCTTCGAAGCGAGCGTTCCAGCCGACCGACATGTCGACTTCCTTGTCCTTCATCAGCTGGGCATGCTGGGCGCCGGAATTCCACCAAACCGCGATATGGGGACGGAGCTGGTCGATCTTGTCGAGGGCGCGCTTGAGGCCGCCTTCCGATTTCAGCACCTCATAGACTTTGTCCATCGGCACCCCGTCGGCGAGGAGGGCGATCTCGAGCTGAGCCTCGGGATCGTTGCGCATCGCGCGCTTGCCGGGGAATTTCTCGACATTCCAGAAATCGGCCCAGTCCTTCGGCTCGTTGCCGGCATAGGTGTCCTTGTTCCAGGCCATCACCCAGGAAAAGATGAGCGCCGAGATGCAGTATTTCTGCGCCGTGCCCTCGATGAAATCCGTCTTGTCGATGACGCCGTAGTCGAGCGGCAGGAACAGGCCTTCGCGGCCGCCCTTCTCCGCCTGGAAGGCGTTGGTCTGGACGAGATCATAGGTGACGGCATTGGCGGCGGCCTGCAATTTCACCGCGGCATAGGCGTCGTTGATCGTCTCTTCCTTGACGGTGAGGCCGAGCGTCCTGCCGGCCGGACCCCACAGGGTCTCGCGGCCGACTTCCTGGATGACGCCGCCGCCCACCGCGACGGTCACGTCGCCGGCGATCGCGGGGCTCAGGCCTCCCGTCGCCAGTAGGGCGATCAGGGATAGAGAGGTGGTGAGAGTCTTCATGGTCATGCGCTTCCCCTTGGCTTGCGGGCTCTTGCCGGCCAGCATGAAATGTGGTTCCTGAAACCGGTCCGGGGAGGAAAAATTTCCCCGTTCCGCCTGCTCTTCTTCATGAAAGAGGCAGCTTCAGGCTTACCGCAGGCCTCGTCGGCGCAGGTATTCGCCGTTTATCGATCGGCTTATCAATAATTTTCTTGTCGCAGGGCAGGGGTGCGAAAACCGCCTAGATCTTCGCGGCTCCTGTCGCATTGGCCGGGACGGGCGCCCGGGGGCGCAGCGGCGCGAGGCCGGCATGGCGCTCATAGGTCTCCTCGCCGAGCTGCTTGACCTCATGCTTCGGCACATCGGCGAGCAGGGCCCTGACCCGGTCGAAGGAGGCGCGGAAGGTCGCCTCCTTGAGCGTGCCGTCCTTCAGGCCCGCCTGCATGAAGTCGATCATTTTCAGGATGCGCGCCGTGTCGGCCCAATAAGCGCACATGCACAAGAGATCGGCGCCGGCATTGACGATGCGCTGCGTCGTCTCGGGCTGATCGAGCTTCGAGGAGATCGCCGCCATGCCGAGATCGTCGGTGACGACGACCCCCTTGAAGCCCAGCTCCTCACGCAGGATGTCGTTGAGGATGACGCGCGACATGGTGGCGGGGATGCCGGGATCGACCTGCGACACGACGATATGAGCGGTCATGAACAAGCGCGTTTTGGCATCGGTGAAGCTGCGGAAGGCGGCGATCTCGCGCCGGCGGAAAGTGTCGGGATCGACATCGATGACGGGCAGCGAATAATGCGAGTCGACGCCGGTGTCGCCATGGCCGGGGAAATGCTTCGGGCAGCCGAGCACGTCCTCCGCCTGCATGGCATCGAGGAAGCGGCGCGCCGCGGCGGCGACCGCCTCCGGCGTCGTGCCGAAGGAGCGCGGCCCGATGACCGGATTGGCCGGGTTGGAATTGACGTCGACCACCGGCGCGAAATTCACATTGAAGCCGAGATGGCGCAACTCGACGCCCATGGCGCGCCCGACGGCGGCGGCCTCGTTCGGCCATTCGCGCGCATAAGCGAAGGGCGTGACGGGCGCGGGCGGGCGCAGCACGCCGCCGCCTTCATGGTCGATCGAGACGATGACCTCGTCGCGGCCAATATACTCACGCACATCGGCGAGCAGCCTGGCATGCGAGGCCAGCCATTCCTCATAAGGCGCATTGGCCAGGAAATTGGCGCGGAACAGCACGACGCCGGCCGGGCGCAAGGTCGAGAGGAGCCGCTTGTCGTGATCGCCGAGCACCGGGCTCTGCTGCAGGCCGATGAGGAAACGATGGCCGAAAGCCTCAGGTCCACGGCCGAGATCGAAATCCAGATCCATTGTCCAATCCTCTGTGCGAAGCGCTCGTCGCGTTGAATTGCTGATATGTCAGCCCGATATGGTGATCAAGACGTTAATGGGGGACACTAAGCATGGCTAATTTCGCCGATCTGATGGCGGAAGCGCAGGATCGGCCGTTCGAAGGCTGGGACTTCTCGTATGACGGCCGCATCGTCACCGAGGAGCCGTGGGATTTCGGCGGCCTGGTCGATGCCTTTGCGGCAAATTCTCCTGATTTGCTCGATCTGGGAACCGGCGGCGGCGAATGGCTGAGCGCACGGATGCTGCCAAAACGAACCGTGGCGACGGAAGGCTGGGCGCCCAATGTGCCGGCGGCCCGGGCGCGGCTGGCACCGCTCGGCGTCGAGGTCGTCGCGGTCGAAGGGGCGCCTGAGAATGTCGCGCAGGAGGAGGGAGCGCCGGGCGGCGGGCTGCCGTTTCCCGACGGGTCGTTCCATCTGGTGGTCAGCCGGCATGAATCCTATCTTCCGGCGGAAGTCCGGCGCGTCCTGGCGCCGGGCGGCCGCTTCGTGACCCAGCAGGTCGCCTCCACTATCGCGGATGACTTTCACCGGCTGCTCGGCGAAGCGCCTCCCGCGACGGCCAGGGTCTGGGATCTCGACTTTGCCTTGAGTCAGCTATCGCGGGCCGGCTTCGTGATCGAGGCGCGGGAGCAAGGCGATCAGCTGATGCGGTTCGCCGATGTCGGGGCCTTCGCCTGGTATCTGAAGAACCTGCCCTTCATCATTCCGGACTTCCGCATCGATCGCATGCAAGGGCGGCTCGAGCGCCTTCACCGAAAGACGGCTGGCAAGGGCATCGCCGCGCGCCAGCCGGTCTTTCGGATCACCGCGCGAAAATCAACGACCTGGAGCATCGGCCCGAGAAGTGTGTGCGGTTCTCGGACAAGCCGGTGCGCAAAATAAAAAAGATAGGGCGCCGGACCGATTCCAAGTGAGCGTCCGGCGCTCTAGCCAAGATCGAAGACGACCGTCTTGTCGCCGTCGAAGGTGAGATCGAGTGTCTCGCCGATGGCGAAAGACCTGCGCCGCGTGCTGTCGCCGAGCGTGGCGAAGAGCTGCCGCCCCGAGGCGTCGACGAAAGTCAGCTTGAGGAAAGAGCCCTGGAAAACCTGGTCGGCGAGCGTGGCGCGCAGGTTTATCGGACCGGATGATTTGCCGCCGATCTGGATGTCTTCCGGGCGGATCATGATCTCGACGTCACCGTCGCGACCCGGTGAGGCGAGGGACTGGCCCTCGGCGAACGCGACCTTGCCGTTCACGCGGCGACCTTTCAGCACATTCGCCTCGCCGACAAAAGTCGCGACGAAACGCGTGCGCGGACGGTGATAGACATCCGCGGGTGCGGCAAACTGTTCGATGCGTCCCTTGTTCATCACCGCCACCTTGTTGGCGAGGAAGAAGGCCTCGTTCTGGTCATGCGTGACGAAGACGAAAGTACCGCCGATCTCGCGATGGATGCGGCGCAATTCGTCCTGCATCTGGTGGCGCAGCTTGAGATCGAGCGCCGCGAGACTTTCATCGAGCAGCAGCACCCGCGGCCGCATCACCAATGCTCGCGCCAGGGCGACACGCTGCTGCTGGCCGCCCGACAGGGCCCGGCTGTTGCGCTCGGCAAAATCACTCATGCGGACGAGGCCCAGTGCCTGGTCGACCTGGTCACGGATCTCGGATGTGGTCAGGCGGCCGGCGATCTTGAGCCCATAGGCGATATTCTGGCGGACCGTCATATGCGGGAAGAGGCCGTAGCCCTGAAAGACCGTGTTGGTCGGGCGCCGCTCCGGACCCTGGCTCGTCACATCCGCGCCGTCGATCTCGATCGTGCCTTTGTCAGGCGTCAGAAAGCCGCCCAGGAGGCGCAGCAAGGTGGTCTTGCCGCAGCCCGAGGGCCCCAATATCGCGACGAAGTCGCCGGGCAGGATGTCGAGACTGACATCGTCGACGGCGACATGGGCGCCGAAGGTCTTGCGCAACCCGCCGAGCCGCACCGCCGGTGTCGCCTGAAGCTGGAAGTCGGTCATGGCCGCGACATAACTCATCTGATCCTCGGGGATTTGCCGAAGGCGTCGACCAGCGCGTCGGAGAAGCACTGCACATACTCGTCATAGAAGAGCTTGCCCTTGGCGGCGCTGGCGCCCCTGGCCGTGTTGAGCACGCCCGTGCCGGGCACCTTCGTGGTGTCATAGGGCCAGAGGTCGTAGACCGGGAGGGAAGCGGGCCCATGGTCGGAAAGCCGCTCCATTTTCACGAGCTCGGGGTGGCAATGGAGCATGATGGATGTCTCCATGACGCCGGCATGTTCGAGCGACCAGTCGGGGAAGGTGCCGTCGAAGGCCTTCTCGATCGTCGGCTTGGAGAGAAATTCCCAATAGCCCACATTCATCAGCCGCGGCGCCTCGAGGCCCAGCATCCTCACCTCGCGCAAAGCGAGATCGCAGGCTTCGGTTACGAACCAGAGATTCTCCATATGGCCGACGACGAAGGAGACCTTCGTCACCTTGTGCCGCGCCAGGTCACGCACGATGTCCTTGAGCTGACCGATGAGCGTCGCCGCATCGACGCTGGTGGTGCCGCAGAAATGCTGGCCGCCGCCGCAGCGCGGCACCGACTTGTAGCCGTAGCTGATGGTCGGGGCGACGATGGCGCCGGTCCGGCGCGCCGCCGCCTTGGCGATCGCCTCGGGGATCAGGCAATCGGTGGCGAGCGGCAGATGCGGGCCATGCTGCTCGACCGAGCCGACCGGGATCAGCACGGCGGGATCGCGGGTGGCGATGGCCTCGGCATAGTCCGTCCAGCTCATGCGGCTCATCTCGACTTCGGTCGTCATCTGGCTGATCTCCCCATTTCTCAATGCGCTGTCGCCCCGCCATCGACGGCGAGAATGGCGCCGGTGATGAAGGAGGCGGCATCGGATACGAAAAAGCGCGCCGCCGCGGCGATCTCCTCGGGCCGGCCGATGCGGCCGAGAAGCGTCGTCGCCGCCTCCTTGTCGAGAGCGCCCGCATCGCTGTCGGCGAAAGCCTGAAGCATCGGCGTCAGCACCGGACCCGGGCACACGCAGTTGACCCTGATGCCGTGGCGGGCGTGGTCGACGGCGAGCGAGCGGGTCAGCTGCACGACGCCGCCTTTGCTCGCCGAATAGGCCGCCATCGCCGGCACGCCGACGAGGCCCTGCTCGGAGGCGATGGTGACGATGGCGCCGCCGCCGGCGCGGATCATCAGGGGGATGGCGGCGCGGCAGGTGAGGAATGTGCCCTTCAAATTGACGGAAACGACGGCGTCGAGATCGCTGAGCGAGGTCTCGGGCGTCGTGCCGGCGCGTGCGATGCCGGCGGCTGTCACCAGCGTGTCTATGCCGGAGAGAAATTCATCGGCGCGGCGTATCGCATCGGCGATCTGCACCTCATCGGCAATATCGGCCTTGATGAAATTGGTGTCCGGCGGCAGCTCCAGATCGCGCGGGCGGCCCGCCGGCGCCGGGGTACGGTCGATGATGACGAGGGCGGCGCCGGCCTGCGACAAGGCGCGCGCCACCGCGAGGCCGATGCCGGACATGCCGCCGGTCACGACGGCGCGACGGCCGTTGAGATGAGCGAAGACAGGCGCGATGCCGGGCTGTCTGGAGTCGTGCAGCATGGTCATTTTCTGGTCCGGGTGAGCCGCAGGGCCAGGCCGCCGAGCAGCAGGGTGAGGGAAACGAGGATGAAGGCGCAGGCATTCATGCGCGGGTCGACACCCTTGCGCATCATGCCCCAGAGCAGCGTCGGCAGCGTGTTCTCGCCGCCGATGGTGAAGAAGGTGATGATGAAGTCGTCCAGCGACAGCGCCATCACGATGAGGGCGGCGCCGAGGATGGTCGGACGGATGATCGGAAAGGTGACGTCCATGAATATGCGCCAAGGCGAGGCGCCGAGATCGCGGGCGCTGTCGACCACCGCCCAGTCGAAGCCGGCGAGCCGGCTCGCCAGGATGAGGATGACGATCGGCTGCAAGGTGACGGTCTGGGCAATGATCGTGGTGGGCAAGCCGAGGCGCAGGCCCAAGGCGGAGAAATAGGACAGGAAAACGATGCCGAGGACCAGCGGCGGCACGAGGAGCGGGAGCACCAGCACCGGCATGGAGAAATTGCGCAGCCGGTGCCGCCCCGCCGTCAGGCCGAAGGCGGCCAGGGTGCCGATGACGGTCGAGACCGCGCCGACGGTGAGCGAGATCAGGAGGCTGTTGATGAGCGAGGGGTAGAACCCCTGGGTATTCGCGAGCGCTGCGAACCAGTGGAATGTGAGGCCTTCGATCGGCAGCTTCAGCAGCGAGGAGCTGCTGAAGGCGAAAAGCAGCATCACCAGGAGCGGGGCTATCATGAACAGGCCGATGAAGGCACCCATCGGGGCGAGGAGACGGCTGTTCATGAGAGGCTCCGCGGCCGCAAGGCGCGGTTGCCGAGAAAAGCGACCGCGATGAGGATGAGAGCGGAGCCGGCGATCACGGTGAAGGCGAGCGCCGAGCCCAAGGGCGCGTTCACCCGGAAGCCGAACTGGTTCTGGATGAAGACGCCGATCATGGTCGACGAGGTGCCGCCGAGAAGGCGCGGCGCTATGGCATCGCCGGCGACGAAGAGGAGTGTCAGGGCGAAGGCGGAGAACAGGCCCTGCGCGCATTGCGGAAGGACGATGTCGAGAAAGACGCGTGGACCCGATGCGCCGAGATCGCGCGCCGCGGCAATAGGCAGGTCGTCGACGGCCTTGAGCGCGCCATAGACCGGCAGGATGGCGAGCGGCAGCGTGTAATGAGTGAGCGCCAGGATGACGGCGAAGTCGTTATAGAGGAGCGCGGTTATCGGCGCACCGATCAGGCCCAGCTCCATGAGGCCGGAATTCACGATGCCGTTGCCGCCCAATATGGTGCGCCAGGCATAGAGCTTGGCGAGATAGCCGCCGAACAGGGTGATGAGGGCGATGGCGAGGAGGAGATTGCCCCAGCTCTCCTTCAGAAAGCGGCAGGCGAGCGCGTAAACGAGTCCGAGGAGCGTCACCAGGGTGGCGACGATCACGGCGAGACCCAGCGTCGAGAGCAGGGCGTCGGGATATTCGCGCAGTGCGCGCGCGTAATTGCCGAAAGTAGGCGAGAGCGCGATCTGATAGGCCTTCACCTGCAGGAAGCTCACGACGAAGAAATAGCCCAGCGGCAGGATGAACAGGAACGCATTGAGGCCGATGGCGGGCAATGCGAGGCCGAGCGATGTCTTCGCCGTGTCTGAGGTCATGATCTGAAGTGCCGTAGATCAGGCGCGCAGGAAGTTTTCCCAGCCGGCGAGCACGTCATCGAGCGTGACGAGATCGCCTTGCTTCTCGACCGGCCACAGCGGCGGCATGCCGTCGCCGCGCTTGGCCCAGAAGCCATTGACGTCATCATAGGGATAGAGCGAGCGCGGCTTGGCGTCGAGCAGCGGCAGGGCCGCTTCGACGGTGACGGCGGTCATATTCTTGTTGGCGGCCTGCGCCTGCGCCTCGGGCGAAAGCGACTGGTTGAGCAGCTTATAGGCCGCTTCCTTATGCGGCGCGTCCTTCACCAGCGCCATATTGTCGATGAAGGAGAAGGAGCCTTCGACCGGAAACGACCATTTGAGCGGCGGCGCCTTGTCGCCGGCCCACACCGCCACCGGCTCCCAGGCTGGCGCGATGACGATCTCGCCGGAGGCGAATTGCTGGGCGAGATCGCCGAAGCTCGGCGCGATCGAGCGCGCCTGCTCCTTCTTGATCTTGGTCAGGGTGGCATAGACCTCGTCGAGCACGGGCTGAGTGATGCGCGTCGCGTTCTGGGTCTTGGCCACCGCCATGGTGAAGGGGATGACGAGATGCGACATCTCCGCCGCGAGGCCGACCTTGCCGGTGAATTCGGGCTTCAGCATATCGAGCCAGGAGGTCGGCGCTTCCTTCACCACATCGGCGTTGTACATCAGGATGACATTGCCCCAGGCGAAGGGCAGGCAGAATTGCTGGTCGCTGACCCTGGCGCCGCGGATCGTCTTGAAGGGCTCAAAGAGATTGTCGAAGTTGGGAAGCTGGGCGAGATCGAGCGGCTCGAACAGGCCGATCTCGGCCATGAACGGCCCGTAGAGCAGATCCGGCGTGACCAGGTCCATATTGCCGATGCCGCCATTCTTTGCATTGGCGATGATCTCGTTGTTGTCGGTCATGTAAGTGGATTTGACCTCGAGATCATGGGCGGCGAAGAAGCCCTTGGCGTCGAGGGCCGTGTCGTAGTCCTGCCAGCCGAAGAAATTGACCGTGCTGGCGGCCTTAGCCGCATTCGGGCTTAGACCCGAGGCGATGCCCAGAGCGGCTGTTCCCGAAAGGAAGCTGCGCCGGCTCATCGGGCGGAAAGAGCGGATACGGGCGGCGCCGGAAGCATGGATGCGGCCGAGGCCCAGGCGCGCGAGCAAGTGTAATTCCTGTGACATTTCAAACCTCCCTTGACAGGCCGCGCGGCTTTGCTGAAAGCTGCCGTCGGACATTATGAATGCGTTCATTTATTTTTATGAACGCGTTCATTTTTATTGTCAATAGAACTGGGGAGCTTCTGTTTGGCGACCGGAGTCCGGGAGACGAAGAAGATCAAAAGGCGGGAGGTCATCTTCACGACCGCGACCCGGATCCTGCGCGAGCAGGGCTATGAGAAGACGACGATGGACGGAATCGCCCAGGAGGCGGGCGTCGCCGTCGGCACGCTCTACAATTATTTCGCGTCCAAGAGCGAACTCATCCTGGCGCTGGTGGTCGAGGCGGATGAGCGCTGCATCGCCGCCTGTAAGGAGGTCATCGCGTCGCCGCCCGATGACCCGGTCGAGGCCCTGGCCGCGATCGGCATATTGCAGAGCCGCTATTCGATCGAGGCGCTCGACAAGTATGCCTGGCGTTATGTGCTGGCCGCCCAGGCTTCCACGCAGGACGCCGTCTTCGCGCGCCAGTATGCCTGGACGACGGCGCGGCTGCGCGAGCTCTTCGTCGAGACGCTGGCGGCGCTCAAGGCGCGCGGCGATCTCAGGGGCGACGTCGATCCGGCCGAGCTCGGCTACTATCTCAAGGCGATGAAGCACATGCTGTTCGACTATTTCATCGCCGACGACCAGATGGGCTTCGAGCAGCATGCGCGGGAGATCCGCCGCGGGCTCGAGCTGGCGATGACTGGGCATCTCGTGCCGCGCAAATAATAACCCCCGCAATTGGCGTTGCGGGGGTCTTGTCGGCGCTCAGGAGGAAGGATCGCGCCGGTTCGTATCGTCCGAGATTTACGGGAAGCGCAGCCAGGTGCCGAAGAACACCTGCAGGCTGTCCTCGTTGCCGATCACGTCGAGGTCGCTGCCGTCGACGACAGCGGCATCCTTGAAGTCGATATAGGTTGCGCCGACACCCAGGGTGACCTGGCTGACCGGATCCCAGTAGACGCCGCCGCCGAAGCCGAGCGCCTTGCCGGCCTCGTCGTAATCCTCATAGCCGACGCCCAGCTCGAGGCGGGTGTCGTCCGAGAGATTGGCGAGGATGCCGACCGATCCGGCCCAGAAGGTCTCGTCCATGGTGATGGGCGCCAGGTTGCCGGCATAGGCCGAGGTGCCCTCGCCATAAACCGCCGCACCCAACAGCTGGAGGCCGTCGGTGATGCTCAGCGCCGCGCCGCCGCCGATCGCCCAGTCGGCGTCGTCGCCGACATTGTCGTCCTGATAGAGGCCGACGATCTGCGCGGTGAAGGCATCGGTCGAGTACATCAGGTAGGACTGGACCGCCGGAATGTCGCTGCGGTCGACCGAGGTGTCGACGATCGCGCCATTCGACCATTCGATGCCGTCATCGGCATCCTCGGCCGCGATGGCGAAGGAGAGCGGTCCCGACGAATAGGTCAGGCGGATCTGCTCGTTGGACGGGTTGGCCATGCCGAAGGTGCGGGTCGGGCCGGTGGCGGCAAGCCAGTCCCAGCTCGTCTGCAGCGCGGCAGTGTTGTCGTTGTAACCGGCCATCAACTCCCATTCCGGCGCGAACTTCCACCAGCCATAGGCCTTGTTCGCCTTCACATTCTCCGAATAGTCGTCGAAGTCGCCGCCGCCATTCGCCTGCAGACGGAAATAGCCGCCGACCTCGCCGACGGCGGTGTCGGCCTTGCCGCGGATGAACAGACGGGCGCGGAGATTGAGGTCCGCATTGTCGTCGTCCTGGAAGTCCGTGTAGAGCAGCGCGGTGCGGATCTCGCCCGACACCGACACTTCGGCGGTGGGTGCGGCATCGGCGGTCGGAACGACCGAGACCGTGAAGCCCGAATCGTCATGAATGCGATCGGAGGCGCGCTCCGGCGTCGCGCCCGCGAAATTGCCCTGGCCGTCGCGGATCGACAGCAGGCTGTAGCCCGACGGCATCGAGGCCTGCGGCTGCGCCTCGAGCTGCGTCACGCGCGACTGCAGCGTCTCGATCTGCGCCTTGAGCGCGCCCAGATCGTCGGCCCGGGCGGCGGTGGCGGTCACGCTGACCGCGGCGCCGGCCAAAAGCGCCCACTTCATCATTTTCATTGTTAGTCTCCATCAAAACAGCGATATGCACTGTGTTGCTATCTTGATACAAATCTCGGCTTGGAGCGCTGTATCAACCCCCACTCGGTGAATCGAGGTTGAGGCGATACTTATCCGATGCCCGGTGAAAGACAATTGGTTGGCACGCGGACGAGTTCGATTAATTCCGTCTGTGCGGTTTTTGTAACAGGAACCGGAATGTGCGTCGGAGGCGCAATGATTAGAGAACGATGGTGCGCGTAGGTGATGCCCGTTCGATTACGCGAACGACGCTTGGTGGCGGGAATGTGCGTTGGTGATTGCCGTGTAACCAAAAAAGAAACCCCCGCAATGCGATTGCGGGGGTCCCTGTAGGGGATCGGAACTCAGCGGCCGGAAGTGGGAACAACCGGCACTAAATCACAATCCGCGTCCCTTCATCAGGGGAAGCGCAGCCAGGTGCCGAAGAACACCTGGAGGCTGTCTTCGTTGCTGTCGTCGACGAAAGCGAGGTTGCCCAAGCCGTCGGTGCCGACATCCTGGCGATCGCCGTAGTCGATATAGGTGGCGCCGACACCCAGGGTGACCTGGCTGACCGGATCCCAGTAGACGCCGCCGCCGAAGCCGAGGGCGTTGCCGGCATTGTCGTAATCCTCATAGCCGACGCCCAGTTCGAGACGGGTGTCTTCCGAGAGATTGGCGAGAATGCCTGCCGACGCACCCCAGAACTCTTCGTCAACCGTGAGCGGGCCGAGGTTGTTGGCGTAGGAGTTGGTGCCTTCGCCATAGACCGCACCGGCCGTCAGCTGGAGGCCGTCGGTGATGCCGATGGTGGCGCCGCCGCCGATCGCCCAGTCGGCGTCGTCGCCGAGCGTGTCGTCCTGGTAGAGGCCGACGATCTGGCCGGTGAAGACATCCGAGGAGTACATCAGGTAGGCCTGAACGGCCGGGATGTCGCTGCGGTCGGCAGCATCGCCTTCGACGACGAAGTCGTCGCCGCCACCGGCCTTGCCGTCGGCGCCGAAGTCAACGGCGTAACCCGTCGCATTGTCCGGATCCTCGACCGCGATGGCGAAGGAGAGCGGACCCGACGCATAGGTCAGGCGCATCTGCTCGTTGATCGGATTCGACGGACCGAAGGAAGCGACCGGGCCAGTGGCCGCGAGCCAGTCCCAACCGACCTGGAGGGCGGCGGTGTTGTCATTGTAGCCGGCCATCAGCTCCCATTCCGGAGCGAACTTCCACCAGCCATAGGCCTTGTTCATCTTGACGTTCTCGGAGTAGTCCGAGAAGTCGCCGCCGCCATTAGCCTGGAGACGGAAGTAACCACCGACTTCACCAACGGCCGTGTCGGCCTTGCCCTTGATGAAGATACGGCCACGGACGTTGAGGTCTGCGCTGTCGTCATTCTCGTAGTCCGTGTAGATCAAGGCGGTGCGGATCTCACCGGAGACCGACACTTCGGCGGCCGGAGCGGCGTCGGCGGTCGGAACGACCGACAGCGTGAAGCCCGATTCTTCACGGACGCGGTCAGCAGCGCGTTCCGGCAGAACGCCCTGGAAGGTGCCCTGGCCGTCGCGGATCGACAGCAGGCTGTAGCCCGACGGCATCGAGGCCTGCGGCTGAGCTTCGAGCTGCGAAACGCGCGACTGCAGGGTCTCGATCTGCGCCTTGAGAGCGCTGAGATCGTCAGCCCGGGCGGCGGTGGCCGTCACGGCGAGAGCCGCACTGCCCATGAGCGCCCACTTCAACATGTTCATCTTATTCTCCCTCAAAACAGCGACAATCGCCGTGTTGCGATAGTACGACAAATTTCCCCCTGGGGAATATTGCCTCAAACCTCTCTTCTATGAATCGAGGTTACTGGTTGGATACTTTTCGTCGGATGGGATTGCAATTCCCGCCTGTGCTGCGGAAGACGATTTGTCAGCCGCTGTGCGGTTTTTGTAACAGGCACAAAGAGGTAACTTAGAGTTTCGAGACGGTGACAGAAATGTAACCGAGGAAGCCGCTGCTGTTACATTCGTGTAAGTTGGAGACCTTCGCGGTCGCATGTGGCTTATAAACAAAGACGCGGCGGAAAATTTTTTCCGCCGCGTCACGATGACGAAGATGACGCTCCGTCTATTGCTCGGTGGCTTGCGCCTCGAATTCACGACGCGCCGTTTCGAACGCGGTCTGGTGCTCCATCGTCCAGCCCATGATCTCCTGGGCGTGATGAAGGAATTGCTGACCGAGCTCGGTGAGGCTGTACTCGACACGCGGCGGCACGACCGGGAAGACCCGGCGGGAAACGAGCCCATCGCGTTCGAGCTGCTTCAAGGTGCGCGTGAGAACGCGCGATGAAATGGGCGTCGAGCGCTCGATCTTGCGCTTGAGGTCGGTGAAGCGGATCGGCTCGCCAGCCGCCTCATGGATGACACGCACGCTCCACTTGTCGCCCAGGCGCGAGAGTATCTCACGAACGACGATGAACTCGTCGTCGCTGCCCGGCGTGTTCATAGAGGCCATTGAATCGTTTTCCTGCGTCGAGAGGCTCATCTCACTACCACGAAGTTCATTTCGGAAGATTTCACGGGTTTGCATATAAGGAATGTGAGTCATGCTCACAACGAAGATTGAGTATCAAATTGTATTCGCGCGACACGTACTCCAGTCAGCTCCTCATCTCGATCACGAGGCGGTGAATTGACGCCAAGTCGGCTGCGTCCGACGTAACGATTCATGAGCGTCATTCGCTATCAGCTCGTTGCGGCGGAAGTTCGGCGTGTGACCGATCAAGGAATTCACGCGATGGATGGCCGCCTGCTTTCGTATTCGTCTCGCGCGTCCTGAGCGCCATGTCGAAATACTTGCTCATGAGTGAGTTTTCGTCCGCCGCGGCGGCGTCGTGCTTGCAATCCGTCATCATGACCTCATTGAAGATTCACGTCTTCGAATGAACCTGAACAACGCGCGGCCGCGTCGTTCAGGTTCGCTGCCCCCGGTCCGTGACCGGTCTCTCGGCACCCGCTGTTGAAGTCTCTCGCGGGGACCGGTATGTTACTCTCTAGTCACTATACTGTGACCGAGCAGTAACAAAGTCAAGCGGGAAAACTGGTGGCCGCCGGCAGAAGAAAGATCGACGCTTCGAAGCCGCGCGAGCGCATTCTCGGTGCGGCGCGCGATCTGTTCGGCCAGCGCGGCGTTCAGGCTGTCGGCGTGGACGAGATCGCCGCCGCCGCCGACAGCAACAAGATGACGCTTTATCGGCATTTCGGCTCGAAGGAGAATCTGGCGATTGCCTGTCTTCGCGCCGTGGTCGACGAGATCGATCGAAAATGGCAGGCGAGCGGATTGCGCGACGATCCCGCCGGTGTGCTCGATGACTGGATTGTGAAGATGGCGAAGGGCTGCGCAAGCGGCGACAGCCACAGCGAGCTCATCTTCGCCGTGTTCCGGCAGGCGCGCGAAGATGCCGCCGCCCGTCCCTTGCTGGATGCTTTCATCACACGGCATCGCAAGCGGATGTCGGAAACATGCCGGGGATCCGGCATCGCGGATGGCGAGGTGCTCAGTGACGCTCTTATGCTGCTGGCCCACGGCATCCGCGCCAATCCCTGGGGGCTCGCCAGCGCCGGCCGCGCCGCGCTGTTTTCCTCGCGTGCCCGCCTGCTGGTGAAATTGTTCAAGGAGCGTCCGGCGGCGCCGAAATCCCCTGTCGCCTTCGCCAGGTCCAGGCCGGGCGGCAAACGTGCGGCGGCGCCGGCGCCACGATACAATCCCCGGCCGCGCGAGCGTATTCTGACGGCAGCCTGCGCATTGTTTCAGAAACACGGCGTGCAGGATGCCAGCGTCGATGAGATCGCGGCCGTCGCCAACAGCAACAAGATGACGCTTTATCGTCACTTCGGCTCCAAGGAGAATCTGGCCGTCCTTTGCTTCAAGGCCGCTCTCGCCGAGGCGGACGGTCTTCTCAAGGAGATCGATACGGTCCATGCGGGTGACGCCGCGGCGCAGCTGCAGAGTTATGTCAGGCTCATCGCGGATGCGTTGGCGCAAACCGATCCATGCCTCGAAATGATCGGCATGGCGATGAAGGCCATGCGTGCGGAGGAATTGGGGCAGGGGCTGATGCGCGATTTCGAGATGCGCGAGCGCAAGCGGCTTGCCCGCATCTGCCGTTCGCTCGGCGCTGCCGATTTCGAGGCGCTGGCCGATATTCTGATTCTCGTCCTGCATGGCATCGATGCCGATCCGTGGGGATTGAGTGGAGCGCGTCAGAGTGCTCTATATCTGTCACTCGCGGATAGAATCGTGGACGTGTTCCGCGTTCGGCCCGTGAAAGTGGCGAAGCGCCGTGTCCGGGCTTCAGTGATGCAACAGAGAAGAGCGACATAAGGCGCGCGCTCAATTTGTGTGTAAGTGACAAATTTGTCACGTCTTGCGGGTCGGTCTCATCGTCCTATATGTCGGCAATCTGCTTGGCGCGTGATCTGGAAAGGCGGGACACCGGTTTTCCGTCGGCGCGCAGTATGAGATTTCGATCATGTTTATCACTCAGGTCGATCAGACCTGAAGCGATCGTGATGTAGGGGGCCCATCATGCTCACATCGGAAAAGGACACCGGACTGCACCGCCAGGAGACGAAGGCCGCGGACGGCATCGAGCACCGGGTGATCATCCGTGAGCTCTTCGAGCATATCGGCGACGACGCCACGTTGCGTCTGGCCTGGTACCTCAACGAAACGCCGGCGCGGCTCAACGAACTGCGCGACTTCGTTTCCGACGTATCGCAAAGGAAATTCAGTCTCGCCTTGCGCCAGCTGATCCGCAACGGTTTCGTGTCGCGGCGTCATTCCGACACTTTTCCCTCCTGGACGATCTACAGCCTCACCCCGATGGGCGCCGCTTTCCTGGAGCGCGTGACGGAATTGGCTCATTGGATCGACGCGCATGGCCACGACATCAAGTCGGCGCGCGGGCGCTTCGAGAAGCGCAGCTACAAGATGCTCGACGCGGCGTGACGGCGCCGGCCGTCCTTCATCGATAATGCCTGTGCAGAAAATGGCGACCCCGAGAGGATTCGAACCTCCGGCCCTCAGATTAGGAATCTGATGCTCTATCCTGCTGAGCTACGGGGTCACTCGGGGCCGCTTATATAGCGTTCGGTGTCGGGACGGAACCCCACAAAAAAGAAGCCCGGCGGACCGGGCCCAAGGTCTCGATCCTGGTGGCCGGAGATCACATTTTCGGCAGCAGGACCTTGTCGATCACGTGGATGACGCCGTTGGACTGGTCGACATCGGCAATGACGACGGTGGCGACGGTGCCGTTCTCGTCGGCGATCATCACCTTGCCGCCATCATACATGGCCGTGAACGTGCAGCCGCCCACCGTCTTGACCGGATGCTTGCCCTTGTCGTCGTCGACCATCTTCATGATGGCCGGCGAGAACGCCTCGGCGCCCACCACATGGCAAGTGAGAATCTTCACGAGCTTGTCCTTGTTCTCGGGCTTGAGCAGATCCTCGACGGTTCCGGCCGGCAAGGCGGCAAAGGCCTCGTTGGTGGGGGCGAATACGGTGAAGGGCCCCTTTCCCTGCAAGGTCTCGACCAGGCCGGCCGCCTTGACCGCAGCGACCAGGGTCGTGTGGTCCTTCGAATTGACCGCGTTTTCGACGATGTTCTTTTCCGGGAACATCTCGGCCCCGCCCACCATCGGATTGGCGGCGAAGGCGAGGCCGGCGGCGCCCATCGCCAAGGCGGCAACAGCGGCAGTCAGGGTCTTGTGAAGCTTGATCATCGCATAGTCCTCTCTGATCATCCAAATGGATACGACCTTCGATACGAGGCTTGCGGAAGAACGGACGCCGTCAGGCCCGTCACATTAAGTTGAGAGGCGGGCGTGCAACCAAACGGCGCTGCGATGAGTAGGGGGCGCGTTTATTCTTCCGGCTCGGTCGTGAAGAACAGCGGATAGCCCCTCTCGCGGCCGAAATCGGTCGCCTCCTTGGCCTTGGTCTCGGCGACGTCCTTGGTGAACACGGCGATGACGCAGGCGCCGCGCCGATGCGCGGTCATCATGACGCCATAGGCGCGGTCGGCGGTCATGCGGAAGACCGCCTTCAGCACCAGAACGACGAATTCGCGCGGCGTATAGTCGTCATTGAGGAGGATGACCTTCCAGAGCTTCGGACGCTCGGTCTTCGGCTTGATCCTGGTGCGCGGCTTGACGGTGGTCTGCTGGCTCATGATCGCCTGCCTGTGCCGCGCAGCCTATCGCGAGGACGGCGCCGGCGCCACCCGCAAACAAAAAGCCCGGCGCTGAGGCCGGGCTCTTGCTGTCATTCAGAAGGGGCCCTTCAGGCCGCCTCTTCCGCCGGAACGCCGTCATCGGCCTTGGTGTTGCGATGCGCGTTCTTGGCGAGGAAAGTCTCGATCTCCTTGATCGCCATGTCGTCGTCGATCTTCTTCACCGCGGCGATCTCGCGCGCCATGCGGTCGAGCGCCTGCTCGAAGAGCTGGCGTTCGGAATAGGACTGCTCGGGCTGGCGCTCGGAGCGGTAGAGGTCGCGCACGACCTCGGCCACCGCGATCAGGTCGCCGGAATTGATCTTCGCCTCATATTCCTGGGCGCGGCGCGACCACATGGTGCGCTTGATGCGGGCGCGGCCCTTCAGCACCTTCATCGCATGGTCGATGAGCGGCTTGTCGGCGAGCTTGCGCATGCCCTTTTGCTCCGACTTCGACGTCGGCACCTTGAGGCGCAGCTTTTCCTTCTCGAAATCGACGATGTAGAGCTCGAGCTTGATGCCGGCGATCTCCTGCTCCTCGATCTGCACGACGCGGCCGACGCCATGCGCCGGATAGACGATCAGCTCGTTGACCTTGAACAGCAGCTTCTTGGCGGCCGGCGTGGCGACGACCGGCTTGTCGGCCATGTTGGTGATCGGCGCGGGAGCCACGGGCGCCTGGACCGGCTGCGCCGGCTTGTGGGCCTGCGGCGCATGGGCCTTCGGCTCGGCCTTGGCGGCCGGCGCCGGCGGCTTCACCGCATGGGCCGCGGGCTTATGGGCCTGCGGGGCGTGGGACTGGGCTTTCACCTCGGGCTTGTGGACAGGCTTGGCCGCGGCCTTGACCGGCTGGGCGGCAGGCTTCACCTTCTTCGCGGTAACGACGGTCTTGGCCTTCACGGCCGGCTTTTTCTTGGCAGTGGCTTTCACGATCTTTTTCTTCGCTTTCGCTGCAGTTTTCAGGGATTTGGCGTTAGCCTTCGTCTTCGATTTGGTCATGGCTTTCCTTCGCCTCGCAACCTATCGATGGCGCAGGCCAAAACCGGCGCCTTGAGCAAACGGCCGATCGTCTGATCTCGCCTTTCGGGCAGTCCGGCGGATGGGGATCGCGGGCCCTCTTTCCGGCACTGGACAGGCTTTTGGCGAAAAAAATCCGAGCTTTGGGGGCCCGGGATCGTTTCCGTAAGTCTGGTTTACATCATGACGGAATATAGCACGGCTTTAATGAAAATTAAAGTCCGACCTGTCCGTGTACGGTATAATTCTGCGTAACAAGCGATATTTGCGGGGGAAAAGGTTAATGCCCCCGCAAGATATTCAAATCAATCGCCTTCGCCGGGATTGGGCGAGAAATACTTCTCGAGCTTGCCTTCGACTCCGTCGAACTCCTTGGCATCGGGCGGCGCGTCTCTCTTAATCGTGATATTCGGCCATTTCGGGGCATATTCGGTGTTGAGTTCCAGCCACTTCTCGAGACCGGGCTCGGTGTCGGGCTTGATCGCCTCGGCCGGGCATTCCGGTTCGCAGACGCCGCAATCGATACATTCGTCCGGATGGATGACGAGCATGTTCTCGCCTTCATAGAAGCAATCGACCGGGCAGACTTCCACACAGTCCATGTACTTACATTTAATGCAGTTTTCCGTGACGATATAGGTCATTCGCAACAATCCGTTCTTTATTCCGAACGCTCTATAGCAAGGCTTTAGAGCTAATGCAGCAGATTTTCCGACGCATCCGGGGCCGGGTCTGCCATGTCCTCATAGAGGGTCCGGGCTTCGCTGGCCGGGCCCCTGCGGGCACCGATCGCCAGCACCCTGATGACCCTCACCCGGCCATGGGCGGCCAGGGTGATGATATCGCCGGGAGCGACCTCCTGGGCCGGCTTGGCGACCTTGACCTTATTGAGCCGGACCTGCCCCTGCGACACTATGGCCGCCGCCAGGGTCCGGGTTTTCGCCATGCGGGCGAACCAGAGCCATTTGTCGATGCGCTGCCGGCTCACGTCTTATTGGCGAGTTGCGCCTTGAGCGCCCCCAGAACGGCGAAAGGCGAATCGGGATCCATCGGCTTTTCCGGCTTGCGCTCGGAGCGCTGAGGACGATGCGGCTTCTGGGGCCGCTGGCCGGGCTTGGCGGCGTCCTGCGTCTTGTGCTCGCCACGCTCCTTGCCGCGCCGATGACGATGCTGCTGCTGTTGCTGCTGAGGCCGGGCTTCGGGTTTCTGACGTTCGCGTCGGAAGGGGCCGGTATCCTTTGGCCACCAAACCTCGATTTCGACCTCCTCGGTGGCCGTCTCGGCCGGGGCAGCTTCGGCCGTGACCGCCGCTTCCGCGCCGGCTGCGGCGATCTCGGGTGTTTCGGCTGGAGCGTCGGCTTCCGAAGCTTCAGCTTCGGCCGGCGCCGGCGGAGGCTCGGCTTCCACGGCGGCTTCGATGATGGGCGCTGCCGTGGCATCGGCCGCGGCCGGAGCGACGGCTTCGCTCGCCGGCTCGGCGGGCGCATCGGCCATCGACGTGTCGCCAGCCGCTTCGGCGACGACGGGCTCGGCAGCCGCGGGGGGCGCGGCGCTCGTCACGGGCCGCTTCACCTTGCGCTTCTGCATGCGGAAATCGAGGCTGCGCAGAATGGCCTGGAACTCCTCGCCGGAGCAGCCGACCAGCGACATCATGTCGGGCACGATGCCGAAGCCGCCGCCCTCGATCGAGCCTGCCGGGCGCGGCTCCTCGGGAAAGCGCGGCCGCCAGAAGACGCGATCGCGGATCATGTCGGCGAGCCGCTCGAGCATGTCGATGCGCACGACGCGCGGTCCGCAGATGCGGTAGCCGCAGATGCCATAGAAGCCGCGCGGCGTCGAGCGGTCGAAGGGGGCGGAGGTGAGGCCCTGGCCCGGCGATTCCGGCAAGCTCTCGAGATCGAACTTGCCCTCCTTGCCCTTCTCGAGCGCCCAGAGCAGCAGGCGCAATTGCGTCGCGGCGGGCTTCAGCAGCAGCGGCACGAAGATGTTGAAGGCGCCGAAGCGCACGCCGTATTTGCGCAAGGCGGCGCGCTCGTCCTGGCTCAGGCTCTTCACTTCCTGCGCCACCTGGTCGCGCGGCAGCACGCCTAGCGTCTCGACCAGGCGGAAGGCGATGCCGCGGCTGGTGCCGGCGAGGCCTTCACCTTCCTCGAGCTTGATCAAGGGCTCGATCACATTGGCGATGTGGCGGCTTAGAAACTTTTCCAGCCGCGCCTGCACCGCCTCGCGATCGGCGCCGGTCAGCTGGTCGTCGGCGATGATGACGATGCGCGGCTTGAGGAGCGCCGGTCCCGCTTCGAGCCTGGCGATCGGCGCATTCTGCCAGACGATCTGGCCGAGCCGCGTCAGCGACAGATCGGGGTCCGGGCAGGCGGCGACCGTCTGGGCGCGGCCGGCGATCTCGGTCGCCACGGCCTTCAGCGAGGCGGCCTTCACCGTCTTGCCGGTGGCGCCGTCGCCGCCATCGGGAATGAAGTGGAACCCCTTGATGCGGCCCACATACTCGCCTTCCACATGCAGGGCGCCATCTTCCTCAACCGTCGACATCAATTCTTCCTTTTGGGCCAAACGCCGCATGAGCACGCTCGTGCGGCGGTCGATAAAACGCTGTGTGAGCCTTTCATGCAAGGCATCTGATAATTTGTCCTCAATTTCGCGGGTGCGCGACTGCCAGAAGAGCGGCGCTTCCAGCCAGTCGGTACGGTTTGCCACAAAAGTCCAGGTTCTGACATGGGCAATCCGGGTGGACAGGGTGTCGATGTCGCCGTCGGAGCGGTCGCAATGCGCGAGCTGGCGGGCGAACCAGTCTTCCGGAATGCGGCCCTTGTCGCGCGACAGGAACTCGAATATGCGCCCGACCAGAGTGGCATGCTCGCTGGTGCTGATATTGCGGTAGTCGGGGATCTGGCAGACATCCCACAAAAGCGCCACCTGGGCCGGAGTGGCGGCGAGGCCCGTGATCGCCTCGTCGCGGGCCAGGGTCTCGAGCGCCACGATGTCGGGTCCGGCCTGCGCCCGGGTCAGGCCTTCGAGGCGCGGAAAGAAGCCGAGGCTCCGCTTCAAGGCGTCGATGGAGCGGAAATCCAGGTCGCGGTTGCGCCATTGGAGCACCCCCACATTGTCGAATTTATGGGTCTCGAGGCGCTCCACCGTGTCGGCGTCGAAAGGCTCGGCCTCGCCCGTCGTGCCGAAGGTGCCGTCATTGAGATAACGCCCGGCGCGGCCGGCGATCTGGCCCAGCTCCGAGGGCGTCAGGTTGCGGTAGTGGAAACCGTCGAATTTGCGCGTCGCGGCGAAAGCGACGTGATCGACATCCATATTGAGGCCCATGCCGATGGCATCGGTCGCCACCAGATAGTCGACATCGCCCGACTGGAAGAGGGCGACCTGCGCATTGCGGGTGCGCGGGGACAAGGCGCCGAGCACCACGGCGGCGCCGCCTCTCTGGCGGCGGATGAGCTCGGCCACCGCATAGACGGTCTCGGCCGAGAAGGCGACGACGGCGGAGCGCCGCGGCAGCCGCGATAATTTCTTGGATCCGGCATAAGTGAGCTTGGAGAAGCGCGGCCGGGCGACGAAAGTCGTGCCGGGCACCAGGCGCTCGATGATCGGACGCATGGTGGCGGCGCCCAGCAGCATCGTCTCCTCGCGGCCGCGCCGGTTGAGCAGGCGGTCAGTGAAAATGTGGCCGCGCTCGAAATCGGCGCAGAGCTGGATTTCATCGATGGCGAGGAAGTTCACATCGATATCGGAGGGCATGGCCTCCACGGTCGCCACCCAGAAGCGGGGGGCGGCCGGGATGATCTTCTCCTCGCCGGTGACCAGGGCGACGGCATGGTCGCCGACCCGCAGGCGCACCCGGTCATAGATCTCGCGCGCCAGAAGGCGCAGCGGCAGGCCGATCATGCCGGTGCCATGGGCCAGCATGCGTTCGACGGCGAGATGGGTCTTGCCGGTATTGGTGGGGCCGAGAACGGCCGTGACACTGCGGGAGGCGGGCATATTCTTAGGCCCTCACTTGATGCCCTGAAGCGCCCGGGTCAAGGGCCTCGGCCACGCGAAAGTGAGGTTCCGCGTAACCTTCAGATTCAAAGGCGAACAAAGCCTGTCCGAATCACCGACCAGGCCCCGATTCCGGCTTTGTTCCGTAGGCGGAGCATCCATTTCATTGCGTCAACTTTTTCCGCGGCGCGGCGAGCCTTCGTATGTTCGAGGCGCCGGGCCGAAACGAGGGTTAATTTCACCAGGCTGGGAGAGGCTCATGGTTACCAAAGCCTCACCCCGAAACCGGCAATTTCCGGTCGCCTGTTAAGAATCTGTTCCCCTTCCGGAACAGAGCGTGTCCGAATCACTCATTTCGCGATTTTCCACATTTGTTCGAATGGTTTAGCGCAATATCTTGTGGCCCGATGCCGGCCTGGCACAAGCGCGGTTCCAGCCGTTAAGGATTTCCCGGCAGCATTCAGGCGGGGCCATTTACCTTTCGTGTCAAAATGGGATTTGGTTTTTCCCGCACTGCGGCCATATGCAACCCGAAGAAAGCGCTGCGAAACTTGACGGGTGAGGGGCTTTGCCCTTATACGACCGGCCTCTTTCCGCGAATTTGAGTTTGGAGCAGTGAAATGGCTCGTCGTTGCGAGTTAACGGGTAAAGGCGCCCAGGTTGGCAATAAGGTCAGCCATGCCAATAACAAGACCAAGACACGGTTCCTGCCGAACCTGTGCAATGTCAATCTCATCAGCGACGCGATGGGACAGGGTTATAATTTCCGCGTCAGCGCCATCGCGCTGAAGTCGGTCGAGCATGCCGGTGGCCTCGATGCTTTCCTGGCCAAGGCCCGCGACGAGAATCTCTCGCTCAAGGCCCGTCGCCTGAAGAAGAGCGTCGAGAAGCGCGTGGCCGCCGAAAAGGCCGCCTGATCCCCAAGGCGCTTGTCGAATTTGCAGAGCCGCTCCTTATGGGGCGGCTTTTGCTTTATCATGGCTCCTCATGACGAAGGACCATCCGAAGCGGCATTCGCCGAAAGCCTCGCGTGACGGCGAGCCCGTCGTCCATCCGTCCGCGCAATTGCGCAACGCCAGGCTCGGCCGCTTCACGGCGCTTGCCGAGCGCGTGTCGTTCAAGGATTCCGAGCTCGGCGACTACTCCTATATCGAGCGCCATGCCGAGATCATCTATGCCGCGATCGGCAAATTCTGCGCCATCGCCTCCGATGTGCGCATCAATGCGCTCAACCATCCGATGGAGCGGGTGAGCCAGCACAAGATCACCTACCGGCCCAACGAATACTTCCTCGGCAAGAAGCTCGATGCGGGCTTTCGCGCGGAGCGCATGCTGAAGAAAGTGACGGTCGGCCACGATGTGTGGATCGGCCATGGCGCCATCGTCCTGCCGGGCGTCAGCATCGGCAATGGCGCGGTGATCGCCGCGGGCGCCGTCGTCGCCAAGGACGTCGCCGACTACATGATCGTGGCCGGCGTGCCGGCAAAGCCGCTGCGGCCGCGTTTTGCCGCCGATATCGCGCAGCGCATCGCGGCGCTCGCCTGGTGGGACTGGCCGCATGACCGGCTCGCCGACGCGGTCGACGACATGGCGGCGCTCTCGGCGGAAGATTTCATCGTCAAATACGAGAAACAGCCTGCCCCTTGACATGCAACTGTTTGGTTGCATATTAAGGCGATGAGCATGGACGCCGTATTCAAGGCGCTGGCCGACCCGACGCGCCGGCAGCTTCTCGACAATCTCCATGCGAAGAACGGACAGACGCTCGGCGCGCTGTGCGAGGAGATGAGCATGACCCGGCAGGCGGTGAGCAAGCATCTGGCGATCCTCGAGGAGGCCAATCTCGTGGTGACGTTCCGGCGCGGCCGCGAGAAGGAGCACTATCTCAATCCAGCCCCCATCTTCGAGATCGCCGATCGCTGGATCGACAAATTCGAGCGCGGGAAACTGCGTGCGCTCACCGACCTCAAGAAAAATCTGGAAAAGGATGAGGAATGAGCAAATCCGTCTTCATCTATGTGACCTATATCCGGACCACGGCGGAAAAGCTCTGGTGGGCGCTGACCGACCCTGAATTCAACCGGCAATATTGGGCGGGCGCCTATCAGCAATCGGAATGGAGGAAGGGGGCTTCCTGGACGATCACGCTCGCCGACGGCCGGACCTCCAATATGGGCGAAATCCTCGACATCGAGCCGCTGCGCCGGATCGTCATCCGATGGCGGCATGAAATCCCCGCCGATCTCAAGGCGGAAGGTTATACGCGCTGCCGGATCGAGATCGAGCCGCATGGCGAGGTGATGAAGCTGTCCATCGCGCATGAGAGCGAGACAGATGGTCCGAACAAGCTCATCGACGCCGTGTCGCGAGGCTGGCCGCAAATTCTCGCGAGCCTCAAGAGCCTGCTCGAAACCGGTGCAGCGCTGCCGCCCCTCGGATCTCAGGAAAAAACATGAAAGGGATGAAGAATGAGCAAACCCAGCTTCGTCTATGTGACCTATATCCGGACCACGGCGGAAAAACTCTGGCAGGCGCTGATCAATCCGGAGGCCAACCGGCAATACTGGTTCGGCGCGCATCAGGAGAGCGACTGGCAGAAAGGCGCTCCATGGCGGATCGTCTTCGCCGACGGGCGTGTCGCCGATACGGGCGAGATCGTCGATATCGATCCCCTGCGCCGCATCGTCATCAAGTGGCGGAACGAGCTCATGCCCGAACTCAAGGCCGAGGGCTATACGCGCTGCACCATCGCGCTCGAGCCGCAGGGCGCGCTGGTGAAGCTCACCGTCACGCATGAGGCGGAGCGCGAGGGCCGCCACAAGATGATCGATGCCGTGCAATCGGGCTGGCCGCTCATCCTCGCCAGCCTCAAGAGCCTGCTCGAGACCGGCAGGGCGCTGGAAGGCACCGATCGGCTGCCGGAAGACTGAGCGATCTCTCGTCCTGCGGGCAAGGGGCTGTCACACACGCAGCGCCGGAGGCGAGCTCTGCTCAAGGCTTCAGCGCGAATTGCAGGAGCAGCGTGCGCTGGAATTCCGGGCGGTAGTTGTTGTCGGAAAGCACGGTCACGCGGGTCTCGCCGTTGAGCTTCGACACCGCGATGCCTTCCATATTGTCGATGCGATAGAAAGGCATTCGGCCGGAGAAGACGAGGCTCGGCGCCACCGCACCGCCGGCGACGATGTCTTCCGTCCTGATGCGGCGGATGGCCATGCCGGGCAGACTGGTGCCGCTGAAGCTCCTCTCGACCGTGAGGACGTCGCCGTCGGGCAGGATGGCGAGATCGGTGATGGCGTAGTCCTCATATTGCTTGATCGCGAAATCGAATGCCTTCTTGCCGCCCCAAACGAAGGCGCGGATATCGCCGTTCCCGTCCTTGTTGAGCTCGGAGATGGCGAGGATCGACCCCGCCAGAGGACCCGACGCGAAGCGGCCGATCGATTCCAGCTCCTGATTGGACGGGCCCTTCGCCATCTCCCTGGGCAACTTCAGGTCCTTGAAGCGCGCCTCGAAGCCGTCCTTGCCCAGATCGTAAAGACCGGCGCGCGCCCGGCTCTCGAAGCCGACGATCACCTTGCCGTCGATGCGCATCGGCTCGAAGCCGGCGAGCGCCTCGGCGTCGCTCCTGACCTTGCCCTTGAAGGGCTTGCCGTCCGGTCCCAGAAGCGGCGCCATCACCGCGTCCTCAAGCCCCGAGAGATGGCCGTCGGTATAGAGGAGGTCGGACTTGAACCAGAAGCCGCGGTCGGACACGGCAAGAAGGCCTTTGCCGTCGGCCGAAAGCTCGAGCGAGGACAGGCCGCCGAACCGCGGATCGTCGCTCGCGAGCTCGATGCCGCCCCGCCATTCGAGCCCGCCAAAGGTGACGAGCTGCGAGAACATGGTGAAGGACTTGACCGGCTGGGTGCGGACGCTGAGCGCCTCCTCCTGGGCGCCGGCGGGACCGGCGATCAACAGGAGGGCTGAGACCCAGAGCCATTTCATCAGTTGAGCCGGCGTCTGGTCTTGGCGGGGTCGCGGCGCACCTGCTTTTCGGCCCGCTCATCGAAAAGCTCGGCGAGCTTCTCGGTCATGGCGCCGCCCAATTCCTCGGCATCGACGATGGTCACGGCGCGCTTGTAATAGCGCGTCACGTCGTGGCCGATGCCGATGGCGATGAGCTCCACCGGCGAACGGTTCTCGATGTCGATGATGATCTGGCGCAGATGCTTCTCGAGATAGTTGCCGGAATTGACCGACAGCGTCGAATCGTCGACTGGTGCCCCGTCCGAGATCACCATCAGGATGCGGCGCTGCTCGGTGCGGCCAAGCAGGCGGTTATGCGCCCAGATCAAAGCCTCGCCGTCGATATTCTCCTTGAGCAGGCCTTCGCGCATCATCAGGCCGAGATTGCGCCTGGCGCGGCGCCAGGGCGTGTCGGCCGACTTGTAGATGATGTGGCGCAGATCGTTGAGGCGGCCCGGATTGGCGGGCTTGCCGGCGGCGAGCCATTTCTCGCGGGCCTGGCCGCCTTTCCACGCTCTCGTGGTGAACCCCAGGATCTCGACCTTGACGCCGCAGCGCTCGAGCGTGCGCGCCAATATGTCGGCGCAGGTGGCGGCCACCGTGATCGGCCGGCCGCGCATCGAGCCCGAATTGTCGAGCAGCAAGGTCACCACCGTATCGCGGAACTGCATGTCCTGCTCGACCTTGAAGGAGAGCGCATGCAGGGGATCGATGATGACGCGCGGCAGCCTCGAGGCGTCGAGCAGGCCCTCCTCGAGATCGAAATCCCAGGACCGGTTCTGCTGCGCCATCAGCCGGCGCTGCAGGCGGTTGGCGAGCCGCGCCACCACGCCCTGGAGATTGGAGAGCTGCTTGTCGAGATAGTTCCTGAGCCGCGTCAGCTCTTCGGAATCGCACAGGTCTTCGGCGGCGATCTCCTCGTCGAACTGATTGGTGTAGACCTTGTAGAAATCCTCGTTCGAGAGCGAGGAGAACGGCAGCTGCGGGCGCCAGGGCTCCTCGCCGTCGGGAGATTCCTCGCTCTCCATGTCGTCCGGCATGTCGTCGACATCGAGCTGCTGGGCGTCCATTTCGGAGGCATCGGTCTCGCCTTCGGCGTCCTGCAGCTCTTCGGCGGCGGATTGCTGGCTTTCCTGCTCCTCGCCCTCGGGCGTCTCCTGCTGATCGCCGGAATCGGGTTCGGCTTCCTCGTTCTCGTCGCTGTCGTCGCTCTCGTCCGGGTCCTCGCCCAGCTCATCCGCCATGTCGAGGGCGGCGATGATGTCGCGCGACATGCGGGCGAAGGCGGCCTGGTCGGTCAGGGCGTCGGTCAGGTGATCGAGATGGGTCGCGGCCTTCTCCTCGACCCAGGGCCGCCACAGATCGACGAGCGCCCTGGCGTCCTCGGGAGGGGCCGCGCCGGTCAGCCTTTCGCGCACCAGGAGGGCCACGGCCTCCTCGAGCGGGGCGTCCTTCTTGGTCGCCGGCCGTCCCGCCATCTTCTTCTGATAGCGGTCCTGCAGCATGGCGGTGAGATTCTGCGCCATGCCGGGCATGGCGCGGGCGCCGATGCATTCGACGCGCGCCTGCTCGACGGCTTCGAACATGGCCCTAGCGTTCTTGCCTTCCGGACGATAGCGGTTATGGACGCCGTCGTCGTGATTGGCGAGGCGCATGGCGAAGCTGTCGGCGATGCCGCGGGTGATGGCGACTTCCTGCCGGTCGAGCTCGATCGAGACCTGCGGCAGCTTGGCTTTCTTGCCTTGCAGGCTCGGCGTCTCGGCGCCGAAGGAAACCGCAAGCTCGGGCTCGCCGGCGATGGTCTTCATCGCCAGCGTCAGGACATTACGGAATTCGCCGGCGGGTCCCTCGCGGTCCTGTGCCATCAGGCGTCCTCATGACAGCGCGACATGCGCCGGCGATTCAGGCAGCTCCTCGCCGAAGCAGCGCTGATAGAACTCGGCCACCAGGGCGCGCTCGAGCTCGTCGCATTTGTTGAGGAAGGTCACGCGGAAGGCGAAGCCGATATCGTCGAAGATCTCGTTGTTCTGCGCCCAGGTCATGACGGTGCGCGGGCTCATGACGGTGGAGAGATCGCCCTGCATGAAGGCGTTGCGGGTCAGATCGGCGACCCGCACCATGTTGGCGATGGTCTTGCGGCCCTTGTCGTTGTCGTAGCTCTTGGTCTTGGCCAGCACGATGCCGACTTCCTGCGCGTGCGGCAGGTAGTTGAGCGCCGAGACGATCGACCAGCGGTCCATCTGCGCCTGGTTGATCTGCTGGGTGCCGTGATAGAGGCCGGTGGTATCGCCGAGGCCGATCGTATTGGCGGTCGAGAACAGCCGGAAGGCGGGGTGAGGGCGGATGACGCGCGACTGGTCGAGCAGCGTCAGCTTGCCGGAGGATTCGAGGATGCGCTGGATGACGAACATGACATCCGGGCGGCCGGCGTCATACTCGTCGAAGACGAGCGCGACATTGTGCTGATAGGACCAGGGCAGGATGCCCTCGCGGAATTCGGTGATCTGCTTGCCGTCCTTGAGGACGATGGCGTCCTTGCCGATCAGGTCGATGCGGCTGATATGGCTGTCGAGATTGACGCGGATGCACGGCCAGTTGAGGCGCGCGGCGACCTGCTCGATATGGGTCGATTTGCCGGTGCCGTGATAGCCGGTGATCATCACGCGGCGGTTATAGGCAAACCCGGCGAGGATCGCGAGCGTCGTCTCGCGATTGAAGAGATAGTCCTCGTCGAGATCCGGCACATGCTCGGTGGCCTTGGAATAGGCCGGCACTTCCAGGTTCGAATCAAATCCGAACAGCTGCCGCACTGACACCTTCATGTCGGGGAGAGGAGCTGCTTCGCCATTCACGGTCGCGGTCATATCTTTGTTGCCAACATATGAAATCTCGGAGTGCGGTGGTTCTAGACGGTCGAGGGGGCATGAGCAAGGCTCCAAAACCCCCCGTCCGGCATGCCCAGGGCGAATCCCGCCCAAGCCGGCCCCTTCGGCCGCAGGAATTGCACCAGGACATTGATTTGTCGGCGAATCTCACTTCGCCGAAGCGTGCCCGCGCGGCGCGTCAGCAGAAGCCGGTCGAACGCAGGTAATCATAGGCCTGAATGACCGCCTTGAGCGTGTCCTCATTGGCCCTGCTGCCATTATTGGCATCCGGATGCAGCCTCTTCACCAGGGTCTTGTACTGGGCCCTGGCCTTCTCCCTGGTCGCCGTCTCGTCGAGACCCAGCGTATGCAGTGCCTTCAATTCAGCATTGCGAAGAGGGCGGGCGCCGCTGGTCTTCACTTCCTTGCCATTCTCGCCCAGGAAATTGAACGGATCGCGGAAGCTGCCCGGCCTGGCGCGGCGGCCCTGGGCATTCATGGAACTCGAATTCTGTCCGAGCTTCCAGGTCGGGCGATGGCCGGTCTGGGCTTCCTTCTGGAAGTCGCGCACCGCATCGTCCTTCATGCCGTCGAAGTAGTTGTAGGTCTTGTTGTATTGCTGGACATGCTCCAGGCAGAAGGCATGGAACTGGCCTTCCTGATTGCGGCCCTTGGGCGCCTTGTGACGCCCCGGCTTGACGCAACCCGGCCATTCGCAGGCCGGATGCTTGTCGCGCGCGGCGCGCTCCTCGCCCGGCTTGACGCGAATCTTGTCGAAATATTTGGAATCGAGTTTCATCACCACCAATTATGGTCATCAGTTGAGACAGGAGCAAGTCATGCCACTCGGACCCGTCGGTATGCAAATCAAGAACAAGCTGTCGCACGCCTTCCGGCCGCAGACGCTCGACGTCATCGATGAATCGCATCTGCATGCGGGCCATGCCGGATCGCATCCCGATGGTGAAAGCCATTTCCGCGTCAAAATTGTGTCTGAGGCCTTCACCGGCAAGAGCCGGGTCGACACCCATCGCATGGTGAACGAAACCTTGAAGGAAGATCTCAGGACGCGCGTGCACGCGCTCGCCATCCAGGCGTCGGCGCCGAAATAGCTCTCGGACGGTTGCGCTGGATCACGATGAGTTTGGGTTGAATCAACCCAAACTCATAAACGTGATCGATTCCCAAATATGAGCGCGGGATTCTTGCGAAAAACCGGCATCCACTTTTTCGCATCCCGCGCTAGACTTTACTTCTGATGCGCTGCTCGAAATTTTCCAGGCTGTCGCCGGTCCAGGCGCGGCGGTGGAAATAGACCTTGCGCGCGAACCAGTTCATCAAGGGCGTGCCGATCACCCGGTCATAGAGCCAGTTGGGCGGCGCGGCGTCCATCACGCGGCGCAGCAGAAGCTTCTTGCGCATCGCCGGGATCTCGCGCGCCAGCACCTTCTCGGGCGACGGTCCGTGGCGGGTGAGATGATCGGCGATCAATTGCGCGGCGCGCCGGCCATAGCGGAAAGCCATGCGGATGCCGCCGCCGGTCAGGGGCGAGACATGGCCCGCGGCATCGCCGATGAGCAGCACCTGGGGTGCGGCGAAAGGTGAAACGGGACCACCGACGGGGATGCGGCCGCTGCGGCGCTCCTTGAGCGCGACTTTCGAGAAGCCGAAAATCCTCTCGGTGTGACCGAGGAAGGCCTTGAGATCGGGCTTGCTGTCGCCATTGGTGGCGAGCCCGACCTGGAAGAAGCCGGGCGCCGGCGCCACCCAGGCGAGATAGCCGCGGGCCAGCCGCGAATCGAGGAAGCAGTGAAGAAAGTCCGGATCGGCCTCGGGGAGGTCGGGATATTCGATTTCGAGACCGGTGAGGAAACGGGTATTGCGGCCGAGGTCGAACAGGCGCGCCACCGTCGAGCGGGCGCCGTCGGCGCCGACGAGATATCGGGTGCGCAAGCCGGTCTGCGGCAGGAAGATCCTGTCGTCCTGGCGCACCGCGCGGTCGAGCCTGGTCGAGCAGCGGATATCGGCGCCCGCCGTCTCGGCCTCGCGCGCCATCCAGCGCAGGAGATCGGCGGTGTTGCTGGTGAGGAAATAATAGCCGGGCGCGAAGAGATCGACGGAGCGCAACGAAGGGGCATAGAGTCGCACGCCGTGCACGGTGCGGGTGAGATGCGGCGGAATGTCGATCTCGTCGGCCGCTTCCTTGACGATGATGCCGGTGGTCGAGATGCGAGCGCCCGGATCGGTCTTGGCTTCGATGACCAGCGTGCGCAGGCCGCGGATGGCGGCGGCGCGCGCGCAGGCGAGGCCCGCGAAGCTCGCTCCCACGATCACCAGATCATATGCCGCCGTGTCTTTCATCCCGTTGCGGAAGATTAGGTGACAAGGTGGTAATTTGAAGGCAGGGCTTTGCGCTATTCCGCCGGCGCCGGCGTGATCCTGAGCGTGGTGATCTGATGCCGGCGCTTGCGCATCACCTCGAAGCGGAAGCCGTGGAAGGTGAAGGCCTGGCCGGCGTCGGGGATCATGCGCGCCTCATGCACCACCAGGCCGGCGATGGTCGTCACCTCTTCGTCCGGCAGGCGCCAGTCGAGGGTGCGGTTCAGGTCGCGGATCGGCACCGCGCCGTCGATGATCACCGAGCCGTCCTTCTGCTTGCGGATGCGCGGGCGCTCGGCGTCATGCTCGTCCGAAATGTCGCCGACGATCTCCTCCAGCACATCCTCGAGGGTGACGAGGCCCATCACCTCGCCATATTCGTCGACCACCAGCGCGAAATGGATCTTGCGCCTGAGAAAGGCGGCGAGCTGGTCCGACACACGGCGCGTGTCGGGCACGAACCAGGGCGGCTTGACGATCGCCTCGATGGCGATCTTCGTGGCGTCGCCTTCCTGCTCGAGCAGCGTGGCGAAAAGATCCTTCACATGGAGAACGCCGATGATGTTGTCGGGCCTGTCCTTCCACACCGGCACGCGGCTATGGCCGCTCCTCAGGACTTCCTTGATGATCTCGTCCTGCTTCATCGCCGCGTCGACCATCGTCATCTTGGTGCGATGGACCATGACGTCGAAGACCTCGAGCTCGGAGAGGTCGAGGACGCCGCCCAGCATGTCGCGGTCTTTCTTGACGACCGCGCCCTCTTTCAGATGCTGATCGATGGCGCCGCGCAGCTCCTCCTGCACGGTCTGCGGCTTGGCCAGGCCCAGCCTTTCCAGGAGACGTTTGAAGCCCCGCTGCAGCGCCGTCATCTTGCCTGTCGCTCCTCCGCGAGGAAGGCGAGCACGTCGCTCTCCTCGATGTCGCGCGCGATGAAGGCCTCGCCGATGCCGCGCACCAGGATGAAAGTGAGCTTGCCGGCCACCGCCTTCTTGTCCTGGCGCATGATCTCGAGAAGCTTTTCCGGTCCCGGCAGCTCGCCCGGAACGTCGGCGAGCCGGGTCGGCAGGCCGACGGCGCGCAGATGCGCCTCGGCGCGCCGGGCAAGACCTGTGGCGCACAGCCCGAGCTTCTCCGAGAAGCGGAAGGCCTGCGCCATGCCGATCGCAACGCCCTCGCCATGGAGGAGGCGCGACGAATAGCCGGTCGCCGCTTCGAGCGCATGGCCGAAGGTGTGGCCGAGATTGAGAAGAGCGCGCACGCCGGTCTCGGTCTCGTCCTCGGTGACGATGCGCGCCTTCATCTCGCAAGATCTGGTGATCGCCTTGATGCGCGACTGCGCGTCGCCGTCGAACAGCGACCGGGCATTGGCCTCGAGCCAGGCGAAGAAGGGCGCATCGCCGAGAAGGCCGTATTTGGCGACTTCGGCATAACCCGCCGCGAGCTCGCGCCGGGGCAGCGTGTCGAGGAGCGCGATGTCGATCAGCACGCTCTTCGGCTGGTGGAAGGCGCCGATGAGATTCTTGCCATGCGGCGAGTTGATGCCGGTCTTGCCGCCGACCGAGGAATCGACCTGCGCCAGCAAGGTGGTGGGGATCTGGATGAAGTCGACGCCGCGCCTGAGGATCGCCGCGGCGAAGCCGGTGAGGTCGCCGATGACGCCGCCGCCGAAGGCGATGATGATGTCGCGCCGCTCGATTCCGGCGGCGAGCAGCGCATCGCACGTCTCGGCGAGATGCCTGTAGCTCTTGGTCGCCTCTCCGGCGGGCAGGATGATGGCGCGCGAGGCGATGCCTTCCGCTTCGAGGCTCCGGCGCAGGGCGTCGAGATGGAGGCCGGCGACACTGCTGTCGGTCACGATGGCGGTCACCGGACGCTTGAGGAACGGCTTGATGCGCTTTCCGGCCTCGGCCAGGAGGCCCGCGCCGATCGCGATCTCGTAGCGGCGGGCGCCCAGCTCGACAGGAACGGTGGTGGAAGGATGAAGCGCCTCAGCGTTGCTCATTGGTCAGTCGGTCCCAGCCCGGCCAGCGGGCCAGGGTCTTGATGATGGTGTTGACGATGGATGTATGGGCCACGTCACGGCTGTCGACCGTTATATCGGCCTCGGCATAGACGGGATAACGCTCGGCGATCAGCTTGCGCATGACGCCCTCGGGATCGTCATTCTGCAGCAGCGGCCGGTTGGAACGCCGGCGCACCCGGCGCATCAGGAGATCGAAATCGGCGCGCAGCCAGATCGAGATGCCATGCGCGCGGATGGCGCTGCGGGTGTCGCTGTTCATATAGGCGCCGCCGCCGGTGGCGAGAACCTGGGCGCCGTTTTCGAGAAGGCGGGCGATCACCTTGCGCTCGCCGTCGCGGAAATAGGCTTCGCCATGGCGGGCGAAGATTTCGGGGATGGTCTGGCCGGCGGCGATCTCGATCTCGTGATCGGCGTCGACGAAGGTGAGGCCGAGCTTCTCGGCGAGGCGTCGGCCGACCGTCGTCTTGCCGGCGCCCATGAGGCCGACCAGCACGATGGGATGGCCATCGAGGCGCTGACGGACGAGAGCTGTATCCTTGCTGAGCGAGCGGCGGGCCATGGGTCTTGACTAGAGGTTCACTGTCTCGCGGGGATAGCGCATTCCGCAGGCAAGGGGAATTGCGGACGGGGGAATAGGAAATTTTATCGCCACAATGTGATTCTGAGATGCCTGAATCACTTGGCGGGGCCGTCGCAATCGGGCAAAAGGGCGCCGGGTAGGGAAGGACGTGTCGTGCCTGATACTGTTCGCTTTCTGTTAATCATCGCGTGCTTGGCTGGTGCCGTTTACGGGGCTGCCTGGGGCTTGGCCAACTATCCCCCGGAACAGACCGAGATCGTCAAGGCGCTGCCGCATGAAAAAATCAGAGCGCAATGAGACTGGCCGCGATCAGAGGCTGATCGAGCGATTCCTGGAAATGATGAGCGCCGAGCGGGGCGCGGCGCGCAATACGCTCGCCGCCTATGCGCGCGATCTCGAAGCCTATGCGGCATTTCTCAGCGCCGCCGGCATGAGCCTTCAGAAGGCCACGCCCGAACATATAAGGAACTACCTGGCGGCGCTCGAAGCGGAAGGACTCAAGGCGTCGAGCGCCGCGCGCAAGCTCTCGGCGCTCCGCCAGTTCCACAATTTCACGTATGGCGAGGGAATCGTTCGCGAGAATCCCGCGACCGCGATCGATGCGCCGCGGCTGCGCCGCCCCTTGCCCAAAGTGATGAGCGCGGACGATGTCACAACGCTGATTTCGACCGCCGAGGCGCGGATCGGCCGGCTCACCGGCAAGGCCCGGCTCAAGGCGGCGCGGCTCCATTGCCTGCTCGAGCTTCTTTATGCCACGGGGTTGCGGGTGTCCGAGCTCGTCGCCCTCAAGCGCCAGGCGGTCGCCAGGGGTCCGCAATTTCTCATGGTGAAGGGCAAGGGCGGGCGCGAGCGCATGGTGCCCGTGTCGCGCAAGGCGGCCGGGGCGGTGGCGGCCTATCTGCAGGCGCTGCGCCAAGACGAGGTGCCGGAAAGCGCCTGGCTGTTTCCGTCCCATGGCGCGGCCGGGCACCTGACGCGCCAGCATTTCGCCTTGGAACTCAAAGCCTTAGCCGCCGAGGCCGGGCTCGGCGCGGCAAAGATCTCGCCGCATGTGCTGCGCCATGCTTTCGCCAGCCATCTGCTGGCCGGCGGCGCCGATCTCCGGGCGGTGCAGCAGATGCTCGGCCATGCCGATATTTCAACCACGCAGATCTATACCCATATAGAGACCGACCGATTGCGGGCGGCGGTCGAAACCCATCATCCGCTGGCTAAGTCCGGTTGACATCCGGTACCGGGATAGCCACTTTGCGCCGCATTCCGGCCACCCGGCCCTATTGAGGTTCAATGCACGCCTATCTCGATTTCGAAGCTCCGCTTGCCGAACTGGAAGGCAAGATCGCCGAGCTCAAGGCCATCTCCGGCCCGGATTCCGCCGTTTCGATCGGCGAAGAGGTGAAGGCGCTCGAGAAAAAAGCCGCCAAGAGCCTGAACGACCTCTATCAGAACCTCACTCCCTGGCAGAAGGCGCAAGTGGCGCGCCATCCCGACCGGCCGCACAGCGTCGACTATGTCGGCGCGCTCATCACCGATTTCACGCCGATGGCGGGCGACCGCAAGTTCGCCGAGGACAATGCCATTGTCGGCGGCCTCGGCCGTTTCCGCGGCGAAGCGGTGGCGGTCATCGGCCAGGAGAAGGGCCACGACACCCAGACGCGGCTCAAACATAATTTCGGCATGGCGCGGCCGGAAGGCTACCGCAAGGCGGTGCGCCTCATGGAGACCGCCGACCGTTTCGGCCTGCCCGTCATCACCTTCATCGACACCGCCGGCGCCTATCCGGGCATCGATGCCGAGGAGCGCGGCCAGGCCGAGGCCATCGCGCGCTCGACCGATTGCTGCCTGGGGCTCGGCGTGCCGCTGATCTCGGTGATCATCGGCGAGGGCGGCTCGGGCGGCGCCATCGCCATTGCGACCGCCAATGCCGTGCTCATGCTCGAGCATGCCATCTACAGCGTGATCTCGCCGGAAGGCGCCGCCTCCATTCTGTGGCGCGACGCGGCGCGCGCCAAGGATGCGGCGAGCGCCATGCGCATCACCGCGCAGGACCTGAAGAAGCTCGGCATCATCGACGACATCATCGCCGAACCGCTGGGCGGCGCCCATCGCGGCCGCGAGCAGGTGTTCCAGGCCGCCGATGACGCGATCGCGCGGTCGCTGCGTGCCTTCGCCGCCATGCCGGCGGATGCGCTGCGGATGCAGCGCCGCGACAAGTTCCTCGCCATCGGCCGCGATCTCTGAAGACCAGAGAGAGCGCCCAAAAGCTGCCTTCATTGCCGATCAGTCTCATCTGATGCGGGTCATGAAGCTTCTGCTGGTCCTCGTTGCCGTCCTCGCGGTGGGCTATGCCATGTATTCACAGTTCAACCGCATGACGCTCGAAGAGGCGCAGCGCACCCTGCCGCAGCGCCTCGCGGCCAGGGGTTTCAGCGAAGGCCAGCCGGTGTTCCTGCGCATCTTCAAGCAGGAGGCGCTGCTCGAAGTCTGGATGCGCGACGACAAGGCGGCCTGGCGGATGTTCCAGTCCTATCCGATCTGCCGTTTCTCCGGTCAGCTCGGCCCCAAGCTCAAGGAAGGCGACCGGCAGGCGCCGGAAGGCTTCTATCAGGTGGCGAGTGGGCAGCTCAATCCGAACAGCCGGCATCATCTCTCGTTCAATCTCGGCTTCCCGAACAGTTTCGACCGCGCCCATGGCCGCACCGGCTCCTATCTCATGGTGCATGGCGGCTGCAGCTCCATCGGCTGCTATGCGATGACCGACCCCGCGGTCGACGACATCTACACGCTGGTGGCGGCGGCGCTGCGCAAGGGACAGGCAGAGGTCGACGTCCATGCCTTTCCGTTCCGCATGACGGATGCCAACATGGCGCGCCATGCGCAGTCCCGGTGGACGGATTTCTGGCGCGACCTCAAGGCCGGATATGACCGTTTCGAAAAGGAACGCATCGTTCCGACGGTCCGGGTGGTCGACCGGCGCTACGCCGTCGAGGGCTGACGCCTACTGCTGGACCGTGGCAAAGCCGGACGTCACCAGGGTGAAGAGATCGGCGAGCTGAGTGCCGATGAGCTGCACGGCAGTCAGGATCGCGAAGAATATGGCGAAGGCGATGAGACCGTATTCTATGGCCGTCGCGCCGCTTTCTTCCGCAAGGAAGCGCGCCAGCAATTTCATAGGCGACGGCATACTGTGCTCCGGCTCCGTGGAATTCATCGTACGAGCCTAGACGAGGGCTCTTCAACACGAGTTAACGGAAGCGGTCAAATTCCATCGACTTGACCCTGGATAAGAAACGGTCAGGCGAAATTGATGCGCGCGCTCTGGACCTTCCCATGTGGTAAGCCCCAAATAGAGGCGCAGCATGCCCGGCAACTGTCACACGGATAACAGGATATGACTATGCCCTTGATTTCGCGACGTCATTTCATCGCCGCCCTCGGCTCGACGGCGGCCCTTCCGCTCATCGGCCGCGCTGCTTTCGCGGCCGAGGACGAGACCCGGCTCACGGTGGATACGCGCGTCATCGAGGTCAAAGGCAAGGCCGCGAAGGTTTACAGCCTTGATACGGCCCAAGGTAAACAGGGCTTTAATTTCGATACCGGCCCGTCGCTGCGCCTGTCGCTGACCAACCGGCTCAGCGAGCCGACGCTGGTCCATTGGCATGGCCAGACGCCGCCCACCGAGCAGGATGGCGTGCCGATGCTGTCGCAGCCCGAGCTCAAGCCGGGCGAGAGCTATTCTTATGATTTCAAGCCGCGGACGGGCACCCATTGGATGCATTCCCATGTCGGGCTCCAGGAACAGAAGCTGCTCGCCGCCCCGATGGTCGTGCGCAGCCGCGCCGACGTCACCGCCGACGAGCAGGAGCATGTCGTGCTGCTGCATGATTTCACCTTCCGCGAACCCGCCGAGATCCTCGCCGAGCTGAAGTCCGGCGGCGGCGATCACGCCGCCCATAGCGGCGGCGGTATGAACGGGATGAGCGGCATGGATCACAGCAAGATGGCCATGCCGGCGCCCGATGCGGGCGCCATGCTCAACGACATCACCTTCGACGCCTTCCTCGCCAATGACCGCACGCTCGACGATCCGGAAGTCGTGCAGGTCGAGAAGGGCGGCCGCGTGCGCCTGCGCATCATCAATGGGGCGGCCGCCTCCAACATGTGGGTGGATCTGGGCGGGCTCGAGGGCGAGCTGATCGCGGTCGACGGCAATGAGATCGAGCCGGTGAAGGAGAAAGTGTTTCCGCTCGGCGTCGCCCAGCGCGCCGATATCCGCCTGGCTCTGCCGGCCGAAAGCGGCGCCTGGCCCATCCTGTTCCGGCCCGAGGGCGTCAAGCAGCGCACCGGCATTGTCCTCGCCGCCGGCGACGGCACGGTCGCCAGGATCGGCGGCGAAGGCGATGCGGCGCCGGCGGTCGACCTCGCCATGGAGCTGAGGCTGAAGGCGCTTAAAGGTCTGGCGCCAGAGCCCCTGACGCGCACCGAGATGGTCATGCTGACCGGCGGCGACAAGGACTATGTCTGGAGGCTGAACGGCAAGGCCTCGATGCACGACACGCTGTTCAGCGTCCGGCAGGGCGAGCGCATCGCCATCATGATGCACAATATGACGACGATGTCGCATCCGATGCATCTGCACGGCCATCACTTCCAGGTCGTCGACATCAACGGCCGGAAGGTCCAGGGCGCCATGCGCGACACTATCCTGGTGCCGCCCAAGGCGATGGTGACGGTCGCTTTCGATGCGGATAACCCGGGCAACTGGGCTTTCCATTGCCACCATCTCTATCATATGAATGCGGGCATGATGGCTGCCGTAGCTTATGTGAACGCCGCCTGACCATGTAGAGCAGACAACGAGGGCGGGCATGAAGCAGGCCGATCTTCTTATCGTCAATGCGCGCGTGCTCACTCTGGATGACAAGTATCCCCGGTGCGATTGCGTGGCGATCGCCGGCAACGAGATTCTGTTTGCCGGGGCTGCCGCCGACGCCCAGATCCTCCGGCACAAGGGCACACGCGTCATCGACGCCCAAGGCGCGAGCGTGCTGCCGGGCCTCATCGAAGCCCATATGCATATCTTCTCCGGCGCCGCCGAGCTCAGCATGCTGCATCTGACCGGCGTTTCGGGGTTCGCCCGCCTCTCGGAGCTCGTCCGCGACTATGCGCGCGCCAAGCCCGAAGCGCCGCTCCTGGTCGCGCAGGGCGCCGACTACACCATCCTGTCGAAGGACGAGCCGGTGACCCGGCATCATCTCGACCGCATCATCCCCGACCGGCCGTTCATGATGTTCTCGCCCGACCATCATACCGCCTGGGCCAATACGGTGGCGCTCGAGCGCGCCGGCGTCCTGAAGGGCCGCAAGGTGCCGGTCGGCAATGAGATCGTCATGGGGCCGGACGGGCTGGCCACCGGCGAGCTGCGCGAAGGGGCGGCCATCGACCCGGTGCGCGCGCTGGGCGGCGAATGCCGCGAAAGGCTTGGTCTCGAAACCGGCGGCGAGCCCGCCGTCACCCCGACTCCCGCCGAGCGCGCCCATGACCTCGAGACGATGCGGCGCGGGCTCGCCCATTGCGCCAAACACGGCATCACCAGCTTCCACAACATGGACGGCAATTTCTATCAGCTCGATCTCCTCGCCGAGATCGATCGCGCCGAGGGCCTGCCGGTCCGCGGGCGCGTGCCTTTCCACATGAAGAATTTCATGCAGCTCGCCGATCTCGAGAAAGCGAGCGAGATGCATCGCCGCTACCGTTCCGAGCGTCTGCGCTCGGGCTTCGTCAAGATGTTCATGGACGGCGTCATCGATTCCGGCACCGCCGTGATGGCCGGAGCCTATGGCGGGCCGCCGCGCAAGAACGGCGATCCCCTGTTCACGGCTGAGCAGTTCAACGAGATCGCCGTCGATGCCGACCGGCGCGGCCTGCAGATCGCCGTCCATGCGATCGGCGACGGCGCCGTCAACAGCGTGCTCAACGGCTATGAGGCGGCGGCCAGGGCCAATGGCAAGCGCGACAGCCGCCATCGCATCGAGCATATAGAAGTGGTGCTCGCCTCCGACATTCCGCGTTTCGCCGCGCTCGGGGTCGTCGCTTCCATGCAGCCGCCGCATCCGCCCGGCACCATGGGCCTGCCGCTCGAGCCGACGCTCAGCCTCATCGGCGAGGCGCGGCTGCCTCTCGCCTATGCCTGGCAGACTTTGCGCGAAGCGGGCGCGCGGCTCGCTTTCGCCAGCGACTGGCCTGTCTCCGACATCAATGTGATGCGCGGGATCCACGCGGCGGTGACGCGCAAGCCCTGGAAGAAGGGGCTGCCGGAGCAGAGGCAGTCGCTCGGCGACGCGCTCGCGGGATATACGCGCGACGGCGCCTGGACGGAATTCATGGAAGACCGCAAGGGCCGGATCGCGCCGGGCCTCCTCGCCGATATCGTGGTCCTGTCCGATGATATCGAAAGAGTGGCGCCCGAGACGATCGACCAGCTGAAGCCGGTCGTCACCATCTGCGACGGACGCGTCACCTACGAGGCGTGATCCGGTTTGCCGCCCTGGACAAAGAAACCGTCCAGATGGTATGTTTCGAGTATGGCTTTGGCGCATCATCGCAAAAAGGATCCCGCGCAGGTCCGGCGGCAGGTTCTCGATCAGGCGGCCCGGCTCTCCGTGCGGGAAGGCCTGGCTGGCATCAGCCTGCAAGATGTCGCGACGGCCGCCGGCGTCACCAAGGGCGGCCTGCTGCATCATTTCCCCAGCAAGCAGGCGCTGGTCGAGGCGATGTTCACCGATTTCCTCGCCGCGCTCGACCGTGAGATCGATGAGCTCATCGCCACCGATGCCGAGCCGCATGGCTGCTTCTCCCGCGCCTATGTCGAGGCCATGTTCCGCCAGGGCGATGCCGGCGCGAACAGTCCCTGCGCCTTGCTCGGCATCGCCATGCTCACCGACCCGCGCCTCAGGGAGCTGTGGGCGACGTGGCTGGCGGCACGTCTCGAGCGGTATCGGGAGACCGACAGCGCGCCTGAATTGGAGGTGATCCGGTACGCCGCCGACGGCGTCTGGCTCGCCGACTTCATGGAGCTGCGGCCGGCGAACCGGGCCCATCTGCGCCATCGCCTCATCACCGCAACAAGAAGAGTTCCGTCATGAATCCGCTGATCGTCGCCTATGGCCTGCTGCTTGTCGCCATTGCCGCCGAGGTGGTCGGGACATCGCTGCTCGCCGCCTCGCAGCAATTCACCCGCCTGTGGCCGACGCTGGGCACCATCGCCGCCTATGCGCTGGCTTTCTATCTCCTGTCCTTCGCGCTGCGCGTCATGCCGGTCGGCATCGCCTATGCGATCTGGAGCGGGCTCGGCATCGTGCTGGTGTCGGCGGTGGGCTTCATCGTGCTGCGTCAGTCGCTCGACCTGCCGGCGCTCGTCGGCATCGGCTTCATCATCACGGGCGTGGTGATCATCAACACCCTGTCGCACTCCGTCTCGCATTGAGACGGAGCGGAGAGCGTCCGCCTCAGGCGTAGGCGCCGTGGCAGTGCTTGTATTTCTTGCCTGAGCCGCATGGACAGGCGTCGTTGCGGCCGACCTTGCCCCAGGTCGCGGGATCCTGCGGGTCGACCGGCTGCTTGCCGGCCTTGCGCGGGGGCTCCTGCGCGAAGACGACGCCTTCGCCGACATCGTCGTCGCCGGTCGTCGCATCGAAATGATGCGCCTGCATCGGCGGCAGGTCGTCCTCGTCGGGAAGCAGATCGTCGTCGTCACCCATGGGGCGGCTCTGCAGCTCGACGCGCATGATCTGGCCTGTGGTCAGCTCGCGCAGACGGGCGATCATCGCCTCGAACAGCGTGAAGCCCTCGGTCTTGTATTCGTTGAGCGGGTCGCGCTGGCCGTAGCCGCGCAGATGGATGACCTGGCGCAGATGCTCCACGGTGACGATGTGCTCGCGCCAGAGATGGTCGAGCGTCTGCAGGAGAACCGCCTTCTCGACCTGGGTCATGACCTCGGGCGTGTAGGTCTCGCGCTTCCGGGCATAGAACTCGTCGGCCGCCTTGGTGACACGCTCGCGGATCTCTTCATCCGCGATGCCTTCCTCCTTCGCCCATTCATCGACAGGCAGGTCGAGGGCGAGGGTCTCGCGCAGCTTCTCGCGCAGGCCCGCGGTGTCCCATTGCTCGGCATAGGCGTTTTCGGGGATGTGGCGGCTGACCTGATCGTCGATCACCTGATGGCGCATGTCGTCGATCGTCTCCGACACGTCCTCGCCGCGCATGATGCCGATGCGCTGCTCGAAGATGACCTTGCGCTGGTCGTTCATGACGTTGTCGAACTTCAGCAGGTTCTTGCGGATGTCGAAGTTGCGCGCCTCGACCTTCTGCTGCGCCTTTTCGAGCGCCTTGTTGATCCACGGATGAACGATGGCCTCGTCCTCCTTGAGGCCGAGCTTCTGCAGCATCGAATCCATGCGCTCGGAGCCGAAGATGCGCATCAGGTCGTCATCGAGGGAGAGATAGAACAGCGAGCGGCCGGGGTCGCCCTGGCGGCCGGAACGGCCGCGCAGCTGGTTGTCGATGCGCCGGCTCTCATGGCGCTCGGTGCCGATGACGAAAAGGCCGCCGGCCTTCAGCACTTCCTCCTTGTTGCGCTCGATCTCGGCGCGGATCTCGTCCTCGCGCTTCTGGCGCTCCGCGCCCGGGGGAATATTGGCGAGCTCGGCCGCGATGCGCATCTCGGCATTGCCGCCGAGCTTGATGTCGGTGCCGCGGCCGGCCATGTTGGTGGCGATGGTGACGGCGCCCGGATAGCCGGCCTGGCCGATGATCTGGGCTTCCTGCTCGTGGTAGCGGGCGTTCAGCACATTGTGCTGGATGTTGGCGCTCTTCAGCATGCCGGAAAGGATCTCCGACTTCTCGATCGAGGTGGTGCCGACCAGCACCGGCTGCTTGCGCTCGCGCGCTTCCTTGATGATCTGGATGATCGCCTTGTATTTCTCCTTGGCGGTCCGATAGACTTCGTCGTCCTCGTCCTTGCGGCCGACCGGCACATTGGTCGGGATCTCGATGACGTCGAGCTTGTAGATGTCCATGAACTCTTCCGCTTCGGTATTGGCCGTGCCGGTCATGCCGGCGAGCTTCTCATAGAGGCGGAAGTAGTTCTGGAAGGTGATCGAGGCGAGGGTCTGGTTCTCCGGCTGGATCGCCACATGCTCCTTGGCCTCGAGCGCCTGGTGCTGGCCGTCGGAATAGCGCCGGCCGGGCATCATGCGGCCGGTGAACTCGTCGATGATGATGACCTGGTTGTCCTTGACGATATAGTCCTTGTCGCGCTGGAAGATCTTGTGGGCGCGCAGGGCCTGCTGGACATGGTGCACGACGGTGACGTTCTCGGCGTCGTAGAAATTCTCGCCCTTGAGGAGGCCGGCGGCGCCGAGCAGCTGCTCCATATGCTCGTTGCCCTGCTCGGTGAGCGTCACGGTGCGCTGCTTCTCGTCGAGCTCGAAGTCGCCCTCGACGAGCTGCGGCATGAAAGTGTCGATGGCGGTATAGAGCTCGGACTTGTCGTCGATCGGGCCCGAAATGATCAAGGGCGTGCGCGCCTCGTCGATCAGGATCGAGTCCACTTCGTCGACGATCGCAAAATTGTGGCCGCGCTGAACCATCTCCTCGAGATGGAACTTCATGTTGTCGCGCAGATAGTCGAAGCCGAGCTCGTTGTTGGTGGCATAGGTCACGTCGGCGGCATATTGCTGGCGGCGCTCGGCGTCGGAGAGACCGTGCACGATGCAGCCGGTGCTGAGGCCCAGGAAATTGTAGACCTGGCCCATCCATTGGGCGTCGCGGCGGGCGAGATAATCGTTGACCGTCACCACATGCACGCCCTTGGCGGTGAGGGCGTTGAGATAGACGGGGAGGGTGGCGACCAGCGTCTTGCCTTCGCCGGTCTTCATCTCGGCGATGCGGCCCTCATGCAGCACCATGCCGCCGATGAGCTGGACGTCGAAATGGCGCTGGCCGAGGGTGCGCTTGGCGGCCTCGCGCACGGTGGCGAAGGCGGGCGCCAGGAGCTCGTCGAGCGGGCGGCCATTGGCCAGCTGGTCGCGGAATTCGACGGTGCGGGCGGCAAGGGCCTCGTCGGAAAGGCCGGTGAGGCTCGCTTCCAGAGCGTTAATCTCGGCGACGCGGCCGGCATATTTCCCGACCTTGCGGTCATTTGAGGTGCCGAATATCCGCGACGCGATCGAACGCAGTCCTAGCATATTTATGTCTTTCCTTCGGGAACGGGGCGCTGTCGCCGACGCAGGTCTGGGCCGCCTTTTAATGAAATTGGCGCTTCCGGGCAATTGCCCCGAAGCCTGAAATGAATTTAACGAAACCGGCGTCTCCCGGCCGGGAACGGGCCCTTTCCAGTTAGGCGGTCTCCTCAAGGACTTCAATGCGTTGCAACGAGGTCACAGGGCGTAAATGTTCCAGTTGCCCCCTTGAAGTTGACCTGCAATGCGACCATTGTCCGCGCCGCGCTACAACGAATTAGGGAACTACGGGCCTGGAGGCGGCTTATTCTTGCCGGATTTGGCCGCCAATGAGCTACCATCGCGGCAGGGACGCCGCCCGGTGCCAAGACCCCTGAATGGGAATCCGATGCTGATGATTCAGAATATCACCAAATTCGCCGCTCTGTCGGCGGTGTCCTTCATGTTGATGGCGCCGGCCATGGCCCAGGTGAAGGAAGACAAGACGGTCGCCGTCGTAAATGGCCATGAAATCAAGGTTTCGGAGGTGGAAATGGCGGCCGAGGACATTCTCGGCCAGCTCCCGGACATCCCACCGAAGCTGCGCTATCCCTATATCGTCGAATATCTGGTCGAGCGTCATCTCCTGGCCCAGGCCGCGGTCAAGGAAGGCATCGCCGATTCGGACGAATATAAGCGCCGCCTCGCCCTCTATCAGGCCAAGGCGCTGCGCGATGCCTATTTCGCCCAGACGATCGTTCCGACCGTCACCGAAGACGAGATGAAGAAGGCCTATGACACCGAGTCGGCCAAGGTCGCCCAGACCGAGCGCGTCCGGGCCCGCCATATCCTCGTCGCCACCGAGCAGGAAGCCAAGCAGATCCGCGCCCGCCTGCAGAAGGGCGAGAAGTTCGAGGATCTCGCCAAGCAGTACAGCACCGACGGCTCGAAGGAATATGGCGGCGATCTCGGCTATTTCACCGCGCCCGAGATGGTGCCGGAGTTCTCCAAGGCCGCTTTCGCGCTGAAGCCGGGCGAGGTGTCGCAGCCGGTCAAGACCGATTTCGGCTGGCACATCATCAAGCTCGAAGACCGGAAGATGGGCGGCGCCCAGCCCTATGACCAGGTGAAGACGGCGATCCGCAACATCCTGCTGCGCAAGAAGACGCAGGAGAAGATCATCAAGCTGCGCATGGAGTCCAAGGTCGAGCTGAAGGACCCCGATCTGGCGAAATTCGCCGAAGAGGCCCGTAAGCTGCGCCAGAAGGCGCTGCAGCAGAAGCAGGGTGGCGGCGCAGCACCGGCCGGCGGCGAGCAGCCGGATGCGACCGACGCGCCGGCGCTCACCGGCGATGAGCCGGCGACAGGCGGCGGCAAATCGGATATGCAGGCGCCGCAGTAACGACAGCCACCACGCGGGGAGGGGAAGAATGGCCAGCAACGTCCGGTCGCCATTGGCGCCGGAGCAATTTCCGGTGCTTCCTCCCCTGGACGGCGTAAGCTTCGCCGTCGCCGAAACCGGCATCCGCTACAAGAACCGGCCGGATGTGCTGCTCGCCCTGGTCGCGCCCGGCACGACGGTGGCCGGCGTGCTCACCACCTCCAAATCGCGCTCGGCGCCGGTCGACTGGTGCGCCGAGAAGCTCAAAGGCGGCGCGGCGCGCGCCCTCATCGTCAATTCCGGGAACGCCAATGCCTTCACCGGCAGCGCCGGCGTCAAGACGGTCACGGCGGTCGCCAAGGCGCTCGCCGCCGCGGCCAAATGCAAGCCGGGCGAAATCTTCCAGGCTTCGACCGGCGTCATCGGCGAGCCGCTCAATCCGGCGCCGATCGTCAAGGCGCTGCCGCAGCTCCTGGGCGCCCTCAGCGCCGATGCCTGGGCCGACGCCGCGCGCGCCATCATGACGACCGACACCTTCCCCAAGGCCGCCACCCGCAAGGCGCGCCTCGGCGGCGTCACCGTCACGCTCAACGGCATCGCCAAGGGTTCGGGCATGATCGCGCCCGACATGGCGACGATGCTTTCCTTCGTTTTCACCGACGCCGCCCTGCCGCCCAAGGTCCTGCAGAAGCTTCTGAGCCGCAGCGCCGCGAGGAGCTTCAACTGCATCACCGTCGACGGCGACACCTCGACATCCGACACGCTGCTCGCTTTCGCCACCGGCACGGCCGGACCGGCGCTGAAAGGCCTCAAATCCGACGCCGACCCGCGGCTGAAGGATTTCGCCAGGGCGCTCGACGATCTGTGCCGGGACCTGGCGCTGCAGGTGGTGAAGGATGGCGAAGGTGCGGAAAAGCTGGTCGAGATCACCGTCACGGGCGCCGAGAACGACAAGGCGGCGCGCATCATCGGCATGGCGGTCGCCAACTCGCCGCTGGTCAAGACGGCGATCGCCGGCGAGGACGCCAATTGGGGCCGTATCGTCATGGCGATCGGCAAATCCGGCGAGAAGGCGATCCGCGACAAGCTCAAGATCTGGATCGGCGGCGTGCAGCTCGCCCGCAACGGCATGAAGGCGCCCGACTATCGCGAGGCGGATATCATGCCGCACATGAAAGGCCGTTCCATCGTCATCAAGGCGGATGTCGGCGTGGGCAAGGGCAAGGCCACGGTGTGGACCTGCGACCTCACCCATCGCTATATCGACATCAACGGCTCCTATCGCAGCTGATGAGCGGCCTGCCTCTCGTTCTCGTGGCGGCGGTGGCGCTGGTCGACGCCGACGGCCGCGTTCTCATCGCCAGGCGGCCGGATGGCAAGCCGATGGCCGGCATGTGGGAATTTCCCGGCGGCAAGGTCGAAGCGGGCGAGCGCCCCGAGCTGGCGCTCATCCGCGAGCTCAAGGAAGAGCTCGATATCGACGTCACCGAAACCTGTCTGGCGCCGCTCACCTTCGCCAGTCACGCTTATGAGAAATTCCATCTGCTGATGCCGCTTTATGTGTGCCGGCGCTGGAAGGGCATGGTGACGGCGCTCGAGGGCCAGGAGCTCAAATGGGTCAAGCCCAACCGGCTGCGCGAGCATCCGATGCCGCCCGCCGACCTGCCGCTGATCCCGCATCTGATCGATCTCTTGTAATGCCGATGAGCGGGACCGCGGCCGAAGTCCTCGCCCGCCAGCGGCTCGCGCTTTCACCCATCGAACTCGACACCGTCCGGCGGCCTGAAAATGAAGAGGCCGCCTATCGTCTTCAAGGCGAGGTGAATCATATCCTCGCGGGCAGCCTGGGCGCTCCCGCCGGACACAAGATCGGCTGCACGACGCCGGTCATGCAGAAGTTTCTCGGCATAGGAAATCCCTGCGCCGGACGGGTCTTCGCCAAGACCGTATTCGGAGATCACGCGGAAATTGCTCGATCGAATTACCGAAAGCTCGGCGTCGAATGTGAAATCGTCGTCGAGATCGGCAAGGATATCGAGCCGGATCGGCGTGACTACACGGCGCAAACGCTTCTGCCCCATGTCGGCGCGGTCATGGCGGGCATCGAGATCGTCGATGATCGTTATGCCGACTATCGCACGCTCGGCGTCCACACGCTGATCGCGGATAATTTCTTCAATGCCGGCTGTGCGCTGACGGCTCCCGTGGCCGATTGGCAGTCCCTCGATCTCGCCGCCCTCGGCGGCCATATGCGCATCAACGGCAGCGAGGTCGGGCGCGGCACCGGCGCCATGGTGATGGGGCACCCGCTTACGGCGCTGGCCTGGCTGGCGAACCGGCGCAGCGCCGGCGGTGCGGGATTGCGGCGCGGCGAGTTCGTGTTTCTGGGCAGCCTCGTCGAGACCAGATGGCTGAATGCGGGCGATGCGGTAGTGATCGAAATCGAAAGGCTCGGCAAAGTGAGCCTGGCGGTCACGGACTGATCTTCAATCCCGCCTGCCCTCGAGCTTCACTTCCTGTGTCTTGAGCGCATCGGCGAGCCGCGCTTTGGCGCTGCCCGGCCGCAGCGGCTGCTGCTGCGATGCATGCGGCGCCCAGCCGATCGCCCAGGCGGTCTCGACGGTGGCGCGTACGCGGCCGTCGGGATCGGCGAAGCGCTCTTCATAAAGTGCGGCGGCGCGGGCGAGGAGGCTCGCCGTCGCCGGCCTGCGCGCGCGCGCGCTCAGCGCATGCTGGAGGCCCAGCGCCTTGATCTCGCGCATGAGCGACAAGGCGTCCTTGTATCTGACCGTCGTCTGGTCGAGATCGACGGCGGGCAGCGCAAAGCCGGCGCGCTGCATAAGGGCGCCCACATCGCGCAGATCGGCGAAGGGCGCCACGCGCAGGCTGGCGCCGCCGGTGAGATCGGCCTCGGCCGCGAGCCAGGCCTCGCGCAGCTCCACGAGGGTGCGGCCGGCAAACAGCCCGGCCAGGAAAAGCCCGTCGGGCTTCAGCGCCGAGCGGAACTGGGCGAGGCTGCCGGGCACGTCATTGACGCTGTTGAGGCTGAACAGGCTGATGATGCAGTCGAGGCTTTCGGACTTGAGCGGCACCGCCTCGTCGTCGAAGACGAGATCGACGCCGGGACCTGCCGTCGGCGCCGCGGTGATGATGCGGCCAAGTCTGGTGAGGCCCGCGAGAATGGTCCTGATCTCGCCCGACGCCGGGCCGAAGATCAGCGTGGTCTTGAAATCGCGCGTGATCAGGCCGAGCCGGCTCTCGACCTCGGCGGCCAGCGCCTGGGCATAAAAGAGAGGTCGGGTCGCCGCGGCGCGCGCCAGATGGCGGCGCCGGAGCGCCTTGTCGAATATCTGCGGCACGCCGGTCGTCATGGCGCGGAACGTAGTCGAAGCACCGCGCGGATTCCATGTTACAATCCGGCATGGCCGCATTGACGCTCGCGCAGATTTCGGACGGGGCCGCCCGACTGGGCAGATGGAGCCTCGACTGGCTCATTCCGCCGCAATGCCTGGCCTGCCATGATGCGGTCGGCGAGGCGTCCGGCCTCTGCATCACGTGCTGGAGCGCGCTGTCCTTCATCGAGGAGCCCCTTTGCGACAAGCTCGGCACGCCCTTCCCCTACGATCCCGGCCCCGATGCGGTGAGCGCCGCCGCGCTGGCCGAGCCGCCGCTGTGGGACCGCGCCCGCGCCGCGCTGGTCTTCGACGAGACCGCGCGCGCTTTGGCGCATGCTCTCAAATATCGCGACCGCCATGAAGCGGGGATCGTGATGGCGCGGCTGATGCGGCGGGCCGGAGCTCGGCTCATCGCCGATGCCGATGCGGTCATCCCGGTGCCGCTGCATCGCCTGCGGCTCTGGCGGCGGCGCTATAACCAGTCGGCCATTCTCGCGAGACATATCTGCCGCGCGGCGGACAAGCCCTTCGCGCCGCATCTGCTGCATCGCCGGCGGCGCACCCAGGCGCAGACCGGCCTCGATCTCGAAGAGCGGCAGCGCAATGTCCGCAACGCTTTCATCGTCCCGGAGCAGCACCGGCCCGACATCGTCGGCAAGTCCTTCCTGCTGGTCGATGACGTCCGCACGACCGGCGCGACACTCGCCGCCTGCAGCCGGGCGCTGAACCAGGCGGGCGCACGGCACGTGGATGTCCTGACCTTCGCGCTTGTACCCAAGCCGAAGCGGCTCCATATTTAGGGCGCAGTCATTGTCCCATTTCAACCCCTGGCGGCCATGCCGAAAGTCACCATCTATACGACGCCCTTCTGCCCTTACTGCCATTCGGCCAAGGCGCTGCTGCGCCGGAAGAACGTCGATTTTTCCGAAATCGATGTCAGCTATGACGCCGAGGAGCGCCAGCGCATGATGGCGAAGGCCAATGGACGGCGCACCGTGCCGCAGATCTTCATCGGCGAGACGCATGTCGGCGGCAGCGACGATCTCCATGCGCTCGACCGCCAGGGCAAGCTCGATCCGCTGCTCGCCGGGGCATGAGCTTCACGGCGGCCCTCATCCAGCTGCGCTCGGGGCGGGACATGGCGCGCAATATCGCCGAGGCTTCCGCCCTCATCGATGAGGCGGCCCGGCAAGGCGCCCGCTTGGTCGCCACGCCCGAAATGACGAATATCCTGGAGACGGATCGCGACCGGCTGCGCGGCCTCGTGCGACCCGAGCATGAGGACATGTCCGTTGCCGCCTTCGCCGATTTGGCGCGCGCCAGGCGGATCTGGCTGCTGGCCGGCTCTTTCGCTCTCAAGGGCCCCGGCTCGAAGCTCCTCAACCGCTCGCTGCTGTTCGCACCCGATGGCACAATCGCGGCGCGCTATGACAAGGTTCATCTTTTTGACGTCGACCTGCCGAATGGCCAGGTGCTTCGCGAATCCGCCGCTTATGCGGCGGGCCATGACGTGCCGGTGGCGCCGCTGCCTTTCGCGACGGTCGGCCTCACCATTTGCTACGATGTGAGATTTCCTCACCTTTACAGAGGCTTGGCGCAAAGAGGCGCAGAGATCCTGACGGTGCCGTCGGCCTTCACGAAAGTGACCGGCGAGGCCCATTGGGAAGTGCTGCTGAAAGCCCGCGCCATCGAGACCGGAAGCTACATTCTGGCGCCGGCGCAAGGCGGCCTGCATGAATGCGGCCGCGAGACCTATGGCATGAGTCTTGCTGTCTCTCCCTGGGGTGAAACCATAGCACAAGGCGGCGAGGCGCCCGAGCTTGTCATGACCACCGTCGACCGATCGCAAGTCTTTGATGCCAGACGGCGAATCCCGGCGCTGACGCATGACCGGCAGGTCACCTTGAACGCCCAGGGAGAGGTTGCTACCTAAGCGTCATGATCCGATACGATCTCATTTGCGACAAAGGCCATGAATTCGATGGCTGGTTCTCCGACAGCGCCGCCTATGACGAGCAGGCCAGGCGCGGTCTGGTCGCCTGCATCCATTGCGGCTCCGCCAAAGTTGAAAAGCAGCTGATGGCGCCGGGCATCCCGGTCAAGTCGAACCGCCGGAAGGAAGGTCCCACGCGGCCCGCTCCCGTTGCGGCTTCCGTCCCCAGCGCCCAGCCGATCCTCGCCGGCGCCTTCGATCCGCGCCAGGAGAAGCTCATCCAGATGATGCGCGAAGTGCGCAAGGCGGTCGAGAAAAATGCCGAATATGTCGGAAACCGTTTCGCCGAGGAAGCGCGCAAGATTCACTACGATGAATCCGAGAAGCGCGGCATCTACGGCGAAACCACCGCCGAGGACGCCCGGGAGCTGATCGAGGAAGGAATCGCGATCCACCCCCTGCCGGTCCTGCCCGAAGACGGAAACTGAAGCCTGGCCGTTTTCTTCAAGATATCCTGAGGCGAGCGGCCCAATCTGAGGACTGCTTCAGCCGCAGGAGATTCACCATGAGTACGCAAGGCCATGATCGCCGGATCGATTACGTCGAGCTCAATGTAGCCGATATTGCCCGGTCGAAAAAATTCTATGGCGCCGCTTTCGGCTGGTCGTTCACCGACTACGGCCCCGAATACTGCGAGTTCGATGACGGAAGGCTCAAGGGAGGGCTGACGACCACGGCTCCGGTGCGGAGCGCCGGCGGCCCGCTGGTCATCCTCTATGCCGATGATCTCGAAGACGCCGAGGCGCGGGTGCGCCAAGCGGGCGGACAGATCCTCAAATCGATCTTCACCTTTCCCGGCGGGCGCCGGTTTCATTTCGGCGATCCGGATGGCTACGAACTGGCGGTGTGGTCGGCGGCGTAGCGGTCGGTGCGCAAGAGACCACGGCAAGCTGGGACAGAAAATGAAAGCCGGCCATGCAATCGGCGAGGAAGCGGTCGAATGCCGCAATCAGCGGCGGCTGCACGGCGACGCCTCCTTGCGACAAACGGAGCAGACCCTCATCCTCGGCATCGCGCAGCAGGCGGCGGACATGTGTCCGCGAGATGCCGAAGCGCTCCGCCAGATCACTGAAGCCGGCTCTGCTCAGGCCGTCGCCGTCGCGCAGCTGCATGAGCTTGATCAGGATCATCATGCCGGCATCGCGGTTCATGATGAAGGTGATCGTGGGATTCGAGGCGAGCAGCTTGACCGCGCTGTCGAGGCTCGGCCGGCCGACGCGGCGCAATGCCGTCCTGAATTGGCGGTCGCGGCGCATCGGCAGCGCATAGCCGTTCTCGGGAAACATCACCGCTAGCGGCGAGAAATAGACCTTCAGCCAATCAAGGTCATGAGCCAGCATCTTTTCGGTCGGCGTCAGCAGGCGCGCGCGACGATCGGCAGCGACCGGCTGGCGCGTGATATAGCCAGTTTCGACGAAGCGCGCGACGATCGCCTCGATGCTGCGCCGGCTCGACACCCGATAGGACGCCATTGTTTCCTGCAGGAGACCGATCGTCGGCCACGTCGACCGGTCGGCCGGATCATGGGCCGCCGCCAGAACGAGCGTGTTGAAGAAGACGGCGGAGCGCTGCGTCGCCGCGAGCAGCCGGCTGAGAAACGGATTGTTCTCATAGAGGCCGAGCATGCCGTCGATCCAGACGCGGCGCGCCACGACGAACGCCGGATGGCCGAGGATGTCCTCGGGCGCGAGGAACACCGGCGATTGCTGGTTCAGTAGAGAAGAGGACATGCTGCCGAGCGCTCCTGCAACTAGAAGATATGTGACGGCAGTTGCCTTTGGGTCACAGATGTGCCGCCCCGAGATCCACGCAAAACTGTCCCTTCTCAACCGCATCGCGTCAACACAAGAGTTGCAGCCGGGATTGCTGCGGATGGAACCGCCGCTGCGGAGGGCTGGGCATGATGGGTTGCAGGATCGAAACCGCTGGCCGCGCGCATGGTCATCTTCTGGCCGCGGCGGCGGTTCTCGGCGCTGTTCTGGCGCCGGTTCCGGCTCTGGCCGATGGCGGCCGGGGTGGGCATCCGGGGGATGGAACAATGGGCGGCGGAACCGGCGGGCCGGGTTATGCCGGCTCGGCGGGGAATGACGGCGTCGATTTCGGTGGCGGTGGCGGCGGCGCGTCGGGGGGCGGAGCAGGAGGTGCCGGCGCGGGCGGCACGGCGGGCGGCGCCGGAGGCGTGACGGGTGCCGCCAATGGCGCCGCCGGTTCCGCCGGCCCTGACAATGCCGCTGGCGGTGGCGGCGGCGGCGGCCTCAACGGGAACGCAACCGACACGGCCGGCGCCGGTGGAGCGGGCGGCAAAGGCGGCGATCGCTATACGAGGGGCAACGGCACGCTGTCGGGAGTCGGCACCGGTGGCGGTGGTGGTGGCGCCGGCGGCGTCGGCCGCG